>CACBBU010000001.1 GCA_902537615.1 uncultured Alphaproteobacteria bacterium
TAATATAGAATTACAACCGATGGGCCATGACAAAAAAATCAGTCTTATTGGGGCTGGAAATATAGGAACAATACTAGCCTTTAGTATATCTAGAAAGAGATTAGGAAATATCACACTCATTGACAGAGTAAAAGGATTAGCCGAAGGAAAGTGCTTAGACTTATCTCAAAGTCTCTCAGCTGAAAACCTAAATACAAAAATATTAGGTACTGATGATGTTTCTAAAATCAAAAATAGTGATGCAATAATTATTACTGCTGGAATTCCAAGAAAACCAGGAATGTCCAGAGACGACCTAGTTGAAACTAATTTTTCAATTATGAAAGAGCTAGGGAACGCAATCAAAGAATATTCTCCTAATGCTTTTGTAATTTGCGTAACAAATCCACTTGACGCTATGGTTTGGTCTCTTAAAGAAATTGCAGGTATTAATAAAAGAATGATTGTGGGTATGGCTGGAATATTAGACTCTGCGAGATTTAAGTTTTTTCTCTCCAATGAGTTAGCAATTTCAACTGATTCAATACAAACAATGGTTTTAGGTGGGCATGGAGACTCAATGGTACCGTTATTAAGATTTACATCTGTATCTGGTATTCCTATAGATGAATTTATTAAAAAAAAAAGAATAAGCAAAGACAAAGTTGAGGAAATTATTTCTAGAACAAGAAATGGTGGAGGTGAAATTGTTGCCTTGATGAAAAACAGTTCTGCTTTTTTTTCACCAGCTGCAAGTGCCATAGAGATGCTTGAATCTTATTTATTTGATAAAAAAAGAATCTTACCATGCAGTGCTTATCTTGAAGGTGAATACAATGTTAAAGGGTTATGTGTTGGAGTTCCCGTTGTTATAAGTAAGAATGGTGTAGAGGAAATAATTGAGCTAGATTTAAAAGGTTCTGAAAAAAATGAGTTTGATAATTCTGTGGGAGCTGTTGATGAGCTTGTACAAAAATGTAAAAAGTTACTTGTCGCAAATGAAAACTGATATTTTTTTGCTTTAAAGTATTACTTTTTATTAAAACTGTTTCAAATAATTTATTTTTAAGTATAATCGCCATCTAGGAAATTAGATATGGATATACATGAATATCAACCAAAACAACTATTGTCAAAATTTGGTGTGGTGGTCCCACCTGGAGAAGTAGTCTATCAAACACATGAAGCAGAAAATATTGTTTCATGGTTAAATGAAGAAAAAATAATCGTAAAAGCTCAAGTTCATGCAGGCGGTAGGGGCAAAGCAGGTGGGGTAAAACTATGTAAAAACAATGAAGAGGTTGTAGAAACAGTTGACAAAATGATAGGAATGAAAATTATTACACCTCAGACAAGTGAAGAAGGAAAAACAGTTAGGAGAGTTTATTTAGAAAAAGGTTATGAGATTGAAAAAGAGCTATACTTTTGTATAACTGTAGACAGAGAAACTGGAGGAAATACAATTATCACCTCAAAAAAAGGTGGTGTTAACATTGAAGAAGTTGCGGAGAAAAACCCTGATGAGATTCATAAATTAAAAATTTCCCCTGGAGGTGACTTACTTACCCACCATGCTAGAACAATAGCTTATAATCTTGGTCTGACTGGGGTAGCAGCAAAAAAAGCTCAAAAAAATATCTTAGGTATATACAAAGCGTTCACCTCGCTTGACGCAGCTCTTATTGAAGTCAACCCTTTCGCCGTAGTAAAAGGTGGAGACGTTGTAGTTTTGGATTGTAAAGCCTCTTTTGACGATAATGCACTCTATAGACAAAGACAAGTTGCTGAAATGAAAGATGAAAATGAATATGATCCTCTAGAGCTTGAGGCAGCTAGACATGACTTAAACTATGTTAAGTTAGACGGGAATATTGGCTTGATGGTCAATGGTGCTGGTTTGTCAATGTCAACTATGGATATAATTAAATATTATGGTGGAGAGGCAGCAAACTTTATGGACGTTGCAGGTGCTGCCACACCGACAAGAGTTGCCGCTGCGTTTAAGCTAATTTACAAAGATCCAGACGTCAAAGGAATTTTAATTAACATTTTTGGGGGTATGATGAGGTGTAACGACATTGCACAAGGTCTAGTGGATGCATCTAGAGAAGTTGGTTTAAATAAACCCCTTGTAGTAAGACTAGAAGGAACAAACGTAGAAATGGGTATGGATATTCTCAATAACTCTGGCTTCCCAATAAAGCCAGTTGAAACAATGGAACAAGCAGCCCAAGATATAGTAAATTTAGTTAAGGATATAAAGTAGTGGCGGTTTTACTTACAAAAGAATCTAAAATAATTTGTCAAGGATTTACAGGAGCCCAAGGGACATTTCACTCTGAAAGAGCTATTGAATACAATACCAACATAGTTGGGGGCGTTACACCAGAAAAAGGAGGCTCTAAACATCTAGATGTTCCAGTTTTTAATACCGTTGCTGAAGCAAAGAAAAAAACTGGTTGTAATGCAAGTGGGGTTTTTGTTCCTCCTCCATTTGCAGCTGATGCAATACTTGAAGCAGTTGAAGCTGAACTTGATCTCGTTGTTTGCATCACTGATGGAATTCCCACAAGTGATATGCAAAGAGTTAGAAGGGAAATGAAAGGTTCCAAAACAAGACTTGTTGGACCAAATTGTCCGGGAGTATTAACACCAGGAATAGGAAAAATTGGTATTATACCTGGTCATATATGTAAACCCGGAAGAATAGGAGTTGTTTCAAGATCTGGAACTTTATCATATGAGTCAGCTGTACAAACTGCTCAGTTAGGTCAGTCAACTATTATCGGTATTGGTGGAGACCCTGTTAACGGTACAAATTTTGTAGATGCATTAGAACTATTTCTCAATGATTCTGAAACCGACGGAATAGTATTAATTGGTGAAATAGGAGGTACCGCAGAAATTGAAGGTGCTGAATTTATAAGAACCTGGAGTAGTAAGTTCAAGAAACCTGTTGCTGCTTTTGTAGCCGGCGCAGCAGCTCCCAAAGGGAGAAAGCTTGGACACGCAGGAGCAATTGTTAATAGTGGTGCAGAAACTGCTGATGCAAAGAAAGAAGCACTTAAATTAGCTGGTGTTGAAGTAGCTGAAACTATAACAAAAATTGGTGAAGCAATGAAAGTTTCAATGGGAGTTTCATAAATGACTGAAAATGTTTTAATTTCTTACCTAGGAGAAAATAAACCAAACCTTATATCTCAAATAACTTCACATTTAACAGAGATTGGTGGTGAATTCTCAGGTGTTACTTTCGCTACTTTAGGAAGAGTATGTGAGTTGACAATGGTTTATCAAACTACTAACAAAATAAACCTAGACAATCTTCAAAAAGATGTTTCAAATCTCTCATCCTTAAAAGATGGACAAACACAAATAAAAAAACTTCCGCTAAATACAGACACAGGTCCTACTTCAAAAATTACACACAGAATTGTTTTATCAGGTGACGATAAAAAAGGTTTACTTCATAGAATAATAAAAACACTTGACGATAATAATGCATTAATAATTAGAATGAACACTGAAAAGATCTCTTTTCCTGAAAATACTCAATATATATCACGATTTGCAATTTCAATTAGAGACGAAAACGCTCCTGAGTGTTTAGCGCAAATAGTTAAAGTTGCTGGCGAAATGAAACTTACATTCAGGTACGAAACATCTTAGTAAAGATTATGATCTTGGATGATTTTTTTCAATAACTTCCTTTAGTCTCTCCTGGCTTACTTTGGTGTACTTTTGAGTTGTTGATAATGAAGAGTGACCAAGTAGTTCTTGAATGGATCTTAAGTCAACCATTTGTTCTAAAAGATTTGTTGCAAAAGTGTGCCTTAGAGAATGGGGTGAGGCTTTTTCGTGAAGGCTCAGTTCATTTCTTATATTTCTCATTAATCTCTGAATAATCTCTGGTTTCAATTTTTTTCCTCTTTCTCCTAAAAAAACAAAATCATTATTAACTAAATTTCCAGGAGAAATTTCGCTTAATTTTTTTAAAAGATTTAAAGTATCTAATGACACTGGAATAATTCTACTTTTATTTCCTTTACCAATTATTACTAAATCAGAACCATTTAACTCACTCTTTTTTATATTTAAAACTTCGCTTATTCTCAGACCGTAACCCCACATTAATATAATTATTAAAAAATTTCTCAAAACTACCCATTCTTTGTTTCCTTTACAAATTTTTTCAACGATTTTGGTTACCTGACTCTGTGATAGTGGTCTAGGGAGTTCAAAATTAAATTTTGGTCCTTTCAATCTTAAAATTGATGAAAAGTTAATAAATTTATTTTTTACTAAAAAACTTAAGAAACTTTTTACAGACGAAAGTGACCTTGCATTACTTCTATGACTTACTCCACTTTTAATTCTTGATACAAACCATGATGTGATAGAATCTGAATCAAGGTATTCCAAGTCATTCAATTGTATAGATTTATTTTTATATGATTCTAAAAAGTCCAAAAAACAAAACAAATCTCTTTGATAGGATTTTTGAGTATTTAAACTCAACCTTTTTTCCGAAGTTATCCACTCTAACCAATATCTAATTTCTTCATTTAACATTGAATTCATATAAGAAGTTTTTCTAATTTAAACTGAATTATTTTAGAAAGAAATAATATCAAATCATATGCTCTATTACTTACAAAATGTTTATCCACACTTGCAAAAATCAATAGAGGAAAATAATCAAAAGATTTTATATTTAAGGAAAAGATTGCATTAGAGTTTATTTTTTTTTTTGTATTGTTATATAAAATTGATTGATCATCAACTGCATCCATAATAAAGTGGTTATTTAAGCGATAATGTTTATCAACATCACTTTCCTCAATAAAAATTAAATTATATTTAGAACTTAATTTCTTATTTGTAGATACAATATTGACAACTTCCAAATGAAAAATTTTAGGTAATTCAATGTTTACATAGGTGAAAAACTCTTTTAAATCACTTATATAAATTATTGAGATCACTGCTTGATGAATTTTTTTTTGTGTTAAATAATTATATTTTGCATTTTCTATTAACCCTTCTTTTTCAAAACGCAAATTATTAATTAACCAGTCTTTGAAGGATATTACCTTATTTCCTAAACTATTATTCTTTTCTAAAGAAGGAAACTTTAGACCTTCAAGAGCTTTAGGTTGATCAATAAAAAAATTAGGGTTTTCAGAAAGAAATTTTTCAATATCTTCTATTTTTATTTTTTTACCCAACATAAAAAAAAAATTTAATGATACAATACTTTAATGTTTCCGGGTAAATTTCAAGTTTAATTTAAAAAAATGATTCTAGAAATTCTTTTAGCCCTTCCAATTAATGATAAAACTTTTTTCTACAAAGAAAAATTATTGGAAAAAAGCAAACCAAAAATTGGCCAAATTGTAAAAGTTAAGTTTAGAAATAAAAAACAAATCGGTATAATTCTTAATAAACCAGAAAGAATTGGGATAAAGAAAAAGTTAGCTGAGATTGAGTATAATTATTGCGATTATTTTTTTAATGAAGAAATCATTAAAAGTATAAATTTTCTCTCTAAATACACATGCAATTCTTTATCAATTATATTGAAAAATTTTTTATCAGGATTTAGTGAAAATTTAAATAAACTTGAACAATTAGATTATCGTCACGACTTTAAACTGCCAATTTTATCTGAAGAGCAAAAAAAAGCTCTTTTTAGTTTTAAAAAAAAAAATATAAATTCTTTCGGTGTAATATCACTTAATGGAGTCACAGGCTCAGGTAAAACAAGAGTTTATATGAACATTGTAAAGGAAAAACTTGAAAAAGAATTTCAATGTCTGATTTTAGTACCTGAAATAATTTTAACTAAAGAATGGGTGAAAGAAATTTTTACAGATTTTGGAATAAAAGCTGAAATTTATCATTCATCAATAAAGGCTAAACAAAAAGCAAAAATTTGGAATCATGTAATTTTGAATAAATCAATTCTCATAATTGGCACTCGATCTTCTTTATTTCTACCATTTAAAAATTTAGGAATAATCGTAGTTGATGAAGAACACGACCCATCTTACAAACAAGAAGATAAATTAATAATAAATGCCAGAGACTTTGCTATAGTTAGAGCTAAAAATTCTGATTGTCCAATTATTCTAAGTTCAGCAACACCATCAATTGAAAATTTTTACAACTGTAAAAAAAAAAAATTTGAAGAAGTTCAAATGTCCAAAAGAGTAAATGGAGTTCCTCTTCCAGAAATTCAAATATTAGATATGAAAAAAGAGAAAAATATAATTTCAAATAACCTTTTAGTTGAAATTAAAAAAAATTTAAATTCAAAGCTTCAAACAATGATTTTTGTAAATAAAAGAGGCTATACTTCATTTATTCTTTGCAAAAAATGTGGGTTTATTAAACAATGTCCAAACTGTAATGTATCTTTGGTTCTGCATAATTTCACGGATAAAGAAAGTTTTTTACTATGTCATCATTGCTCCTATCGTGAAAAGTTTAAAAATTATTGCGATAATTGCAAATCAATGAATTCTATAATTTTTCCTGGAGAGGGTATTGAAAAAATATATGAAGAGATTAAAAAAAAGTTCCCAAAATCAAGAAGTATATTTATTTCTAGCGATTCAATGAAAAATAAAGCAAATTTGAATTCTATACTTAAAAAAATAATTAATAATGAAGTAGATATAATTATTGGAACACAAATTTTATCAAAAGGACATAATTTTCCCCACCTAAAAACAGTTGGAATTTTAAATATTGATCATTTCTTAAATGATTTTGATTTCAGATCTTTTGAAAAATGTTTTCAGCAAATAATTCAAGTTTCTGGAAGAGCTGGCAGAAAAAATCAAGTAGGAAATGTTCTTATTCAAACCTTTCAGCCAGAACATTTAGTTTTTAAAAATTGTAAAGAATACTCCTTTAATAATTTTTATGATGATGAGATTGAAAGAAGAAAAAAATTTGAACATCCACCTTTTTCAAATTTTATATCTTTGATAATCACCTCAATTAGTGAAATTAAATGTAGGCAATTTAGTGATTTTTTATCTCGTAATCTTAAGAAAAATTTCAGTAATACTGATATTTTTGGGCCAGCACCTGCTGTGATCTCAATGAAAAATAAAAAATATAGATATAGACTATTAATCAAATTAAAAAAAAATTTTGCTTCACAATCTAACATTAAAGAATTTATCAAAAAATTTAAAGTTCCACCAAAAATTAAATTACATATTGATGTTGATCCAATTAATTTTTTATAAATTATTAAATAATCAGTGATTGAATAGATCTAATTCTTGTGATAAAAACCCTAAATAAATATTGATAGAACTTATTTTGACAAACAAATCTACATATAAAACTGAAACTGCAAATAGATATGCTAAGGCACTACTGTTATCATGTAATAATAATGATTCAGATGTAAAAAAAACAAAAAGTAACTTTGATGATTTCATAAAGATGTATAATAAACTGGACGAATTAAAACTTTTTTTTCAAACACCTTTAATAAATCCAACTAAAAAAAAAAAAATACTATTAGAGATCTTAAGAAAAACAAATCTTTGTGAAAATTTTTCAAGTTTTTTGGTAACATTAGCAAATAACGGAAAACTCTTTTTGCTAAAAAAAATATTTATTGAATTTAATAACCTACTAGACAAAAAAAATGGTGTATTAGAAGTTACTGTTACAACGGTAGACTCAATTGACAAAACTGTACAAAAAAAAATTCAGTCCTCTCTAGAAAAAACACTTAATTGTAAAATAAAGCTTAAGCAAATAAATGATAAGAGTATAATTGGTGGAATTATTTTAAAAGTTAATTCTATAATGATAGACAACTCTATAAGAAATAAATTGCAAGATTATAATTTTAATGAAAGGTTAAATTAATCATGTCCATAAATGCATCTGAAATATCATCTATCTTAAAAAAAGAAATAAAAGATGTAAGTGATGAAGCAAAAGTCTCTGAAGTCGGAACCGTCCTTACTGTTGGAGATGGTATTGCTAGAGTTTACGGTTTAGATAATGTTCAGGCTGGAGAGATGGTTGAATTTCCTGGCAAAGTTAAAGGTATGGCGCTTAACCTTGAAGAAGATAACGTTGGCGTTGTTATTTTTGGAAGTGATAAATCTATCAAAGAAGGCGATGTTGTAAAAAGAACACAATCTATTGTAGAAGTTCCAACCGGTAAGTCTCTTCTTGGAAGAGTTGTTGATGGGCTTGGGAACCCAATTGACGGGAAAGGTCCTCTCAAAGATGTAAAAATGAGAAGAGCAGAACTGAAGGCACCTGGTATAATACCTAGAAAATCAGTTAATGAACCTATGCAAACTGGTTTAAAAGCTATTGATAGTCTAATACCAATAGGGAGAGGACAAAGAGAGTTGATCATAGGTGATAGGCAAACTGGAAAAACAGCTGTGATCATAGACACAATTCTAAATCAAAAAGAAACCAATGAATCGGACGATGAATCAAAAAAACTTTATTGTATTTATGTTTCAATAGGCCAAAAAAGATCTACGGTTGCACAAATTGTTAAAACGCTGGAAGAAAATGATGCACTCAAATATTCAATCGTTGTAGCAGCTACAGCTTCTGATCCAGCGCCCCTTCAATTTTTAGCCCCTTATACCGGATGTGCAATGGGTGAGTTTTTTAGAGATAATGGAATGCATGGGGTAATTTTTTACGACGATTTATCTAAACAGGCCGTAGCCTACAGACAAATGTCTTTACTTCTAAGAAGACCTCCGGGTAGAGAAGCATTTCCAGGCGATGTTTTTTATATTCACTCAAGACTTTTAGAAAGAGCTGCAAAAATGAGTGATGCTAACGGATCTGGTTCTTTAACCTCATTGCCTGTAATTGAAACTCAGGCGGGAGACGTGTCTGCTTATATCCCTACTAATGTAATTTCTATTACAGATGGACAAATTTTTTTGGAGACAGAACTTTTTTTTAAGGGAATAAGACCTGCGGTAAACGTTGGTTTATCCGTCAGTCGTGTTGGATCTGCAGCTCAAATTAAAGCAATGAAACAAGTTTCAGGATCAATTAAACTTGATCTGGCACAATTCAGGGAAATGGAAGCCTTTTCGCAATTTGCATCTGACCTTGACCAATCAACTAGAAACCTTCTTGAGAGAGGAAGGAGGCTGACTGAAATCCTTAAACAGCCTCAATACACACCTTTGAAAGTAGAAGAGCAGGTTGTAGTAATCTTTTCAGGTGTTAAGGGCTTCTTAGATAAAATTGAAATTTCAGAAATAACAAAATTTGAAGGTTTTTTACTTAAAAAGTTACGAAGTGATGGTAAAGATATTCTTAAAACCATCAAAGACCAAAAATCCTTATCTGAAGAGACTGAATCAAAACTTAATAAATTTCTTGAATCAACTACTAACGAATTTTTACAATAAATAAATGCCAAGCCTAAAAGATCTTAGAAATAGAATATCAAGCGTAAAATCAACAAAAAAAATAACATCTGCAATGAAAATGGTTGCAGCAGCAAAATTGAAAAGAGCACAAGATAATGCAGAAAAATCAAGGCCTTACGCAAATAAAATGAAAGATATTGTTCTGTCTCTTATCTCTCGATCCAATACAAATAATCTTAAGTTTAGTAAAACCATTAACAAAAAAACAGTCTTACTAATTGTTTGTTCTGCAGATAGAGGGTTGTGCGGAGGGTTTAACGGCTCAATAATCAAGCATACAAAAAATTTAATAAACATACTTAAGAAAAATGGAAAAGACTTTAAATTTTTATTTGTTGGTAAAAAAGCCTACCAAGCCCTTAGAAGGCACTACAAAGATTTAACAATTGATTTAATCTCTGACTTTGCAAACCCTAGAATTGAATTTGAGGTTGCAAGTTCAATTAGGGACAGTGTTCTTAAACTTTTTTTTAATAATGAAATCTCAGAATGCTATTTGATATATACTAAATTTAAAAGTGCAATTTCACAACATGTTGAGTCTCAAAAACTCCTTCCTGTTGAAAAAGATAATAAATCAGAAAATCAAACAAAATCTATTATGTATGATTTTGAACCAAATGAAGAAGTAATTTTAGATGACATAATTCCTAAAAACATTGCAATCCAAATTCATTCAGCTCTACTTGAAAACTTAGCAAGTGAACAAGGCTCAAGAATGACAGCGATGGACAATGCAACAAGAAATGCAAATGATATGATTGATAAGCTTACTCTGTTTTATAACAGATCTAGGCAAGCTCTCATTACAAAAGAGCTAATTGAAATTATTTCAGGAGCTGAGGCAGTTTAAACTTAAGGAGATATTGATATGACAGAAAATATTGGAAAAATTAAACAAATATTAGGAGCGGTTGTTGACGTATCCTTTGAAGAAAAATTACCACAAATATTAGATGCATTAATAGTCAACCATGAAAATAAAGATTTAGTGTTAGAAGTAGCTCAACACTTAGGTGAAAATACTGTTAGAACCATCGCAATGGATTCTACAGATGGTCTAATTAGAGGACAAAAAGTAAAAGATACTGGAAATCCTATTTCCGTGCCTGTTGGTCCAGAAACACTTGGCAGAATTTTAAATGTAGTTGGTGAACCTATTGACGAAAGAGGTGATCTGAAAACTAAATTAAAATCACCTATTCATAAAAGTGCACCTGAATTTATAGATCAATCAACAGAAACTGAAGTTTTAGTTACAGGAATCAAAGTTGTTGATTTATTGGCTCCTTATGCAAAGGGTGGGAAAATTGGCTTATTTGGTGGTGCTGGTGTTGGAAAAACTGTTTTAATTATGGAATTAATCAATAACATTGCTAAAGGACATGGTGGTTATTCAGTCTTTGCTGGTGTTGGAGAAAGAACAAGAGAAGGAAATGATCTGTATCATGAAATGATTGAGTCTGGTGTTATTAAGCTTGACTCAAACGAATCAAAAGCTGCTTTAGTATATGGTCAGATGAATGAGCCACCTGGAGCAAGGGCTAGGGTGGCATTAACAGGTTTAACGCTTGCAGAGTATTTTAGAGATGAAGAAGGACAAGATGTTCTTTTATTTGTAGATAATATTTTCAGATTTACTCAAGCTGGATCAGAAGTGTCAGCTTTGCTTGGAAGAATACCTTCGGCTGTAGGTTATCAACCAACACTTTCAACAGATATGGGAGCTCTTCAAGAAAGAATAACATCTACTAACAAAGGTTCAATCACATCTGTTCAAGCAATCTATGTGCCTGCTGATGATTTAACAGATCCTGCTCCTGCAACATCTTTTGCTCACTTAGATGCTACAACAGTCTTATCTAGACAAATTGCTGAATTGGGAATTTATCCAGCAGTTGATCCCTTAGACTCAACTTCAAGAATTCTTGATCCAAGAATTATAGGTGAAGAACATTACAATGTTGCAAGAAAAGTCCAAGAAACATTGCAAAAATATAAATCACTACAAGATATCATAGCTATTCTAGGAATGGATGAATTATCTGAAGATGATAAATTAGTTGTTGATCGTGCTAGAAAAATTCAGAAATTTCTTTCTCAGCCTTTTCATGTAGCAGAAGTTTTTACAGGAACTCCTGGTGTTTTTGTTAATTTACAAGACACAATCAAAGGCTTTAATGATCTAGTAAATGGAAAGTATGATGATATACCTGAGGCTGCATTTTACATGGTTGGAACAATAGAGGAAGCAATTGAAAAATCTAAAAAGATTGAAAAATAAATTATAATGTCATTTAATCTTGAAATAATTTCACCACAGCAAACCATCTTTAATGACGAGATTGACCTTTGTATCTTGCCAGGAATAGAAGGAGATTTTGGTATATTAAAAAACCACATGCCCTTCCTAACTACTCTCAGAACTGGTATTGCTTATATATACCAAAATAAAAAAATGGTTGAAACTTTTTTAGTAAATGGAGGTATTGTTGAGGTTTCAGAAAATAAATGCACGCTCTTAAGTGAGGATATTTTAAAAACTTCCGACTTCAAAGTTGAAAAAACTGATGATAAAAAAGAAGCTGAAAAAATGAGGATTTCTAAGAAATTATATTACTCTTAATAAAGGTTCTCAAAACCTTTTAAAACATCTTTATATAGTTTTTTTTTAAACGGAACAACTAATTTCAAAGCGTCCTTTGGCTTTATCCATTTCCAATCCTCAAATTCGGGTTTATGAGTTTCAAGATTAAACTCTTCGTCTTTTCCAAAAAACCTACAAGCAAACCATTTTTGAATTTGACCTACATATTTTCCATCCCAAACAATTTTTTTAAGAGAACTTGGAAGTGAATATGACAGCCATCCTTCAAGCTCCATAATAATTTCGTAGTTTTTTTTAATTCCAACCTCCTCTCCTAGTTCTCTTATCATAGCTTGTTTTGGGTTTTCATTATTATCAATACCACCTTGTGGCATTTGCCAATAGTCATTTTTAAAATCTATTCTTTTTCCAACCCAAAGTTTGTTATTCTGATTAATTAGGAACACACCAATTCCTTTTCTAAAAGCTTTCATATTTTTTTGGGAGACTTATTGTTGTCTATAGTTACTATTTGCCATATCAAGAGCAAGTATAAGATCAAAAGCTCTACTCAATTGGTAATCGTTTGAAGAATCTTCTACTTTCTTTTTACTAGGTTCTTTTTCTTTAGTTGAATTTTGATCATTTTCTATAGCACCTCTTAGATCTGCTTCTTTTCTTGAAGGAATTTCAGATTCTGACAACTTTTTTAATTCTGCTTGTTCAACTAAAATATCAGGATCAATTCCAGTTTTTTGGATAGATCTTCCAAGTGGTGTATAATATTTAGCAGTGGTAAGTTTTAAAGCAACATTTTCTCCGGATGGAAGAATAGTTTGAACTGAGCCTTTTCCAAAAGATTTAGTACCCATAATAATTGCTCTCTTATGATCTTGTAAAGCTCCTGCTACAATTTCTGAAGCTGATGCACTACCTTGGTTAATCAAAACTACTAAAGGTAGGCCATCCGTCAGATCTTTTTTAACGGAATTAAATCTGCTGCCGTCTCTTTCAAATCTTCCTCTTGTTGAGACAATTTCTCCTCTACCTAAGAAAATATCTGTTACATTGACAGCCTGATCAAGTAGACCACCAGGGTTATTTCTCAAATCAAGGACATAACCTATAATTTTATTGTCCTTTTTGAACTTGCTTATAGCTTTAATAATTTCAGTATCAACCTTTTGATTAAAAGATGATACTCTTATATATCCGATATTATTTTGAACTTTTGCTTTTACTGCTTTCAATTCTATCACAGCTCTTGTAATTACAATTTGAAGAGTTTTATTTTCTTCTCTATTTACAGTTAATTTAATTTTTGATCCAGCTTTGCCTCTCATTAGGGAGACAGCTTCAGACAATGTCATTCCCAAAACTGGCTCGTCATCTAAATGAGTAATGAGATCTCCTGCCAAAATTCCTGCTCTTGAAGCTGGAGTATCATCAATAGGTGAAATTACCTTAACAAAACCATTTTCTAAAGTAACTTCTATGCCTAATCCACCAAATTCTCCTTTTGTTTGAACTTTAAGTTCTTTTAATTCATCTGTATTTAAAAAGGTAGAGTGAGGGTCAAGAGAACTTAACATTCCTTCAATTGCTGCTTCCACTAATTCCTTAGATGAAACTTCTTCTACATAATTATTTTTTATTTTTTCAAATGCTTCGCCAAATAGATTTAAATGTTTATATACTTCTTTGTCATCTTCAGAGTTCACATCTGAAAAATTAAGTGATAATAAAAAGATATATACTAAAAGTTTGATCATTGTTTGATTATGCAGTTTTTTTATAAAATCTCAACTTTTGATTTGGGATTAACAATTTTACCATTCAATCTTAACTCAAAATAAAGTTGACTATTTTTTCCAGTATTTAACTTTGCAATAGGTTCTCCCTTTAAAACTTCAATACCTGATGAAATTAAAATATTTTTCATTCCAGACAAAATACAGTAAAAGCCTTCATCGTTTTCTATTATCACTAGATTTCCATAGCTCCTAAATTGGTTAGCATAAACAACCATACCATTTATAGGTGATGTTACAAAAGAATCTTTTGAAACTTTAAACACTATGCCATTCTTTGACTCTCTTATATCTTTTCCTTCTCCATAATTAGAAATAATTTCACCTCTTACCGGATATTGAATATTACCACTTATAGATATTTTACTTTTTTTTTTTTTTTCAACACCACTGACTAATTCATTTAGATTTTTTGCTTTTTCCTTAAGTTTTTTCTCTTTTATCTTTAAAGCTACATCAACTTTTACCTTTTTTTGTAATTTGGATACTTCTTTCATTTTTTTCTCTAAAGTTTTTAATTTTCTTCTTAAGTCTTTCTTTTTCTTTTCAAAAACTATAATTTTCCCATTCAATTCTTTTTTGATTTCCTCAATTCCCTCAATACTTTCAAGAAACTGATTTATGTTTGTCTTTGCTTCTTTAAGGAAAAACTCCCTAATAATCTGTTTAGTAATTAGGTCGTCGGACTGAATTGTTAAGCTTTTTATAAATTTATTAATAGGAGAAATATAAATTTTATCTTGTAATAAAAGAAAAAGTCTTCTACTTACAATTTCCTTGTCCTTTATATGTTTTTCAAAGATTGTCTTTTTTTGACTATTTCTTTCAATGTCAATTTTAATTTTTTTAAGCTCGTCATCATTCTTTAGAATGTCATTATGTATAGTAACCGTTTGCTTTTTTAAAGCTGAAAGTTTTTTTTTAAAATTTTTATCTTCTAAACAAAAACAAACATCGTAAATAAGTACGAATAATGAGAATATTATTAATCTCATATTAAAAGACTACAACCATTCATACTTCTTGGCTTTTCTAACTTCATTAGATCTAAAATTGTTGGTGCAATATCTGCCAAAATACCTTCTTTTTTTTTTAGTTTAACTTTTTCACAAATTATAAAAGGCACAGGGTTTATTGAGTGGGTTGTACAAGGAATAGATTTTTTTTCATCATACATCAAATCTGCATTTCCATGGTCAGATGTTAAAATTAAAGTATAACCACTTTTTTTACATTGTTCTAAAATTTTTCCTATACAAATATCAACTGTTTCAACAGCTTTTACAGTGGCCTCAAAATTGCCCGTGTGGCCTACCATGTCAGTATTTGCAAAATTAGTTACTATTAAACTATATTTTTTCTTTTTAACCCTATTTACTAACTCTTTAGTCAGTTCTATTGCTGACATTTCTGGTCTTTGATCATAAGTTTCAACCCTAGGAGAGGGAATCAAAACTCTATCTTCACCCTCATAATTATCTTCAACACCTCCATTAAAAAAATAAGTAACATGAGCATACTTTTCTGTTTCTGCAATACGAAGTTGACTTAATTTTTTTTTAGAAAAAACCTCACCTAAATTATCCCGAACTATCAATGGCTTAAGCAAAGGAGTTATTTTTTTTTTAAGTCTTTTTGAATATTCAATCATACTAATAGCCGAAGAGAAATCTGCAATTTTATTTCTTTTAAAATAATTAAATTCTTTATCAAAAATTGCCGTTAAAAGTTCCCTCACTCTATCAGCCCTATAGTTAGTGATAAAAAAACCGTCATTTTTTTTTACGCCTAAATAATTAGAAAAATTTTTGGGTTTAAAAAATTCGTCTGTAATCTTTTCACTATAGCTTTGTTTAATGGATTTAAGAGGGTTTTTTTGATGATCTGCAGAACCTTCAATTATGGCTTTATAAGCTAAATTAATTCTATCCCATCTATTGTCACGGTCCATTGAATAAAATCTCCCACAAATACTTGCTATTTTAATGTTTTTTTTATTTTTAATTTTTTTCATTAAATTTAACATGTTATCATAGCCTGAAATTGGAGAGCTATCTCTACCATCTAAAAAACAGTGTATTAAAATTTCTTTCTTTTTTTTTTCTAATATCTCAATGATTTTAAAAAGATGGTCTTGATGGCCATGAACACCTCCTGGTGACAAGATACCTAAAATATGAATTCTTTCAGATTCTTTAATCATTTTTAAAAAATTAAAATCATTTTCAATATCACCGTTTTTAAAAGATCTATCAATTCTTAAAATATCTTGAAGAATTATTCTTCCTCCACCAATATTCATGTGGCCTACTTCAGAGTTTCCAAACTGCCCATTAGGTAAACCTACCTTCTTTTCAGATGCATATAGCCTTCCCATGTCAAACTTTTTGGCAATAGCGTCAAAATTCTTAGTTTTTGCTACATCTATAGCATTATATTTATTTTTTTTTCCAAGTCCCCATCCATCTAAAATACATAATAAAATTTTTCTCATTCCTTTACTTCTATTTGTGATAAGAACTGTTTTTAATGATTTCTAATGATCTATAAATTTGCTCAATCAGCATAATTCTTATTAATTGGTGCGGCCAAGTTTTTTTTCCAAAGGAAATGATTTGGTGAGATTTTTTAATAGATACGTCTAAACCTAGCTCACTACCAATTAAAAAACAAATTCTCTTAGTTCTTTCTATCATTTTTTTTTTTAAAAAAACTGAAAAGTCTTTACTTGAAAGCATTTTACCATCTTTATCAAGTACCACAATATAGTCTGATGCTTTAAGATGCTTTGTAATTTCGTTTTTTTCAAATAATAACTTTTTTTTCTTTTCAAAGTTAAATGTTTTGACTTCTTTTAGATCAATATTAAGGTTTATTCTTTTTTTATAATAATTAAAAATCTCGTTGAAGGGTGTGTTTTTTTTAAACTTTCCGGGGGAAATAATACTTATATTCATCTAACCAAAACTTATTTTTTCATCCTCTAAGTCAGATTGCCATATTTTTTCTAAGGAATAATGTTCTCTGGTATCTTGTTTGAAAATATTCAAAATAATATCTCCAAAATCAACAATTACCCACTCAGTAGATTTTAAGCCCTCAACAGAAATTACTTTTTTTTTGTAATTCTGAATGATTTTTGTAGCTATAGAGTTGATGTGTCTTTTTGAGTTTCCTGTTACAATTAATAAAAAGTCACCAAGAGCACTCCTATTTTTTATATCTATGAATTTGATATCAATAGCCTTTAAATCATTCAAATCTTTTATAATTTTTTTTAACAAATTTTTAATATCTTTATGATGATTCAACTTTTTTTTGCCTTATTTTTGATGAGGATTGTAAATGAGTTAAGCCAGTTATAAACGACCACTTAGGTGTCTTCATATATTTTAAATTTTTTGACAATTTACTATTAATTCTATCTTCCTTAAAATATGATATCGCTTTTGATTTAGATATAAATAAAGAGTAAGATGGGCGATCAAAAATTGCAATCGGAATATTATAAAAAATTTTTTTCCAGTCTCTCCATAAGTGAAAGTTAACGAGACTATCAGCTCCCATTAGCCATATAAATTTTTTATGTGGAAATTTTTTAAATAAATACTCCAGAAGGTCTACTGTATAAATATTTTTGGACAAATCCTCAATTTCTAAAACTTTAATATTTTGATTTGTCAAAAAACTTTTCACTTTTTTTAATCTTTTTTTATAATTAATCCTATTTTTTTTTAAAGGGTTATTTGTTGTGACTATCCACCAAACTTCATTAATATCTAGTTTTATTTTTGCAAATTTACTTATAAATAGATGCCCATCATGTGGTGGATCAAATGATCCTCCTAATATACCTACAAACTTTTTTTTTGAATTAAACAATTTATGGACGAATCTGACCTGAGCCCTTAACTTTATACTTAAAACTTGTTAGCTGAGCAACGCCGACAGGTCCTCTCGCATGAACTTTAGAAGTAGAAATTCCAATCTCAGCTCCCATTCCAAATTCTCCACCATCTGCAAATTGAGTAGAGGTATTGTGCATAACAATTCCACTGTCTACATTATTTAAAAAAAAATTAACTGCACTCTCATCCTCAGAAAGGATTGCATCCGTATGACCTGATCCGTATAGGTTTATATGATTCACAGCTTCCTCAACACCATTAAAAATTGTCTTGATAGATACTATTTTGTCTAGATATTCTGTATGCCAGTCTTTTTCATTCGCAAGCTTTAAAGAATTATTTATTTCTAACACATGTTCATCACCTCTAATCTCGCAATTCATTTCAGTCAAAGATTTTATGATACCAGGCAGATGTGTTGATAGTATCTCTTCGTCAATAAGAATAGTTTCTGTAGCTCCACAAATACCCGGTCTTCTCATTTTTGCATTTACCGCCACCTCTTTTGAAAGATCAGGAGTAGATGTTTTGTGAATATAGGTGTGACAAATACCATCTAAGTGTCTAATTACATGAACTTTACTTTCATTAATTACTCTTTCAATAAGAGACCTACCTCCCCTTGGAATAATAACATCTACGAAGTTATCCATCCTTAAAAGATGACCGACGGCATTCCTGTCTTTTGTTGGAATATATTGTAAAACACCAGTGGGTAGTTTAAAATTTTCATAGGAACGATTTATTATTTCAACTATTTTACTTGAAGAATTAAAACTTTCAGATCCTCCACGCAGTATAAGTGCATTTCCAGACTTCAAACAAAGTCCAGCAGCATCAGCTGAAACATTTGGTCTTGATTCGTAAATCACACCAATTACACCTAACGGAATAGACATTTTTTCAATTTTTAATCCGTTTGGTCTTGACCATTTTTCAATTATTTTTCCAACTGGATCTTCTAGTCTAGAAATCTCAACTAATCCGTTACTAATTGATTCTATTCTTTTCTCATCAAGAATAAGTCTATCAAGCGTTGCAGAATTAAGTTTATCTTTATTTTCTTCTATATCTTGTTCATTAGCTTTTATAATTGATTTTTTATTTTTTAACAAGTTCTGAGCAGCGGCGCAAAGTATCTCATTTTTGGATTTTGTACTTAATTGAGACACAAATCGTGATGCTTCTTTAGCTTTTTTTCCTATTTGTAAAATATTTTGTTCTAAGTTTTCAAGATTCATTGTTCACTTAAATATAAATAATCCCTATGAATTATTTCCTCTCTACCTTCGTAACCTAAAATTTTTTTAATAAAAGTACTTTTTTTTCCTTTTATCATTTCAATTTCATTAGCATCATAATAACTAATTCCTTTACCAATTTTTTTTCCATTATAATCT
The DNA here is from genome assembly GCA_902537615.1 of uncultured Alphaproteobacteria bacterium. Classification (GTDB taxonomy): domain Bacteria; phylum Pseudomonadota; class Alphaproteobacteria; order Methylaequorales; family Methylaequoraceae. The sequence continues at coordinate 19,141 of CACBBU010000001.1, forward strand.
ATAATCTCAATTATGTCTCCTTTTGAGAATTTTCCTAGGACTTTTTGTATCCCACTAGGTAATAAGCTAGCTCCGTGTTTTAAAGCATTTATAGCACCATTATCTATTTCTAAGGTTCCAGAAATATTTATTGAACCTGCTAACCAATTTTTCATTCCCTTCTTTTTTTTTTCATTTGTAACAAAAAGAGATCCAACATCATTTTTTTTTAGATTTTCAAGAGGGTTGTCAATATTACCTTGAAAAATCAATGTATTACAACCGTAACTTCCAGCTATTTCAGCTGCTTGAATTTTCGTAAACATTCCTCCAGTACCATAAGAATTTGTTTGAGAACTAGCCATCTTATAAATTTGAGAATCTATTTTTTTTACTGTCTCAACTAACTTCGCATCCACATTATATTTTGGGTTTTTATTAAACAAACCCTTTACATCCGTTAGTAAAATTAAAAGATCAGCCTCTACGATTTGTGCAACTCTTGCAGCTAATCTATCATTATCCCCAAACTTTAATTCATCAGTTGCCACTGTGTCGTTTTCATTTATTATTGGTATAACATCAGACAAAAGTAGACTTTTTATCGTTTCTCTAGAATTTAAACTTCTTCTTCTGTCTTCGGTATCTGAAAAAGTAAGAAGAATTTGAGCAACCTTTCTTTTATTCTCTTCAAAAACTTTAATGAAATTATTCATTAAAAAAATCTGACCACAAGCAGCAAATGCTTGCTTCATATTAAGGTTAACATCATGAGTATTAAATTTTAGGTAACTCTTTCCCAAAGGTACTGCTCCAGAAGCAACAATTATAATTTGGGTTTTACTTAAAAAGTTATTGAGATCCTCAACAAATGATCTTAACCATTTATGATTAAATTTTCCGTTATCAACTAATAATGACGAACCTATTTTAATAACAATCTTTTTAGCATTTTTAATAAGTTTTAATTTTTTCATCTAAAATTTCACGGAAAATAGATTTTAATTTATTTATTCCGTCCTTTTTATGACTAGAAATAATTGTAACATCAGAATTGGAATGTTTTTTTAAAATTTGAGATCTTTTTCTGATTTTATTTTTGCAAACCAAGTCGCTTTTTGTGAGAATGATTATTTCCTTCTTTTTAGAAACCAAGTTACCATAATTTTCTATTTCATTTCTAATAATTTTGTAATTTTCAATTAATTGTTCATCCTTTTCTACAGACAAATCACATAGGTGAGCTAAGGCTCTACATCGCTCTATATGAGCCAAAAATTTTAAACCTAAACCAACGCCTTTATTAGCTCCAGAGATTAATCCAGGAAGATCCGCAAGAGTTACATCACCTTCTTCGAATCTCAAAAGACCAAGCTGGGGTTTTAATGTTGTAAAAGGATAATTTGCAACTTTTGTTTTAGCATTAGATAAAACTGATAACAGAGTTGATTTTCCTGAATTAGGTAAACCTACAAAACCAATATCAGCAATCAATTTAAGTCTAAGCCATACCCAAATCTCTTCACCTACTTTTCCTTTAGTAGATTTTCTGGGAGCTTGATTTGTTGATGATTTAAATCTTAAATTGCCTACTCCACCCTTCCCACCTTTTAAAATTAAAAATTTTTCATTCTTTTTTACTAGATCTCTATATATTTCATTTTTATCAGCATCCATAATTACAGTTCCAACAGGTACTTTAATAACAACGTTTTTCCCATTTTGACCTGTTTTATTTTTTCCTGAACCATTTTTGCCATTCTCAGCTTTGAAGTGTTGCTGATATCTAAAATCAATTAGTGTGTTTAAGTTTTCTTCAGACTCAAATAAAATATTACCTCCACTACCTCCGTCTCCACCATCAGGACCACCATATTCTACGAATTTTTCTCTTCTAAAACTCACACAACCTGCTCCACCATCTCCTGCTTTAAGATGGATTTTAGCCTCGTCAAGAAACTTCATAATAAAGGTGATTATTTTATTTGCTGGACTTCAACGAACGATTTCCCAGAAGATTTTTTTTTGAATGTAACAAAGCCTTCAGTGAGCGCAAAAATTGTATGATCCTTTCCTATTGAAACATTTTTTCCTGGGTGAAACTTAGTTCCCCTTTGTCTAAGAATAATATTACCAGCAACTACTTTTTCACCACCGAACTTTTTAACTCCCAGTCTTCTCCCAGCACTATCTCTACCGTTTCTGGTGCTTCCACCAGCTTTTTTATGAGCCATCTGAAACCTCTTTCTTAGATTGATTATCTTTAGGTTTTTTATTAGAACTTGAAGATGTAATAATTTCCTCTATTTTGACTAGAGTTAAATCTTGTCTGTGACCAATTTTTCGTCTGTAATTGTGTCTTCTTTTTTTTTTAAAAACAATAATTTTATTATCTCTTATTTGATCAATCACTTTTGCTTTTATTTTCACATCTTTAATAGTTGGTGTGCCGATAATTATACCATCATCGTCTGATTTCATTAGAACAATATTTTCAAGTGTAAGAACATCATTTTTTTTCAAATCCGAGGATTTTGGTAGTTTTAATATATCGCCCTTAAAAACTTTATATTGTTTGCCTTTGTGATTAAAAATAACGTACATGTCAAAATCCTGATTTTCTTTGTTTTATACTACTAAGATATTAAATTATCAAAACATTTTTATAAAAATAAATTTTAATGAATTTATTTATTATATTGAAAATTGAAGCAATTTTGTGTTATTGAAGCTCATTAAGGTATTTTTATGACTGACATTGTAATAACAGCCGCAAAAAGAACAGCGATTGGAAAGTTTATGGGAAGTCTATCTGGTTACTCAGCCCCCGAACTTGGTAAACTAGCTATAGAGGCGGTTTTAAATGAAAATAATTTAGATAAAAATCTGGTTGATGAACTAATAATGGGACAAGTTCTCACAGGCGGTTCAGGTCAAAACCCAGCTAGACAAAGCTCATTATTAGCGGGTCTGCCTATTGAAAAAAGTGCTTTGACTATAAATCAGGTTTGTGGATCAGGCTTACGAGCTATTTCATTAGGAGCACAATCTATTATGACAAATCAATCAGACATTGTGATTGCTGGTGGTCAGGAGTCAATGACTAATGCACATCACACCATAAATGTTAGAAATGGACTTAAAATGGGTGATGGTAAGCTGAAAGACAGTATGATTATTGATGGATTATGGTGTGCGATGAATGACTATCACATGGGTACAACCGCAGAAAATATTTCAGAGAAATATAAGATAACCAAGCAAGATCAAGACGAATTCGCTACATTGTCACAAAATAAAGCTGAAGAAGCTCAAAAAAAAAATAAGTTTGATAATGAAATTTTAAGTGTTTCTGTAAAACAAAAAAAAGAGACCGTTGACTTCAACAGTGATGAATTCCCAAGACACGGCTCTACACTGGAAAAAATCAGCTCACTTAAGCCAATCTTTAAGAAAGATGGAACTGTTACGGCTGGTAACGCCTCTGGTCTTAATGACGGAGCTGCCGCCGTAACATTGATGAGTGAAAAAACCTCAAAAAAGTTAAATATCACCCCCCTAGCTAGAATTATTTCTTGGGCTAGCACGGGTGTTGACCCTGCAATAATGGGAATTGGACCAGTTCCATCTACAAAAAAGGCCTTGAAAAATGCTAACTGGAAACTTGATGATATTGATTTAATAGAAGCTAACGAGGCATTCGCAGCTCAATCACTAGCTGTATCTAAAGAAATGGAATGGGATATGAATAAGGTAAATGTCAATGGTGGCGCTATAGCACTTGGTCATCCCATTGGAGCTTCTGGAGCTAGAATATTGGTAACCTTAATTCACGAATTAGTTAGAAGTAATAAGAGTAAGGGGTTAGCAACGCTATGCATTGGTGGCGGGCAAGGAATTACTCTATGTATTGAAAGGATATAATCATATAATGACATCTGATAATCAAGAAACATCAATGACTTCTAATAGAGTTGCTCTTGTTACAGGAGGTACTAGAGGCATTGGCCAGGAAATATCAAAAAAATTAAAAAAAGATGGTTATAAAGTTATTGCAAACTACGCAACTAATGATCAAAAAGCGTCTGATTTTTCAAATGAAACAGGTATTGAAACAATTAAATGGGATGTCAGCAACCATGAGGAATGTTCTACCCACATAGAAAAGATCTATGATAAACACAAAACCATTGATGTTCTAATAAATAATGCTGGAATTACCAAAGATGCACCATTACACAAGATGTCACTTGAACAATGGCATAAAGTTATTGAAGTTAACTTAACTTCTGTTTTTAATGTTACATCTCTTGTTATAAATAAAATGAGAGAAAATTCCTTCGGAAGAATTATTCATATTTCATCAGTTAACGGACAAAAAGGGCAATTTGGTCAAAGTAATTATGCCGCAACTAAGTCTGCATTAATTGGTTTTTCAAAATCTTTAGCCCTGGAAAGCGCTTCAAAAAATATAACATCAAACGTAGTTTGCCCTGGATATATTAATACAGAGATGGTCGCAGCAATTAGAGAAGATATATTAAAAAGCATTATTGACACTATACCTGCAAAAAGACTTGGTAATTCTGAAGAAATTGCCGAGTTAGTTGGCTACGTTGTCTCCGAAAAAGCAAGCTACATAAACGGAGCAACTCTATCCATTAACGGTGGACTTTGGATGGATTAAAAGTTATCTTTCATTTCTCTGATAACCCTAAAATTTTCAATATTAGATTTCTTTTTCAATCCAATTGACTTCACAAAATTTTCGTTATCAAATCTTAGAAAAGGATTAAGAATTTTTTCCTCTCCTAAAGTTGAAGGAATCGTTGAGAGTCCTTTTGACCTCCTGTTCTTAATTTGTTCAATTTTCATTTTTAATTTCTCGTTTTTGGGTTCAAGACTAAGTGCAAAGTTTGCGTTATTTAAAGTATATTCATGCGCACAGTAGACTTTTGTATTATTGGGGAGAGACCTTATTTTTAGTAATGATTCAACCATTATATCTGGTGTTCCTTCAAATAATCTTCCACAACCCAATGAAAAAAGAGTGTCACCACAAAAAATTAAACTTTCTTTAGAAAAATGATAACAAATGTGTCCTATAGTGTGTCCTGATACTTCAATTACATTGCATACAGAATCTCCAAGTTTAAATTTGTCACCTTCATTTACGAAGATACTAATTCCAGGAATACGTTCTTTATCTTTTTCGTTGCCGACAATTTCACATTTATATTTTTTTTGAAGTTTTAAGTTTGCGCCTACGTGATCATAATGATGATGCGTATTTAAAATGAAGTCTAATTTTCTATCTTGTTCTTCAAGTTTTTCTATAACAGGCTCATGCACTGCTGGGTCAACGCATGCAGTCTTGCCAGTTTTAGCGTCTATAATTAAATAAATATAGTTATCATTCAAAACAGGAATTTGGAAAATTTCTAACATATTTGGATAGTAATCAAAAAACTATTTTTTTGAAACACAAAAAATAACTTGATAAGTAAGTAAGTTTTTTAAAAAACTTTTTGACCATAATCTTTTACCATCCTCATTTAGTAAAACCTTGTCAATTATTTTAATTCTATTTTTATCACAAAGATGAATGAAGTCGTTAACTGAACACAAATGAATGTTAGGCGTATTAAACCACTCATATGGCAAAATTTTATTTTTAGGCATCTTTCCAGAAAAAAAAAAATCCCTTCTAACCTTCCAAAAACCAAAATTAGGAAAAGAAATTATAGCTTTTTCACCAATTCTAATTAAGTTTTTAATAACTCTTTCCGGAAAAATTGTTGCCTGAATAGTTTGACTTAAAATTACCGTAGAAAAAGAATTATCTGAAAAGTCATTTAGATCATAGTTGGCATCACCTTGAACAACCGACAAACCTTTTTTTAAGCAAAAATTCATTTTTTCTAACTCTATTTCAATCCCCTTACAATCAACATTTTTCTTTTTTGATAAAAATTCAATAAGACTTCCGTTACCGCAACCAACATCCAATACCTTTTCGTTTTCACTAATAAAACTGGAGATTATTTGTAGGTCATTTCTGAGAGTTTTTTTCATATTTTAAACTTTTTTTTTTGACCAGATATAAAAGATTTTAATGTTGAATGAAAGCTTGGTTCATCAAGTAAAAAAGCATCATGACCTTTATCTGTTCTTATTTCTGCAAAGCTTACTTTGGTATTTGATTGATTTATAGATTTTATAATGGTTTTTGTTTCAGATGTTGGAAAAAGCCAATCAGAGGAAAATGTAATGAAACAATATGATAAATTTTTATCGCTAAATGCCTCAGTCAATCCCCCTTTTTTAATGGAAAGGTCAAAATAATCCATCGCTTTTGTAATATACAAATAACTGTTAGCATCAAATCTTTCAACGAATGAAATACCCTGATGTTTTAAATAACTTTCAATTTGAAACTCAGTTTCAAATTCAAAAGAAAAAAACTTACTGTTTTGCAGGTTTCTTCCAAACTTTCGTTGTAACGCTGATTCAGACAAATAAGTTATATGTGCAATCATTCTAGCTACTGACAATCCTCTTTTTGGATATTTTTTTGTATAATAATAAGCACCTTTTTTCCAATTAGGGTCAGCCATTATAGCCTGCCTCCCTATTTCATGGAATGCAATATTTTGTGCTGAATGTCTATAAGAAGAAGCAATTGGTATAACAGAATTAACCTTATGACCAAAAGAAGTTGCCCATTCTAGTGCCTGCATTCCACCCATTGATCCCCCAATAACAGCAAATAACTTCTTAATATTCAAGGCTTCAACTAATCTATTTTGAACCTTTACCATATCATTTATTGTTATCACTGGAAATCCTAAACCATAAGGTTTTTTGGTATCAGGATTAATGGATTCTGGTCCAGTTGTACCCATACAACCACCTAACACGTTACTACAAATTACAAAAAAAAAATTTGTATCAATCACTTTTCCTGGTCCAACTAAAGAATTCCACCAACCATTTTTATTATTAATAGGATTTTTTAAAGAACAAAATTGATCACCTGTTAAAGCATGACAAATAAAAATTGCATTACTTTTTTTTTTATTTAATTTACCGTAAGTTTCATAAGCAATTTCATATTCTGATAAAATTTTTCCAGAATCTAAAATAAGTTGCTCAGAAATATGGATCTTTTTAATAATTTTTTTTTTTTTAATTTTTTTTTTTTGATTTAAAAGAAATCATAACTATGTTGGATGAGTAGTCAAAATAAATTTATTTGATAATATGCGATTATGCAAAATAAGATTATTACAAAAATTGTCAAACCAACAATTAATCAGATAGCAAAATATATTCCTGGAGAATCATCTATTGACGGGAAAGAAAATGTAATAAAATTATCATCTAATGAGTCACCCTTCAAAGTACCAAATAAAGTTTCAGTAATATCTAAAAAACTTATTTCTAAATTTAACCTTTATCCAGATGGTGATTCAAACATTCTAAAAAAATCACTTTCCGAAACTTTTAAAATAGATTTTTCTCAAATTATTTGTGGAAACGGTTCTGACGATATTTTATCTTTAATTGCTCAAGCATTCTCCGACGAGAGTTCAGAAATTATCTGCAGTCAATATGGTTTTATCTACTATCCAATAGTTGCCAAAATTTCTGGAGCTAGAGTTTTAACAGCAAAAACTAGTGGACTTAACATTAGTTGTGAAAACATACTCGGTCTAATCACAAAAAAAACAAAAATTATTTTCTTTGCAAACCCCAACAACCCGACAGGAACAGTTATTCTTAGAAACGAATTAATAAAATTTATTTCAAAGGTGCCAAAGAATATAATTATTGTTATTGATGGTGCTTACTCAGAATTTGTCACGAATAAAAGTTATTCTGATGGCTTAGACCTTGTAAAGAAATTTCCAAATATAATTGTGACAAGAACTTTTTCAAAAATTTATGCCCTTGCAGGTCTTCGTTTAGGATGGGGCTATAGCTCAAAGTCAATAATTGAACTATTAGAGAAAATTAGAGGACCTTTTAATGTTAATTCAATTGCTCAAAACATAGGTGCTTTGATTCTCAAAGAAAAACAATTTTTAATGAAATCAATTAATCATAATAAAAAGTGGCAAAAAAAGTTACCTCAATTAATTAATTCTCTAGGATTAAAAGCACACGGAACCCACGCAAACTTTATTCTTGTAGAAGTTAAAGAGCAAAACAATAAAAACAAAATAATATCTGAACTCTTAAAAAAAAGAATTATTATTAGGGATCTATATAATTACGGTTTAAAAAATTTTTTGAGAGTTTCTATTGGAACAAATTCTGAAATGAATGTTTTTATAAAAGCCTTAAAATTAATTCTGAAAAAATTATGAAAGATATAAAATTTAAAGAAATAACTATAATTGGGCCTGGATTAATAGGAGCATCATTAGGCTTAATTCTCAAAAATAAGAGAATTGCAAAAAAAATTGTTGGAATTGATAATTCTAAAAAAAATATAAAGGATGCAATAGACAATAAGTCAATTGATGAAGGAAGGTTAAAAATTGATGAAAAAATAGGAAGAAGTGATGTAATTTTCATATGTACACCAGTCAGCTTAATAGATTCAATTGCTAACCAAATTTATCCTTATTTATCAGATCATAGTATTGTAACTGATGTTGGTTCAGTTAAGAATTGCTTTTCTGCGAAAACTATAAGCCTATACGATAACAAAAAATCTTTTTTATTACCTGCTCATCCAATTGCTGGAACCGAACACTCTGGCGCTAAATCAGCACAATTGAACTTATTTTTAAATAAATGGTGCATCCTAACCCCCCAAAAAAAAAAAAAAAAGCAAGTATCAATTATTTCAAGTATTTGGAAAAAAATCGGGGCAAAAATATCTATAATGTCTGCAGATCAGCATGATAAAATAATGTCAATAACATCACATTTACCTCATCTTATAGCATTTACAATAGTAGGTACTGCTTTTAAAATTGATCTTAAAAAGAAGAAAGAATTAATAAATTTTTCTGCAGGTGGTTTTCGTGATTTTACAAGAATCGGCTCATCAGATCCAAAAATGTGGGTTGATATTTTTATTCATAATAGAAAATATTTGCTTAAAACTCTTAAAAATTTTTCTTCAGATATAAAAACTCTTGAAAATTCTATTAAGAACTGCGAGGAAAAAGAAATTTTTAATATTTTAAAAAAAAATAAGGAAATTAGAAAGAGTATTCTTAAAATTAGTGATTAGAATTCTCACAATAAAAGTAATTTTTTAATTCATTAAAAAAGGTCTTCTTATCTTGAGTTTTTAACTCCGGAAAGATATTCATTTGAATTGATCCTTGCGTTTTTAGAAACTTTTTGTTGTGCCAATACTCCCCTGAATTATGTACAACAGGTATAATGGGTAAATCTAGTTTTTTTTTTATAGCAAAGACACCTGGAGTCAGTAGTTTTTTTTTCTCTCCAGGTAAAAGCCTTGTACCTTCAGGAAAAATTATAAAGGTTTTTGGACTTTTATCCTTTAATTTTTTAATTGAATTAATGATATGTTTTAAAGAACTTAGTCCTTTTCTTCTATCAATAAAAATAAACCCAAGCTTCTTAAAATACCATGACATAATTGGAATTAATCTTAACTCTTTTTTTAAAATAAAAATGGGGTCTTCAAAAAGAAAAGTAAAAAAAAAGGTTTCCCAGGCTGATTGATGATTACTCGCCACTAAGATTGATCTGTCTTTAGGTATATTATTCATTCCATAAACAATAGTACTAACTCCAAGAATTCTCTCACACAAGAAATTTACTGCTGATGACCATATATTTGACAACTTAACTACAAAATTTCTTGTAAAAAATTTTACTGGAGAAAAAACTATGAAAAATATAATTGTCCATGTGAAAAAAAAAACATAAAAGAAAGTGGTTCTAATTATTCTCATCTTATTAATACAATTGTGTATATTACCTTTAAATATTCAGAGATTATTAATCTTATGTGAAAAAAGAACTGATTTCTGAAATTGATATTTTGGATAGCAGGTTTTGGATAAATTTTTACGTTAGAATTAATTTTTTTTTCAAAAATCATGATACTTCTTGGTAAATGATAGTAAGAACTTACAAGAATTATAGATTTTATTTCTTCATTTTCACTGAGCCATTTATCCACCTCTTGTGAGTTTTCTAATGTGTTCTTAGATTTTTCATCAAAAAAAACACAACATTTAAATAACTCATTTTTTTCTTTTTCAAGGCTAAATTTAGCTTCAATTTCTGTGGGCATAAAAACTCCGGATATTAATAATTTATTACCATACCCTTTAGAAAGTAAATCCAGACCTTTTTCAATTCTATTTTTTCCACCTGTGAGTACAATGATTCCTACACTATCTGATTTTTGAGAGGGATTGTTTAAATAAAGTTTCTTCGGGAAGGTATTAAATAATAGTAAGGTCCACCATAGAAAGCCAGCTAATAGCGAAAATAAGAAAAAACTAAAAATTTTTTTAAAACTTTTCAAAAAATCTACTCTCAAAAAAATTAAACAAATATGTTGTTAAAAAAAATAAAAAAATAACTGTAAAAATTACTATAAATGCTGAGAGTAATAAAAAATTTGATATTAATAATTGTGAAAAATATGCTGAATCAAAAAAATTAAAATTTGATCCTAAAATTCTTATCAAAATTATGCTTATTAAAAAAATAAAAAATAAACCAAGTAATGTTCCTGGCAAGATCTTCTTAAAAATACTTACAGAAATATTCTTAGCAAGTTCAAGGCTGCTTGCCCCCATGACTTGAAGCATACTAACAAAGTTTAGGTTAGCAATCAGGGCTGCCTTCACTATGTTCATTACCAAAAAAGAAAAAAGAATTAATACAAATAATAACATTATAAAAATTATAGATTTAATTCTACTTACAATCATACCTATCTCATACAACTGATCTTCATGTTCATGTTTTTCAACCAACCTATTTTCAGATATATTCAATAAATTATTATACACCTCATCAATCACTTTTTGTTTATCAGAGACAACCTGAAAGATTAGCGGTAAATTTAAACCAGAAAGATTACTTACTCCATTTAAGCCAAGACTTTCTTTGATAATGTCGGATTCTAAAATTTTAAAATCTTCAAGATTTTCATTATTAACTAGATACTCAACTATATTTTCTTTAATACTTAAAGGAATCTCCTTTTCTTCAAAGTTATTAGTTAGTATAAAGGTTGTCTTCTTTGACTCTAACTCAATCCAATTACTTGAAAATTTATAAAAATTAAAATAAATAACAATATGAATAGCTATTAAACTTGTAATAATAAATGACAATCCGTGAAAAAAATTTTCCTCCTCTTTCAACAAAATATTCTTTAAAACATTTTTATAGTTAATCATTTTTCTTATTTATCTAAATTTATAGTTTTATAATTCACTGTAATTATTTTTTCTAGGTTTGAAGTAATAATTACAGTCGTACCTTGTTTATTCAAAGATTCAAAAAGAAAAAAAACTTTTTTAACAGTCGTTCTATCCAGAAAATTTTCTGGCTGGTCTGCTATAATTATATCTGGTTTGTTAATTAGCGCTCTTGCAATTACAACTTTTTGTTTTTCTCCTTTTGATAGTTTATCCACCTTAGTATTTTCAATCTCTTTAAGACCTAACCAGTCAAGAATTTGATTTATTCTTGACTTAAAATCGCTTTTATAATTTTGTATTTCGCTGGCTAGTTCAATATTTTCATAGACTGAAAAAAAAGGTATTAAGAAATCATTTTGCAAAATCACACCGATTCTTTTTCTGTATTCCAAAATAGACTTTTTATCTTTTGACCCAATTTTTTTTTCGTTTAAGTAAAAATTTCCTCTAGTCGGCAAAATCTTTAAACAAAATAATTTTAGTAACGTTGACTTACCAGTAGCATTTTTACCATTAATAAGAAGAAAATCACCATTTGTAATTTTCAAATTTAAATTATAAATTTGCTTCTTTTCAAGAATTAAAGAGACATTTTTTAAATTTATAATTTCATGCATTTTTTTTAAAAAATTTTATTACCATCAATTAAAACCTCATTAGCAAATCCTCTCAAATTGTAATCTGAAGACATTGATGAACCGTAGGCACCAACTGAGCAAATAATTATTAGATCATTTTTTTCTTGTTTAGAAAGTGCATAACTTTTTCTAAAAATGTCACTTGTCTCACATATAGGACCAACTACATCGTATTTAGTTTTTTTGTTACTAGATTTAACAGGAAAAATTGAATGTTTGGAATTATAAAGTGATGGCCTCAAAAGATTATTCATTCCCGCATCTACTATCAAGAAATCTTTTCTTTTTCCTTTTTTTACTCTTATCACCTTAGAAATTAATACACCGGATGCTCCAACTAAGAATCTTCCCGGCTCAATAATGATTTCAATACCAAGGTCAGAAAAATTTTCTTCTACTAAATGAGCATAATCAGATATCTTAAAAACTTTATCCTTATTTACCTCATAAATAATTCCTATACCTCCTCCTATATCTAAACAGTCTATAAAAATATTCTTTTTTTTTAATGATAAAATTAAATTTCGTATCTTTTTAAAAGCTTTTTTAAACGGCGAAATTTTACAAATTTGAGAGCCAATATGGATTGACAATCCGTTAATATTCAAATATTTACTTTCTTTGTAATGTTTAAGAAGCTTTTCAACCTTCTCTTGGCTAATTCCAAATTTATCCTCTGATCTTCCAGTGGAAATTTTATCGTGTGTTTGAGCATCAACATTGGGATTTACTCTAAGACTTATATTTATTTTTTTTTTTAAAGACTTAGCTTGGTTTTCTATTTCTTCCAGCTCCTCTTCACTTTCAACGTTAATCTGTTTGATATTTTTTTTTAGGGCAAATTTTATTTCTTCATCAGTCTTTCCAACTCCTGAAAATACAATTTTATTATTTTTAATCCCACATTTTAGGGATTCTTTTAATTCCCCTTTTGAAACAACATCAATACCAAGGTTATTTTTGGCCATTAGCTTTACAATTTCCTTATTAAAATTTGCTTTCATTGCATAACAAATAAATGGTTTAATTTTTGAAAATGAATTTTTAAGATTATGTAAATTATCTTTAATTTGATTAGCTGAATAACAAAAAGTTGGCGTTCCATATTTCATCGCGATATCTTCTAAAAAAATATTCTCAATTCTTAGTCTTCCAGATTTATATGATAAATATTTATTATAATTGGAAATATTTTGCATATTAATTGATTTGCTCTTTATATTCATTAAATTCTGGATACTGCTCAAGTGACGACCTTTTTCCACACCCAAAGTTCAATAAAATAAAAAAAATAAGGATTAAACTCAAAAAAATCTTCATTTTTATATTCTTTTTTTAGCTCTTTTTAATGCCTCAACGACTTTTTTTAAAGAAGTTCCCCCATATGATTTCTTATGAGATATTGATTTTTCAGGTAACAATATATCATAGACATCTTTGTTAATTTTAGGTTCAATTTTTTTAAGACAATCTAAATTTATTTGATACAACATTTTTTTCTCTTTCTCAGCCAGTAAAACAATTTTACCTGTTCTATGATGGGCATCTCTAAAGGTTAGACCAATTTTTCTCACCATCCAATCCGCTAAATCTGTTGCAGTTGTATAACCTTTATTTGATTCCTGATACATCCTTTCTTTATTGATTTTTATAGATTTTATCATTTCATCCGCAACATTTAAAATTATTTCAATTGAATAATATGCATCAAACGTCGGTTCTTTATCTTCCTGTAAATCTTTACTATAGCCACTTGGTATACCTTTTTGAATGATAAGTAAATTTGAAAGTGAACTAAAAACTCTCCCTGTTTTTGATCTTATAAGCTCAGCGGCGTCAGGATTTTTCTTTTGAGGCATTATTGAAGATCCAGTGCATAAAGAATCAGGAAATTTAATAAATTCAAACCCTCCACTGGCCCAAATAATAAAGTCTTCAGATAGCTTTGATAAATGCATACTAATGAGGGAAAGAATTGTTAAAAATTCAACTACGTAGTCTCTGTCTGAAACACTGTCAATTGAGTTTTCAGTAGGTTTTTCAAAACCTAACTTTTTAGCAATAAAGAATCGATCAATTTCAAAAAAATTTGTTCCTGCTATTGCACCTGAACCAAGTGGACATTCATTCAAATTTTCAATAAGTTGTAAAGATCTTATTTTATCTCTATTAATCATTTCAAAAAAAGAAAGTAAATAGTGCGAAAATAAAATTGGTTGTGCGTTTTGTAAATGGGTAAAACCAGGCATTATTACATTTATGTTTTCTTCAGCTTTTTTTATTATTGTTTTTTGAATTTGTTTAATCCTTTTTATAATTTCATCTAACTTTTCTTTGATCCACATTTTTAAGTCAGTTGATACTTGATCATTTCTTGATTTACCTGTGTGCACTTTGCCGGCTATATCGCCAACCTTTGACTTTAGAGCCATTTCTATATTCATATGAATATCTTCGTAAGAGTCAGAAAATTTAAATTTTTTATTTTTTAATTCCTGATATATTTCATTTAATGCTTTTATAATTTTGTCTTTCTCATTTTTTGAAATCACCTTAGCCTTAAATAAGGCTTCTGAATAAACCTTGTTAAGTTTAACATCCTGAAATGCTAGTTCGTAATCAAATGATATTGAGTTATTAATTTTTTTTAATAATTCAGAATTTTCGTTTTTAAATCTTCCTCCCCAAACAGGATTTATTGACTTTTTCATTAATTTTCTCTATTTAAATAAAATGTACATAAACAAGATAATATTTCTTTCATTTTTATTTGTCTCAAACTTATCTTATTCGGATAACAACAATCAACAACTATTAATCAAAGATCCAAAAAAAATAGAAATTTTTTCCATAAAGGATATTTATGATAATGAAACAACTATATCAAATAGTGAAAATAAAATTTTATTATTTAATTTTTGGGCAACTTGGTGTGCCCCTTGTATTAAAGAGATTCCAGAATTGATAGAATTAAAAGAAAGATTTAAAAATAGTCTTGAAGTTTATTTTGTCTCAGTAGATTTTAATGTAAAAAAAACTGTTCCTAAATTCTTAAAAAAAAATAAGCTTGAAAATTTACCAATATTTAACGACGAAAAACTTGAAATTTCCAATAAATTTGGGGTAAAAGTCATGCCGACTACGGTCATTATCAACAAGAATTTTGAAGAAATTGCTCAGGTGAAAGGTTATGTTGATTGGTTAAGCCCTCAATATATTAACTTTATTAAAAAGTTATTGTAGCTTTTTTTCTAACACCGGCAATGCCTCAAACAGATCAGCAACAAGTCCAAAATCAGAAAATTTAAAAATTGGTGCTTCCTCATCTTTGTTTATACATACAATAAACTTTGAATCTTTTATTCCCGCTATGTGTTGAATTGCACCAGATATTCCTACCGCAATGTACAAATCTGGAGCTACTATCTTTCCAGTTTGTCCCACCTGCCAATCATTAGGAACAAACCCAGCATCAACGGCTGCTCTACTTGCACCCATAGCTGCACCTAGTTTATCAGCTATACCTTCAAGTAATTTAAAATTTTCTCCGTTTTGTAGTCCTCTACCGCCTGAAATTATTATTTTAGCGGAAGTTAATTCTGGTCTATCTGATTTTGATTCATCATAATTCACAAAATTAACTAATTCGTTTTTAGATAACTCAGAAGACATGTTTTCAACTTCAACCTGAGAGTCAAGCTTACAAGGCTCAAAACATGTTGAACGAACAGTAACTACTTTTATAGAATCGTTAGATTTAACTTTAGCTATTGCATTTCCTGCATATATTGGTCTCTCAAAAGTATTATCATCAATTATGTTGATTATATCTGAGATTTGTTGAACGTCTAATTCAGTTGCAATTTTAGGCGATAGGTTTTTACCAAACGTTGATGAGGGAGTAAAAACATGAGTGAAGTCTTTATCTTTTAAAAATTTTACGATTTCATCACAAAAATTTTCAGCTATTGGTTTGCTTAAAATTTCTTTATCAACTAAATAAATTTTTTTCAAATGATCACATTTTTTTAATTCATCAACGGCTGTATCTAAATTATGACCAAGTATTAAAGCATAAACATCTTCTGAAATTTTTGAAGCTGCAGTGACCGTTGAATATGTTGTTTGTTTAATAGAGTCATTATTGTGCTCAACTATAACTAAAGTTTTCATAAAATTTTCGCCTCATTTTTAAGTTTATCAACTAAGGAGTCAATATCAGGTACAACAATACCTGGTTTTCTCTCCGGTGGATCGTTTACTTCTAATATTTCCACTCTTTTTTTTAAATCAAGAGAAAGTTCGTTAATATCTAAAATATCAATTTTCTTCTGTTTTGCTTTCATAATATTAGGCAAAGATGCATATCTAGGTTCATTAAGTCTGAGATCAGTAGTAATAACGCATGGGATTTTAACTTTTATAGTCTCCAGACCACCATCAACCTCTCTTGTAACGTTAAGTGTATTGTCGTTATTTTTTTCTACTTTTGATGCAAAAGTTGCTTGAGGATACTTCAGCAAGGTAGCAAGTATTTGACCAGTTTGATTACAATCATCATCTATTGCCTGCTTACCTAAAATAATTAGATCAGGGTTTTCCTTATCACAAATATTTTTAATTATTTTTCCTACGTTTAGAGGATCAATATCTTCATCAGAGGATTTTACCAGAATGCCTCTGTCACCTCCCATTGCTAGACCAGTCCTAATAGTTTCTTGCGATGATTCTGTACCAATAGACAATACGACAATTTCAGTTAAAGTTCCCTTTTCTTTTAATCTTACAGCTTCTTCAACAGCTATCTCATCAAAAGGGTTCATTGACATTTTTACATTATCTTTTTCAACACCTGATTTGTCAGATTTGACTCTTATTCTTACATTATAATCAATTACTCTTTTAACACACACTAAAGCTTTCATAATTAACCAACCATTTTTAATTTAAGTTTTATTAGGAACCCAAAGTATATCACCATCTTTAATATTCTCAATCCTTGCTGCTACAAAAAGAAAATCGGATAAACGATTTATATATTTAACAATATCTTGATTTATTTTCTCCTTTGAACTCAATTCTACGATTGTTCTCTCACATCTTCTTGTAACAGTTCTTGCATAATGAAGGAAAGAGGATGCTTTGGTTCCACCAGGTAGTATAAAAGAGTCTAATTTTTTTAATTTATCATTCATTTTGTCTAATTCATTTTCTAAAAAAAGAATGTTTTTCATGTCCAGTTTTATCTTATTTTCTTTCAATCCAGGAATACATAAATCAGCACCAATATCAAATAAGTCGTTTTGTATTTTTAAAATTATTTTTTTTAGAAATTTATTACAATAGCAAACCACAACTCCTAAAATTGAATTAACTTCATCAACTTCTCCATATGCTTTGATTCTAAGAGAATGTTTCTCTATTCTCTTCCCATCACCGAGACTTGTAAGACCTGAATCACCACCTTTAGTATAAATTTTGTCAAGTTTTACCAAAATGTCTAAACCTATTTAAAGTACAAAGCAAGAGTCAATATTAAAATACTTGCGAACTGAATAAAAACTCTGTACCGCATAAATTTATTTACACTATTGTTTTTTTCGTCACCAGATCTTGCAGTGTGTAATAATCCTAGTAGTAAAGCTAAAAACGTCGTAATTAGACAAATTACGATAATTATATTGAAAAAAAGATTCATTTACTTAACCAGAAGGCCTTTTATGACTATTTGAGCTTGTATTTCTGCTGCGCCCTCAAAAATATTCAGAATTCTTGCATCACATAAAACTCTGCTGACTGGATACTCAAGTGCATAACCGTTTCCTCCATGGATTTGTAAGGCACTATCTGCGTTTGACCATGCAACCCTGGCGGCTAAAAGTTTAGCCATGCCTGCTTCAATATCACATCTTACATCATTGTCCTTTTCACGAGCGGAAAATAATGTTATTTGTCTGGCTATCGTTGTTTCAACGAGCATCCATGCTAGTTTATTAAAAATTCTAGGAAATCTTATGATTGGTTTACCAAACTGGCTTCTATCCTTCGCATAATTTAAGGCTAATTCAAGTGCGTTTTGAGCGACTCCCACCGCTCTTGCGGCAGTTTGTATTCTAGCGGATTCAAATGTTTCCATAAGTTGCTTGAATCCCTTTCCTTCTTCTTCTCCAAGAAGATTTTTTTTGTCAACCTTAATACTGTCAAGTGCTATTTCGTACTCCTTCATTCCTCTGTAGCCAAGTACTTCAATTTCACTTCCAGACATACCTTTCATTGGGAAAGGGTTTTCACAATTTCCTCTAGGCTTTTCAACTAAAAACATGCTAAGTCCTCTGTAACCTTTTTGAGAGGAATCCGTTCTAGCCAAAACGGTCATTAAATCAGATCGTGCCCCATGAGTTATCCAAGTTTTATTGCCATTAATTGTATATTGATCTCCGTCAAGTTGAGCTCTTGTTGATAAGCTCCCTAGATCGGATCCGGTGTTTGGTTCAGTAAATACTGCAGTTGTAAGTAGGTTCCCGGAGGCAATCTCTGGAAGATATTTTTGTTTTTGCTCTTCAGTTCCACCTAAACGGATAAGTTCTCCGGCAATTTCAGCCCTAGTACCAAGAGATCCAGCAGCAAGAAAGCCTCTAGATAGCTCTTCTGTAACAACACACATTGCAACTTTTCCCATACCTAAACCACCATAAGATTCAGGAATTGCAATGCTAAAGACACCTAATTCAGCCATTTTAGATAGTATCTGGTCGGGAATTAAATCATCTTTTAGATGCCATTCATTTGCATGTGGTATAATTTCCTCATCAGTGAATTTTTTAAACTGATCTTGAATCATATCTAGCGTATCATCATTAAGACCTAAATTTGGAAAGATACCATTTTCAATAGAATTTATCATAGTTTGTTTGACTGACTCAGAAATTCCATAAGAAATAAGTTCTTTAACTTCTGGTGAATCACAGAACGAAAATCTAGTGTCCTCAATACCAAGAGTAGATGGTCTTACGACTTCTGACTGGCTTATCATAATGCCATGCCGCATTTGGTTTAAATATTCTGAAAAAGCATAAACGAGTATACTTGCTTCTAGTTCAGAATCTTTATCCTGCTTTTTTAATACGTTATACCAACTTAACGTCTCTCGTAAAGAGAATCTGTATGTTTCAAACCATGCAAAGCCGTGCGCTTCATGTTGAAATTTTTCAAGGAGTGTATTATCAATCTTTCCGTTATGACCAACTTTCTGATGTAATATCTCTTTTGCGACATTTGAGATGGACTCTAATTCGCTGAGAATTTTGTCAAAAACGTGAGAGCTTTGGGAAACAAATTCTTTTGGAACAATAGGGTTTTTTTTTATTTCTAGTGAACTATCCATGAAACATTAAATTTAATAATTTTTATAATATTTTCAAGTTATTATTTTATCTCATTTAGACTTTTCATTCCAGTTTTTTTCGCTTGAACTAAAGCGGCCATATTTCCTGGCAAATGTTGATTGTTCATCATTTTAGTGTGTGCTAATGGAATCTGGTCCCACTGGAAACATTCAGACATTAGAGGATTAATAAGTTTTTGAATCATCATTTCATTTGCCTGATTAGCTTGATAAAGATTAGCGAAGTGACTTCCTTGTATTCTTTTTTGTCTCATCCAAATATATCTAGCATCCATTGTTAGGTTGTATCCAGATGTTCCAGCGCAAATAACAACCATTCCCCCAGTTTTAACTAAATAACATGACACAGGAAAAGTTGATTCACCAGGATGTTCAAAAACTATATCTACATCTTTTTTTCCTGTAATATTCCAGATATCTTTGCCTAAAACTCTGCATTTTTTGATAAAGTCTGAATATTCTTTTGGATCTTTCACATCAGGCAATTGTCCAAAACATTCATATTTTTTTCTGTTTAAAACACCAACTGCACCCAGTTTCTCTACAAAAGGAATTTTATCGTCATCAGACACTATCCCTATGGCGTTAGCGCCTACAGCCTTACAAATTTGAACAGCCATGCTCCCAATGCCACCTGATGAGCCCCATACCAAAACGTTCATTCCTGGCCTTAATGCATGGGGTGGATGACCAAACAACATCCTGTATGCTGTAGCTAATGTTAGTGTGTAGCAACCACTTTCCTCCCAGGAAAGATGAACAGGTTTTTTTAAAAGCTGCCTAGATTGTACAGTTGTAAATTGAGCAAATGAACCATCATTAGTTTCGTAACCATAAATTCTTTGTGATTTTGAATACATCGGTTCACCGCCATTGCATTCTTCGTCATCTCCATCGTCACGGTTACAGTGAACAATTACTTCATCGCCAACCTTCCAACGTTTTACATTATCTCCAATAGCCCATACAATACCCGATGCATCAGACCCTCCAATATGGTAACCTGTATCTTCGCCTATTACAGAAATAGGAACTCCTTGAGATGCCCAAACGTTATTATAATTAATTCCAACAGCCATCACCATAACCAACACCTCGTCCTTCCCAGGTTTTTGAACGGGCATCTTTTCAATCTGCATGGCCTTCTCAGGAACTCCAAGCCTATCTTCCCTAATTACCCAAGCATACATTTCATCAGGCACTTCACCCATTTGAGGTATCTCACCAATTTCATAAATTTTCTTTGCAGTCATAACTTCCTCTGTGATAATTTAAAAAAGGTTTTATACCACTTATTTTAAAAAAATACATAATTTTCTTGTCCAATGTTAATATTAGTATTATTTAACAGTTTTTATGAATCAAATAAAAGATAAACCTTGGTTAATTAGAACTTATGCTGGTCATTCTTCAGCAAAGGCGTCTAATTCATTGTATAGAAAAAATTTGGAAAAAGGACAAACGGGTTTATCAGTAGCTTTTGATCTTCCTACTCAAACTGGGTATGATTCGGATCACGTTTTAGCAAAAGGCGAGGTAGGAAAGGTTGGGGTTCCAATAAGTCATATTGGAAATATGGAAGAATTATTTAACAAGATTCCTCTTGAAAAAATGAACACATCAATGACCATAAATGCTCCAGCAACATGGTTATTATCTTTGTACGTAGCAACTGCTGAAAAACAAGGGACAAAAAAGAATCTTCTATCAGGGACAACACAAAATGATATAACCAAAGAATACTTATCTAGAGGAACTTATATTTTTCCTCCAAAGCCTAGTTTAAAGTTATCAACAGATTTGATTGAATACACCACAAAAGAAATTCCAAAGTGGAACCCGATAAATATTTGTTCATATCATCTTCAAGAAGCTGGGGCCACTCCTGAACAAGAATTATCTTTCGCATTAGCAACTGCTATTGGTGTGATTGAGAATTTTTCTAATAACGCGAAAATAAGTAGAGGGTTATTTGAAAAAATAGTCGGAAGAATTAGCTTTTTTGTTAATTCAGGTATGCGCTTGATAACTGAAACTTCAAAAATGATTGCTTTCACAGAAATGTGGGATGAAATCTGTAAAAAAAGATTTAAAGTAAGCGAGCAAAAATTTCGAAGATTTAGATATGGGATGCAAGTAAATTCTTTGGGATTAACAGAAACCCAACCCGAAAACAATGTTTACAGAATACTTATACAAATGCTTCCTGTTGTAATAGCAAAAAGATCAAGAGCTAGAGCTGTTCAATTACCAGCATGGAACGAAGCTTTGGGCTTACCGAGACCTTGGGATCAACAATGGAGTTTAAGACTTCAACAAATCATGGCTTTTGAAACGGATTTATTAGAATATGAAGACATACTTCTTGGTTCTAAAGTCATCAATAAGAAAGTAAAAAATTTAAAAAAATCTGCATATGACGAACTAAAAAAAATAGATGAACTAGGTGGTTTAGTTGAGGCCATAGAAAAAGGTCATATGAAAAGCAGGCTTGTAGAATCTCAAACAATTAGACAAAAATCAATAGAAAACGGTGTGCAAAAAGTTGTAGGAGTAAATTGTTTTTCTGGAGGAGAGAAATCTCCACTTACCAATGAAAATGATGGTGGATTTATGAAGGTTGATGAGAACTCTGAAAAGAAGCAAATTGCTAATGTTCAAAATTGGAAGAAAAGAAGAGATAATAAATTAGTTGAAAAATTGTTAAAAGAATTAAGACAAAAAGCAACTGAGAATCAAAATATAATGGAAATATCAATTAAATGTGCTCACGCTGGTATCACAACAGGTGAATGGTCTGATATTATGCGCGAGGTTTATGGAGAATACAGAGCTCCTACAGGAATTGTTTCATCTAGCATTTTAAGGCAAAAAATTAAAAATGATGAAATTGAATTTTTACAAAAACAAGTAGAAAAATTAACAAAAAAAATGAAAAGACGCCCTAAAATTCTTGTTGGCAAACCTGGACTTGATGGGCATTCAAATGGAGCTGAACAAATTGCAGTCAGAGCAAGAGATATTGGATTTGAAGTGGTGTATGATGGAATAAGATCTACACCAGAACAACTAGTTGCTGCATCAATTGAAGAAGGTGTACATATGATTGGGTTATCAATTCTTTCAGGGTCACATGTTCATCTTGTCAAACAAATTGTTCAACTTTTGAAGAAAAATAATTATTCAAAAATACCAGTTGTTGTTGGGGGGGATTATTCCTCCTGTAGATGCCAAAAAACTAATTTCTATTGGCGTCAAAGCAGTTTTTACTCCCAAAGACTTTAGAATTGAAGAGATAATGTCTAATCTAGTAAATATTATTAGAAATTCTGATGAGTAAAAAAAAACTCTTGAATTAACCATTGAGCTTCTTCGGAATCTTTTTGATTATAGATTGGATAATTACTTACCAATTGATTACCAAAAAAAAAAATTAGGCTGGATCAATAAAAAAAATATTAAGTTTCTTAAATCTATGTCCTTAGATACGGATCTAATTGATGGTCAAAACCTATTTGATAAATTAAAAAAAAAATCAGAATTTGCGAATATTAAAATTGAAAATAATGAAATTTGCCCAGTTTTCAATTTTAATTCTTTGAAACCAAAACTTGACTTTTGTCACAAAAAGCCTTTTGGAATAAAAAACATTTTTGAGATAGACAGACAACTTCTTTCAATTTTGGGATTACCACAATATGGAATTCATGGAAATGCATGGAGTATAAAAAAAAATAGAGTAATTTTTCATTTTGCTAAAAGGTCATCCAATCTTGATGATTTTCCAGGTTATTATGATAATTTATTTGCTGGCGGACAACCTTTAGGAATTTCAATTTTAGATAATTTAAAAAAGGAAGCTTATGAGGAGGCTGGCATAAAAAAAATAATAAAAAAAAATCTTACCAAAGGCAGCACCATAAATTATTTTCACGAATATCAAGATAAAATTCATTCTGGAATAATTTTCAACTATCATTTAAAGATAGATAACAGTAATTTCTGTAACATGGATGGTGAAGTTGAGAGCTTCATATCTGTGGATGCTCTAGAAATATATAAATTATTAGAGTCAAACACTTTGAAACCTAATTGTATTATACCAATTGCTGATTTTTTTTTAAGAAATATGAGTGATTTATTTTCCAAAAAAGGTATTTTAGAATTAAAAAAATTACTAGGAAATGAGCAAAAAACTTAAAGATTACAAAATAAAACCCGAAAAAGAAATTAAAAATGCCGTAATTTTTTTGCACGGCTATGGCGCTAATGGAAAAGATCTAATTGAAATTGGGAATATTTGGAAAAAAAATCTCCCTAACACTGTTTTTCTATCACCAAATGCGCCCTTTGAATGTCCATGGGGTGGTGAATCATTTCAATGGTTTGAATTAACTTCAATTGCCCCAGAAAAAATTGGGGAAGGCTTAAAATTAGCAGGTCCATTTTTGAACAATTATATTGACGATGTTTGTAAAGATTACAGCTTACCAAATGACAAGATCTTTTTCGTAGGATTTTCTCAAGGAACAATGATGGCACTTTATCATCTTTGTAAAAGAAAGACTGAGTGTGGAGGACTGGTTGGGTTTTCAGGACTTTTGTTTGAAGATGAAAATTTTGATAACAACATTTTGTCTAAATTTCCAATTACTCTTTATCACGGTAAAAATGATGAAGTAATCAATTATGAGTTTACCTTAAAAGCATATGAGAAATTAAGAAGTTTAGGATTTGAAATAAATTATAATTTAAGTGATTTGTTAGGTCATGGTATTGACGAAAAAGGCATTAGTATAGGAGAAAGTTTCATTAAGAAATTTTTTTATATTTAAATTTTAAAAAAAAATACAATATAATTCTATTATGTCACTTAGATCAAACAGCTGTCCCGCACTAGTTTTAAATGCTGACTATCAACCACTCAGTTATTTCCCTTTATCAACATGGTCCTGGAAAGATGCTTTAAAAGCTGTTTTCTTGGATAGAGTTAACGTTGTATCTGAGTATGATCAAATGGTAAGATCACCCTCTATTGAACTTAGACTTCCCAGTGTAGTCTCATTAAAAGATTATGTTCCTTTACCTGATAAAGTCGCTTTTACAAGATTTAATGTTTTTTTAAGAGATAAATTTACCTGTCAATATTGTGTTCAAAACTTCAAAGTTGAGCAACTTACCTTTGATCATGTAATACCCAGATCTTTGGGAGGAAAAACAACTTGGGACAATGTTGTCACATCTTGTCGGCGCTGCAATACATTCAAAGGGAATAAATTAGTAAATAAAACAAACCTTAGATTGAACAAGCAACCTTATGTTCCAAACAATTATGAATTAAAAGAAATTGGCAAGCTTTTTCCACCAAACTTTTTACATAAAAGTTGGAATGATTTTCTCTATTGGGATTCAGAACTAGAACCGTAATTAAACCCTCTTTGAGATTTCAATAGCAGCTTTAGTTCCTAATTTTGTAAAACTCTTAAAAACCTTCAACCCAAAACTTTCCTTTTTTGGTTTAGAATTGATGGCGTCCTCTTTATGGTCATGTTCTTCTTTACAAAATTTTTCAATTTTTCTTTTAAGTTCACTATTGATTTTTTGACTTTTAAAAAAATTTATCTGTTTTTTATAATGCTCTACTATAACCTCTTCAACTGACTCAGTACATGCATTAACATAATCTTCACCTAACCTTGAGCTCACAACTCCAAGTGTAGTTCCTAAAATATTCCATAATGGGCTCATCAGGGTTGGTCTAACTCTTTGTTTAATGATTAGTTCATCAAAGTAATCAAAGTGAACTTTTTCTTCGCTAGATATTTTTTCTAGCTTTTTTTTCAACTTGCTGTTTTTACAGAATCTTATTTGCCCATTATAAATTTTTTGCGCACCATATTCTCCAGCGTGATTTACTCTAATAATTTGTTTTACAGAATTTTCAAATTTTGTCATCTCTTAGTATAAATAAAATATTTATAATTATCAGTAAAGTTAAAACAATAAGATTGATATTTGCTAAAGACAATCCCATCACAGAAAAAATTATCTCATCACATTTGGCTATAGGAGTATTTTCTAGAGATTGTCTTAGAGATTCAATATCTTCAAAGTTATTATTATTAGAAGTACAACTACTACTGTAGTTTACAAACCCTCGTTCTACTAAACTATGAAAAAAAGAAAGTAAAAAGTTAATTACAAAAAGAATTAATGCTAATAAAAGAAATACTTTTTCTTTTTTTAAAATAAAAAATATAACTCCAAAAAAAACCACAAGAAAATATGGAATTCTTTGATAGATACATAGTTCACAAGGAGGAACCTTAGCAAAAATTTCTACAATGTAAGCTAAAAAAATTATCAATGCACTTAATAAAGATATCTTACATATTTTATTTTGAGTAAGTTGTTTCAAATGATTCATATTCTCAATTATAACGTAAATTATTCTAATTTTTTTTTTAACTTTATTAATATAAAGATTTAAGCATTTTTTTTATTTTCAAAGATAAAGTAAATAAACTACGAAAAATGCAGCAAATATAAAACTTATAAAGTTTATATATTTGCCAATTATTATTTGTGTCTTCTCACCATATTTGTAAACAAAAAATGATACTAAGAAAAATCTAAAGAATCTTGAAACAAAAGAAAAAAAAATAAAAATAAAAATATTAATTCCAATTATTCCTGAACCAAGACAAGTTATTTTGTAAGGAAATGGAGAAAATCCTCCAATAATAATCAAAATAATTCCCACCTCTAAATATTGGTTCGTAAAATTATTTAATTTAAAAATAAATCCTGGATAATACTCAGACAATGTTGGAGAAATTATATTCCATAAAAAATAACCAAGAAAGTAAGCTATAACACCTCCCAAGACTGAAAAAATAGCTATATTAATCGCTATTTTAATATAATTTTTTTTTTTGGCTAAAATGTATGGAAATAAAAAAACATCAGTGGGAATTGGAAAAAAAATAGATTCAATAAGTGAAATAAAATAAAGATAGAATTCTGAATTTTTTTTTTCACAGAAATTTATGCTGCGATCCATAATACTCTCATATATTTTTCTCACCTTTACCTTATAACATTAAAATGTATAAATTGAATATTATATTCCTTGCCCCTATGGCGGAATTGGTAGACGCGACGGATTCAAAATCCGTTGAACTTCGGTTCATGTCCGTTCGAGTCGGACTAGGGGTACCATTCACATTAGAAAGAAGTATTCCGTTTTCAATTTACTTATTTAAGGTTCATAAATCTTTAGGTTTTATATAAAAATTTATTTTTGATATAGATTTGTCAATGTCAAACCATTCTTTACACTTAAAGCTAACATTAAAACAAGCAGAAGTTGTAAATTCTTCAATGGCATTTTGATAATATTTATTGTTGCTTCCACTAAAAAAACTTTCAATTGAAGTAGAGAGTAAAGGTTCATGTGATACTACTAAAACTCTGTTTAGTTTTGCGTGCAACATAACTGTATCAAAAATATTTATTCCTGATGAATGATATAAGTCGTCTAAATAATAGATCTTCGGGTCATTGGAAATTTTTTCTAATAATAGTTTTAATGTTTCTTTGGTTCTTCTCGATGGAGAACAAAAAATTTCTTTAAATAATATTTTTTTTTCTTTTTTTTCTAAAAATTTTAGTATTTTTTCAGTTTTTTTTTTACCTTTCGTTGAAATAGGTCTTGACATATCGTCTCCATCAAAATTAGTCCAATCTGACTTGGCATGCCTAATTAGTGATAAATTTAACATAAAGTATAGATTAACAATTTAGACAAAAGTTTGATAGTAAAATTTATTTGTATTTAAATCAATGACTTACAACCAAACGCAACTGATTCAAAATCCGTTGAACTTCGCTTCATGTCCGTTCGAGTCGGACTAGGGGTACCATGAAATTATTTTTCTTAAATTTGTAATATTTAAAGTTTATATTTAATTATGTTTTTTTTATTATTATTATTAATAACCTTTAGTCAATTATCAGCTAACCCACAAAAGAATTATCAAAGTTTTAATGATGGTCAATCATTTATTAAAAATCAAATTCAAAAAAAAATTAATAAGAACAAAGCTAAAAATGTGATTGTTATCGTTGGTGATGGTTATGGCATTACTACAAACTATATTAACAGATTGAATCAAGGACAAATAAATGGTGGACTTGGAGATGAATTTGTTTTACCACACGAAAAATTAGACCATTTGGCTTTAATAAAAACTTACACTACTAATGGACAAACGCCGGATTCTGCAGGAACATCAACAGCAATACATAGTGGTATTAAAACTAAATCTGGAATTATTGGACTAACAGATAGTTCTATACGTGGCGATTGCATGTCCAAAAGAACTGAAGTGGAAAGTATTAGTGATATATTTAAAAAATTAGATAAGAGTGTTGGAGTTGTTACAAATACTAGAATAACGCACGCAACTCCCGCGGCATTATACGCCCACTCGTTTGACAGAAATTGGGAAGATGACTCCAAAGTTCCTAAAGATTGTTCACAAGATGATATAGCTTTGCAGTTGATCAATTCTGATATTGATCTTGCATTAGGTGGTGGCAAAAGACATTTCTTACCTTTAGAAATTGTCAGTCAAAAAGGAAAAAGAACTGATTCAAGAAACCTGATTGAGGAATTTAAAAATAGCGGGGGAATTTATCTAAATAATGAAAATGACTTCCAAAACTATAAAATTGATACTAAAAAAAGATTAATCGGTCTTTTTGCTGATTCGCATTTTCCTTATTTAGCAAAGGAAGAAAACAAACCTTCTCTTTTAGATTTATCAAATTTAGCTATTGAATATCTTAATAAAAACAAAAATGGTTATTACCTATTAATAGAGGCCGGAAGAATTGATCACGGACATCATGCAGGAAAACTAAATTACGTTCTCAGACAAACCCAACAATTCAATAAACTTATTCAAAATATAATTCAAAAAGTAAATCTACAAGAAACGTTGTTAATCGTTACCGCTGACCATGCTCATTCTCTTGGTGTCAATGGGTATTGTGGAAGAGGATCAAAAGTAAATGGTATATGTTATAGAATTAACCCCAAAGAATCTAAACATCAAAGTAAACCTAATTTAGGTTTAGACGGGAAACCTTTTTCAGTTGTAAACTACCTGAATGGACCTGGAAGTGTTTTTGAAAAAAAATATTTTTTACAATATGCTTTTCGAAAAAGGTTATCTGATTTTGATTATGATGATATTGAATTTGACCATGAAGCTCTTATACCACTTTTTAAAGAATCTCATTCTGGTTTAGATGTAGTTGCATATGCCTCCGGTCCTTTTTCATTTCTATTAAATGGAACTATTGAGCAGAATTTTTTATTTCACATTATTAATTATGCAATAAAAAATTCAAATATTAATTAATCTTTAATCATTATATTTGCAGGTAAATTAAATAAAAATTTAAATCTTTAATAATTTCACAATGTTGTAACAAAAAAAAATAACTTGGTTAATTTTTTACAAGAATTTTAGTTCATGAAGTTTGAGTTTATTATTAATCTCTAAAGAACGATGGTCATTATTAAGTTGTTCAGATATTTTTTCATAACAAAAAAAGCATGCATCTTTTCTATTTGAGAATGAAGAAAACTTTTTAGCTTTGTGAAAGGTAACTTTAACTTCACTTGTGCCCAAGCCTAAGAATTTCCAAAGATGAGAAAATAGAGCCATTCCTCCAAACCAAGCCAAGAAGGGTTTATAAAATTTATTCATTGGGAGACCATCAAGTTTATTATATGATAGTGAAATGGGTTGGATGTAAAATTCTCCTAGACCCTTTGAATCAACTATGGAAAATAAAGAGCTCTTAAACCTGAGAACTTTAGATCCATCACTGGATGTTCCCTCTGGAAAAAAAAGTACATTAGTATCTTTTTGAAGAGATTTTTCAATTAATGAAATTTGATTTCTTAATGATCTAATATTATTTCTTTCTACAAATATTGTTTTTGCAATAGTACAAAGTTTATTAATTATTGGCCATTTTTTAATTTCTGACTTAGCGACAAAAACTGTATTTATTAGTGATCCATATACTATTATATCGAGGTAAGATATATGATTTGAAACAAATAAAGTCTTTCTTTTCTCCTGCAAACCAGAAACATTAACTTTAACTCCAATTATGTTTATTATACCCTTAAAAAATAAACTAAAGAAAAAAGAAAAAAATCTTTTAGAAATTAAAGAAACAATCAAATGGATTGATGAAATAAATAAAATCCATGGAATCAATATTGCTAGTCTTAAAGTTGATAGTATTGGTGAGTAAAGCATTAATGTATATTTTTTAAATATAGTTTAGAGTATTTTTTTTGGATTTTTTTTGCTTCTAATATAACTAGGACATCAGTAGTATTAAATTCTTTATCCACAATTGCACCAGAACCTACAAATGCTCCAACTCTGATGTAAGCTTTAATCAAAGGGGGTAGCTTTCTAAACTCTTCATCAGAGTCAAGCAATTTTTTCTTAATTGGTTTAAAATTTACTTTTAATTGCTTTAGGGGGGTTGTTTTCAAATGATGTGGGGATGAATGAAAGTGTCTTAAGTATGAAAGTTGATTTCTAAACAAATTATGATTACTTGAGGGGAAGCTTGCACAGCCAAAAACTATATCAACTTTATTTTTAGCAATATAAGTAGCAAGCCCCCTCCATAATAGTTTTATTATTTTTCCATCCCTATAATTTTTATGAACACATGATCTGCCCGCTTCTAAAAGAGTTAAAGAATTTTTTTTGGTTAACTTAGAAATATTAAACTCTGTTTGGCTGTAGAATCTTTGTGATTTCACAAATCTTGGTTTTAAAAGTAACCTGTATGTTCCCACTACGAAATCATCAGAAATTGATTTATCAATTGCTACTAAATGGTCACATAATTTATCAAATTCATCTGAGTCGTAATTATTTTTTTCTGATTCACCAAAAAAAGTTTCGTATCGTAGTTTCTTAACTTTGTGTATTAATTTATCTGTATCGTCAATTATTTTTAACTCAATAGAACCTTGATTGAAATTTAGTGTTCTGGAGTGGGTGGAAAAATTATTTTCAGTTTTTATTTTCCCCAATAATCTAGAATTCCTAGACCAACTTCCTACATAAATTACGTTCTTAGCAACAAATTTAACTTTCTTTAGAATTATTTTAATTTTTTCAATTCTATTACTAAACCTTGGACCTTGGTTATTTTCTTGATTGTTTTTTTTAAATCGAAACGGCATATTTTGTAATAAGTCTAACTATTACTAACTACATGTTGAATAATGAATATTTGTTTCAGTTTTATAAAATATTTATGGCAAAAAAGTTTGAGTGGAAGGAAAAGCTTTCTAGTTGAATCTTAATTCATAAATCTGTAACAAAATTATAACATTATTAGTAATGGCTTCTGTAAAATCTGATAATATAGACAAAGAAACAATTGGGATGCTTCGAACAATTCATCAAAAGCAAGTTCAATTAATCTCCCTAGCTGATCAGAAAGCCAACATACTGATGGGCGTAATCATAATTGGTCTCAGTATAATCGCATCTAATTTTTTTAAATACGACTATCAAAATAATTCAAATACACAAAATTTTTTAATTTTGTGTTTTTCATTGTTAGAGCTAATTTCTCTACTCTTTGCTGTTTGGGTTATTACACCAAGATTAGTTAAGGAAAAAAAAAATCAGGATATAAGTAAAAGTAAAAATCCTTTATTTTTTATGGAATCTTCAAATATTAGCGAGGATACATATGTTAAGTATATGCTTGAACAGATTAGAAGTCCTAAAAGAGTATATGAACTATTGCTTATTGATTTTTATCAAATAGGGTTTGTTCTTAAGGAAAAATATAAATATTTAAGTATTTCATATATGCTAGCAATTCTTGGAATTGTTCCTGCAGTGATTTTAATAATTTTAGTTTTCCTTAACAAAAGCTAAAAATGATTAATTCTTAGTATTTACCGAATCATTATTATGTAAAAGATAATTATTAGTAAAAAACTTCTGTTAGTATTAACAGAAGTTAAATTGAAGGTTTTTGAGTATAAAAGTGTGAGATTGTGTGTGAGAGTGAATTTAAAAACCGTACTCACATTGACTTACAGAGGGACCGAATGGATTCAAAATCCGTTGAACTTCGGTTCATGTCCGTTCGAGTCGGACTAGGGGTACCATTATTTAAAAGTTTCTGAGCCTATTCGGATTTAGCATCAAAATACTTGACAAAATCATGCAAGAAATGGCCAAAAAAATTGAGCTCTTGTAGTTATTTTCTAAATCAATGAGAATACCGGAAGCATATGGCCCAATTATTTGACCAATACTAAAAGCAGTGGTCATTATAGCGACAGAAATATTAACATTACCAATGAATCTTTTTTTTCCTTCAACTAAAATTAATGCAACGGATCCAGGAACGCCTAAACCATAAAGTAAACAAGCAAGAAAAAAGTAACTAACATTGTTAAAAAATAAAAATGCAACACCTAGAGTAACTGTCGAACAAGAAAAAAATAATAACAAATCTGTGCTAATTTTTCTAGATAACCAATCCCAAACTAAAACCGAAGGAATTGCAAATAATCCTACTATTATCCATGACATATACTGATAAAAAGAAACTTCAAATGAATTTATAGCTATTGCACTTATAAATGTTCCGAAAATTATATAACCAATACCAAAGAAAAAATATCCCAATGAAATTACGATAAAATTTATTTGCAGTTTACTTTTAACTGAATTTCTATCTTCGTTTTTATAATCTAATTTCTTAGGGATAAGAATAATAATGCCCGTACAAAGTAATGCTCCAATCAAACCTACAAAAATCCATTGGTGAGTCCATAGAAGATCTATGGTCGAAATTATCCATACAATTGTAGTTCCAGTAACTATGCCCAAACCAATTCCAGAAAAGTGATAAAGTTGTAAGGTTTTGTTTAAAGATTCTTTAAAGAAATTAAACATCAATGATATTGTGTATACAAAACTTAGTGCACTCGAAATCCCACATATAAATCTTAATGTACAAAATATTCTTAAATCTGTGGTACATCCCATTAAACAAATTGTAACCACAGAAATAATTGAAGAAAAAATAATCATTTTTCTGAAATTATTATATTTCCAAATAATTGGGATTATTGATCCAATAAGATAACCAAAATAGTTAAATGAGGATATCATCCCCATATTTGTTGAATTTAGATATAATTCATTTTGCATATTGGGCAATATAGGTGTGTATATAAACCTTCCAAAACCGATAGCTATTAAGGTCGAAAAAATACCTGCAATAATAATATTAAAATTTGCCTTTGAAAATTTCATCTGAGTATTTAATTAATACATATATATGACTATAAATAAATTTTGTTGGTTTTTTAATTTTTCTATAAAATTATTTTCATTTTTTACTATAATATATCTAGCTTTTTCATTCCCTATAAAAGCTCATCACAAAATAGATAATCCAACAATAAAATTTTCCGAATCCCCAGAAATCAGAAATTTTTTTTTTGAATGGAGGGGGCATATAAATCTTGATAGAAAAAAAGAAAATCATGAAACATATCATCAAGTATTAGAATTCGTTAAAGGATGGAATAAAAGCTATGAAACAGATTTTGAATTACATATTGCTGATTTAAAAAATAGTTCATTAGCAATTCCAAAAGTAAAATTTCAAAATAAATATAATTTTATTAATAACAAAAATTTTCTATTCTCAACTTTTTTTTCATTTAATTTAGCCACTGAGAAAAATAGTTCAGATCAAATAGAATATAAATTTCTATTTCAAAATAAATTTAAGTATTTTGTTTTTAATAATGGTTTTGGTTTTTATAAAAATATCAATGGAAAAAGTTCAAAAAACACGGTTTTAAAATATTTTCCATTAATTTACTTTAAAAAACCTATTATATCCGATATTCATTTGGCAATCGCAGGAAGTAGTGATTTCGGGAAAATTTCAAAGTTTAGCACATACACTAATCAAAAACATCAATACGGACTAGGGATTAAAAAAACTTTTCAAAAAAATACACCGCACGAAGTTGATATAACAATTGCATATTTAAAAGGTCTTAATTCAAATTCTTTTGATCAATCACTAATTTGGTATGTAAATAAATCATTTTAATAATCGTTAAGTTCATTTCTTTTAAACAGAGTTTGTGTCCATTTTGGTAGGAAAATAAGACTACATATCAATCAATTTTATAATAATGAATATTAAAAGTTGGTTAGAACAACATAAACACTTTGATGCTTTAGTTTCCTAAATTTACCATAGCAAAATACTCCTTTTAATAATGTAAAATTAATTCATAATTTACAACAACTCAATTAACTTTACTTAAAGATACAACCTTAACATCCTTGTTTTTTAAGGTGAATGCTTTAACATTCATAGGAGTATTCTTAGAGATTTTGAAAAAAAAGTGTGATAGTAAAGTGTGATAGTAAAATTTATCTGTTGTTAAATCAATGACTTACACACTAACGCAACTGATTCAAAATCCGTTGAACTTCGGTTCATGTCCGTTTGAGTCAGACTAGGGGTAAAATTTAAGAAAAAAATTATTTAAAACGATCAAGAAACTAAAAGTCTGTTATTTTACATTATGAGTTTTCAAAGAAAAAAAGGGTCTCGCTCCAAAGAAATAAGTATAATTTTTAGTTTTTTTAAAAATCCAAAGTTACTTTTGGATTTTATTAAAGAAAATCCTAATGGTGCTAAATTTACTTTAGAAAATATAACTGTTGAATATGGAAAAATTCAAGGACTTATTAAAGATTTAGATTCAAACGAAAAAATGGATAGACCATTTGATATTAACCCCAATTATATTGGACACATAGATAATCTGAATAATGAAAAAAAAAAATTAATAGAAAAAAAGTTTAATTTAGAAAAAGATTCACTTTCTTCAAAAACATCAAAAGTAGACTTATTAATAATTGATAACAATAAAGATATTTTCTATATTTCTTATAAAGATGAAACTACAACTAAGCTTGGTCAATTAAGTAAAACTAACTCATACGGGAAAGCTGAGTTATGTGGTTCGTTTGACAGTTTCAATATAATCAAAATGTTTTCCAATAGAATCCCTCAAAATTTGAAATTTAGTGATACTTCTTTAACAGACATTCAGTTCAGTAAACTTAATGAGAAGGATAAAAAATTGGCCTTTATAAAAAAATCTTTTCCAAAAGAATGGTATAAAATTTGGAATGAAGAATTAAATAATGCTTATATTCAGTTGGAAAAATTTGGAAAGGTTTTGAAAGATGATAAAGATAGTTTGATAGAATTTATTAAATATACCTTTTCAGGAAATCAAAAAGATCTTGAAAATTTTTATCTTGTTTTTGGTAAAAAATCTTTCAAATTTTCTAAAATTTTAAAAAAATTAAAAGAAATTGATCTATACGTCAATTCAAAAATATATGAAAGTGAAAAAGGAAAAAAATCATTATTAGTTTCAATTAAAATAAAAAATCAAATTTATGGATTAACAAAAATAGAACCATCTTTTGATGGATTGAGAGATAATGTAAGTCAAACTAAAGGTATTATTTTTTATTTTCAAGACTATCCAGAAAACAAAAAATTGGGAAATAATTTTAAAAGACTATTTCAAGATATAGTTTAAAAGATTATCAGCAATCTCCCTTATAACTTTTACATTTACAGAATTACCTGCATGTTGATAGGCACAAGTGCTTTTTTCATGAGTAAAAAAATCTTCGGGAAAACCCTGTAGTTTCATTACTTCATTGATTGAAGCTTTTCTAAAATAACCTTTTCCATAAAATCTATTAGGTTCAAAATGACTAACATTGATTTTTGGAAGATTTTCTTTTTCATGTGGAAAATATATCGGCATAAATTTTGACCAAACTAAAGTTAGTGTAGGAACTAAGCCATAGGCATGATACCCTTGTCCAACGTTACCACCCTTACATAAATATGCTTGACCTACTCTTCTCATTCCGTCTTTATGGGCTGGTCGTTTATGCATAAAAGATCTGATGTTGGCACATTGTGATGATGAAAGCTCCAAGTCTTTAATGCGTATTTTTTTCACTACAGACATAAATGGATTTTTTTTATAAGGCTTCAAATTGAATTGAAGATTACTTGAAAAATCCTTGTGAACACCAATTATATAGACTCTCTTTCTTACTTGTGGCGAGCCTAACGTACTTGAGTCAATTTCCAACCATCGTATATTATAATCTGATAATTTTTTAAGATTTTCCTCAATGAAATTCATTGTTTTGCCAACTATTTGAGGTTGAAATGATAATTTTGAAATGAAATTACCTCCACCGTTTTTTTTTATACCTGGGACATTTTCAAGAATAAAACTTTTTGTTCTAAATTTTTTGATGAATTCCTCAATTTTATAATAAAACTGTCCTCTTTTATCTGTTAAACCTTTTTTCATTCCAGAATTTGAAAATGGCTGACAAGGAAAACCAGCCGTTAAAATATCTGCATCAAAATTATAGTCATTAATATTTATTTTATTAATATCTCCTTGTACGTCACACCTAAAATTTTTTTTGTAGACATTTCTACAACTTTTTTCTATTTCAGATGCTAAAACAACTTTAACTCCTTTATTTTTTTTTGATGAAGAAGCTAATAGACCCAAATGAAACCCACCTATACCAGAAAATAAATCAACGAGTTTTATATTACTCTCAAAGGGAGTATGTATTAAATTTTCTACATAAGGTTTTTCTATTATTAGTTGATCATCAAATAGTTGTGGATCAAAATTTTCTTCAAATAAGTTTTTTTTTTGGGGTTTCATTATTTTCTAATGTTACTTCATTAATTTTGATAATTAAACTAAACATTGAAAAGTATAAAATTAAAATGTATTAGTAAAATTTATCTGTATTTATATCAATGACTTAGACACCAACACAACTGATTAAAAATCCGTTGAATTTCTGTTCATTTCCGTTTGAGTCAGACTAGGGGTACCATAATTTTGTTGTTATTAGTAAAGAGCTACCAACCTTTTAGATAGATTATTTTTATCAAGTTTTCTAAATAAATTAATAAGTTCATGTGTTGCTTTAGATGAATGATTAATGCTCTTTAAAACAGCCGATAATACTTCTACGTAACTACTAATCGTTAATTTTTTATTATCTTCAAATAATTGACAAACGAGAAGAAAATCTGTCAAAGTTATAAAAAACACTATACTTCTAATGAAATTATTTAACGAATTTTTAGAATTCATTATGCTATCAATATTTTTTAAAAATTCATTTATAAAGTAGTTTTTAAAAATAAAGTCATTCTCTTTTCTAAATTTTTGGAATTTTGTATTGTAAATATTAGTAAATTGTTCAACAAAAGTTGTTTTAGGTGAAAACAAATAGTCACTTTTAAAAGCTGATTTTTTACAGATCTTCCTAAATCTTGAATCTCTGAATTCGCCTTTACTATCAGCAAGACCATTAGAACTTTGACTCCCCAATTTACTTCTATCAACTAATTTGGAAAAACAAAATGTTGCCAAAATATTTGCATCCGTATGAAGCAACTTTTTTTTTATTTTTTCATTTTCACTTTTTGAAAAATTATTAATGGAACTTTCACTACTATTTATTTTATCATAGGAGATGATTATTCGTTTAAGAGTTTTGAAAATCGTACTATTATCATTTATTTTAGAAAATACTTCTTCTACAAACCTTAATTTTTTATCAGATAATTTTTTTTTAGTTTGAAGTGAGAAAACATTATGAGAGTTAAAAATATTTGGTAATTTTTTTTTTTTTAATGTTTTAATGTTTAAATTTCTTTTACTTAAGCATAATCTAGCAATTTCAGGACATGATAATGAGCCTGAAATAAAACCTATTTTATCAAATGTTGTTATTTCTCTGGGATAAGTTGAACAACCAATTGATAAACTTTGCTGTCCCATTAACTTAAATGCATTACATAGTTTTTCCTTAGTTAAAAAGGGGCAACAATTATTTTCGTTAACTAACTTTCCGTAATTAATATTTGATTTTAGATCGTCTTTAATCAAAGACTTTTGAGAGATTGATTTTATTTCTTTATTAGTTGAATTTTTATATTTTTTATATGTTGCTTTATCAATTTTTATATTCCAACCAACACAACAAGAATCAATGCAGTCTTTTCCTATACATTTGAAGTCTTGTATATATTCGGGAAGGAAGAAATTCTGATTTGTTTGCATAATTATTAAGATTTTCGCAATATTAGTGCCAACTAAGCAAAATGAGAAAATTTAAAAAAAGAAGAATTTTTAGAAATGAAATAGAGTATAAATTTATACTGAAGCTAGATTTAATGTATAATAAACTTCAATAAAAACTATTATTTTTCCAATTTATTAAATTTAATTGTTTACTTTTTACCTTCTTGGTGCAACCAATATTCTTCCATAAATTTCTAATAAGGAACTGTTATTTTTTTTCTTATCATCTTGATTATAATTTCTATCAAATTATACATCTGAATAATTATCTAGACGCAAACTTTACGAAGTTCTCAAATTCATCTTAATTCTTCAATTTCATAGATTGTAAAAAAAAAAGTTTGGTTATCTAAGTCTGGCTCCGCATTAAAAACACTAGCATCCAAACATTCATTTTCACTCATTTTTCCTCTTTTAAAACTACCTGAAAACTTTACAAAACTTGATACCTCTAAATTATAATTAAAAAGTCCTGCTTCTTTGAAATTTAAGGCTTTTTTGATTAGTTTGCTATTTAGATTCGTATCCCAGATTGTATTGCCGAAATCATTTATATTTATTTCAATTTGGATCTCTCCACTATCATTTGCTATAACGCTTTTTACATGTCCTACCCAATTTTTTTTTGGGGCGAAAGCATCAAACTCATTAGATGAACACAATTCTTTACTTGCTTGAATCCACATATATTTTTCTTTTGCTGAGTTAATATTTTTAGACATTTTTTGTTTTGTTGAATAAATCAAATTATTCATAAATTTTTGATCAGCAGGAGCGTCATTGTATCCGACAGTGTTTACATTATTTGATACTTTAAAAGACTCTTGTTTGTTTATCTTATCATCAATTGATTTGTTAGTTATTTCTTGAGGTTCGTTGGATTGTTGAAGGGTCATCTTTGAACTTTTTGTAGTATTGATATTTTGTTTTGATTGTAATTTTTCTAGACAGAGCTTACAAATATTATTTTCATTCCAACTTCTCACGGATGAATAATTTTTCAAATATTCAAGTCTTTCGTCAGTTTTACATGTATAAAACTCTGTTAATAAATCTATTTTTAAATTTTGAGGGTTACAAGTATCAGCGAAGGACTGAGAAAATAAATAAAAAAAAAATACACAAAATAGAAAAATAAACATTTTGTTATTTTAATGAAATCTAGTGAAAAAAAAAATGAAAAAATAAAGATTAAAAAAAATTTTAA
This sequence comes from uncultured Alphaproteobacteria bacterium, assembly GCA_902537615.1. Taxonomy (GTDB): domain Bacteria; phylum Pseudomonadota; class Alphaproteobacteria; order Methylaequorales; family Methylaequoraceae. The sequence continues at coordinate 58,145 of CACBBU010000001.1, forward strand.
ATTTAGTAATATTTAAAAAATTTTTGTAAAATTTAAGGAGTGTTTTTTATTCAAAGTTAGAATTTTTTAAGAGAAATTTATGAATGACATCAATACTGTTTTACAAAGAGAAAGAGAAAAATACAAAGTTAGATCTTTTTATTTACTAGGTTTTATTGGATTTATCTCAATCTTTGTCTATTTTTTTTTACTTCTCTCAAATGGTACTAAAATAATTGTTTTACCCGAAGAAGCAAAATTGAACGCAAAAGTAAAATCTAAGAATTTTTTAGACCTAAGTTTTAACAATTATATTTATTCATTTTATTCAAAACCTGTTTTTTCCGTATCATCAAAAGGGTATAAAAAAATTATTGAAACCATTCCTCAAGAAAACAAAGGAAAATTTCACGAGGTTTTGATGACTGAACTTCCAGGTATTTTAAATGTAAATACCAATAATAAAAATAAAAATACCCAATGGTTTCTTAATGATGAATTTATTTTTCAAGGAGAAAAATTAGAAATAAGCTTGCCTGCCGGACAATATAATTTAGCAGTTAATAACCCTTTTTTTGAAAGAAAAAATACTAATGTGATTATTGAAAAAGGGGAACCCAAAAACCTTGATTTAGAACTGAAAAATATAAATGGCTTTATAAAAATAGATTCAGAGCCTGCTAATGCAAATGTATTTATTAACCAAAAAAAAATTGGACAAACCCCAATAATTTTTAAAGATCAGGGCGGTGAATACATGATTGAAATTAAAAAAAAGAATTTTGAAAAAATCAATGAAACCATAATTATTACAAATCAAAATAAAGTAAACCAAAGAGACTATATTTTAGAACTTATTGAAGCAAAATTAAAAGTCACAGCGAAACCAAAAGGGGGGATTTTAAATATTAATGGTCTGGTTTTTCAAACTGATAAATTTATAAACCTTAAATCTAATAATGAATATATTGTTTCATATGAAAAACCTGGTTTTAAAAAAAAATCTCTAAATTTAAATTTAAAACCTAATGAAGAAAGAACTGAGACCATTAATTTGGAAGAAGAATATGGTGCTGTTGAAATTATTTCACAACCAGAGGCAGAAATTTGGATTAATGGAAAATTATCTGGTCAAACACCTAAACTTGTTAAACTGAGAACCATCCAACAGACTATTGAAATTAAAAAAAAAAACTTCAGGTCTGTAATCAATAATATTTTGCCCAACGCAGATAAAAAAAAAATTTTAAATATTAATCTTATTGATGAAAAATTAGCAAGATTACAAGAGGCAAAACCCTCCTACAGTAATTCTATTGATATAGAAATGAAATTATTTAATCCAAAGGGTGATGTATTACAATTAGGGGCCAAACGCCATGAAAAAGGGCAAAGAGCAAATGAAATTTTGAGAAAAGTGAATCTTACTAAACCCTTTTATGTCTCTTTATACGAAGTATCAAATGAAAATTTTGCCAATTTTAAAAAAAATAAATCATCTGCAAATATAAACTTCCCTGTAAGTAATGTTTCTTGGATTGAAGCTGCAGCTTTCTGCAATTGGTTAAGTAAAAAAGAAAAACTTGAGGAATTTTATGTCATAAAAAATGGCAAACTAATTGATTTCAAGGAAAATGCAAATGGTTATAGATTACTAACTGAAGCTGAATGGGAATGGTTATCAAGAAAAGCCAACAAGAAAAAATCAACCAAATTTAGTTGGGGTGATAGTTTTATAATTCCCGATAATTATCTTAATATTGCTGATGAAAGTGCTCAAAGCAATCAAAGGAACTATGTAAAAGATTATGATGATGGTTATGAAAATCTTGCAGAAATTGGCAGTTTCAATAAGGAAAAATCTGGATTATTTGATTTATCAGGTAATCTTAGTGAATGGGTTCATGATTATTATACAGTTACTTTCTCCGATAAAATAGAAAAAGATCCATTAGGTAAGAAAAAGGGGTCCAGTCATGTAATTAAAGGTGCAAACTGGAGTTCTGGTACATTAACAAAAATTAGGCCTAGCTATAGAGAAAATGGTATAAATGGAAATGAGACAACTGGTTTTAGAATAGCAAGATATTTATGAACTTAAAAAAAAAAATAATAATTTTTATCATGTTAATTTTTACATGTTTTATATGCTACAATATTATTGAGGCTGGAGGCCTGAGTATTTCGTTAAATACTCCAATTTCTTTTCCGGTTGATATTTAATGAATAATTTACTCAAGAACTCTTTATTTTTAATTTTTATAGTTATCATTGTACATTTTATTTTTTCTGGTTTTATAAGACCTGAAGCAAACTTGATAATTGAAACAGCCAAGAACACGCAAACGTCTGTCCCTAGAAATTTCTATATTATTGTAAAAGACATTGAACAAGAAATTTGTTTCATATTGTTAATTTGGGGAGTTTTTTTAATACTTCAAAAATGTCTTAAAATTATCAATTCAAACTATCTTTTTAATATTGACCTTATTGAAAGACAAATTGAAACTAAAAAAACAGCAGAAGAAGTTATTAACAAATTAAATAATCAGCTTGATAAAAATCTTAAAGAAACCCCCCTTATCGAATCTATAAATCTTGCATTACTTAGATACTCTCAAACAAAAAATGTTCAAAATGTTTCGGATTCAATTAAAAGTAGTATTGAAATGCTATCAACAAAACAAGATAGTGATAACGCAATGATTAGATATTTAATATGGGCCATACCTTCTGTTGGTTTTATTGGAACTGTCAGAGGCATTGGATTAGCATTATCAAATGCTGATAAGGCAATTGCGGGAAATATTTCATTAATGACTGAAAATTTGGGAATAGCTTTTAATTCAACTTTTGTTGCATTAATCATTAGTTTAATTTTAATGCTTTTTTTCCATCAGCTACAAAAGCTACAAGATGAAAATTTAGTTGATATTCAAGAATATTGTGAAAAATATCTTTATTCTAAATTTACATAAATTATGAAAAAGAAGAAACGTAACAATGATTTTAGCTTATCATTTTTAGACATTATGGCGTGCGGTTTAGGCGGAGTAATAATAATTTTTTTATTATTAGAAAATAAACCTACTTTCAAGATTAAAAAATCAAATACTAATAATGAAATATTAATAGAGCAAATTGAAAGCCTTACTAGTTCTAATCAAGAACTAAGTATTGCTAATCAACAATTAGAGTTAGATATAGAAAATGAAAAGAATAAATTGTCCGCTATAAATAAGCAATTTGTAACTTTAGAGAAAACAATTGAAAGTGCAAACAAAAATACTCAAGATGTCAACAAAGAGGTCTCTCAACTGAAAGAAAAAATATCTAAAATGCCGCAGCAAATTATTGAAGATCCTATTTCAAATGATGAATTTTATGAAGAAAATTATATTGAGGGTCTTACAATAGTAGGAGAAAAAATTTGTATATTACTTGATTCTAGTTCATCAATGACAGATGAAAAATTATTAGAAATTATTAAAAGGAAGAATCTACCTGACGAAGAAAAAAAAAAAGGTCCAAAGTGGAAGAGAAGTTTAGAAATTGTAAAGTGGATTTTAGCTAGAGCACCAAAAGACAGTGATATTGCTGTAATACGGTTTAGTGAGACAGCAAAATATATTGCCAAAGAATCCTTCCAAACCAAAAATAAAAATGATTTAAGAAAAATTTTTTTAGGTTTAAATAATATAACTCCTGACGGGCCCACAAATTTGTTATCTGCTTTAATACAGGCAGCAAAATTTAAACCAACAAATATTTATCTAATAACAGATGGATTACCAACTTTTGGTGGAGAAAGATTCAAAAGTTTGAATCCATTTAATAAATGTGATTCTATTATTGGTTCCTCAAATAAAATATCTGGTGATTGTAGAGTAAAATTATTTAATCAGAGTATAAAATATGTAAGCACCAATGGAGCAAAAATAGATATAATTCTACTACCCGTGGAGGGAGATCCCCAAGCCTCACCTGAAATGTGGAAATGGGCCTCTGACACAGGTGGTATATTAATAAGTCCAGCAAAAAGTTGGCCATAATGAAAAAAAAAAGGGATTTAGAAAATACACTTTTTTCATTCTTAGATGTTATATCTTGTGGGTTTGGGGCTATTGTCATGTTGGTGTTAATTTATAAATTTAATCCCAGTGAAAATATTGAAAATTATGACGAAGATAATGAGAGTTACATTTTTAAAATAAATGAATTAAGAGAAATTAATGATCAATTAAAGAAAACAAAAGAACAATTAAATAATAAGATTTTAGAAATTAATAAAAAATTTTTAGAGGTTAAGAATTCTATACAAAATAAACAAAATTCACTCACATCAATTGAAGAAAAGAAAAAAGATCTTAAAGATTCTGCAGAAGCGTTAAAACTTGTTGAGAATAATCTCAAGTCCTATTCACTGAAAAAGAAAAAGGAAATTGTAAGGGATATTGAAGTTGGTGGAATTCCTGTAGATAGCGACTATGTCATTTTTATAGTTGATACATCTGGAAGTATGTTGACGATCTGGGATAAAGTTTCTAACAAAATTGAAAATATTTTAAAAATTCACCCAAACGTCAAGGGTTTTCAAATATTGAATGATATGGGAGTTCCTCTCATTTCTGGTTACAAAAATAAATGGATACCAGATACACCAACTTGGCGTAAAAATTCATTAAAATTGTTCAAAATGTGGGTTATTGCCTCAAACAGTAGTCCTCTAGAAGGTATTGAATGGGCACTTATAAAATATTCAGATCCTAAAAAGTCTGTAGCAATTTATGTGATGGGAGACGATTATACAGGCGGAGATTATGACATAGCAATTAATAAAATAACAAATTTAAATAAAAAGAAAAAATTCAAGACAAGAATTCATGCAATTGGTTTTCTTGCTCAAGATACAACAGATAGATTTTCAATTATTATGCGTGAAATAACGAAACAAAACAACGGAACTTTTATCGCTTTGCCCAGGTAATTTTTTAAATCTTTTCCAGGCAAATAATTTTCAATTGAACAGGCTCATTTTCCGTCAAATTGATATCTAAAAAAATATCTCTAAAACCTTTTTTTTTTCCTATAAAGTAATATTTTCCTGGAGGAAGCTGAATAATTTTTTCTTCTACTTTCCCAACTTTACCAATACCTCTAATTTCTATAAGAGTTTCGTTATCTGAAAAAATTTTTACATTAATTTTTGTTTCAGATTTTTTAATAATATCAGAGACCTCAAGATAATTTTTTTGAAGCGATGGACTTATATCCAAGTATTTTTCTGAACTTTTAAGATCACTGAGAACCGCGTTTTTAAATTTTTGATTCGTTAACCTATGTAAGTTTTTGGAATGACTTTTTAAACTTTTTTTTAAAGATAAAATTTCCTCTGTCATTTCAATTTTTTCTCTAATAAAAGCATCATTACTTTCTAGTTTTTCAATTTTCTTGAGATTAAGCAATGAACTTTCCCAATCATCATTAGTGGAAGCAACATTAAAATTAGTAAGTAAATCTTTTTTTATTTTTTCTTCTTTAAGTTTATCTAATTTGTCCTCAAATAAGTTTATCTCAGGTCTATTTGGTAAAATTTTTTTTGCTTTGATTAGGAAGTTTTCTGCATCTTTAATATTTCCATCTTTAAAAAATTTTTCTGCTTTATTCATTTTCTTTGCAAATTCTAATTTAGCTATTGTGAGACTTAAATTTTTTATTTCATCATCTAATTCAGTGTTTCTTTCTATTTGACTGAGCTTTTGCATTAAAAGTAATTCTTTTTTTTTATTATTCTCGCTTCTGGCGGTCTCTAAGCTTTCAAGAATTTGAATTTTTTCTGGAAGCACTTTTATCTTAGTTCTTAATTTTTTAGCCTCTGGAGCATTAGGTTTTAATTTGAGGGCATTCTTTATGTTTTCATCTGCTTTTAAATAGGATAAATCGCTGTAATTTGATTTTGCATTTGAAAAAAAATTATTAAAATCTTCTTCAAGTTTCGTGTTGGTTTTTTTTATTTCAATTTCAGTCTTATCAACTTTTTTTATAGCATCAATAAAGTTTCCTTTATTTTTTATTACAGTAATCTCTTTTCTCATATTCTCAATTTTTTCAATATTTTGTTGAAAGTAATTAAAATTCCAAACAAGTAATGAATTATAAAAAAATTTTTCAAGTTTAATTTTCTTGTTTAGAAAAACTTCTTTTGCATTTTTTAAATTAATATTCTCAGTTTTGTAAGATAAATTTTCTAAGTCGTCTTTTATTTTATTACTTTTATTTGTGGTAGTGTTTCTCTCAAAATTTTGACAATTAAATTCTGTAAAATCGTTGTTGGTTGTTGATGTAATTTTCTTATTTTTAAAATCAATAATTTCAATTTTATTATTATCCTCAGTAACATAAGTAAGATTTAAATCGTCAGAAGAGGTGAATTGCTTGCACTTTTCTTGGTTGGAAGTTATTAGACAAATATTATTTTTGAATTTTATATATTTTGTTAGTTTATTTTCTCCATCTATACATTGCATGGTCAACTCATAATTTGCTTTAGAAAAAATTTTGTTACTTATCAAAGAAATAAGTATTAAAAAGATTATTTTGTGGAATTTCATTTGTTAGCAACAAAAAATTGAATTATCAATTAGATGGTAGCTGGAATTTCAACCTCAGGAGTTTTTTCTTTTTCATAAATCTTTTTTAAGAAGATTCTCCATTGAGAAAATTGTTCTTTAGCTGTCCCAGTCAATTCTACAGTATCATTATTTAATTCTATTACTTTAGATGTCATTTCAACTTCTAAAGATTGGCCAAGTTCATTAATTGCATCTCTATGAACTTTAGCTTCCTCACTCTTCTTAAAACTATCTTGTAAAAGCGATGCCCCAGCCATGCCTCCGCCAACAGCGCCCAATGTACCTAAAGCTTGGCCGCCAGCATCACCAGAATTTGCGCCAGCTACAGCAGCAAGTACTGCTGCACCAAGCAATAAAATTCCACCAATTGCTTTACCAACTGCCTCACCCTTGGCTTTACTTTCAGCTTGCTTTTCCTGAAATGTCTGTTGCTGCCATGTTAAATAACTTGTATCTATATTTTCGTCAAAATTCATATAAAAAACTTGAAGTTCATCAATAAATAATTGATCCCGAACTCTTAAATTTGATAATCTAAGATATTTTGGATCAGAACTGTCAAGTTTTGCTTTGATGAAGTATTTTCCATCTTCATCTTTATCAATATTTTCTGAAAAAGATTCTTCAGAGAGATTCATACCGAATCTTAAATCACTAATGTATTTTAAATCATCAAGGTTTTTGGTAGAAACAAATTGAAGTTTTTCTTCAATTTTTTTTGCAATTTTCTGAAAAACTGGGTCATAAGAGTCTTCGTTATATCCTCCTTTAGTGTAGAAATCTTCTGGCACTTGGTGTTCAAAATCGTCATCAATCCATAAGTTACCTGAGATATCTGCTACTTTAATATCCAATTCAACTTCTTCGCTATTTGATTCCATGATTTTTCCTGAAATATACAAATCACTTGTTGCGTTCAAGTCAGGAACTACTCTGACAGCCCCAAATTTATCTAACTTTTCAATATGTAGCTTAAGTTTATATGCGAATCTGATTGATTCAGCTTTTCTTAATTGTTCCCAGACATCCTCGTTTTTAGACTTAGGAGTATTTGGATCAAATACAGCTATTGCAACATCCAGCCTTGGTCTAGAATCATCAGCAAAATCTTGAACCTTTTCTTCCTCAAGAATTTGATTTGAGGTTTTTGGACCAAAATCCATAAGCGACTGCGTAGTTTTACAACTAGAAAGAAAGAAAGCTATTAATATTACTAAAGAAGTAAGTCTCATAATTATAATTTCCTATTATAATTAAAACATAAATTGCATGGTAACTCAATCTTCAAGCGGCAAATTTTTATATTTTCTATACTCGTTCCATATTTTTTTTTGTTTTTCAGGATCTTTTTCATTTAATGCCGCGTTCTTTATTTGTTGAGCTAATACATCATCATTGTTATCAATAGGAATATCTTCAGGTATTTTTCCATTTGATCCTAAATTTTTTTTGTTTATCGAATCTGTAAGTTCACTTCTAAGATTTTGATTCTGGTTTTGTTCACCACTCTGATTCTGTTCATTATAAGATCCAATTGATTCTTGATTTTCACCAAATTTATTGCCTCTCAGCTCTTGCAACCCATTTGATAACTTTTCCACACTATCGTTAGGAGTATTTTTTCTTGCAGTTGCTTTTGCTTTAATACACTCTTCAAATCTATTTAAAGATTCAATTAAAGCATCGTCCATTGCTTCAACCTGTTCTCTATCTGTTAAAAATTCGTTTTCTGAATAATTAACATCAAAATTTTCACATTCTTCGTTAATAGTTTCAGAAAAAGAAGAACTATTAACTAAAAAGGTGAAAATAAAAACTATGTTATAAAAAAGATTTCTTAAAAACATAAACTTAAATATTTTTATTAATTATCCTAAAATAAATTAATTGCCATTTAAAGACTTTATTTTTAAGCTAATTTATCTGGGTACATTTTTTATTTTTGTGCAGTAAAATAAGAACGATGTTTCTTTTAAAAATCTAAAATTAATGTATTTTAGTATCTACAATCTAAACATTTATAATGAGATTAATTTATGAAGAAATGGATAAAAAATCTTGAAAAAAGATCTTTTGGTTCGGGAACATATTCCCAATCTTATCAGGATGAACTTTTAGATATAATTTTTTTTAATGTTGAGCCTAGAAATAAAAAACCATTCTGTGTTGAATTTGGTTTTAATTCTAAAGATCTTCTGTCCGGTACAGGTGCAAATGTATCTTCTTTAATTTTAAAACATAAATGGAGCAGTTTACTTTTAGACGGGAAAAATGAAAACCTTAAAATTAATCTTCATAAACATTTTTTAACTTCGCAAAATATCTCTAGTTTATTCAAGCGCTACAATGTTCCAAAAGAACCAGAGTATATTTCCATTGATGTTGATTCAACAGATTTATGGCTATTTGAAGCTGTTGTTCAGAATTATAAAGCAATGGTTTTTTCAGTTGAATATAATGCAAATTTTCCAATTGAATTTGCAGTCACTTTTCCAAATAATCCAAAAGAATACTGGCAAGGAGATAGAGGTTATGGAGCTTCTCTTAAAGCACTGAATATGGTTGCTGTAAGAAACGGATATTCTTTACTTTGGGTCGTACCTTTTTTAGATGCATTCTTTATAAGAAATGATTTGATAGATGATGACACCAAAAAAATATGTTTTCCAATGGAGAAATGGAAATGGGTTACCGGATATCCTTGTCATCGTCCTATAAAAAAGGATAGTAGGCTAAAAATTTTTATCAATTATGAGACATATGTAAATACTAATGGGAATATCGAAAAAAGTAAAAAAGAAGCTTACGATATTTGTAAAAAATATCTAACAGTTAACGGATTTTTTGGTAGTTTAAAATTCAAAATAAACAAGGCTATAGTAAAAATTTTCATTTTGTTAAAAATTAAACATTGGGTTCCAAAATTTCTGATTGATATGTTAAAAAGGTTATACAGGAAATCTTTTTTTATATAAAAAACGTATAAATATAATCATATCCTTATTTTTTGACGATTACTTTTGCCCTCGTAAATACTGTTCTTTGATTTAATGCTTTAATAAAAATATTTATCCACTCTTTAATAATTGGTATGCACTAAAATTTACGTACCTTCTATTTGAAACTAATAATGTCAAAACTAGTACAAATAAGAAAAAGCAAGAAATAATCAAAGGTATTGTAATTGAAAAATACCAACTAATACTAAAAAAGGTTGTTATAAAAAAATACGAAAATATTACTGAAAATATTAAAGATGAAAAAATTATGGGAATAAAGAGGATCAAAGATTCAAAAATTATTAATTTGAGAAGGTTAGATTTTTCAAGACCCAAAATTCTTAAAACTAAATTTTGATAAACTTTTAGATTTCCTATTACACTTACAGCATTTGATATTACAATTAGTCCTATGAATATCACTAAACCTGAAATTAAAATACTTATAAAAAACAATTTGTTTAAGAAATTTTTTGTCTTATTTATGTATTCTGATAGCTTTATATATGTAATAGCTGGTAATTTTTTAAATAAACTTCTCATATTTACATTCTCATCATTTTTAAATTTGACTGTAGCCATAAATTCGTGAGGAATTTTTGATGCGTACTCAGGATTAAATAAAACTGCAAAATTAATGTTGAGGTCTTTATAATTAACCTTCCTTAAATTCGTAATTATTCCTTTAACTGAATTACCATAGATATTGAATGTAATTGAATCACCAATTTTAAGATTGAGATCACTTGCAACTTTTTGGTCCAATGAAAGTTGTAGGTTCTTTTTTTGATCTGAATCCCACCATTTACCTTTAACAATTGGGTTATTAGTCGGTGGGTATTCTGACCATGATATTCTTCTTTCTCCATTAATGAACCAGAAACTATTATTTTTTTTATTGATTATTTCTTTTGGTTTTCTATTGTTTATAGCTTCAATTCTAGCCGATATCATGGGTACTATTATTTGTTTTGCTTCATAATCAATTTGGCGAATTTCTTCTAAAAATAAATTTAATTCATTTTGTTGAATCCCGAGAAAAAAATAATGTGGAGCGTTTTTGGGGATTGATGTATTTAGTTCCTTGTTAATATTTGAAGACAAAATTCCTAGAAAAAATAATACTGTTGTTCCCAATCCCATAGTCATTATTATTATTGAATTAAGGCTACTGTATGCCTTTAAATTTTTAATACCCATTTTTAAAGAGATATTTTCAACGTTTTTAATTTTATTTAAAAATAAAATGTAGAACTTTGATAAAAAAAAATAGAAAAAACTAATAACTATAAAAAAAAAGAAAAATATCGCTGTTTGCTCTGGTTTAGCATTCAAAATACAAAAAAAGAAAATAAAGATTAATACAAATGAGCTAATTTCTAAAACTGACCTTCGGCTATAATTTAATTTTATGTGTGTACTACTGTTTCTAAATAAATTGGCTACTTTAATTTGATCAACGCTATCTAACACTGGTTTAGAAAATATAAAGAAAACTAAAATACTGAAAAACTGTATTATTAAATATTCATAAATTTTAAATTTAACATTTAATTTAATATTTAAAAAATTTAGGAGATTATGGTCAATGGAAGAAATTATAAATAAACTTAAAATATAAGCACAAAGTGAACAAAAAATAAGAATTATTAGAGTTTGTCCATAGTATAATGCTTTTATATTTTGGGAGCTAAGCCCTAATGATTTAAAAATAGCAATCTTAAATTGATTGTTACTTAAAAATGAAAATAAGGAGTTTTTTAATCCAAGACCAGAAATAATAATAGCTGATGCTGAGATAATTGATAAAAAATAGATAAAATTTTCAATGCCCCTTCTTAAACTCTGACTTACATCTTTAGGATATTTAATCTCAAGATTTTTATTTTTACTTATTATGTTATTTGGTAATTTTTTTTTATCCTTGTTTATAATTTTATATTTAAACCTCAAAAAACTTCCAAGGTTATCAACTTTCAAATCCTCTAAGCTAGATTTGTGTATTAATGCTTGATCGCCAAAAAGAAAAAACCCTCCTATATCAGGCAAAGCATTAATAAACCCAACGACTTCAAATGAAATATTTTGTATTCTTATTTTCTCACCAAGTTCTAAATTTAGATTTTTCTGAGTTGTTTTATCAATTAAAATTGCATTAGGTTTAGTTTTAAGTATTTTTAACGAATTAACAGGGTCAACAATTGCTTTACCAAGTAGTGGGTATAAATTATCAATTGCTTTTATTCTTGTCGTTTTATTTTCCTCATTTTTAGTTCTTATAATAGATGTAAACTCAATAACCTCCGTTATAACAGAACTTTCTCTTAGTTTTTTCAAAAGACTTAAATCTAAGGCTGCATTTTTAGTAGATAATTCTAAATCACCCCCAAGAAGAACTCTTGAATTATTTTTTATTTCATTTTCAATACTATTGTTTAAAATTGTGACTGAAGAAAAAATCAATAAACTGATAAAAATAGTAAAAAAAACCCTTGTAATCTTTGATTTATTTTTACTAAGTTCTTTAATAAAAAACTGAAAGTATTTTGGTGAAGCCATTTTTAAACTTTTATGTGTCCATCTAATAACTTTATAACTTTGTCGCACTTTTTTGCTAGAGTCATATTGTGAGTTACTAAAACTAAACTAATTTTTTTTTTGTAAGAGTAATCTAATAATAAATCCGAAACGAGTTCTGTATTTTTTCTATCTAAATTGCCGGTGGGCTCATCAGCTAAAATAATTTCTGGTTCTAATGATATTGCCCTGGCAATTGCCACTCTTTGTTGTTCACCACCTGATAATTCAGATGGTAAATTATTTAATCGATGAGCTAAACCTATATCTGACAGGATTGAACTAGCTTTTCTTTTTTCATCATCAATAGAATTTATTTGCATTGGAAACATGACATTTTCAAGAGCAGTATAATTTGGTAAGAGATAAAATTGCTGAAAAATTAACCCGATTTTTTTTTTTCTTATTTGTGTTCTTTCTTTTTCATTTATTTCTGAGAAATTTTCATTATTAAAAAAAATTGAACCTTTCGTTGGTCTTTCTAAACCCGACATAAGCATCAATAAACTTGTTTTTCCAGAACCACTTTCTCCTACAATAGCTACTCTTTCATTTCTTTTGATTACAAAATTTATATTTTTTAAAACCTTGATATCATTTCCACTTACGTGATAGTTAAGATTAATGTTTTCTAATTTATATAATTTTTTCATTTTTAAGTATTTGTTTATATTTATTGTCGGAGTAAACTTTATACCAGCAAAAGTTTTTTGTAACCAAGAAATTGTACTGTTTGGTGATAGTTTAATGTCTGGCTATGGTTTAGACGAAGAGTTTCACTTATCAACTGTTTTACAAAAAAGTCTCAAAGAAAAAGGTTTTAATGTAAAAATATTAAATGCAAGCGTATCTGGAGATACAACATCGGGCGGGCTTAACAGACTGAGTTGGTTGCTTGAAGGAAAAAAAATAGATATTGTAATTTTATGTCTTGGAGCCAACGATATGTTGAGAGGAATAAGTCCTAGTCTTGTGAGAAAAAATCTAAGTCAGATTCTTAAAATCTTAACAGAAAAAAAAATTACAGTTTTATTAGCTGGCATGGTATCCCAAGAGTCATTTGGAGAAAAATATAAGAATGAATTTGATAAAATATATCCTGAACTTGCAAAAAAATATAAAGTTTCTTTTTTACCTTTTTTGCTTGACGGTGTAGCACTTAATCCGGAATTAAATTTAACAGATGGAAAGCATCCTAATCCTAAAGGAGTAAATCTAATAAGTAAGAATTTAGAAAAGAAATTGATTAAGCTTCTCAACAATTAATAGAATCTGCAGTAATTCAATACATATACTAATTTAAAGCTGCTAAGTTTGTCTCATATAAATAAAATATATAGTTAGGGATATTTATCCTCTAAAACAATTGCTTATTAATGTAAATCTAATTTTTTATTTTGTAAGTGCATTTATTGGTTGTGTATACTCATCTAATATTTCATTAAACCAATCATTATCAACAAATGATGAATCTTTTTCTTTTGGAATTGCCAAAGTATTAATTGTTGCTGAGTTTATATAGTAATTTTTATCATTAACGAAATAATTGTTAGGATTATACAGCATAGTTGTTGCCCAAAATGGTTTATAGTCAATATTTAAAAGATATTTATTTAAAGAGTTTGGATACTTTCGATGATTTTCAATCCAAATGGTCGGTCTGAATTTTTTAATAAAATTTTTTGCTCCTTTAAGAACATTTAATTCCATTAACTCTACGTCAATTTTTAAAAAATTACATTGCTCTATATCTATAAATCCATCAAGAGTGGTGAATTTTATACTATGTTTTTTATTAGTTTTTTTTTTAGCATATTTTTGGTTATTTCTTCCAATAAAACTAATTCCACCAAAATTACCTACACTTGAATAATCAAAGTCATCTAATTTTAATATTTCATTTTTGACACCTAGCCCTTCACCAATAACTTTAACATTGTTTAGATTATTTTCTTGAATATTTTTTCTTAATAATTTGTTAATTAAAGGCTGAGGTTCAAAAGCAAATACTTTTCCATTTGAACCAACTTTTTTTGCAAATGGAACAGAAAAACATCCAATGTTCGCACCTATATCAAAAACAGTGTCTCCTTCTTTTATAAATTTTAGAATTGTTTTCAATTCAAGTTCTGAATATTCTCCATATTCCCTAATTGAGAGACCGATAAATTCATCATAATGGCAAAAATGAAATGTGCCATGTTTTCCTATAACTGTCCCAATAGTATTCTCATTCATATCAATTTTTAGCAATTCTTATTCCATAATAGAAATAGGCAAATAAAAATGTACTATTTTTTGAATTTTGAAATGATCTTTAAAAAAAATAAACGTAATTAATTTTTATTGAAGTTAAATAGGAAAGAATATTTTTATTTATAAAAATTCAATTTAAAGCAGATGTGATTATCTTCAATGATAAACAACCTTGTTTGGTTCATCTATATTATTTTGATGAGGGCAATTTTGTGTTGCATTAATTTGTGCATTAAAAAAGATTCTGTAGGACTCCCTGAGTAATCTTCCGAGTATATATTTTGCAAGCTTAAGTTTATTTGGTTTACTAGAAGTCATCAATTTTCTAAATATTCTATTATACACAAAGTGTTTTTCATGTTTTTGTTCAATTACATTTGTTATTATCTGTAACATTAATTCATTAAATTCCTTTTCTTTCATACTGTAATGATAATAATTATCATTCGCATTTACAAGCTATTTATTTTTTTTTTAAAATTAAAAAAATAAACAAAAACTTATAAAATTTTAATATGCCTCTGTAATGGTTAACTATTGAAAGAAATCATGAAATTCATCTCATTATTTATTTAGTTCTAAAATTAGAAGATAAAAATAGCATCTTTAAATTTCTTTTTTACTTTTCGCTTGAATTAAAATATTCTTAACTTTACTTTTATAGTGAAATCTAAGTTTTAATGAGCTATCATTGGATTGTAATTAAATTGATTTATTAAAAGTAACTAATTTTTATTTAAATTTTTTTCAAAAGGAATTTTTATGACAAAAGTAGCTTTTGTTTCTGGAGCAAATAGAGGTATTGGATTTGAAACCTCAAAAAAATTAGCAGAGAATGGTATAAAGGTTATTCTCGGTTCTAGAAATATAGATAAAGGTAAAGAAGCATTAGAAAAAATAACTTCCCTTGGATATGATGCTGATCTTGTGCAGTATGACGCCTTTGATTTAAATGCACCAAAAAAAGTCCATGAATTTATTGCCGAAAAATATCAAAAATTAGATATTTTGATTAATAACGCTGGGGTACTACTGACGAACGACTTATTTGTCACAAATAGCTCAAGTGTCAGCGATAAAGATATAAAAGACACATTTCAAACCAATCTTTTTGCTGTTATTTCTCTTACTCAAAAATTGCTTCCTCTGATTAAAAAGTCAGAAGCAGGAAGAATAGTTAACGTTTCAACAATTCTTAGCTCGTTAACACTCCATTCAGCCAAAGATTCCCCAATAGCACCGGCAAAAGAATTTGCATATAATGCTTCCAAGACAGCTCTAAATGCTTATACAATTCATCTAGCTTTAGAGCTAAAGGATACAAATATTAAAGTTAATTCTGGTCATCCTGGCTGGGTAAAAACTGAACTAGGTGGACCAAAAGCTCCTATGGAAGTTGAAGAGAGTTATAAGACTTCCCTTAGATTAGCTACTCTTGATGAAAAAGGTCCAACTGGAGGTTTGTTTCATGAAGAGGATAGTATTCCCTGGTAAAATTTTAAATATTTTAGTTAAACAGACACGACAATAAAAATAAAGGTAATTAAAAAAAACACCAAAAGCATTAGAAGATAATTTTGATATTTTTCAAAAAAATTTATATAGCTTTCTTTTTTTTTATATTGTTGATTTTTATAGATATCATCTATGTCTGGAAATTGTTTAAAAAAAGTTTTAATAATTCTGTTTTCACTTCTAGTACCAAGAACTTGAATTAATTTGTTAAGATATTTTGCATTTTTTTGGTAATTATTTTCAATTAAAAACTTTGATAGTGATTTTATTTCAAATGAAGTTCCAAATTTTCTTTCTAGAAAAGCACTTATAAATCTATTTTCTACATCATTTAATTTATTAAACTCTTTGGTCTCAAGTAAATAAAATTGAAATTGAAAGCTTAATTTTGAACTATATTTAAGTAGAGTTTCTTTTATATTTTCCAACTCTGGGTAAACAAGTAAGGCTATCTCCCAATCCTCGTCAATATATTTACTATTAAATAAATCCTTATCTTCAAATTCATCATCAGTAAACTGAAACGATTTTTCTATCTGAACTTTTTTTAGATTTTTATCGTAATCTTGTCTTTTTTTATAATCACTAAGTGTATCGTATGCTTCATTAATTTCACTTATTTTCCTCTTTAGTGATTTTTTATCTCCTTTATAAACATCTGGATGATATAATTTTACTAAAGCTCTATAAGCTGCCTCAATGAGTTGCTGTTCTGGAGCTGGTTCAAATGAAAGACCTAAGATATGATAAAAATTTTTCACTTTACATTATTCTATCTTACTTTTTAAATAAAATAATGCCTCACCTTCAATTTGAAATAAACAAAAAGTTAAACAAAGAATCAAAAAAAAAATTTGTAAGTTTTGTGGAAGAAAGTTTTTCCACAATTATGGAAACAGGGAAAGATCATATCGCTATATCAATAAGAGAATTAGGGGATACAAATTTAAGTCTTGGAAGAGCAAAAAATGAATTTATATGTCTAATGAATCTTGATATTAGAACTGGAAGAACTAATATGCAAAAATTAAAATTAATAAAAACTCTGATTTCTGGAGTTGAAAAATTTTTTTTGATAAAAAAAATACATCAATATGTCACAATTACAAATCATAATGGTTTAGATTTTAATTTTTATGAAAAATCACTTGCGGATTGGGTTAAAAACGACGATCCTGCTAACAGTTAAAATTCGGGAAATGCTTATTCTCTTTATTAAATTTTATTATATTTTCAATCTGTCTTTTATTCATTGGAATCATATCTAATACGTCGGAGTTTTCTATGACTTCTTTTTCACTCATCATTCCTGCAATTGTAAGTGAAACATCAGGAACAGACATACAAAATCCTAAACAAAGTTGAGCTTGTGAAAGTTTTTTTGAAAGTAAGTTACTTTCATATAATTTTTTACTGTAACTGACCCATTTCTCTTTCTGATCATTGCCCCACAAACTTCTATGATCATTTTTTGGAAAATAATTATTGGCGTTAATTTTTCCTGTCAGAAAACCAAAACTAAACGGGGTGCGAGAAATTAATTTAATGTTATTTTCTTTACACTTTTTTTCTATACCGAGCTCTATAGCTCTTGTATCTAATATATTTAAATTAACTTGGATTGAGTCAACTAAATCTAAATTTTTAATCTGAAAAAAATCTAAAGGACTTTTTAAAGATAATCCAAATGCTCTTATTTTTCCTTTTTTTTTTTCTTTCATTAATGGTTTTAACAAGTCTAAATTTCTCAAAATTTTTTTTTCAGGGTTATGTAACTGCATTAAATCAAGATATTCCGTTTCCAAATCGTTGAGGCTTTTCTTTAGTTGGTGAACTAAAAAATTTGGTTTAAAATTTTTTTCCTCAGTAAATTTTGAAATGCCACACTTTGATGCTAAGAAAATTTCATCTCTTTTTTTTTTTTTTAGAATCTTTCCTAAAATTTTTTCACTAATTCCATATGCTGGAGAAGTGTCAAAAAAATTAATTTTTTTTAATAATGCACTTTCAATAATCTTAATTGCATTATTTGTTGATATCTTTCCATAAGCCGGCTCAATGTCAGTTCCTCCGCCAAGTCCCCAACAACCAAAACCAAGTTTTGATTTAATGATACTGGAATTTCCTATTTTAAAATTTGTCTTAAACAATTACATTAGTGGTGAGCCGAATAATATTTACTCATTGCCTTACTACCATACAAATAAGCTCCTTTTTTATTTGCATACCAAACAACCTTTTTTGCCCAGTCTTGATTAGAGAACCATTTTTCGCTTTTTCTTTCAATCCTGTAATTGAATTTTCCTTTTTGAAGTTTTGTTTGTTTGCCGGTAAGTACTGATTTATAGAAATCTATGATGTTATATCCTAATGTAACTTCGTAGTTTTCATCTCTGTTTGGTAATTTTAACATTTCATAATTTATCATAATTGATTGACTTATAAGATTTTTAAATTTAAAAAGATTGGAATCATGAGCAATCATTTTTTTTAAAAGTAATTTTTCTGATTCTTTATAAAAATCAAATATTAATTTTTTTTTATACAATTTTAAAAGCATGTACTCGTCATGTGGCCACCAGATATTTAACCATTCTTTAGAAAACTTATACTCTGGTCCACCATTTTGAATTATTAAAGCTGAATCAAAAAAGTATTTTCTAATTTTTGAAATCAATTTAAATTCTTTTCCATCCTCATTTAAAAAAAAATTTATGATTGATTTATAGTCTTGTCCTGTTAAGTGATGATAAATAATAATTGGAATTTGAAGAATTTTATTAAAATGAAGAAAAGCAGTCATCCAAGAGAATGCTCTAGTTTTTTGCCAATCTCTTTTTGGCATTGAATCAGTTGCTATCACTAATTTTTGTTTTTCAGAAATACTAAAATTATCGTCACCAAAAAAACCATGCATGTTAAGAATGTCTGTTTCTACAGTCTTAATACCAAATTTTTTTTGATATTTTAAATCACCAATTTCTGAGTTAGGAAGAATTGAAAGATTATTAAACTGTATCCTATTATGTTGGCCATTATGTATAAGATTTGAAACTCCTAAAGTAAAAGAATCAAAGGTTTCACCAGGTAAAGCAAGAATCAAGTCTGAGTAAGTAGTAACATTATTTTTTGTAAATAATTTTTGAAGAGTATCATAAGTCTTTAAAGATATATTATCCCTTTTTATATTATGTAAAGTCAAGGGATCAAGTGACTGCATTGATAATGTTACTCCTTTATTTAACCCAGCATCTGCTAATATTTTTTGTGTTTGGTATGCTCTTTCTGTTGTATTTTTTGTATTTTGTACCGATAGAGCTTTTGGGTAACCTGTATTTTTTTTTTTCTTTGCCGCATACTCAGCGATTTCAATATCCCTTTTCAAAATCCCAAAGTTTGCATCACAGCAGAAAATAAATTCAATCTTTTTTTTTGAAAACCAATCAATTTCTAATTTCAGGCGTTCTAATTCAAATTTATTAACCTTACTGGCAGTTGCCGAACCCCAATCACAAAAGGTGCATTTAAACGGACATCCCCTATTTGTTTCCCACAATATCAACCATTCATTTTTTGGATGAGACTCAATTAATTTATCAAAAATACCTGTCAAATACGGAGACGGAATACATTCTAATTCTCTTATTCTTTTTAATTCTAAATTGCTTTGAAAAACATCAAATTTATCAATCCACGAAATACCAGAAACTTCTTTTGTATTATTATTTTCAAATGACTCTACTAAATCCAAAAAAACCTTCTCTCCCTCTCCATGAACTACGTAATCTACAAATTTATAATTTCTTAAAAACTCCTCTGCATTATTTGGCACCTGGGGACCACCAAAAATAATTTTAATATTTTTATTAATGGCCTTTAATTTTTTTGCTATTAAAAGTGATATTTGTTCGTTCCAGGAATATAAGCTGAAGCCAACTATATCTGCTTTGAAATAAATGTTGATGGCATCCTTTACACTCATTCTTTTGAATAATGGTTCTAAAAATGTATATTTTTCTTTATTTTTTACATATTTTTTAAAATAACTTTCAAGTAAACCGGCAGCATAGGGAAGGTAATATGCACCTGAGAAACAGTTATTAATCTGACTAATTCCTATTTTTACTTGTTTCTTCATTTATTTAATTAATACATATTTATTGATCAGAGGCAAGATTACCCTGATTTGAAAATCATCTTATTTATCGCAAAGTCTCATCCAAAAAAAAATCAGAATTTGTAAACTATTGGATTAACGACAAAAAAATTAAATATTTTAAACTTTATGATTTGTTATTTAAAAATATTAACTTTAAATAAGTTATCTTAAATTTATTTAATACTAAATTATTTCATTAAAATTAGTTTAGTTTTAATTCAAAATCCTATTTAGCAAAATGACAAATTTAAAATTTAAAAGAAAAAAAACTTTTTATTTACGAATAATGATGATTTGATAGAAATCTTTTAAAAAAAATGATCAAAACAAAAAGATATATTGATTCAACTTTAAAGTTTTTATACAGAAATAAAGCTATAGATATGCCAAAGGTTTGGTTAAAGTATTTTAGAGATCTTAAAAAATTAAAAAAAACACAAGATGACGATGAGTTTACCATTTCACCTGATTATCCATGTTTAGCAGATAATACAGATAGCTCAGGTGATTTTGGTAGATATGTGTACCAAGACAGCTGGGCTTTTAAACATCTTCTATCCAAAAAACCAAAAAAACTTGTTGATATAGCATCATCAACCTATTTCGTAGCATTTGCCGCTCAATTTACATTGGTTGAATCTGTGGATATTAGGTTATTAAGTACTTCAATGAAAGCAATAAAGTCAAAAATTGGGGATGCTAAATCTTTGCCGTATCAAAATAATTCAGTTAAAGCCCTATCCAGTCTATCAGTAATTGAGCACATTGGATTAGGAAGATATGGAGACGAAGTAGATTATAATGGAATGCAAAAAGCCATTGATGAAATGAAAAGAGTTTTAGCTTTTAATGGTATGATTTTAGTTGCTTTCCCAGTAGGAAAAAAAAATGAAGTTGTCTTTAATGCTCATAGAATTTGTACTCCTGAAAAAGTATACGTGATGTTTGAAGGGTTAAAGCTTATTGACGAAAAATATGCCCTTAGCGATAAGATAATAAGTAAAAAAGAGTATGATAAAATTGACAGACCATATTCATATGGGTGTTATTATTTCACAAAACTAAAATAAGTCGGTTTATTTTAAGTTCTTAATTATGCTAAAAATTTTAAAAAATAGACTTCTTAAAAAGACAATGATTTATCATATTTATAGGTACTTTAAATATAAAAAAAACTACTTTCCATCATATGGAGCAACGGGTGAAGATGTTCTAATTAATAAGATTTTCAAAAATAAAATTGATGGTTTTTTTGTTGACGTTGGTGCTCTTCACCCTGTCAATGGTTCATTAACATATAATCTATCTAAGAGGGGCTGGAAAGGACTAAATATTGATTTACTTAAGGAAAACTTAATTTTATTTAATTTGTTTAGAAAACAAGACAAAAACCTCAATTTAGCAATCTCTAAAAATAAGGGTATTATTAACGCATATATATTTGAGAGAGGGTCAGGTGTAAATACAACCAACAAAAATTGGGCAGACAAATGGAAAAAAAAGATTGGAAAAAAATACTCTATTCTAAAAATAAAAAAAAACTCATTAAATAACGTTCTTTTAACACATAAGATCAACAAGAAATTTGAATTATTAAATATAGATGTTGAAGGTCATGAAATGGAAGTTTTAAAAGGAATAAATTTAAAAAATATTCGTCCAAAAATAATAACCATTGAAATTCATGTTGAAAAAACTGAGCAAATTTTTAAAACACAAATTTATAAACTATTAAAAAAAAACAACTATGAACTTATTTCACAATATTATCAAACGTCTTTTTTTAAGAGTAATGAATTCCATATAATTGACATATAGTTTAAGCTAAATTATGAAAAAAATTAGAGAGATAGTAACTGCAAATATAATCATTTACCTAAGATTTTATTGGTTACTATTTTTTTTAAAAAAATTTCAAGAAATAAAATTTATAAGAAAATTTACAAAATATTTTGACCCTAATTGGCTAAGAAAAATTATTGGTTTTAGTTATACACCATTCATAAAAATTATAACTTGGAACAAAGTTAGTTTATATGTTGATTTAAATGATCACATTGGCTTCCAAAGCTTTATCAAAAATGAACCTTTTGAAATGTCGGTCTTTCATGTCGCGAAAAATTTAGGATTAGATAAAGACGATTATATACTTGATATCGGAGCAAACATCGGTCACGCAAGTATTCCTATATGTAAAAAGCTTTCTTGTAATTTAATTGCTGTTGAGGCTTCAAAAGATAATGCTTCTTTACTTCTGAGAAACATTAAGTTGAATAATATTAAGGCCGAAGTTCTCGTATCTGCACTTGTTTCACCAGAATTCAAGGAAAAATATACCAAATTATATATAAGAAACGGAAATAGAGGGGCGAACTCATTGTTAGAAAGGTGGAATCCATCTATTATGGGAGACGAATATGAGTGGGCACCATGTATAACGTTAGATAATTTTTTAAATAATACTACAAATTCAAAAAAAATAAAATTGATAAAAATTGATGTTGAAGGTACGGAATATGAAGTTTTAAAAGGTGGAATTAATTTTATAAAAAAATCAAAACTTCCAATACTAATGGAGTATAGGCTCAATGAAAGTACGAAAATAAAACTAAAAAAAATACTTTTAATGTTCAGTAAAATTTATAACATTAATGGAATTGATGAGATGGGAAAAAAAATTTCTTTTAACCCTGAAAAAAGTTATGAAAATATCTTATTTGAAAGAAAAAATAATAAATCTAGAAAGTAATTTTTTAATTGTGTTACCATAAAGTCTTAATAAAAAATTATCCATGTAAAAATGATGTAAAAAAATGTCTTTGGTGAAAAGTTTTTCAGAAAAAATAAAAAAAAATAAAAAAAAAAAATTACAGCGAAAAAATAGTTTAATTTCTATAAAAAAGAATATTGATGAGCTTTATGATTTAATTTATCAAGTTGTAACCACTTACTCAAAAAAAGAACATACAAATCCTCTAAACTCATTCGGTAAAAAATGTTTCTCACAATCAGATGAGGATGGAATTACAATTGAAATTTTTAAAAGGTTAAATAATCTTAGTTCAGGATTTTTTCTGGAGTTAGGAGTCGGTGATGGAACAGAAAACAATACACTAATTTTATTATCACTTGGTTGGAAAGGTTTTTGGGTCGGCGGTTCTGACCTTGCATTTGAAACGTCAAGCAGTAAAAAGCTTAAATTCTATAAAAATTGGATCACTGTAGAAAATATTTTATCAATACTTAATAAAGGCTTAAAGCATCTAAAAGTTAAGGAATTAGATTTAATATCTGTTGACTTAGATGGTAACGATTTTCATATTGTAGAAAAAATTCTAAATTCTGGTTTTTTCCCTAAAGTATTTATCTTAGAATACAATGCTAAATTTCCTCCACCAGTTAAATTCAAAATTAATTATAATCCAAAACATCAATGGAGAAACGATGATTATTTTGGAACATCATTAGAATCATGGAATAGCCTCCTAACAAAATTTGGTTACAGATTACTATGTTGTAACTCTCAAACTGGAGCCAATTGCTTTTTTGTTAAAAATAAATTTTCTAAACTTTTCAAAGAGGTACCGAATGATATTAATCAAATTTATTCCGAACCGAGATATCTTCTTCATAAAAACTTTGGCCATAAAAAAAGCATTGAATTAATAACACAAATTATTAATAGCTAATATTTTTTTGGAATATTTATAAATTGACCTTTAAAAATACATTTAATCATCATTTTCTATGATTAGGTTTTGCAATTAATATTTATGTTTATATTATTTATCTGGAGATTATCTTGAAAAAAAAATTTATTAACGTTTCTGAACCAAAGCTATCAAGCAAGACAAAAGATTATGTTTTGGATTGTATAAAAACTGAATGGATCTCATCATCTGGATCATACCTAGAATCGTTTGAGAAAAAATGGGCCAAATATTGTAATATGAAATATGCTGTTTCTGTTACAAGTGGAACTGCTGCACTAATAGTTGCTCTTAAAGCACTTAATTTAAAGCCTGGTGATGAAGTTATTATGCCCTCTTTTACAATAATCTCTTGCGCTTTAGCTATAATAGAGGCGGGAGGAAAACCTGTATTAGCTGATTGTGACCTTGATACCTGGTGTATTAAAACAGATGAAATTAAAAGAAAAATTAGTAGTCGGACAAAAGCTATTTTAATTGTTCACATGTTTGGTCATCCAGCAAACATAGATGAAATCAAAGAAATTATCAAGAATAAAAAAATTGATCTAATTGAAGATGCAGCGGAGTCTCACGGATCAAAATTTAAAAATAAAGTAGTGGGTTCCTTTGGTAAAATCTCTTGCTTCAGTTTTTACGTTAATAAACTTATAACAACTGGAGAGGGTGGCATGGCATTAACAAACGATACGAGTCTATATAATAAAATGAAGAATCTTAGAAACCTTGCATTTAATAAAACAAGAAGATTCTCTCATAATGAAATTGGCTACAACTATAGAATGACCAATATTCAGGCAGCAATTGGATTAAGCCAGCTAGAAAAAATTACAGAACACATCAAAATAAAAAGACAAAATACTTTTTTATATAATAAAATTCTCACTTCTTATAATCTTCCAATTTCGCTTCCTTCAGAAAAACAATGGGCCAAGAGTACTTTTTGGATGTATGGGATTGTTCTCAAAAATAAGAAAATGACAGCAAAAACATTATCAAGAAAACTATTTGATAACAAAATTGAAACTAGACCTCTTTTTTTAGGCATGCACGAACAGCCTATTTTTAAAAAAATGAATCTATTTGACAGTGACAGTTATCCCAACACTGAATATCTTTCAAAATATGGCTTATATCTCCCATCCGGCTTGAGATTAAATAAACCAAAAATAAAATTAATTTGTAAAACTTTAAAAAGTATTCTTAGTGGAAAATAAGTTTTTTAAAAAAGACTATTCTCTTTTATATGATGTAATTTATTCAAAAAAAAATTACAAAGCAGAAGCAAATTTAATATCTCAAATAATAAAAAAATTTCACACACCAAATATAAAAATTCTTGATATTGGTTGCGGTACTGGTGAACATACACTGGAGCTTTTAAAAAAAGGATATAAAGTAACAGGAATTGACTTTTCAAATGAAATGCTCAAAATCGCGAAAAAAAAATTATTATCAAACAAATTATATTCAAATAATCTTTTCAATCTGAATGCTTATGATGTAAATAAACTTGAAGTTAAATTTAACGTTATTTTAATGATGTTTAACGTAATTGGCTACTTGGATGATGTTCATTTTTTTTTTGAGAAGTTAAAGGATTGCCTTGAACCAAATGCTTTAGTTTTTTTTGATTATTGGTCAGAAAAAGCAGTAAAAAAAAACCCTCCAAAAACAACAAAAAAAGAATTTTTATATAAGGATTTTAAGGCAACGAGAATATCTAAAGGAAAAATAATAAAGAATAAAGTTAAAGTAGACCTAATTTTAAATATAATAAAAGAAAACAAAACAAAAAGTTTTGATGAAACACATAATGTTGGCTTTTATGATATAAGAAGTCTTGTTAAAACTATACAAAAACTTGGTTATAAAAAAAAAAATATTGGATTAAATAAATTTGAAAAAATTATTAATTCTAAATCGCAATGGGAAAAATTTTGTTTATTAAAATATGAAAAAAAAAAAATCTTTAGTACCAAAAGTTAAATTTTTCAAGAACTCTATTTTTTCTCACCAAGACTCAAGAAGAGGTTTAATAGGCTTGGCTGGTAACTTAAAGTTTGTTAATGATTCTAAACAAATTAAAATTATTAATGTTACTAAAAAGTCTGTTAAAAATGAAATTATCGGAAATCACAGGCATATCCGTAAATCTAATCAATGGGAATATATTTATGTATTACATCAGAATACAAAGAAAAAGATTTTTGAATTCAGATATAAAAATTATGATGAGCCAATTAAAAAAAAAATACTGTTTGCAGGAGATTGTGTGAGCGTTCCACCTGGATGTGCTCTGGGCCTGTTACCACTTGTTGAAGATTCAATTCTAATTGAAATTTCTAATAAAATTTATCACGACAATTATGAAAAAATTAATTTATTTGAGTAAATATGAAAATTAACATTGTTAATCTTGATAAAGACGGCTGGATACTGACGAAATTCGCTAAAAATATTTATAGAGAACTTAAAAAGAAAGGGCTTGAAGTTTTTTTAAGCAAAAAACCGAAAGAAAATGTAGATGTAAATCATTACATAATTTTTCTTTTTTTAAAAAATCAACAGGAATTCTTTCCCATTAATACTATTAATACAACAATGCTAACTCATGTAAATGATCAAATTAGATATGATAAGGTAAGATCAACAGCCAAGTTTTTAGATGCAGGTATAGCTATGTCCGAACATCATGGAAACGAGATTATCAAAAAAAAACTTGGTTTAAAAAAAGTTTATTTTGTACTTCCTCCCCATGATAATGATCAAATAATTAAAAAAGTAAATTTTGGAATTTTCTCAAATACTTACTCTGACGGAAGAAAGAATGAAAAAGTTTTATTAGATGTTCTTTCAAAACTTGATACTGAACTATTTAAAATCACAATTATTGGTAAAGGGTGGAAAAAAATAGTTGATGGACTTAGGCAAAATAATGTAGAGGTAAAATATTATAGTTTTTTTTTTAGAACTATTTATTTAAAAGAGTTTAATAAAATTGATTATTTAATCTATCTTGGTAATGATGAAGGCTCTATGACGTTTATGGACGCAATACAGTTTGGCATTAAAACTATTATGATACCTCAGGGATTTCAATACGACCTAAAGGAATTAGTTTCACATCATTTAAAAAAAGATCTTTCTAACTTAAGTGAAATTTTGGTAAAAATTTTAAATAAAAAAAAGAAATTTAAGAAATATAAAAATAATCTAACATGGGAAAATTACGCCAATAATCACATAAAAATTTGGAAAGAAATTAAAAAGAAAAAAAACTTTTAGTTTAAAATTTCATTTTTTTTATATGCTTCCAAAGTCTTTTTAATCCTTTGGGAGCATTTGTTTTTCTTCGTTTTGGCCATTTTCTTGTAGGATCTATAATGGTTCTATCTAAACCAATATCTTCAACTGCGGGATTCTCAATTATAACTGTGTAAAATCCATTTTTTTTGTACTCTACACCAATATCCAGCTCATTTTTAAATCTTTCGTAACCCCCTATTAACTTATAGTCTTCCATTCTTTTTACTCCTGGTCTGAAGGAAAAATAACCCCACTCCCAACCAGGCTTGCAAAATACTTTTCTAAAACCAATATTACTCCCTTTAATTTTATTCAACGGTCCATAACTAAAAATATCAAGCCTACTTGCACTCTCTTTACTTTCAAGCCAAACCTGAATTATTTTTTTATCAGTTTTTAGGATCTTTAACGACTCTTCAATAAATCCACTTCTTGTATAAATCCAGTCATCTTCGCAGTGAAAAATGTAAGGAGTTTTTATTTTTTTGTAAGTATCTACGATAGACTGAATTTGTCCTTTTTTCTTTTTATTAAAAAATAATTTTAATTTTTTCCCCCATTTTTCTTCTACATGTTTATAAACATTTAAGTCAACTGAATCTTCAACCAAAAAGAAGTCCTCTAATTGATATGAGTTTTTTTTAAAAAAGCTTTCTAGAGTTGGGTCTAAAAGGTCAACTCTTCCACAACTAGTTAATACAAAAGTTACTTTTTCTTTCATAATTTTAAATCTTAAATTTAAATATTAAAATGAATATTTTTATTGTCATTTTTAGAAAAAAAATATGTCCATCCATAAATTGAAATTAATGAATATTTTTTATTCAAAAAGTATTTGTAGATTTTATTATTTAAAGGGGGGCAGGTTTTATCATGAATTTCTATTGACACTAAATCAGGATTATATTTGTTAAGTGAAAACCCGTTGAGTGTATTCAATTCATTTCCCTCAACATCAATATTTAAATAATTAATTTTATTCATATTATACTTTTCTAAAACTGAATCTAATTTTAATTGCTCTATTTTTACAACCTGAGGATCTTTATTAACACTCTTTCTGGTGTATTCTTTAAATTTGTTATCAACAGTATTCATTGAACAGTTATCGTAAAAAATAAAAGAATCAATCATTTTCTCTTCTTTACCAACAGATATATTTAAATTGACATCCCTTCTTCTAATCACTTTATTTAACTCAATTACTCTTTTTGAAATGTCTATATTAATACCACTCCAACCTTTTTTATAAAGAAGATAAGTAAGAGAAGAAGTTTTTGGTAAATTACAACCAACGTCAACATAAAAACCTTTCTTAAATTCCTTGAAAAAAAAGTTCACGAAAAGATCCTCGCCAAAATTCTCAGAATATGATTTCTTATATTTTCCAAAAAAATTTATAAATAAATTATAAAAGAATGAAGATTTTAAATTTTTTCTAATTTTTTTTAACATTTACTTTTCCTGTTTACTTATATCCTCTAAAGAATATTCTTAAATTTTTGTTTTTTTCTAAAACAAAATTATTTGTTACTAAAGCTTCAAGGATTATCCCCCGTAAAACATTTAAAAGCATCTTAGGATTATATACAATTGGTTCACCTCTTATATCAAAAAAAGTATTAATCAATATTGGCAATTTGTAAAAGAGAAAATTAAAAAAAATTATAACCAAGGTTTTATACTTTTTTTGTAGAGTTTTCTTCAACTATTTATAATTTTCATATATTTTTTAAAATTTATATAACAGTTTTTAGGTTGTGTTAATCTAGTAAATACATGGACAATCTTAATAGTGAAGAATAATGTCAATAAATGATTTTAAAAAAACAAAACTTTGGCACAAAGAGTTTAAAAATCTAGGTTACGACTCAAAGTTGATTTTTAAAAAAGCTAAAACTAAATTTGAAACTTTATCTTCTCTGAGTTTTTTTTTAACAATAATGGCCTCGGAGATTTTATTAAATCAACCAATCCAAAAAAAAATTAATATTATTCATAATAATTTTCTATATAAGTTTATGAGTAAAGATAGTAAAAAAGTTGATAGAGTTGAGATTAATTCATTTAGTTTTAGTCTTTTTATGATTCTTCAAAAGTTATTCAAAGAAGAAGAAACATTTGAGCAATATGCTGACCAAATTATAAACTTATCTTTTTGCCACTGGTCACAAATTCAAAAAATAAATGAAAAACAATATTTACAAAAAAAACAAAATGTCCTGAATTTATGGAATAAAAATAAACCTATAGTTTTTTCTAAGATTGAATCTTCTAAAATTGATTTAATAATTTTACTCTATAAAAGTTTTGAAATTGGTATTGGAAATAAGGAAATTATAAAAAAAAATATTGCTGTATTAGGTTTTTCTATAAGCAAAGTATTTAAGGAATTTAGATATGATGTTATAAATGAATTTAAAAAAAAAGAGAAACTAATTAGGTAAATAAGATTTACTTATCTATATATTTTCCTTATAATCTTACCATGTCAAATAACCTCAATAGTTGTGGTTGTGGCCGTTCACCTACAGGAAAGTGCAACGGTTGGCATGTTCTAAGTGAAGAAGAATACCAAAAAAAGCTTGCCCTTTTTAATAAGAAATTAAAAAAGTAGCTTTTCAAATTTTCTTGAATTCACAAATTTAAATGCACAGGATAGTTAACAAAAAAAATTTCACATGTTTTTAAAAAATTATTTTTGGATATTTATAATCTTTTTATCAAATAGTGTTCTTCTAGCTCAGGACAAATTTAGTAACTATAAAAAATACCAAAAAACAAATCAAAACTTTGAGCTAGTAGAGGTAGCTGATAATTTAAATTATCCATGGGGGATGACTTTTATTGACGAGGAAAACCTATTGGTAACAGAAAAAAATGGAAGATTATTTAAGATTAACGTTAAAAACGGGATTAAAAAGGAAATCAAACTTGAAATTCAAAGTATAAAGTTTAAAAATGTAAAAAAGATCTCAAGCCAGCAAGGCGGCCTACTTGATGTTCTTTATAATAGGGGATGGATTTATTTTAGTTACAGTCACGTTTTCAAAAAAGGTAACATAGATGATCGTAGTTCCAGTAGGTTTTCTAGTACTGCAATAGCGAGGGGAATTCTGAAAGATAATAAGATTTCGAATTTAGAAGTTTTATTTATTGCTAAACCAAAACTTATTTCTGGAAAGCATTTTGGCTCAAGAATGGTTATTAAAGACCAGTTTATTTTTGCAAGTTTTGGTGATAGAGGTCTTGGTATGATTGCTCAAGACCCTGGACAGCACCCTGGAAGTATAATAAGAATTAAAACTGATGGTTCTTTGCCATCTGATAACCCCAAAGCGAAAGGGAAAGAAAATTGGCTTCCTGAGATTTTTCAAATTGGATTACGAAATCCTCAGGGAATGACTATTAACCCAGATAATAATAGAATTTATTTTTCTAATCATGGACCTCGAGGTGGTGACTCTATTGGTGTGGTAAACTTTGCAGGAAACTACGGTTGGAAAGAAATTGCTTGGGGTGGAACTGAATATATTGGAACAAAAATTGGTAAATCAGCTCTTGACAATATTTACGATGAACCAGCAAAAATTTGGGTTCCTTCAATTGGAGTAGGAAACCTAAAATTTTATAATGGAAAGACCTTTTCCAACTGGACAGGTGATCTTTTAGTCACTGCAACTGGATCAAAAATGTTGATAAGAATTAACTTTGAAAATGAAAAGATCATAAGCGAAGAATTTATTCTTAAAGATGAGATTGGGAGAGTTAGAGACCTTGAAATTGATGTAAATGGTGATATATATTTGATTTCTGACGAATACAATTCCAAACTTTGGAAAATAACGAAATAAAACTTAATTCATTTATTTAACTTAAAAGAAACATACTTTTGATTAATAAGGAAGGTTGGTTTTTCCCATTAAAAACTTGTCAACTGAGTGAGCGACTTGTCTTCCTTCTCTAATTGCCCAAACAACAAGAGATTGTCCTCTTCTCATATCTCCTGAAACAAATATTTTTTTCTTATTAGTTTTATAGTCAAAATCATTCGCTTTAACGTTTCCTCGTTCATCAAGGTCTAACCCTAATTTTTCAATTAATTTGTCTTTTTTAGGATGAAGGAAACCCATCGCTAAAAGAACAAGATCGGCTTTAATATCTATTTCAGAATGACTACCTTTTAAATCTTTTAGTTCTAATTGACCGTTTTCGTTTTTTTCCCAATTTACTTTTTTTAGCCTAAGGGAGCTTACCTTATTTTTATTTCCTTCAAAAAGTTTTGTGGAAACGCTCCAATTTCTTGATACACCTTCTTCGTGTGAGCTTGATGTTCTCAATTTAAGAGGCCAGTTTGGCCATGTCAAAAGTTTGTTTTCTTTTTCAGGAGGCTTATCTAAGATTTCTAGCTGTGTTACGGATTTTGCTCCTTGACGATTTGATGTTCCTATACAATCAGATCCGGTATCGCCTCCGCCTATAACAACCACATGCTTATCTTTTGCTGATATTTTTTCTTTATCCTGTATTTTGTCACCTTCACACTTTTTGTTTTGAAGAGTTAAAAAATCCATCGCAAAATGAATTCCATCTAGTTGTCGTCCAGGTATTTTCAAATCTCTTGGCTCTTCTGAACCACATGCTAAGACAACTGCATCAAACTTTTCTAGTATTTCTTTTGCATCAATATTTCCGCCTATATAGCTGTTACATTTAAATTCCACACCCTCTTTCTGCATTTGTAAAATTCGTTTGTCTATATAATGCTTTTCCATTTTAAAATTAGGAATGCCATATCTTAGTAAACCACCGACTCTATCATTTTTCTCAAAAACAATAACCGTATGACCGGCTCTTGCAAGTTGTTGAGCGCTTGCTAGACCAGCTGGGCCAGATCCAACTACGGCAATTTTCTTTCCGGTTTTATTTTTATTAATTTGTGGAACAACCCATCCCATCTCGTAACCTTTGTCAATAATTGATCTTTCAATACCTTTAATTGCAACGGGGTTATCTTCAATATTCAATGTGCAGGACGCTTCACATGGAGCTGGACAAACTCTTCCAGTGAATTCTGGAAAATTATTTGTTGAATGAAGTGTTTTTAAGGCATTCTCCCAATCCTTGTCATAAACTAACTCATTCCATTCAGGGATAATATTATTTACAGGGCATGAGCTGTGACAATACGGGATCCCACAGTTCATACATCTTGACGCTTGTTCATTAAGAACCTTACTAGAATAAGGAATAATAAACTCTTTGAAGTTTTTTACCCTTGTCTTAGGTGAAATTGATTTATTCTCTACTCTATCAAATTCTAAAAAACCTGTTACTTTTCCCATAAATTATCTTTACCTGCTTTTGAGTTTTCTAATTTTTTATTTTCAATAGCTTTTTTAAAGTCAATTGGTAATACCTTAACAAAATATTTAATTTCTTCATCAAAATTATTCAAAATAAATCTCGACCTCAAGGAATTTGTATAGTTGGTATGTCTAGTTAATAGCTCCTTAATCCTTAGCTCATCACTATCAAGGAAAGAAAATTTATTGAAGATATTATTAAATCTATTTGAATCATCTTTATCAATCTTTTGGGTTTCAACCATTGAGAAATTACACTTTGAAGAAAATTTGTCATATTTGTCATAAACATATGCTATACCACCACTCATTCCTGCACCAAAGTTAACACCTGTTTCTCCTAAAACCATTACAACTCCACCGGTCATATATTCACAACAGTGATCTCCTGTTCCTTCAACAACTGCAATTGCCCCAGAATTTCTAACAGCAAATCTTTCGCCAGCAACTCCAGCAAAAAAACACTCACCAGCTATAGCCCCGTAAAGAACTGTATTCCCAATGATAATATTTTTATATGAATCAATTTTAGAATTAACAAAAGGTTTAATTATTATTCTACCTCCTGATAAACCTTTTCCCACGTAATCGTTGGCTTCACCATTTAAATTTAAGGTTACTCCTTTGGATAAAAACGTGCCAAAACTTTGTCCAGCTGTTCCGCTAAGATTAATTATAATTGAATCTTCATTTAATCCTTTATGTCCAAATTTTTCCGCGATTTTACCTGACAACATTGCGCCAAAACTTCTGTCTGTGTTTTTAATTAACTTATTAATTTGGATAGTTCTTTTTGTTTCCTTTAATACATCGTGAGCTTCTTTAATTACTTTTAAATCAAGCGCATTCTCAATGTCATGGTTTTGGTACGAGGAATTAAAATTTTCTTTTTGACTTATTGTACTTGGTCTCCAAAGTATTTTTGTTAAATCTATGTCTTTTGCTTTCCAATGATCAATGGCACCTTGTTTACATAAAAAGTCCGATCTTCCTATTAAGTCATCAAATTTTTTGACCCCTAGACTTGCCATAATTTCTCTAACTTCCTCTGCCACTAGAAAAAAATAATTAATTACATTTTCAGGTGTCCCAACGAATTTTTTTCTTAACGTTTCGTTTTGCGTTGCTACTCCTACAGGACATGTGTTTAAATGACATTTCCTCATCATTATGCAACCTATTGAAACTAACGGAGCAGTTGAAAAACCAAATTCATCGGCACCTAACAAAGCTCCTATAATTACATCTCTACCGGTTTTTAAACCACCATCAACCTGTAACGAAATTCTATCTCTAAGTTTATTCATAACCAAGGTCTGATGAGTCTCTGCGAGACCAAGCTCCCATGGGCTTCCTGCATTTTTAATTGATGTCAAGGGTGATGCACCTGTACCACCATCGTAACCAGCAATCGTAATATGATCTGCCTTACATTTAGTAACTCCGGCAGCTACAACTCCAACACCAAATTCTGAAACTAATTTTACGCTTATTCTAGCCTTAGGATTAACATTTTTTAAGTCAAAAATAAGCTGTGCTAAATCTTCTATGGAATAAATATCATGATGAGGCGGAGGAGAAATAAGTCCTACACCAGGAGTGGAATGTCTTACCTCTGCTATTTTTTCATCAACCTTATGTCCGGGAAGTTGTCCTCCTTCCCCAGGTTTTGCTCCCTGTGCAATTTTAATTTGGATATCATTTGCGTTAACTAAATACTCTGTAGTTACACCAAACCTTCCTGATGCAACTTGTTTAATTGCACTTTTTAAAGAATCTCCATTTTTAAGTTTTTTAAAGCGTTGAGGTTCTTCGCCGCCTTCGCCAGTATTAGACTTTCCTCCTATTCTGTTCATAGCAATGGCCAGGGTGGTGTGAGCTTCTCTAGAAATTGAACCAAAAGACATAGCACCAGTTGAAAATCTCTTGACAATTTCTTCAGCTTTTTCTACTTCTTCAATTGGAATAGCTTTTTTAGTCTTAAATTCAAATAAACTTCTTATTGTAAGCATTGATTTACTATGATCATTAATTTGGTTTGAAAAATCTTTGAAAGAATCTTTTGAATTTATTCTCACGGCTTGTTGGAGATTAGAAATTGTTGAAGGCGACCACGCGTGCTTTTCGCCGTTAATTCTGAAGGCGTATTCCCCTCCATCAAGTAATTTTGAACTCTTATTTGATTCCTTAATTCTATTAAACCTATTTAAGGTCTCTCTTTGTAATTGATTTAAGCTGATCCCACCAATTAAGGAGGAAGTTCCATAAAAGAACTTTTCTACAAGCTTCTCAGATAAGCCTATCGCGTCAAAGATTTGTGCACCACAATAGGATTTTAGTGTTGAAATACCCATTTTGGACATGATTTTTAAAATGGCCTTACCAGATGCTTTAACAAAGTTTTCTCTAGCTATTTTTTTATCATTGGAATCTGAGAGTTTATCTATGGTTTCAAAAGCCAAATACGGATTTATAGCTTCTGCACCATATCCAAATAAAACTGAAAAATGATGTAGCTCTCTGGCTTCGCCAGTCTCTAGTATAATACTTGCTTTCATTCTCAAGCCTTCTTTTATTAAATAATGATGAACAGCAGAAACTGCTAATAAAGCCGGTATTGGAGCATTAACTCTAGAGAAATTTTTGTCTGAAAGGATTATAATATTACTTCCATCTTTAATTAGTGATTTAACCTCATAACATATTTTATCAATACCTTCTTGAAGTTCATTTCCAGAATTAGAATTCTTAAATAATATATCAACCTTTGAAGTTTTTAACCTTCCATTAGTGAGGTTTCTCAAATTAATGATTGATTGAATCTCATCGTTACTTAATATTGGCTGATCTAATTCAAGTCTTAGGTAATTATTTTGATCAGGTGTAGAAAAAATATTTGGTTTTGACCCTAGGCTCATTTTTAAAGACATGACCAATTCTTCTCTGATTGGATCTATAGGCGGGTTTGTTACTTGAGCAAAACATTGTTTAAAATAAGAATACAGTAGTTTAGTCTGACTACATAAAAGAGATATTGGAGTATCTGTTCCCATTGATCCGGTAGGTTCAACGCCAGATTTAAGCATCGGGTTTAAAAAAAATGAAATATCTTCTTTTGTATAACCGAATGCAGTTTGATGAAGTTTAAGTTGGTCAAGTTCTAGATTTTTAGAGACTTCTTTATTTGTGATATCACTAATGAATATTTGGTTTTTTTTTAAATGAGACTCGTAATTATTTTTTGTTGCATATTTTTCTTTTATTTCTTCATTATCAATTATTTTTTTTTCAATCAAATCTATCAAAAAAATTTTTCCGGGTTGTAGCCTCCATCTTTTTTTTACATTGGATGCATCAATGGGTAATACACCCATTTCGGAGGATAACAAGACAGTTCCGTCATCCGTAATTAAATACCTTGAAGGTCTTAAACCATTTCTATCTAAAATAGCTCCAATTTTTTTACCATCAGTAAAACACATCGCTGCTGGACCATCCCATGGCTCAATAAAGTTAGAATGATAATTGAAATAATCATTAACTTGTTTAGAGTGATGTTTATTTTTTTCCCAGGCTTCTGGTATTAAAAGCATCATTGCCTCTTCAATATCAAACCCACCTATGACTAGATATTCTAAAGCGTTATCAAAAGCAGCTGAGTCGGATACACCTTCAAAAATAAGCGGATTAATATCCTTGAACTCATCAGAAAAAAATATTGAATCCGAAATTCTTGCTCTTGCATTCATCCAGTTTACATTACCTCGTAGAGTATTAATTTCTCCATTATGACATAAAAATCTGAATGGTTGAGCTAACTCCCAACTTGGGAAAGTGTTAGTTGAAAATCTTTGATGAACAATTGCCAATGAAGATATAAATAATTCATCCTGAAAGTCTAAATAGAAGTCTCCTAGGTTATTTGACATTACCATACCCTTGTAGATGATTACTCTAGGCGATAAAGATACAACATAAAAATCAAATGATTTAAGCTCAATCTCCATATTTCTTCTAGCCAAAAATAATTTGGATTCAAATTGATTTATCTTTTGTGAAGGTTTTGTTTCGCGAACAAAATATTGAATTATTGAAGGCTCTTTTCCAATTATTGATTTACCAAGAATATCTCTATTTGTAGGTACATTTCTTTTTACAATAATCTCTAAACCAAATTTTTTAAAATACTTAGTTATTATAACAAAGCAATATTCTTTTTCTTCCATATTTCTAGGTAAAAAAAACATTCCAACAGCATAGTCATCAGGTCTAGGCAAAATGGTGTTGGTAGTTGACAGTTCCTTTTGAAAAAATTGATGCGGTATTTGTGTTAAAATGCCTACCCCGTCTCCTGCCTTTGGGTCAGCGCTGACAGCGCCTCTATGAGTTAAATTACTGAGTAATTTGAGCCCGTTATCAATTATTGATCTAGATGGAATATCATAGATGTTAGCTACAAGACCGATTCCACATGAATCCTTCTCATACTTTGAGTCGTAAAGTCCTTTTTTTCTTTTTTTTAAAAACATTCTCAATTAATATTTATGATTAAAAGCACTGTTTATCAATACTTTAATAACTTTTTAATCAAAATTCATTACTTTTTCATAGTATATGTTTCCCATTGTCTCTGAATCAGAAATTTCTTCTCTTATTAACTTCACTAACCCTAAGCCTGGAGCGTACCATTCGGTTTTTTTAATCCTAATATCAATTTTACCTAATGGTGCTCCAGGAAAAAAACTGGTTTGACCAAATCCTTCAATTTTTAAACAATTTTTTAAAATTTTATTTTTAATTTTAACAGTCTCATTTAAGCTCGTTACTTTGTTTTCTATATTGATTGGTAGTAAAGTTCTATAAATTCTATCATAGCCTAATTTCACCACTAATGTGGTCAGGTCATTTGTGTTCCAGGACTTATTATTTTCTAAGGTTATTTGATAAACAATATTGTCACGTTCAAACGCTAATTTCTCCTTGGGACGGTCAACAAGACCAGGGAATAGATATTGAACATCTTTGAGGATAAGTCTTTGTGGCTCTTTTTTATATTCTATAACTTTCCCGTCACTTCTGACTAATAAAGATTTTCTCTTATCTGACTCCTTTAAAAAGTAAGATTGTTTGTATTTTTTAGTTATTTTTTCTTTATCAATAAATTTGATGTCGTAGTGAAGTGTTTGTCCTGTTTTTAAAGAGCTGAAGTGTTCATTTTTATTACATGAAAATAATAAAAAAATAAATAAAAGTGAATAGTAAAAGGGCTTCATCAGGGTACTAAGTTGGTTAATCTAAAATTATTTTTCTTCTCTTACTAAATGTGAATAACCAAGTTTATATTCAAGAGCATTACATAGCATCTGTCCTATTAAAATATGCATTTCTTGTATCCTTGAAGTATTAAGGGCAGGGACAGAAATTATTTCATCACAGAAACCACTGACTAAACGTGTATAATTTCCTGTAAAAACTACACATTTGAGTCCTTTTTTCCTTGCAGTTTTAAAAGCATTAATAATGTTCTTACTCTTACCAGAAGTTGTAAACCCAATTGCAACATCATCTTTATCACCTAGGGCTTCAATTTGTCTTGAAAATATAAAATCAAATCCAAAATCATTTCCTATTGCAGTTAGGGCTGATGTATCAGTTGCTAGTGATATCGCTGGAATTGCTTTACGATTTTCAGAAAACCTAACTGTCAACTCTGTTGCTAAATGTTGGGCATCTGAGGCACTTCCACCATTCCCAAAAAAAAGAATTTTTTTTCTTCTTTTAAGTGAACTTAAACAAATTTTTATTAAATTCAAAAAAGAAGACTGAAGTTTTTTTTGACAATTACTTGCGACTCTATTGTGTTCATCAAACTGATTATTAAAAAAATCTTTTAAATCTTTACTCACACTAATAACTCCGCTCTGGCGATCTTATCTGGACTCAAACCAGAAACTAATCCTTAGGAGGGATTTGTTACATCCAGTTTAACTATAAGACCAAATTTATCTTCCAAAAGGTATTTGATATTTCAAAACTAACGTTTCAGAGCCAGGATTTTTTTTCCCGCTATCCGCATTTGAAATATGAAAAATTCCTACTCCTAACCTTGCCTTATTTTTAAATCTATAGAAAACATCAATTCCAATGTAAAATTCCAAAGGATTTCCTGCTTTAATCTCATTTCCATCTTTGTAATATCCACAAGCTAAGCTTGGTGTCCAAACAATGTTTTTCTTTTTTCCATAGTATCCATCAATTCCAAAACCACCATAAGCATAATAAGCATTTTCATTAGTTCCAAGAAAGCCAGCAAAGGGTTTAATTAAATTAAATAATTTCTCCCCACTGTGAATTTCTAAATTGATCATTCCTGATTGGTCATTATGTGGCGGAGAACCGTCCTCCATGTAATTGAACACTCCAACTCCAACTGAGAGGCGTTTAGAATCTTTTGATTCTGCAACAGAATTATAAAATAAAAGAATAATAACAATGAGTTGGGCAAAGAGTGTTTTCATAATTTTAAAAAGGAATCTGATATTTAAAAATAACTTGCTCGGAACCAGGGTTTCTGTACCCTAAACCTGCATTAGAAATATGGAAAACTCCTACACCCACTCTAACATTATTTCTGAATTTATACATAAAGTCTCCACCACTTCTAAATTCTATAGTATGTCCCATCCTAATTTGGTCCCCATCTTCATAAGCACCTACAGCTAAACTTGGTGTTAAAATAAAACATTTACACCTAGAAAAGTATAAGTCAACAGACAAACCAAAGTATCCATAGTAAGCGGATTCATCCGTTCCAAGAAAACCAATAAATGGTCTTATATATTTCAATGCTTTTTTTCCTGAGAATAACTCAAGGTTATATGCTAAGGATGATTGGTTGTATCCATCACTTCCGTGTTTCATAAAATTATAGATACCGCCTCCCAAAGAAAGTCTTGTTTTATCATCCTTTGCCTCAACAGAAAAAAAGGGGAATAGAAAGATGAGTAAAAAAAATATTTTAGCTTTTTTTGACATTCTCATTAAATTTATAATACATATTATAAATGTAGTGATAAGGTAACATTTAAGTGATAAAAAATAAAATTTTAATTTTCTTAATTTTTTTTTCAATATTATTTTCAACCTCAAGTTGTGTTGTTACTCCATCTTCAGGACAAAGAGAAATAAGTTTGATGTCGGTAGAGGATGAAAAAGCAATAGGAAGAACTGAGCATCCAAAAATTGTCAAGCAGTTTGGAGGAGTTTATAAAAATGAGTCATTACAAAATTATATTGAAAGTTTGGGTAAGTTTCTGGTGACTACCTCAGAAAGCCCGAATCTCAAGTTTACTTTTACTATTCTTAATTCGCCAATAGTAAATGCGTTCGCTCTACCAGGAGGATATATTTATCTTACAAGAGGGTTAATTTACTTATGTCAAAATGAAGCTCAATTGGCAGGTGTTATAGCCCACGAAATAGGTCACATTACTGGAAGACACTCTGCTAAAAGGTACACACAAACAATTGGCACTAACATATTAGGCAATTTGCTTAATACGCTTATAAAAAACCCTATTTTACAAAATTTAACAAATAGTACCTCATCTCTTTATCTATTATCTTATTCTAGAAATCACGAGTATGAAGCTGACAATTTAGCAACAAGATATATGGTTAGAGCTGGGTTTGAACCATATGAAATGGCAAATTTTCTGAAACAAATGGAACGATATTCAAATTTGCAAAAAAAAATAACCGAAAGTAAAACAGAAGTTTCAGAATTATTCTTAACTCACCCTAATTCTTCAAAAAGAGTCATAAAGGTTATTAATGATTCAAATAGTTCAACCACTTACAAACCAATAATAGGAAGAGAGGTTTTTTTAAAAAAAATTGATGGAATGCTTTATGGTGATAAACCTGAAGAGGGTTTTTTTTACAAAAACACATTCATACATAAACCATTAGATTTTTTTTTTAGTTTTGATGAATCAATTTTTTTTTTAAACAAACCAAACTTTCTAATGGGGTTGGGTGAAAATAATACAAAAATTTTTTTTGATATAGATAATGATATTATCAAAAATGATTTAGAGTATTTTTCCAAGTGGTCCAAAACGCCAATAAAAAGTATCCTCAACTACAGTAAAATAACTTTAAATAATTTTATCATTTCAAAATGTATAATTAAAAAATATAACAAAACCATTGGCTTAGCTTTTATTAAAGATTACAAAAATATTTATAGATTCTCAATTTCTTCAGACAAAAAAAATTTTGAGAATTACGAAAAAAAATTTTTAAATATGATCTATTCATTTGGAAAAGTTTCTACAAACCCCAAAGTTGCAGGTATTGAACCGCCAAAGATAAGAATTCTAAAGAATTCTGAAAAAAAAGGGTTTATTGAGGACGTAATAAAAAAAAGTGGTCTACAGAAAAAATTCTCTGAGGACATACTTATGACAATTAATACAATTGATAAAATTAAGACTGGTCAAAAAATCAAAACAATTTATTGATTTAATAGCTTTTCTAATTTAACCTTAGCCATTTTTTTCTCAAGATTCTGGACAGCCGCGTATTCGTTACTCAATCTATTTAATGCTGTTAGGTAAATTTGCCTTTCGGAATATGATTGTTGTTCTAAGGAATCATCTTTTTTATGAAGATCTCTTACCACCTCGGCTATAAGAACTGGATCTCCACTGTTAATGTTTTTTTCATACTCTTTTGCTCTTTTAATCCACATATCTTTTTTAATAGAAGGTTCTTCTGCTAAAACTTCTAGAGCCTTTGATAATCTATTTTTATTACTTAATTTTCTAAGGCCTGAACTAGATGCTTTAACCTTAGGTATTCTTAATTTCATCTTATCTTGCTTAAAATTTATTAAAATGAAATCTTGTTGCGAACCGTCAACTTCGTAACTATCAAAGTTTTCAACCTCACCAACCCCATAAATTGGATAAACGACGAGGTCACCAACCTCAAGATTTAACTCATCTTCTTTTTTCAAAATAGGCTCCTATTTAATATTTAGATGTGGATTATATTATAAACATCTTACAATACAAGTTTTACTTAAGATCCTTTTCCCGGTTTTTCACTAAAATGCTTCTCAAACTTATTTGGTATACCTTTCCAATCATCTCTATCATCAGGTGGGGTTCCAATCTTATTGATATTTGGCCAAATCTCAGAATATTTTCTATTTATTTCAACCCATTTTTTGGAAGAATCATCAGAATCATCGGTTATAGCTTCAGCGGGACATTCAGGTTCGCATACACCGCAATCTATGCACTCATCAGGGTGAATAACCAACATATTTTCTCCCTCGTAGAAACAATCAACAGGGCAAACCTCAACGCAATCCATATATTTGCATTTTACACAGGCATCTTTAACAACATAAGTCATTAACAGGTATATAGTCCAGTTTTACAATTTATTCAACTTATATATTAATAGTTATTACATAATTATTATTTTATTGTTTGATTCAAAAATCATTTTTTCTAAATTATTTTTAGGAATGAAAGATTTCAATTTTCTTTTTTTAAAGTAAAAACTTTTTCTTATTAGGCTTTCAAGATATTCAAAATAAACAAAGTAATGCCGCTTGGATATTTTAATCAAGTAAAACCCCATTTTTCTGTAGATTTCTTGTTTCTTTTCACTTATGGATAATTGATTAAAACTATAAAAATTGTTTTCCAGAAAAACATCTAATGAGTTTTCAAAAAATACATTTATTAGAATTTGCCTAAATAATTTGGCACCTTTAGTTTTAAAAAAGAGAAAAAAAATTCCAGTCTGCAAACCATTTTGCTTAAGGATCTTAATTTCATCTGATTTCAAAGATTTATAAAAGTCTGTTAAATTTTCTTTCTTACAATGACCAAGATTTTCATTTAAGGAATAAATAACTGCCCTTAAGTTACTTGAAGATTTTTCTATTG
The DNA here is from genome assembly GCA_902537615.1 of uncultured Alphaproteobacteria bacterium. GTDB lineage: Bacteria > Pseudomonadota > Alphaproteobacteria > Methylaequorales > Methylaequoraceae. Next base: position 100,615 of record CACBBU010000001.1, read on the forward strand.
AATCAATTTTTTTGGTAAAACCAATATTATTTAAAAAAAAATATTCAAAACATTTTTTTGTTTTTGATTCAATTTCTTCTTTGTAATCTGAAAAAAAATCATCAAAAAAAACGTTAATTTTTGGTTTGATAATTTCTGTATTTTTTAATAGTTTTGCTATTAAATTTTTTTTCCAAAAAATTTCTCCACCAACCTTAAATTCAAATTCAGAATATTTTGAGTTTTTAAACTCATCAATTTTTTGTTTTGCAAAAAAGATTAAGTGTTTTTTTAAAATTTTGTTATTGTAAATATTATTATTTTTAAAGGAATGATTAATTCTAAATCTAAACCCTTCCAATTTTCCAATTATTTCACTCCCAAATTTAATTGCATTTTCACTATTAATTTCAATTATTGATTTTTCCTTTTTTCTATCAAAGGTGGAGCCAATACCTTTAAACTCTCCTACAAATTCGTTTATTAATTGACTATGCAAAATTATTGACAGGTCAAATTCTATAGATTTTATTTTTTGTCGAAATAGTTTGCTATTTTCCATCCAGTCACTTTTAAAAGCTAAAAATGACCATTTTCTTATCTGTGAGATTTTATGATTTAACTCTGAAATTTTCGCAGTCTTTTTTTTTATATTATTCAAGTTATCATTAACCCACGAGGCTGGAATTAATTTTTTATTGCCTACTAGAAACTCAAATACTTTTTTTAAAAACCTAGTGTGAAACTCATCTAACTCTCTAGAATAATCAGGTGTTCTACAAAGTTCCCATAATTTTTTTAAAGTTAACGATTGTTTTATCTGTTTTTTTATCAAATCATCTTGAACTAAAATTTTTAAAAATCTTTGATCACTTGCATTTTTTTTTTGAATAAAATAATGTTTATTTGCTTTTTTGTTTATTGAATTTAGAAGTAAATTTTTTGAAGAAAAATTAAGCATTGAATTCCTCCAATAAACTTTTTGAATTTCAGTATATTCATGATTTTCAACAAAACCAATCGTCTCCTGACTCAGTGACTTTAAGTTTCCAGTTGTACCAAAAAAACCATCATTAAGATATCTTCCTGCTCTTCCAGCAATTTGAGAAATTTCGTCATAGGTTAGCTTTCTTTCCCGTTGACCATCAAATTTTTTTACACTTGAAAAAAAAATGTTTTTTATATTTAGATTTAGACCCAGACCAATTGCATCAGTAGCAACAATATGATCAACCTTACCATCCTCAAAAAGTTTTACCTGAGCGTTTCTTACATCTGGTGAAAGTGCTCCCATGACTACAGATACTCCCCCATGCGCCTGTCTAATTTTATTGGCTATCTCATAAACATCTATCAAAGAGAATGCAATTATTGCGGATCTTTTTGGTAGGCGTGTTAAGTTTTTATAACCACAATATGAAAGCTTTGATAAACGAGGCCTTTTTTTTATAATAATTTCAGGATAAATTTTTTTTAGTATTTTTTCCATACTTAATGAACCCAAAAACATTGTCTCTTTTTCTCCTTTTGAATTTAAAACCTTTTCGGTAAAAAGATGGCCTCTCTCATAATCTGAACATAATTGGACTTCATCTATCGCAACAAAATCAAAATTATGATCAGGAATAGACTCAACAGTACAAAAAAAATATTTTGCTTCCTTAGGAATAATCTTTTCTTCCCCGGTAACTAATGCAACTTGACTCTCTCCAACTTCTTGCTTTACAAAATCAAAATTTTCTCTTGCTAATAATCTTAGAGGAAAACCAATAACTCCATTAGGGTAGCTTAAAAGCTTCTCTATAGCTGAGAATGTTTTCCCAGTATTTGTTGGTCCAAGTGTCGCTGAAATCTTTGTTAATTTCATTGAAAGTATTGATAAATATATTTCTTTTTAATTTTTAATTAAGTTAAAAACATATGGTAGAATACCGTCATTTTTAAAGTAATCGACTTCTTTCTCAGTATCAATTCTAGAAATAACACTAATTTCTTTTACTGAGTTGGGATAATTAATTTTAATTTTTAATTTTTTATTTGGTTTGGATGAAATCTCACTTAAATTACCAATGTTGAACGTTTCATCACCCTTTAATTTTAAATCAGATAATGTGGTGTTATTCATCTCTAATGGCAAAACTCCCATTCCGACTAAATTAGACCTATGAATTCTCTCAAAACTCTCAGCTAAAACAACTCTAATACCTAGCAATCTTGTTCCTTTAGCTGCCCAATCTCTTGATGACCCTGTCCCATATTCTTTTCCTGCTACTACAATAAGGGGAATTTTTTGATTTGAATATTTTTCAGCGACGTTATAAATCTCGTCCTCAACCTCTGAGGGGTAATGTTTTGTAAAGCCACCATGTTTTTCAACCATAGAGTTTTTTATTCTTATATTTGAAAAAGTTCCTCTTACCATTACTTCATGATTTCCTCTTCGTGATCCAAAAGAATTAAAATCTTTTTTCTTGATTTGTCTCTCAGATAAGTATTTTCCTGCCTCACTATTTTCTTTAATTACACCTGCTGGTGATATGTGATCGGTTGTAATAGAATCGCCAAGTATAAGAAGAGGTCTTGCTTCAAAAATATCGGCTTGTTTATTTGATTCGCTTTCTAAAAACGGAGGTTTTTTTATATATGTTGAATTAATAGACCAATTAAATGTAGATGAACTTCTAACTTTTATTGCTTCCCAGCTTGAGTCACCTTTAAATATATTTTTGTAATTTTTTTTAAATAATTCTACTTTTAAAATTTTCTCTCCTAATAACATTACTTCTTTTGATGAGGGCCAAAGATCTTTTAAAAAAATCTTTTTTCCTTTGGAAACCCCAATCTCTTCATTTTTAAAATCAATATTTATTCTCCCTGATAAAGCATAAATGATGACCAAAGGGGGTGAAGCTAGAAAATTAGATTTTATCAGAGGATGAATTCTGCCTTCAAAGTTTCTATTACCCGAGATGATACTACACACATTAAGATTATTTTTTTCAATGTGTCTTGAAACACTTTGATCCAAAGGACCAGAGTTTCCTATGCAAGTTGTACAACCATAACCAACAATATTAAAACCAAGTTTATTCAAAAAAACCTGTAAACCAGCTTTTTCTAAATATTCTCTAACAACTTTGCTTCCTGGAGCAAAAGAGGTTTTAACCCACCATGGTACTTTTAAACCTAGTTTAACAGCTTTTTTAGCAATTAAACCAGACATTAACAAAACAATTGGATTTGAAGTATTCGTACAACTTGTAATAGCAGCTAAACAAATTTTACCATTTGTTAAAGTACCGCTATCGTTAATTAATGATTTTCTTTCATTGTTGTCTAAAGAATTAATGTAAATCTTTGGTATGTCTTTTAAAACTATCCTATCCTGTGGTCTTTTTGGTCCCGAAACACAGGCTTCTATCTTTGATAAATCTAATTTTAATGTCTCATCGTAAGCAATTTTTCTAGAATTCTTATCATGCCACAAAGATTGTTTTTTACAATAACTCTCAATTAGTCTAATTTTTTCATCGTCTCTACCTGTCAATTTCAAATATTTTAAGGTTTCATTGTCCATCGGAAACAAGCCACATGTTGCACCATATTCAGGGGCCATGTTAGAAATAGTTGACCTTTCTGATAAAGAAAGCGAGGATAAACCATCACCATAAAATTCAACAAATTTACCAACAACATTCATTTTTCTGAGTTTTTCTGTAATAGTTAGTACAAGATCTGTTGCTGTTACACCGTCTCTTAATTGTCCTTTTAGCATTACTCCAACAACCTTGGGAATCTTCATTGAAATAGGTTGACCAAGCATCACAGCTTCAGCTTCAATACCTCCAACACCCCACCCAAGAACAGATAAAGAATTTACCATTGTAGTATGACTATCAGTACCAACAACTGAATCAAGGTATAAAAAGTTATTCTTTTCAGAAACTATTTCAGTTAAATACTCAATATTAATTTGATGACATATTCCTGAACCTGGAGGAAAAAGAGAAAAGTTTTTTAAAGATTTTTGAGCCCATTTCAACAAAGAATATCTCTCTGAATTTCTTAGAAACTCTTTTTGAATATTAATTTCTAGAGAATCTTCTCTGGACGAACTGTCAACTGATATTGAATGGTCAACAACAAGACTAACAGGAACCAAAGGGTTTATAAGTTCAGGATTTTTTCTCTTTTTAGCCATTTTATCTCGCATTGAAGCAAGATCAGCAATTGCAGGAACGCCAGTGTAATCCTGCATCAAAACTCTACTGGGAGAGAAAAAAATTTCACTACCATGTTTCATTTGAATTAAGTTAACAATTTCCAATTTATTGTCTAACGAGGAATTACTCTTTCTAATTAAATTTTCTAGAAGTAATCTGTAACTAAAGGGAATGCTCAATAATTCAAATTTAAATAGCTCTTGAGCTTTATCTAAACTATAAAAACTAAAGTTATTGCGAAATGTAAGTTCATCTAAAAATTTATTTGACTCAAAATCCATATTTTTTTGCTAATAAGTTAGTATAATATTTAAATACAACAATTATGTTAGAAGTTAGTTCAATATATCTATACAGAAACAGAAAGCAAGTTTTCAAGAACTTCAATTTAAATTTAAAAAACAGTGAAATTATTCTCTTAGAAGGCGAAAATGGTGCAGGAAAAACAAGTCTGTTAAATATGATATCAGGTTTAATCAACCCTGATAAAGGGTTTATCAAAATTTACAAAAAAAGTATTGTTGAATTAGGAAACCAAAAAAAAAAAATATTCACATACATACCTGATAAAAATTGTTTGAAAGAGAACCTTTCAGTTAATGAAAACTTAAAAAGTTGGTTAAATCTTTCTAACCTTAAAGTAAATGATAACAAATACCAAAAAGCCTTAAATACGTTTTCTCTTAATAGCATTCAGGAGTCTTTAGTAAAAAGCCTCTCACAAGGTCAAAAAAAAAAAGTAGCTCTTACAAAATTGTTATTATCAAAATCTAAGCTTTGGTTATTAGATGAACCACTAAACGGAATAGATACAAAAACAATAACAATACTTAAGAAAATTATGATCCAACACGTTAGAAAAAACGGCTCAATTCTATTTTCTAGTCATGTTAAATTAGATTTAAAACTTACAAAAAGAATTATTCTCAAAAAGATAGTAAATAAATTTAACATTGACTTATTAGATCAATGGGAAAACTTTCAATGAAAAATTTCAAAACTTTACTATACAGAGAGTTTATAATTTCATTTAAAAATACAAAAAGCTTATATTCTTATTGTACTTTTTTCTTCACATCAATTTTACTTTTTGTTTTTGCAACAGGACCAGATATTTCAATTCTTTCACCTATATATAAACCAATCTTATGGATGATAACAATTTTTGCTTTAATTCTAATTTCAGAAAGTTTTGTTTTTGAGGATTTTTTTGATGGAAGTTTATCAGAGCTACAATTTTTAGGTTATTCTGAGGAAATCATATTCCTATCAAAATCCGCAGTGATGTTTATATCCCTAATTATACCAAATATAATTTTGATTCCAGTATCATCTATTTTATTTAAGGTAAATTTTCTTGATGTAATAGAAATAATTACTCTATTTAGTATTTCGTTACCAACCATCACATTAATTTCAATACTTTCTGCATTATTTTCATTGCAAGTAAAGAGAAACAAATTTATTCAATTTATTTTGATAATGCCATTTTTTATACCAATAATAATTATTGCTACTTCGGAAAATTTTTTTGTAACAAATTTAGGTAATGAATTTAAAATTTTTGTTTTAATTGGTTTGTTTTTAATTACATTACCATTATCTATCCTTATAGGAAAATTAATCATTAAGGAGTTGAATTATTAGATGTTTACAAAATTAGCTAACCCATCAACTTTTCAAAAAATTTCGGATTTCATTTTTCCAAAATGTTTCGGTCTTTTTATTGTCTTTTTAATTTCAGGCTTTTACTATGTTTTTTTTAGTAGTCCACCCGATTATTTACAGGGAGAAACTGTTAGAATTATGTATATCCACGTTCCTTGCGCATGGCTTTCGCTTGGAATATATTCTATGATGGCTGGTTGCAGTTTTTTTTCAATTGTATTTAAACACACGCTGGCTGATATCATAAGTAGAGCTTGCGCTCCACTTGGCGCCTGCTTTACTTTAGCAACTCTCATTACAGGTTCAATTTGGGGGAAACCAACATGGGGAACATGGTGGGTCTGGGATGCACGTTTAACTTCAGAACTTGTATTATTTTTTATTTATATTGGTCATATTTTTATTTCTAATGCTTACGAAGATAAAAGAAAAGGTGACAGGTATGCTGCAATTTTGACTTTATTGGGTATTGTAAACTTACCAATTATCAAATGGTCTGTAGATTGGTGGAACACATTGCATCAACCTGCAAGTATTTCAAAATTAAGTTCCCCAAGTATTGATCCAAGCATGATGATACCACTTTTTTTAATGGTTTTTTCCTTTTTATTTTTTTTCATTTCTTTAGTTCTATTAAGAATAAAAGGTGAAGTCATATCTAGAAAGCTTGAAATATTAGAGCAACATAGAGCATAAATGGAGATTTTTTTAAATTTTTTAAATTCAAAAGAGCATTTTTATTATGTTTTATCCTCTTACTGTGTTGTATTTTTTTTACTTGGCCTAATTTTTCTTCAAACATTTTATAGAGTCAAAAAACTTCAAAAAAAACTTAATCAAAAATTAAACAAATGAAATTAAAAACGCAGAGATTTTTTAAAGTAACATCGCTACTTATTATTTTTTTAATTGGCTCTTCAATTCTTTTTTACAACCTTAAAAATAATCTTGTATTTTTTTTTTCACCTAGCGAAATTCTTGAAAAAAAAATATCATCTTTAGAAAATGTAAGACTTGGCGGAATGGTTAAAAAAGGAAGTATTAAAAAAAAAGAAACGGAGGTAGGGGAAAAAAAAGTTCAAGAAACAATTTTCACAATAACTGACTTTGAAAGAGAAATATTTGTTTACTATGTTGGTATTTTACCTGACCTTTTTTCTGAGGGCCAAGGTGTGGTTGTTGAAGGTAACCTGATAAACGAGAATAGATTTAATGCAAAAATAGTACTCGCTAAACATGACGAAAACTATATGCCTCCAGAACTTGATAATATTGTAAAACCTACTAATTAAATACAATGATTGCTGAAATAGGAGTTTTTTTTTTAATTCTAACTTTAATTGGGTCAAGTTTTGGTTTTATTTGCCCTGTATTGAAATTCCATGAAAACTCTGAAATCACTCAAATTAAAATTAGCAAACTTACTTTTTTTTGTACAACCACCTCTTTCGTAATTCTCACTTATTGTTTTATAATATCCGACTTTTCATTAACCGTTATTGAAAAAAATTCTAACAGCCAACTTCCAATTATTTATAAAATTACTGGAGTTTGGGGTAACCATGAAGGATCAATTCTTTTATGGTTATTAGTAATGACATTCTTCGGCTTCCTATTTGCTTGCCAAAGCAAAATTGATTCAAAGTTAAAAGAAAAAACACTGAATGTTCAGAATACTCTTATTTTTCTTATTTCGTTGTTTATTTTACTAACCTCAAACCCTTTTGAGAGAACTTTTCCTCCTGCTATCGATGGTGCCGACTTGAACCCCCTTCTTCAAGACCCAGGGTTAATAATTCATCCTCCATTTCTTTATCTAGGTTATGTAGGCTCTTCAATAGTTTTTTCAATTTCAATAGCTATTCTTATTCTTAATAATAACTCAAAAGAATATTTTACAATATTAAAACCTTGGATTTTTTTATCATGGACATTTTTATCATGCGGGATAGGACTTGGAAGCTGGTGGGCATATTATGAACTTGGATGGGGCGGATTTTGGTTTTGGGATCCCGTTGAAAATGCTTCGTTGCTTCCTTGGTTAACATCGTCCGCTCTCCTGCATACCATAATTATCTCAACAAAAAAGAAATCTCTTCAAAACTGGACTCTCTTTTTATCAATAGTTACTTTTCTTTTAAGTCTACTAGGAACTTTTCTAGTAAGATCAGGGGTCCTTGTTTCCGTACATGCTTTTGCTAATGATCCAACTAGAGGTGTATTTATTCTTTTATTGTTACTTGCAATTTCTGCTATGAGTTTCTTTCTTTTTCTTAAAAGAAGTAAAAAATTTTCCAGTAAATTACAAATTAATTTAGTCTCTAGGGAGGGAGCCATTTCACTGAATAATATATTTATGTTTACACTTAGCTTCACAATCTTACTGGGAACTATTTACCCTCTATTTTCTAATGTTATATTCAATAATAAAATTTCAGTGGGAGCTCCATTTTTTAATTCTATTCTTTCCCCTCTAATGATCCCTATAACATTAGGAATGATGTTTGGACCATTTCTTAAGTGGGAAAAGGATGATATAGGTAACCTCCTTTCAAGAATTAAAATTTTATTGTTAATTCTATTCATCGTTTCATTAACTGTCTGGTATTTAAATTTTAAGGGACCGATTCTTTCTGTAATTTTTTTCGCGTTTTCAGCGTGGATCATTACTAGTTCAATCTTTGAACTTTTAAAGTTTTTATCCTTTAAACCAAAATTAATTCTGAGAAAAATTCCTTTAAAAACATTTTCACAAGTTTCTGCTCATATAGGTATTGCTTTGATAATTCTTGGAGCAACTGGCACGTCAATACTGAGAATCGAACAAATTCAATTTCAAGAAGTTAATGAAGTTATTACTGCTAAGAATTTTAAAGTAAAGTTTTTGGGTATTAAATTAGTTGAAAAAGAAAATTATAAAAGTCAAATGGGTTTTTTTGAAATTTATAAAAATAATAAGTATATCAAGACACTTACACCTGAAAAAAGAATGTACAATTCCAACAAACAAGTTACAACTGAGGCAGCTATCCATTCTACTATATTTGGGGATCTGTATATAGCAATTGGTGATGGAAATGCCCTAAAAAAAAACTCCTGGACAACAAGAATCTGGTATAACTCCTTCACAATTTGGATTTGGATTGGTGTATTGTTTTTAGTACTTGGAGGTATGTTGTCAATATTCAGGTTCATAAAGGTTAATAAATGAAATACTTTTTCTTATTCATTTTTATGAGTAGCATTGGATTTTTGTTTTACAAAGGCCTTAAAATAGACCCATCAGTTGTTCCTTCTAATTTAATAGATGAACAAACCCCAAGTTTTCAACTAAAAAAAGTTGGTAAATATCCACTTTTTGATTCAATTGATTTAAAGAAACAAGAGATAAAAATTGTTAATTTTTTCGCAACATGGTGTGGGCCATGTAAAGTTGAGCATCCTCAACTTATGAAGCTGTCAAGTTCCTACAAAATTTACGGTATAGCAAAAAAAGATAACCCAAAGGATATAATTAAATGGCTGAAAAATTATGGAAACCCTTTTGATAAAATAGGTTTAGACAATGATGGAATCTCCAGTATTGAATGGGGAGTGTACGGACTACCTGAGACCTTTATAATCAACAAAGATAACAAGATTGTTTATAAACATATCGGACCAATAATGAAAAATGATTTAGAAAAAATTAACGCTATTTTAAAATGAAGACTATTTTAATAGTTATTTTTTTCTTATACTCTCAGGCTCATTCTGTTGAACCAGATGAAATATTAGCTGATCAAAAACTTGAAAATGTTGCAAGAATTATTGGAAAAGAACTAAGATGCTTAGTTTGTCAAAATGAGGATATTGAAAATTCCAACGCTGATATAGCCAAAGATTTAAGAATATTAGTTAGAAAAATGCTTTCGGAAGGAAAAACTAAGGATGAAATAATTTCCTACATTCATTCACGATATGGTGACTTTGTGCTATTCAACCCCCCGATAAGATATGATACTTCTTTACTTTGGTTACTTCCTATCATTTTTTTAACATTACTTTGTTATGCTTTTTTCAGAAAGAAAAATTAAATGTTTTTGATTTTTTTAATAATTCTTTGCATAGTAATTTTTTTATTTTCAATATTCTTATACAATCCTAAGGTTTCAAAAAAAAAATTTTTCATTACATTTCTCTATATCTCATTTTCAGCTTTTTTGTTTTATTTTTTTAAAGGGAACAAAGAGGCATTCTTTTTTGTAAACTCAGTGGAAGAAGAAATAAATAAACTGACAAATAACCCAAAAAGTCTAAACGAAATAAACCCTCAAAAAATAATTTTTTTTCTAGAATCTAAACTTAAGAAAAATCCCATAGACTTAGAGGGCTGGAAACTCTTAGCCAGAACATGTTTAATGACAGGGTATGAGCAAAAAGCTGAAGTGCATTATACAAAAGCTTTAAAATATTTTCCTAAAAATGAATCTTTAATATATGAATATGCAGTTCTTAAAAAAAAAACAGATCAAAATCAAGGAGCTATTAAACTCTTAACAAAAATTAATGTTAAAAAAACTAAACATAAAGATCTTCTTTATTTTTATTTAAATCTGCTTAAGGAAACAAAAAACTATGACAGTTTAAAAAAGAAAATTGTTGAGCTACAAAATAATAAAAATTTAGATCTTTATGAAAAAGAAAATATTTTAAAAAAACTTGAGTTAAATTAAATTTAACCTTTTAATTCTTTCTTTATCATTTTTACATGTAAAAAAATTTATTAAATTTATAACATTTTCTTTATTTGCAAATTTTATATTTTCAAACTTTCTTACGGGAACAATCTTTAGAACGGAATTTGTAAGAAACATTTGATCAAATTTTTTAATATCATTTAATTTTATTTTTTCAATCATTACCTTATCAAAAAATAGTTTTGCATTATCTATTATCACTTGTCTCATTATTCCATTAATTCCAGAATCAATTATTGGAGGGGTAATCAGAATTCTTTTATGTACAAAAAAAATATTAGTCATAGTTCCTTCTAGGACATTTTGCTTTGAATCTATAAAAATACCTTCAAAAATTTTTTTATTGTTCCATTCTGATCTTGCAAGAACTGAATCAAGCCTGTTGAGATGTTTGAAACCAAATAAATTTGTATTTTGTGATAACTGTGTTTTACAAATCTTGACTGCAACTCCTGATTTAAAATTTTGCTTGTCTACTTTTGGCTTTGGTAAAGAAAGAAATATTATCGTCGGAACCATATTTTTTTCAAATTTATAACCTCTACCACCCACACCTCTTGTGATAATCATCTTTAGTAATCCCGATTTTTTTTCTTTAAGGGATGCTGTCAAAATTAAGTTTCGTTGTCTAATTATTTCTCTATAAGACGGAAAATTAATTTGCATCAATTTACAACCATCTTTTATTCTTTTTAGGTGTCTAAGCCAGAATTCAACACCAACAATAACTTTATTTTTAACCTTAAAACTGTCCCACAACATTGTTTCAAAGAAACCATCTCCATAAGCTAAGCCTCTATCATAAACTGAAATAGCTTCCTTAAACTCTCCATTTATGAGTGAGAAATTTTTACTCATTTGTTAAAAGATCCAAGGGCCTTTAACATTCCATTAGCCTTGGCCTCTGTTTCAAATGTCTCATTTTCTGGGATAGAATCAGCAACAATTCCACCTCCTGCTCTAAAATAGAGAAATTCTTTTTCTTTAAGCATTGATCTTATCAAAATATTTAAATCCATGTCTCCACAGTGAGTGATATACCCAAAAGAACCTGTATATGGACCTCTTCCTTCTCTTTCAAGTTCGCCTAAAATTTCCATGCATCTTACTTTTGGACAACCAGTTATTGTGCCTCCTGGAAATAATGAACGAATAATTCTTCCAGGAGTAATATTATCAATTTTCAGTCCACATATATTTGATACTATGTGATGAACATGTGCGTAAGACTCTATGGTCATCATTTCATTAACTTTAACACTTCCTGGTTTGCATACCTTAGATATATCATTCCTCTCAAGGTCAACAAGCATGAGATGTTCTGCTTTTTCCTTATCAGAATTTATTAACTCCATTGACAACTCTATATCTTGGATTCCTGAACTTCCTCTTGGCCTAGTTCCAGCAATTGGCCTAGTTTCCAAGTAATCACCATTTACTGAAACCAATCTTTCAGGCGATGAACAAATCACATTACTATCTTGATAATTAATCAATCCGGCAAAAGGAGATGGGTTTTTACTCCTCAGTTGTCTATAAATTTCTATTTCATTAATATTTTTATCAATTTGGAATTGCCATAATCTTGATAGATTTGCCTGAAAAATCTCTCCTTGAAAAATATAATCAATACATTTTCTAACTTGCTCCTGGTGTTCATATTCACTTCCTTTATTAAGAATTTTAATCCTGCCTGATAATTTTTCATTTTCGTAGAGTATTTTTGAAAAATCCTTTTCTATATCCACGATATCATCGTAAAAAGTGTCATTATCATCAGAAGTAATTAAAATTTCGTTATCTACATGGTCAAAAATGATTGCAGTATTTACACGACTTGCAAAAGCAGTGGGAAGCTTGAATGGAGATTTAGGAATACTTAATCTAGGCTCAATCTCCTCAACAAGCTCATATCCCAAATAAACAAACCATCCTCCACAAAATGGAATTTTCTTATTATTGAATATAAAATCTTTTTGCTCAATTTTTTCTCTTTTCCAAATTAGGTCAAATTCATCTAGAAAACTATTTTTATTGTTGCTAGTTTTAAGTAGCAAGACTTTTGGTTTAAAAAAAAGAATTGAAAACCTATTTTTTTTGTTACCCCTTGATGAGCTTTCAAGGAGATAAGGGTACTTATTTAGGTCAGTTGATTGAAGACTTAATAAATCAAATTTTTTTTTATCAAGTTTATAATATTTTCCAATCCAACCATTACCCTTAACTAAACTTCCAAAAAACTTCATTGACTTTTAAATATTATTATTTATATCAGAGAATTTAAGGAATTTAAATATGTATCATACAGTTGTTATAGGTGGAGGATGTCTAGGGGCAGCAACTGCAATTTCACTTCAGAAAAAGCTTAACAAAAAAGGCAGAGGTGAAAAGGTTTGCTTAATTGAAAAAGCAGTGCTTTGCGCTGCCGAATCCTCAAGACACTCAGGTATTGTTAGGTCTGCTAATGCCGACCCAGATGCTTCAATAATGGCCTCAATAAGTACTAATATGTGGAAAAATATTAAGGAACATTGGGGAATTGATATGGAAATTGACGAATTCGGTGCAATTTGGATTGCGAAAAAAAACTCAGATGGTGATAACCCTGCATGGACAGATCTGTCAAAAAGAATGGAAAAAATTAACCTTGTTTTTGAAGAGATTGACCCAGAATCTGCTATTCAAAAATGTGGAACTACCTTGATTACCGATCAAGATGAGTCTTATTTTTATGAACCAGCTGCATTCCAGTTAGATCCTAGCATTCTTAGGACTGCCTTGTATGAAGCTATAGAAGAAAACGGTGTAGAACTTTTTGAAAAAACTGAAGTTGAAACTATTGTAGCTGACGGTAATTCAATACAATCTTGCTTAACAAGTAATGGTAAATTTGATGCTAAACACTTTGTTAATGCTACAGGCGCTTGGAGTTCTCAACTATTTTCAAAAGTTGGTTTAAAAATTCCAGTGACAATTGAACCTGTATCAGTCGTGAACTGGATGGAAAGTCCTAAGCAAATAAAATATGAATACCCAATAATCGCAGACTATACTAATCTTTGCTATTTTAGATCCTGGAGAGGTAATAAAATGCACGCTCATCAGCCAAGGAAGAGATCTGTCTATGAAATTGCAAAAAATTTCATAAACGATCTAACAGCCGTTAATGGTGGAGAGTATTTAAATGAACCAATGAATCAATCTCTGGCCTATAATCAAATTAAGAACTACGAAGATATTTCAAAAAAAAGATTTTCAAATATTGATAAAACAGTTTACGCCTCCGGGTACAGATCCTTTTTTGACATTACCCCCGATTTAAGGTTCATTTTAGGTAAAGATTCAAAAATAAATAACCTTTTCCATAATTTAGGTTCTGGTCAAGCAATGAAGTACACACCTATTCTTGGTGAAGCACTTGCAGAAGACATAATAGGTGAAAAAAACATAATGAAAAAGTTTGATTATGGAAAATTTAGCATTAACAGATTTGGTGATGACTATATGAAAGAATTCTGGAATCTTGTTAACGGAGAAGAAAACACACTCCACAGACAAGGTAAAAACACACTTTAATCATCATTGTCTGTTGAAAGTGATGTCATCACGTTCAAACTTCTCCAAAAGTCCTCGCTCTTCATATTTATATCATTAAGACGAATTAACAAACTTCTTAAAATAGCCCTTACTACAGGATCAGCGGTTTTTATCTTTTCTTTTAAAGTTTTTTCACTTATTGGATATAAAATACAATTAGTAGCAGCTTCAGCAGTAATTGACCTTGATTCATCCAAAGAGGGACCACGTTCACCAAAAATTTCCCCCTCGCCCACCTGACCTAGAAGAAGTCCACCCGGTGAATAAATATTTACTTTGCCTGCGTGGACATAGAACGCAAAATCAGCTTTATCTCCTTTAACATAAATTTTTTTTCCTTTTGAAAACTTTACCTGATTTATACCGAATTTAGATGATGTCATTTTATTTAAGCCGATGATTAGAAATTCTATTCAAATATCTATTAGAGCATTTAACTTTTCTAGATAAGATATTACTAAAAAAAGCTTTATTTTTAAAGTTATAACTATCACATGGATATGATTTTAAAGCCTGTTTAGCTAAACCAATTTCTTTTTCTAAAATCTCATTTAAGGTTTTAAGAATATTTTGTTGAAAATTGTTTGGAAAATAAATTTTTTCTTGAATTAGAAATACGGGTATTTTTGCAGGCACAATACTGATGAGAAGTCTTAAAAAAATTTTAGCTACCACCGACTCCCAATTAATTGAATTACCTTTAAAAAAATGACTACTGATCTCTTGGTTTTTATTTAAAAAACTATCAATTTTTAACCTGATATCCTTGACACTGATGTTGTTGTTAGCAAAATAATTTCCTTTCTCCAAACATAAAGACTTTATAAGCGATTCATAATTTTCAAGTTTAAGACCTTTAGAAATAATTTTACATATTTGAGTGAAGCTAAAATCCTCAGATATTCTCAACCGGTTAATATTAAGCTGCATTAGTAAATAGTTTTCAAAAAAATCGTTTAAATCAACATAGGATGTAGGGTTATTATTTATTATGAACTTGTTTTTATAAATATTTATTAAACTTGTATCAAGTTTATTCCACCAACATCCATCAAACCTTTCAATATTATTAGAGTCTTTTTTTAGAAATAAATTTGCTTGCGAACTAGTCTCCGATATTGTAATTTTTCTTCTGTCAGATCTCACGAAAAATTTGTTTTCGTAAGTTGGAACATCAATTATATTAGTAGAAAGAAGATTATTATACTCAGCTAAAATTTCTCTAATTTCGTGAGTCTTAAAGTTATCCTTGTACTCAACTTTGTTTTTCAATTGGTCTCTTATAATAACAAATTCTCTTTTGGGGTGATTAATTTTTTTGTCAACAAATTGAAGTGAATCTTCAAAGTAATTTCTCAAATCCTTTGATGCTCTAATTCTTGTTAACCTACTTTTTTTGGTTTTTCTATCAAAGAAACCAGGAAAAAAATCAATTAAGTTTATTTTTCTTAAAACATTTACTGCATTGATTGTGTAAGAAGAAATATTATTGGGGTTGTATCTTGATTTGGAGTTATATCCTCTTTTTGACATTGATAAACTTAAAAATTGTTCATTAGATTCATACCAACAGTAAAAAAGTTCTATAAGTAATAATTTAAGATGTTTTTCTAATAATAAGTTTTTATTTTCTATAGAAATACTATTTTCTAAAAGGCTTTCTGCTTTTTTTAAATCTATATTTTTCTGAATATCAAGTGGTCTACTAAAATTAAAATCTATTTGATCATTGTCTATATTCATACTATAAAAATCTCCATATTATGTACTTTATAGATTTTTTTGCTTACATTATTTTTCAAATTCTTCAAATATATAAGTATGCTGTAATTGTTTACGTAATTATTAGTATGCTTATTTCATTTAATGTTATCAATTACAATAATTCTTTGATTTCAATTATAATGGATTTTTTATATAGATTGACAGAACCATTATTAAAAATTATAAGAAGATTCTTACCAAGATTTGGAGCGTTTGATTTGTCTCCAGTCCTACTTATAATCATAATTGAGGCAACTCAGTACGTTATGACTAAATATGGGTTTTAATTATGGATAATAATAAAATTATTGATGGTAAATTTATCTCTAATCAAATTAGAGAAAAAATTAAATTTTTTGGAAATAAATTAATTGAGAAAACTGGTAAAAAACCAGGACTCGCCGTAGTACTTGTAGGAGAAAACCCAGCAAGCAGAGTTTATGTGAAAAACAAAATTGAAAAAACAAATGAGGTTGGTTTTAATTCCATTGAACATAGACTAGATGAAAATGTTTCTGAAGAAAAACTATTAGATCTTGTCAACCTTTTGAACAATGATTCAAATGTTCAAGGAATCTTAGTTCAACTTCCTCTTCCAAAGCATATTGATTCCGATAAAGTTTTAGATACTATCTTACCTGTAAAAGATGTTGACGGTTTTCATGCAGAAAATGTTGGAAAACTTTGGTCAGGTCTAAATTCACTCGTACCTTGCACGCCTTTGGGGTGCTCTATACTTCTTAAAAAGATTAGCCCCGACCTGTCTGGAAAAAAAGCAGTTATTATTGGGAGATCAAATATTGTAGGCAAACCTATGGCCTCTTTACTTCTTTCTATGAATGCTACTGTTACAATAGCACATTCTAGAACCAAAAACATTGAACAACTTGTCAAATCTGCTGATGTATTAGTGGCAGCAGTTGGTATTCCAGAAATGGTTAAAGGAGACTGGATTAAAGAAAACGCTATAGTTATTGATGTTGGTATTAATAGAATTGAGAGAGAAGGAAAAAGAGTTTTAGTTGGAGATGTTGATTACGAAGAATGTTTGAATAATGCTTCAAAAATTACTCCTGTTCCCGGAGGTGTAGGACCTATGACAATAGCATGCTTGCTCCTAAATACTCTGCTTACATCTTACTTACAGTTCAACGAGGATCCAATAGAACTAAGTTCTTTTCTTGAGTAACTTTAACCTCAGGGCGTTAAGTTTTATGAAACCCTCTGCATCTTTTTGATTATAAACATCATCTCCTTCAAAAGTAGCCATTTCTGGTGAATAGATACTTGAACCAGATTTGCGACCCAATACAATTACATTCCCTTTATATAATTTTAATTTAACAAATCCGTTTACATTACTTTGACTTTTATCAATTAATGACTGGAGCATTTCTCTTTCAGGAGAAAACCAAAAACCGTTATAGATTAGCTCAGCATACCTTGGCATTATCTCCTCTTTTAAATGAGAGGCGCCTTTATCCAGTGTTATACTTTCTATAGCTCTATGAGCTACGTACAGAATTGTACCACCAGGTGTTTCGTAAACACCCCTAGACTTCATTCCAATAAATCTATTTTCAACTATATCAATTCTCCCAACAGCGTTTAATCCGCCAATTGAGTTTAACTTTGATAAAAGGGATGATGGTGACATTTTTTTTCCATTTAATGCAATTGGATCTCCTTTTTTGAACTCAATTTCTATCACAGTAGCTTTATCAGGCGCTTTTTCACAAGAAATTGTTCTAATAAACATTGATTCATCAGGAGGCTGCCAAGGGTCCTCCAAAACTTTTCCTTCATAAGATACATGGAGTAAATTTGCATCCATTGAATAAGGGGCTTCATTTTCTTTATCTTTTGGAACGGGTATTTGATTCTTAACAGCGTACTCCAATAAATCATTTCTAGATTTTAAATCCCAGTCTCTCCATGGTGCCACAACCTTTATGTTAGGATTTATAGCATAGTACCCTAATTCAAATCTTATCTGATCATTCCCTTTTCCAGTAGCTCCATGTGCCACAAAATTAGCATTGACTTGCTTAGCAATTTCTATTTGTCTTTTAGCTATTAAAGGTCTAGCTATAGAAGTTCCCAACAAATAGAATCCCTCGTAAATAGCATTAGCTCTAAACATTGGAAAAACATAACTTCTAACAAATTCTTCCTTTAGATCTTCTATAAAAATGTCCTTAACACCCAGAAGTTTAGCTTTTTTTTTGGCATCCTCTATTTCAACGCCTTGACCAATATCAGCAGTAAATGTTACTACTTCAGCGTTCATTTCATTCTGCAACCACTTAAGAATTATTGACGTATCAAGTCCACCAGAGAAGGCAAGAACAATTTTTTTCTTTTTTTTCATTAATGTAATTTTAGTTTTTATTACAAGCTTCGTTAATTTCTTTATAAGCTTTACTAAAACCCATGAGTGAAAATGTATCAGTAGTTATTGTTCCTCTAGAAGAGGTTCCAACAACTTTCATTTTAATGGATTTTTTAAGAAATGTAATTATTTTTTCATCGTCACTAGGACTAAAGCTCCATGCTCTTGAACCAGATGTAAAAAGTTGAAACTTTTTTTGATCAATTAAAATCTCTGGGTTACTATTAGTTTTATAATTATATCCAGCAACTACACTAAATTCGCTCCATTTTTTTTGTCCTGGCAAGTGGGTTATAATTGCAAAAACATCGCCACGTTTTGTATAATTTCCTTCAGACTTTTTTGGCTTTGATACAGCCATGCATGCTAAATTTTTTCCTTCACCTTCTGCGAAAGCTGTCCAATCGTTAAATTTTGCTAATTCTTTTGTATTGCCACTGAAGCCAAAAAGCAAAGCAAATGATATCAAAAGGAAGCATGAAAATTTAGTTAGAAAAAAATTCATTATTTTTATTGACATAATTAAAAGTAAATTGCAAGAAACTAAGATTTAAATATCAAACATGTATCCAATTTTACAATTAATAGCTTCCTGTTTTCTATTTGCCATATTGGCAGCATTAATTAAATTTAATGCATTTTTTATTCATCCAACTGAACAAGCTTTTTTTAGGAATTTATTTGGTATCTTCTTACTGTTACCTTTTTTTTTAAGACAAAATAGAATAGTTAATAACAAATCAAACTATAAGCTTCTTTTTTTAAGAGGCCTTTTTGGGGGGATAACTATGGTTTTTATTTTTATTGCCTATTCTTTAATTCCTTTGTCACAAGCTATGGCAATAAGTTTTAGTACCCCCCTTTTTATTTATTTTGGAAGTATTTATTTTCTGAAAGAAAATACAGATAAACAAAAAACTATATGCATGATCATAGGTTTTATTTTAACCTTAGTAATTATTAGACCTGATTTAAATCTTCATATTGGTAGCGTTTTTGCCATTATATCATCAATAACCCATGCAATAGCAGGATTAATTGTAAAAAAATTATCAGAAACAGAAAATGTGTTAACTTTGATGTTTAGTTTGGTTGTGATTATGACTCCCATTACTTTTTTGCCATCTTTATATGTTTGGGACACTCCATCAGATCTTTTTGTGTTTTTCTTACTAATCATGATTTCTATAACTGCAACACTTGGAAACTTTTTTTGGACTAAAGCTATAAGTATGACAACATTAACAAACCTAATGCCCTTTGATTTTTCAAAACTAATTTTTGCAACTATTTTAGGGGTTATATTTTTTGAAGAAAAAATTGACTTAGTAACAATCATATGTGGATCCGGAATAATAATTTGTAATTCATTAATCGCAAAAAAAATTAATAATGAAAAAGAATAAACTCCTTTTTCAATTACTTAGTTGTTTTTTGTTTTCTTTACTTGGCCTGCAGATCAAGTTTTCTGCTATTCATAATTCTATTGAAACAATTGTATTTTACAGGTCTTTGATTGGAACAATTGTTTTGTATTGTTTTTTCGTTTTTTATAAGAAAGAATTTATTATAGCATCTAATAAAAACCTGAAATTTCATATTCTGAGATCATTTTTTGGAATCTTGGCAATGTATTTTGGTTATAAAGCTTTGATTTTAATACCCCTTTCATTGGCAAGTACAATTGGTTTTACGAAAGTTTTTTTTGCGTCTCTAATGAGTTGGCTGATTCTGAAAGAGCGGTTGGATTTAAAAAATATTTTTCTAGTTCTACTGGGTTTTTTTGGTGTTTATTTAATAACCCTTCCATCAAATGTTTCAGAAATTGAGGGAATTATTTTCTGTCTTCTTTCTTCAATTTTTGTCTCCGGAGGGATTATTACCGTTTCGTATTTAACTAAAAAAGAAACGACAATGAATATACTTATTTTTCATTCTGTAATTTCCTCTATTTTAACTTTTTTAATTTTCTTTGATAATATCTCTTTTTATGTTCAAGAAAGTTTTTTTTCACTTTTTCTTCTAACAATAACAGCATTAACTGCCCAATATTTTAATGTTGAATCGTATAGAGATGAAAAAGCTAGTTTGATAGTTTTAATAGGTTACACAAGAATTATTTTTTCAACAATTCTTGGGTTTTTATTTTTAGATGAAAAGTTTGGTTTTGTAGCCTTGTTTGGTATTTTGATTATAATTATAACTTCTTTTTTTGTTCAAAAGCCTCAACAAAAAAAAGACTAAGGGCAGGGAAATGGGTTTTCATTGTGAATATCATCTATTTCCTTCAGTAAATCTGAAGAAAGTTCAATTTTAACACTGTTGATATTTTCTTTAAGTTGCTCAATATTTGTTGCTCCTATAATATTACTAGTTAGAAATTCACGAGTATTCACAAATGCCAGTGCCATTTCCGATGGAGACAAATTATTTTTTCTAGCTAGATCATTAAATTTTTCAGAACACATCAAACCTTTCGGCTTTGTGTATCTGGTAAACATATCACCAAATAAAGTTAACCTTGCTCCATTTGGTTTTGATCCATTGTCATACTTCCCACTTAACATACCAAAGCCTAAAGGAGAGTATGCGAGAAGTCCACATTTTTCACGAATTGAAACCTCCGCTAACCCAACCTCGTAACTTCTATTGAGCAAAGAATAAGGGTTTTGAACTGACACAACTCTGGGTAAATCAAATTGTTCTGATAATGACAAAAACTTCATTAAACCCCATGGTGTTTCATTAGAAAGTCCAATGTATCTAATTTTTCCTTCTTTTACTAACTCTGCAAGAACTTCCAATTGGGTCTTAATTTCAATAGAATCGTCTTCTTTTTGATGATTATAAGTTAATTGACCAAAAAAATTTGCTTTTCTATCTGGCCAATGTAATTGATACAAATCTATATAATCTGTTTTCAACCTCTTTAAACTTCCTTCAAGGGCAGATTTTATTTGCTCCCTGTCTAATCTAGTCTCTTTGTTTCTAAACCATTTCATTCCAGAACGACCAGTTACTTTTGATGCTAAAATTATTTTTTCTCTGCATTTGCGTGACTGAAACCAATTTCCAATAATAGATTCTGTAGAACCCCAAGTTTCCTTTCTAGGAGGAACGGAATATAACTCTGCTGTATCAAAAAAGTTTACCCCTTGATCAAGAGCATAGTCCATCTGCTCAAAACCGTCATTTTCGTTGTTTTGCTCACCCCAGGTCATGGTTCCCAAACAAATTAAGCTAACGTCAATATCCGTATTTCCTAGTTTTCTATATTTCATTTAACTTAACAATTTCCTTGATTTTATAAAAATGTAACATACTTTAATTATTAAATATTAATTGTATAATATATACATAAATAAACCATTTTAAATAGGAGTGTGCAATGGCTTATGACTTTGAGAAAAACATTAAATCTAGAGTCCAATCAGCAGAAATAGATCTTGGCTTAAAAGCCTACATGAACAAGGTCTATTCATTCATGGCTTTTGGTTTAGCATTAACGGGTGCGTTAGCACATCTGACTGCTAGTTTAGCTTTTGACTTCTCAACCAACACTATGACTTCTTTTGGTGCTGCTATTTATGCATCACCATTAGCTTTTATTATAATGCTTTCCCCATTAGCGTTCATAATAGCGCTAAATTTCGGAGTAGCGAAAATGAAAGAGAGCACTGTACAGATATTATTCTGGGCATTTGCAGCTGTAATGGGACTTTCTCTTTCATCAATATTCATTCAATATACTGGTGAATCTGTTGCAAGAGTCTTCTTTATAACAGCTGGTGCTTTTGGAGCTCTAAGTTTATACGGATATACTACAAAAAAAGATCTTTCTGGTTGGGGATCTTTCTTGTTCATCGGTTTAATTGGAATATTGTTGGCTTCCATTGTCAATATTTTCTTACAAAGTACTGGAATGCAATTCGCAATTTCTGCAATTGGTGTTCTTGTTTTTGCAGGTTTAACTGCTTATGATACACAAAGAATTAAAGCAATGTATTATGATGGTTATGGTCAAGAAGGTAAGAAAGCTATTATGGGTGCTCTTACTTTATATCTAGACTTTATTAATTTGTTTATAATGCTTATCCAATTATTTGGTCAAAGAAGATAATATAAAATGTTTGTAGTCGGTAGGATTAAACCCTTACCGACTCAACCTGAAAAACTCTTGAAAATTTTTACATTTCTTTTCATTGTACTTACATTTTTCTTACCATCTATAACGGTTTCTAACACAGCTGCTGAAAACCTTCATTTTAATGTTTACAGAAATGACTCATTAATTGGCTATCACAATTTAGATTTCTATGAGAAAGATAGTCTAGTAGAATCAAGAATTGCAATAAAGTTCGAAGTTACCTTTTTAGGTTTTGTTGTTTATGAGTATCTTCATAAAAATCATGAAAAATGGATGGGTAACTCACTAGTTTTTATGGAGGCTAGTACCGATAAAAACGGTGACTTATTAGAGTGTAAAGTTAATAAAACAGAAAATAAGTTTAAAATTTTAGGGACTAATGGCGATTTAACGCTTGATAAAACAATCACACCCACGACATACTGGAAATTTGAACAATTAATAACTGGACAGAAAAATAAAGTTTTGAATTCTCAGGATTGTAGTTACATAAATTTTGAAATTAAATATCTAGGAGATGAAATGATTTATGATAACTCACTTAAAGCCTCACGTTATAAATTGTTAGGCAAAGAGTTTACTGGTGATGATGTAAATATTGACATATGGTATAAGGATAAAAAATGGGTGAAAATGATTTTTCTCAAAGATGGGAGTACAATTGAGTATTTTTTAAAGGAATATGACTCTAAAAAAGAATAAAGTTGCATGGATTACTGGTGGGGGCACTGGAATTGGAAAAGAAATTGCCCTAATTCTTGCTAAACAAGAGTATGACGTCATTATAAGCGGAAGAAGAAAAGAGAAATTAACAGAAACAGCAAGTATAAATAAGAAAAGAATTCATCCTATTTCTTTGGATGTTAGTAACCCAAATCAGTGTCTGAAAGTTTCAGAGTCTATTTACAAAAAATTTAAAGAAATTGACTTACTTATTCTCAATGCTGCAATTTATAGTCCAGGATCAATTACAAAAATTTCCACAGCAGAGGCCAAAAAAATTGTAGATATAAATCTTTTAGGTGCAATCAATTGTCTTTCGCCTGTAGCAAAAGTAATGCAGAAAAATAAAAAAGGTCATATTGTTTTTGTATCCTCTCCAGCTGGTTATCAGGGACTACCTGGTGGAGGTTTTTATGGTGTTACAAAATCAGCTCTAACTTTTTTAGCCGAGACTTTAAACATTGAATTTCATAAAAGTAAAATCAAAGTACAGGTTGTAAACCCTGGTTTTGTAAAAACACCGATGACAGATCAAAATCCTTTTTTTATGCCCTTTTTAATGACACCGCAGAATGCCGCAAAAAAAATTTGCGAGAAACTAGAAAGTAAAGAATTTGAGATCTATTTTCCAAAAAAACTTATTATTCCCATGAAATTATTAAGGTTAATACCCTACAGAATTTATTTTTTTTTGATTAAAAAATTAATAAAACTTCCCTAATGAAACAAGCGTTGCAAAAATATCTTAGTCACTTTGAAAGACTTCAGGATAATAAAATAGATGACCTTTTATCTACAGTTTCTGATAACTTCATATTTGAAGATCCATTTCAAAAAATAAAAGGTAAAAAACAATTTAAAGCTTTGCTCAAAAAAATGTTTAAAAGGCTAAAGAAACCAAAATTCAAAATCATAATGGTTTATGAACATAAGCTTGTAAATGTTGTTAAATGGAATTTTAGTTGTGAGTTTTTAAAAAAAACAATCTCATTCTCAGGTATGAGTGAAATTTATATCAAAGAAAAGTTAATAACAAAGCATATTGACTATTGGGACTCTGGTAGAAATTTTTATTCACATCTTCCTGTAATAGGGTCAATTTTTAGAGGAATTCATAAATAGTCAATTAATTTTTAAGAATGTTATAGATACTACCCCAATGTTAAGGCCCCACTTTTTTACTTCTGCTCTATTCATTAGAATATTTCTATCTTGTAAAAACATCCAATCATCGAAATCAACCAAAATTGTTCTATCACCAACTTTCAAATTAAGCTTGTATTTCCAATTTAAAGCATTTCCTTCAGATACCCCTTTAGCTTCTCCAACAACATCTGAAGCAGTACCACTATATTGATTATTTCCTAAAATCTTGATAGTCCAAACTCTTGAATCTTGTTCTCCATCATCATACAGAAATTTTTCATCAAGCGTGAGTGTATCAGATTCTAATGTCCCAGTAATGTCAACTTTAAATGTTCTCTTTAAATTACCAAATCTATCATGAAACATTCCCCATGCTTCTGTTTTGCCTTCAAAATAATCCTCTAATGAGAATGTTGGCTGACTTCCTTTGAACTTTTCTATATTCATCTGACTACTACAAGAACTAATTAAAAAAATAAAAATAGTAAAAAAAAATCTCATCGTTATTAAATTTATCTAAATAATATTAACCATATATTTTTTTTTGAATTTTTTGAAGTTCATTTTCTTTTAATTTGAAATTTATAAGTAAATAAGCAGCTAAAAGCTTGAGAAAAATTGGTGCCAAAGCGTAAGAAGTAATTATAAAAAGTCTAACATTTGAGTTAATTTCGCCATCTGTGTCAAAATCTAAAACTCCCATTATTCCAAATACAAAAATACTTACTACAGCAAAAGCAAATTTATTTAGAAAGGTTATAATTGAAAAAAGTACACCTGAAATATCCTCACCAAATTTATGACGATGCCAGTCAGTTATATCGGCCTGAATGGATGGTGGGATTATTAAATCAGCCCCCAAACAAAATCCAGTTATGCAGGAAATAATTATAAAAAATAAAAAATTACCATTTTCCAAAAAAAATACCAAAAAGAAAAAGATTGCTGATAAAAACAACGAAATACTCCATACTTCTTTTTTTCCATATTTTTTACTGATAATGGTCCAAAAAGGAACACCAATTAGTGCAAACAAAAAGTAAAAAAATAGAGTTTTTTGTCTATTTGAATCATCACCACCAAGAACATAAGTAACAAAGAAAGCAAATAATACCATTGGGAATACATTTGCTAAATTATTTACAACTAATGCAAAAAAAATTTTTGAAAAATATATATTTTTTTTTAGGTTTTTAATAACTTTATTAAATTTTATTTTTTTTTCATTTGTTCGTCTATTTTCTGGAATCAAACTACAAAAAAAAATCAGACCTATTAAACCAAAGAATGAGGCAATAAGAACAATATTTTCCAATAACTTTTCATTACTTATACTAAAAAGCATTGGAATACCAAGAGAACAGAAAAGTCCAAGTAGAATGAAAAATTCACGAGTTGCACTAAGCTTAGTTCTTAAGAAATAATTTTTTTCCAAGTCATATCCAATTGATAAATAAGGAATTTGAAACATTGTCCAACCAAGATATAAAATAGAGAGCCAAATTAAGAGAAATATCTCTTGATCTATATCTTGTTTCAAAAAAAGTTGTGTAAGAGCCAAACCAGATAAAATTCCACCTATAAGTAAATATACCTTTCTTGGAAAAAAATTTTTATCATTCAACCAACCTACAAGTGGGTCTGTGAATACATCAATAAGCTTTGATAAAAAAATAAGTATTCCAATTACTGCAATTTCAAAACCATGAACTTCTGCAAAAAAAGCAGGAAGCATAATCATTACTGGAAAAGTAGGGATAGAAAATGCAAATGCTGGGAATCCATAAACTATATTTCTTAAAGAAATAGATCTCAATTTAGGCTTTCTTAATTAAAAATTGGCCAACATTGATATTACCAGATTTAAAACCTCCCTCACAATATCCTAAGTAATAGTTCCAAAGTCTTTTAAAACTTTCACTGAACCCAAGGTTTTTTATGCAGCCCCAGGAATTCTCAAATGACTCAGACCATATTCTTATTGTTTTAGCATAGTCATTTCCAAACATTTTTTTATTTTTAATATGGAGGCCTCTTGATATTAATACTTTATTCATTTCCTCTACTGAGGGAAGCATACCACCTGGAAAAATATAAGTTTGAATAAAATCTGGAAACTTTTTATATTTTTGAAAAAATTTGTCCTCAATTGTAATTGTCTGAAGCCCTATAGACCCATTAGACTTTAGATTTTTTTTTAAAACATCAAAGTATTTTGACCAGTATTTTTCTCCAACTGCCTCAAACATTTCTATAGAAACAATCTTATCATATTTACCATTTATATTTCTGTAATCTAGAAGTTTAATATCAACCTTATCTGAAAGCTTATCTTCATATATTTTTTGCTTTGCTTTTTCATATTGTTTTTTTGAAATTGTAATTGCTGTTACATTGGCTAAGTATTTTTTTGCTAAAAAAGAAGAAAAACCTCCCCAACCACATCCTATCTCAAGTACTTTGTCATTTTCTTTTACACCCGTAATATTTGCAAGATTTTCATATTTATTAATTTGGCCTTTATACAGGTTATCCCTAGGATCCTTAAACATAGCCGATGAATATGTCATTGATTCATCCAACCACTTTTCGTAAAACGAGTTTCCTAGATCATAGTGAAAAGATATATTTTTTTTAGATCCAGACCTGCTATTTTTTTTGAGATGATGTTTTAGCCTTAAATACAAAATAGTAAACCATTTTCCTCTTACGTACTTTGAGAATTCATGAAAATTTCTCGCACCCCACTCAAGAAAATCCGTGAGATTTGATGTTTCCCAATTTCCATCAACGTAACTCTCAGCCCAACCCAGGTCACCTCTTAAAAAGAAGTCATTAATACACTTTTCTTTTAAAATTTTTATATTTGCATCAGGTCCTGGAAAATCTCCCTTAAAAGAGAATATAGACTTGCTGTCCTTATAAACACTTATTGAACCATATTTACTCTGTGCTAATACATTTAAAAATAAATTAAATTTAGTTTGAGCGTTAATGAGCATTTATAATTAGTCCTCTGAAAAAAATTTTTTTGGTTTTTTTGGCTTTTTTATATATGTTGCACCCTTTACAAAAAGTTTCAAGGCCTGTAAGTGAATTGCAACTGTAACCTTGAGGTTTTGAAAAATATTACAAAAAAAAATTCCTAAAAGATTTTTATCGTTCATTTCAATTGATCTTCCGTTAAATGATGCTTCAAAAACTTTTTGATTATTCATATTGTAATTTATAAACAAATTAACGAATTTTCTATCAATACTGAAAGTAATAACATAATGGCCATTTATATTAAAAAAAGGAGAAACGTGAAATCTTTTTTTTACAATATTTTTTTCATTTATTTCGCAATAATATGAGTGCCTTTCGTTGAATGTGTTGCTAACCTCATAAATTATTGCAGTTGCTTTATTTTTGTCGTCAAAACCTACAAAAACTGAAATTGGATTAAACACATAACCTAAAATTCTAGGTAAACAAAAAGACTTTATATCATGAATATTTTTTTTTCCTTTTTGTAAAAATTTTTTTTTTAATATTTTATATGTGTCATTTGATTTTTTACCAACTTCACCATGATCTTTGTCGTAAAATGAAAATAAAGTAAATCTATTTTTTTTAAAAAATTTATATTTGTGCTTAAAGCTCAATGAAAACCAAAAATAGTAAAAACGATAATTAAATGAATGAGTAAAAGGTTTATACCTTGTATGTGACACAATACCTTTATACAGAGTATCCATATTGTTATTAATTTTTTCCATTTTCTCTTTCTAATATTTTTTTTACAACATTCAATGCAGAAGTTACTCCATCTTCATGAAAGCCATAACCTAAGTATGCACCACAAAACCAGATATTCCTAGATCCTTGAATTGTTGTTATTTTTTTTTGATTTTCAAATGTGTTGAAATCAAACAACGGATGATCATAGTATATTTCTTTGAATATTTTTTTCTTAGAAGGTAAAGTGGAAGGATTAAGAGAGACAAAAATATTTAAATTAGTATCTAATTTTTGAAGCTTATTCATCCAGTAGGTTACATTAACACCACTTTTATTTTTTTTATCTTCTATGTAATTCCAACTTGACCATGCCTTTTTAGATTCTGGCATCAATTTTTGATCTGAATGAACATAAACTTTATTTTTGGTATACCTTATGTTTTCAAAGAAATTTTTTTTTTCTTCTTTTAAGTTTATTATATTTTTCACCTGGTCTGAATGTACAGCAATTATAAGATGATCATATTGTTTTTTTTTTCCCATCACATCAACGAAAATTTTATTACCCTTTCTATATAAAAATTTGACAGATCTATTTTTATAGGAAGAAATATTTTTTGAATTTAAAATTTTTTTAACATAATTTTGACTTCCACCTAAAACAGTTCTCCATTTTGGGCGATTAAAAATTTTAAGTAGTCCATGATTTAAAAAAAACATTACAAATCTGTTAAAAGGATATTTTTTTATTTCATCTATTTCTGAAGACCAAATGCTAGCTGCCATCGGATAAAGATGATTGTATTTGTAATAATCTGAATATTTTTTTAAATCTAAATATTCTTGAATTGTATAGTTTTTATATTTTTTTATATGCTTTTTAACTGACAAATTAAAAGAAATAATCTCATACAACATCCTCCAAAAATTAAGATTAAATAAATTTTTCTTCTGAGAAAATAGTGATGTCAGATCTGTTCCTGAATATTCAATATTGTCAATTTTATTTGAAACAGCAAAAGACATATCACTTGCGTAAGATTTAACATTCAATTCTTCAAAAAGATTACATAGATTTGGATAATTAATTTTATTGAATACAATAAAACCGGAGTCAACGCTAATATTCTTCCCTCCATATTGGATTGTTTGTGTATTTGTATGTCCGCCAAAATATGAGTTTTTTTCAAATAAATCTATTTTGAAATTTTTTGATAGATAATGAGCACAAGATAAACCGGAAATACCACTACCAACCACCGCAATCTTAAAATTCCTCATAAAATTATATTATGAATAAAAAAAATTAAATTGAATAAAAAAAATCAATATATTGTTTGACAATGGTAGTCAACAACTATATATTGTTATAGGGCTAGTATGATAATAACAAAATTTTGTGCAATAACATTCTCATCAATATTTTTGTTGTTACTAGTCTCAAGTCTATTTTAATTTCCTCCAATAAAACCCTGATTTAGTCAGGGTTTTATTGTTTTCTGTACAACTGTAACCAATAGTTAGATAAAAGAAAATTTTCATTCAGATCCTTATTTTGAATTGAAAGCTCTGAATTAGTATAGTTATTAAGATTTTTTTTAAATGAGTGACTATGATCTTTTCGAATTCTATCAACGCGAATATTATGAATTAATCCTAACATAATTATAATCAACGACATTTAAGAGATTTGTTTAACTATTTTCTTAAATTACTTTTTCTAAATTCACACACTATTGTAAAATAAGGATCACCCTCTCTAGGTTCTGTTCTTAGAAGCCTTCTATTTAGATCACAGTACTCCGCAACAAATGAATTAAGTAAATGACCTGCATTTTTATATGTTGAATGAACTGCCAAGAAAAAATTATCTGAATTTCTACATTTATTAATTTGCTTCTGGAGTTCACCAGGTAAAATATCTTTACTATATATTGCTTTACACCAGGATTTTGCTTTGATTTCCCCTGAAAAAGAGAAAAAAAGTAAAAAAATAAAAATTTTTATTGGTTTTTTCAAATAAATATCCTCCAGTAGACAAGTTTAACAAATTGACGAAAACTTACTATTTTATCACTGTTATATTTCTTCATTTTAATTTCATAATATAATTTATACAATAAAATTGGTATCAATGAACCAAGGTAAGCACCAAAAAATATGTCACTAGGAAAATGCATTGACATAAAAATCCTTGAAATGCCCATGAGTGCTGCAATTGAAAATATTATCCAATGATATTTTTTTACATAAATCACTAAAAGAACTGCCAGCGTAAAAGCCGCCTGTGTATGTCCTGAAGGAAAAGAATTTACTTTATGTAAAACATTAAAAAAATCAATTCTATCATAACCCTCAAAAAAATATTTAGGTCTAGCTACACCCATTATATATTTAATTAAATTACACAGTATACCCGCAGTCGCCAATGACCAAATCCAGTGTTTACAGATAAGTAGATAGAAATCAAACGTATCAACGATTTTTTCAAATTCTAAGCCTGTTTTTTCCTGCAAGAGCTTTAATTTTTTCTTATTTTTTAAAAGGTATCTCACATTTAAATTAAAAAATATTATTAAAGAACAAACTATTATTATGTTGAAAGGGTCAAGGACACCGGATAAGGGATCAATAATCTTTGAAAAAAAAATAAAAAAAATTGCATGAAAGGATCTAGTTATTTGAAAGATAAAAATATCTAAAAAGTTAAAGATAACCAATGTTAAAACTAAAATTGTAAAAAAAAACCTCACTGAAGTTATCTGAAAAACAAGTTTTATTTTATGATTATTCATTGATTTTCAAAAAAATTTATTTCTACCTTTTTCCCTTGAGAATAATTAAAACCTTTAAACACCTCAATTAATTTAAAATCATTAAAGGAATTATCTTTTATAAAACTACTATGTTGATTTGTAACAATATACAAAATTTTTTCATTTTTTTTTAAATTGTAGTTTATAATATTTTTTTTTATAGCTTTATGTGAGGTTAAAAAAATGAGACTTGGTTCGTTAAACCCATAGTGCAATACTTTATCAACTTCATTAATTTTCATGTCTATAAAGGAACTAATTTTTTTTGAAACCCAAAGAGTTTCCAGCTTAGGAATTAAATAATAAACTGCAGAAAAATAAACAATTGATTGAAATATACACGCTGAAAAAATGAGTTTAAAAATATCTCTTTTATTAAAAATAGTTATCAATGTTACTAGTGCACATACACCTAAAAAAGTTATTAACCAAAGATTGGTATCAATTTTTGAATACTCATAAACAATAAATATTTGGGCCACTAAAAAACATATTGGATAGAAACATAAAATAAAAAATGAAATCTTTTGAGCTATTCCATTAAAACTATTTTTTCTGATAATTGAGGATAATAATATACTTAGTGCTGCATAGCAGGGAAAAATATAATGTGGAAGTTTTGTTGGGATTAATTCATATAGAATAAATGGCACGATAAACCAAAAAAATATAAAGATTTCATAGTCTTTTTTTAAAAAAGAAAGTTTAAAATCTTTAAGTACTTTTTTTATAAGATTTGGAATAAAAATTACCCCTGGCCAAAACATTAGTAACATCAAGAGTGAATAATATCCAGGAGGAAATCCATGTGACTCTTGACCTGATCTTACTTTATTAAAAAGATCATTTACAGCCGATTCATGCCAAAAGAGACCATCAGATATTTTGGTAATTGCTACAAACCATGGAATACTTATTAAAAGAAAAAGAAAGAAACCACTAAAAGTCCAAATTATTTTTAAATAATTTTTCTTCTTAAATATACTTAAAACACATAATGGTAGGATTGTGAAAATAAAAATTATCGGTCCCTTTAGTAAAACCCCAACAGCAGAGATAAACCAAAAAAATAATTTATTTTTAAGCTCTAAAGAATCATCCTTTAAGCCTTTAATTAAAATTAAGTTACTCGCAACAACTGTGAAAAATAAAAAACCGTCAGTCTTGGCCTGGTGAACTTCTGAAATGGTTAAGATTGGTAAAATAAGAAAGTAAACACACAATAATGCATCTTCATTACTATACTCTTTTCTTACAAAATTAAAA
Source organism: uncultured Alphaproteobacteria bacterium (assembly GCA_902537615.1). Taxonomy (GTDB): domain Bacteria; phylum Pseudomonadota; class Alphaproteobacteria; order Methylaequorales; family Methylaequoraceae. Next base: position 132,798 of record CACBBU010000001.1, read on the forward strand.
ATAAAGAAAATTGACAAAATTACTCCAGTAATTGACGGTAGCCTGTATACCCAAATCTTATCGTAGGGAGGCTCTCCAAAAAAAAAGTTTGCTGCAGATTGCAACCAGTAAATTCCAACTGGCTTTTTATACCTCACTTCATCTTGCATCTTAATATCTACAAAATTCTTAGTCTCCATCATTGTTTTTGAAGCTGTGGCAAACCTTGCCTCATCTCTATCCATTACTGGAAGTTTCACAACACCTTGTAAAAAGACTAAAAGGGTGAAAAATAAAATAAAATAAATAGATTTTTCTTTTAAAAAATTCATTGTTTTTAAATTACACTAGTTTAGATTTAGGTTACCATAGCTTTTGATAATGAATAGATTTACAATTATAATCCCAATTTTTAATGAAACTGAATCTATTTTTAAATTAATAGAAGAGATTTTTACTGAGTTCAACAAGATTTCTCCGGAAATAATAATCATTGATGATGGAAGTACCGACAGTTTTCAAAAAGATTTAAGAAAGAAAAAACTAAAAAAAATTAAAGTTTATAAACATAAATTTAATCTTGGAAAATGTAAGGCTATGAATACTGGTGTGCGAAAAGCCAAAAATAATTTAGTTTGTATAATTGACGGAGACGGACAAAACCCGCCTTATGAAATTAAAAATTTAATAAACAAATGGGAAGAAATTCCAAAAAACAAGAAACAATTCTCTATCGTATGCGGAAATAGAAAAAATAGAGCTGATAGCTTGATAAAAAAAATAAGTTCAAAATTAGCAAATAAAATACGAAGATTTATTTTAAATGATGACTGCAATGATACCGCTTGTGCTTTAAAAGTTTTTAGAAAAAGAGATTACTTGAAAATTAAATATTTTAAAAATATGCACAGATTTCTTCCAGCTTTGTTTAAAATGAATAACGGAGAAATTTTTAACATACCAATTAATGATAGAAAACGATTTGGAGGCGAGTCTAAATTTAATTTCAATAATAGATTTTGGATTGGAATAGTTGATCTTATTAAAGTATGGATATTAATAAATAAAAAGGAGTAAAAAATGACACACGAACAAATTTGGCTAATTGTTGGCTTTATTGGACAAACTGTATTTGCATCAAGATTTTTGATCCAATGGGTTGTAAGTGAAAGGGCATCCAAGAGTATAATACCAAATATTTTTTGGTGGATAAGTCTTGCAGGGAGTATGATCTTATTAAGCTATGCCATTCATAAAGTTGACCCAGTATTCATTGTTGGCCAATCTTGTGGGTTTCTAATTTACTCTAGAAATATTTATTTAATAAAAAAAGAAGGAAAAAATAAAAAAAATGATCCTTCAAAAATAATGAAGGTTAACTAAGAAAATATGAATTTTAAAAAAATTCACCAAGAAATTTTAAAAAAGAGCTCAGAATACGTCATAATAAAGAACGAAATAGAAAAAAATGGTATAATAGAAGTTCAAAAATCTGAACTTGATCTTTTTACATTCATAATCAAAACTATCATTTCACAACAAATTTCAAATAAAGTTGCTCAATCTTTATGGAAAAAATTTTGTCTTTTTTTTAAAAAGGAATATCCAAATAGAAATGATATAGTAAATAAAAAACAATTAAATGAAGCACTAGAGCATACAGGAATTTCTCAAAAAAAAAAAAGTTATATAAAAGCATTTTATGATAATTCAAAAAACCTAATTGACCAATTAGAGTTCCAAAGTGATGAAGAAATAAGAACATCGTTAATTAAATTTTCTGGTATAGGAAATTGGACTTGTGATATGGTTCTTATTTTTTATTTAAAAAGAATAAATATTTTTCCAAACTCTGACTTAATAATAAAAAAAACAACTGAAAAATTATGTATCTTAGAAAATAAGAAAATAGATTTTAGTAATTCTTTCTCACCTTATCTTAGCATTTTTTCATTACATCTTTGGAAAATGTCTAAAAGGGTTCTCTAAAAAAAATTTTTTTTTTTTTACATTATTCGCTTTAGGCCATTTAAGAGAATTTACAGCCTTGCATTCATCACATACAAATTGCCATTTTTTATATCTATTCTTACAAGAAACACAATACCACTCTGGTGTCGGATTTACATCATTTAAATCATTGGGTATTGAGAGTTTTTCACTTTTTTTGCATATTTCTTCATATAACTTTTTTGTTCTTTCATCCCAATTTTGTCTTGGGATATCGTCTAAATATTTTTGACTTTCACCCCATATTTTTGCTTGAAAAGCAGACATTGCAAGTGAGAGCCTAACTTCATCTGATGAATTTAAATGTTTTTTCATTACTTTGACGATTAACTTATGACGTTTTAACGAGTCAGCATTATTTTTAAGATCATGTTTTACAAAAGTTTCAATGATTTCTGGACAATTAAAGTTAAACCAGTTTTTTTCAATAAGTTTTGCTGCCTTACTTATTTCATTATTTTTAATAAATTGTTTAATAGCCTCTATCAAAACATGAAATGAGTTTTCAGATATTTTAATTGAATCAAAAATATTTTTTCCAGAAAGAGCATGAAGATTGGCTTGTAGACTACTTAACAATTTGTTATTAGTAGCTTTTATACTTTTGATTGACTCCCACCCTAACTCCCATTCTTTTTTTTGCGAATATAGAATTGCTAATTTTTCCGCAATCCAAGGATCTGTATCATATTCTTTTTTGTACTCTAAAAGTAAAGATAGCGCCTCATTGATGTTATTTTCCTTCAGAGCTACCATCACATCAGCTCTAAGAGAAATATAATTTGCTTTTGGAATAGTTTTTAAAATCTTTAAATATTTTTGCGCTTCATTTAAATTGTTATTAGATAAAGCTGTGTTAAAAAGCATAACGGTTGAAAACATTTCATTTTTCAAATATTTTTTAATTTTTCTTGAGTTTTTTTCTAATGCTTCTTTATCGCCTAAAAAAAGGTTTATAGCTAAATCGTCCAAAGACTCGTTTCCGAGCGCTAGGTATTTTTCCTTTTGTGAAAAAGATACTTTTTCTGGAATATTTTTAATTTTAGAGACTAGAAGAAAAAATAAGATGATAACTAATAAAACTAAAAAAATAACTACAGATAAACCTATCACATTAGTTTCAATTAGGTATTCCTGCCAAACTATTCTAACTTTTCCTGGTCTATTACTTATCCAAACAGCAAGATAAGATAAAATGATTGTAATTAAAAAAAACTTTGTAATTTTAAACAAGTTTCTATTCCATTAAATCCAAAATTTTTATTTTAAAATTATAAAAATTATTGTTAGCTTCAGCTAGGACTCTAGCTTCAACCAACCAATTATTTAAGCTAACATCATCTATATTAGATTCTTCAAGAACATTAATTGCTTGATTAATATTATTTAACAAAAGTGATTCTTTAACTAACAAAAGGGTCTTTTTTAAGGGTTTTAAGTTTTGATCATCTTGGTTCGTTTCATTTTGGTTAAATTTAGTAACTTTAAATGTTGAATTTAATACATCTTTTGCATAGTTGATAAATTCTTCCTTTGAACTAAATATATCGCTGCTATCCTTATAAGTTCTATTTTCAATTTCAGTAAATAAATCATCAATATCATTTTCATAAACTGAAAGACTTTTATTAATTATTTGTATAAGATTCTCTTTTGTCTTTAAATTTTTGATATCCAAGACTTTAAAAAAATTAAGGATAGTCGTAATTTCATAATCTCGTAAAAATAAGCTTGTTAATATTTCAATCTCATTTCCGAAATCTTTTCTGTTATTAAAGTTTTCTTGAAGTATTAAGAAATTAATTAAAACTCTATTTTTTTTATAGTCTAAAAGATAACTGTCATTAGGATTGAATTGTTGGAAATTTTCAAAAGACTGATTTACATTATCAAGTTGAATAGATAAATCTTTATTTTTAGATTCAAGATTATTTATTTTTTCTTCATAAGAATTAAGTTTTTCTAAAAAATTATTTTTGATTTTTTCAATTTCTAAAAAATATACATTATTTAATTTTTCCTGATTTGTTTTTACACCCTCCTCATCTAACTTTTTTGTTTCATAAAATTTATTATATAACTTTTCTTTCAAAGGCTTATAAGTAATAAAACCTAGGGAAAAAAAAATTGTAAAGAGCAACAAATATTTAAAAAATATTTTTAGGAACCCAGTTTTTTTTTTGAAGTCGTCTTTATCTAAATCAATAAATTCTCCCTTTTGTGGGTTTTCTTTTGTTTTTTCAACCAATTTTTTTTCCAAGTAAAAATTTTTCTTGCATTAACTCTATCATTTCTTTTTGATTTGGCTTTCTTGCAACAAATATAGATAATTCTCCTAATTTACTTATTTCTTCTTTTACTTTATCACTAATGACGACAAATAATTTATCTTTACAGAATTTTATCAAATCCAATTTTTGAATTTGATTTACAAAGGACCTCGCGGTCAGAGGAGAATAAAAAGCAATCATACTTTTTTTTGTATTTTTCATAAATAATATTAGTTTGTCATTATTTCTACAAATCATTTTTGAGGAATAACATTTAATTGCAAGATATTTACATCCAAGACTTAAAAAAAAATTTTTTATTTCAAGGTTTGAATTTTTATATGTTGGATGAATAATTACGTCTCCTCTTTTAAGATGTTTTTTTAAAAGTACTAATAACTTTTCTAAATTCTCATCGGCATTTATTATATTTTCAAAACCTTTTTTTTGTAAAATCATTTTTGTTTCATTTCCAACAGAAAAAACTAGTTTATTTTTAAATTTTTTTTCAAATCTAAAAAAATTTGCAGCATTTCTACTCGTGAACATAATATAATCTAATTTTGGAACTAGAAAATCCTGGTAATCAAACCTTTCTATTTCTAAAAAAGGTAATATTAATGTTTCAAGTCCTATCTTACTCAAAGTTTTTGAGGTTAATATTGAATCGTCAATTGGTCGAGTGAGAAGAATTTTCACATTAAAGCATTTTTTTTATTTTTTTTCCTAAATTAAAGCTCATTTTACTATAATTATCTATGTCAAAATAGGTTTTATCTTTAATAAACTTTTTTCCATCTGTAGATGCTGCCATGTAATGAAAAAGAATTTTCGGTTTAGGTTTAACCTCTAGACATGCTAAAGCACCTATCGGCGTTTTACATGATCCATCCAGAGCTGACAAAAAATTTCTTTCACATTCAGACTCAATTAATGTTTTGGGATCATTTAATTTTTTCAGCAAATTAAAGATTTCGTCATCTGCTCTAATTACTATGGCTATTACACCTTGACCAGGAGAAGGGATCATTTCTTTAATTCCTATTTTTTCATAATACTCCTTAATCTTTAGTCTTTTTAACCCTGCACAGGCAAGAATAATAGCATCAAAATCTCCATTTTTTAATTTATTAATCCTTGTACCAATGTTTCCACGAATTTCTCTTAGTTCTATATCTGGCCTTAATTTTTTTAGTTGCACTACCCTTCGAATTGATGATGTTCCTACAACTGAGTTTTTTTTTAAATCTTTAAGTTGCACTTTTTCTCTCGTCATTATTATATCATTGGGTTCATCTCTTTTTAAAACCGCTCCTATCCTCAATCCCTTAGGTAGCTTCGTAGGAAGGTCTTTTAGCGAATGAACACCAATATCAACCTTAAGATTTAACTGGGCTTCATCAATTTCTTTGGTGAATAGACCTTTATTACCTATAGAGGAAATTTTTTTCTCCAAGAATTTATCACCAGAGGTTTTAAAAAATTTTTGCTCAACTTTATCAAAGTATTTTACCCCAAAAAAAATTTCTAATGACTTAAGAAAAATATCAACCTGAGCCTTCGCTAGGGGACTTTGTCTTGATCCAACAATAATTTTTTTTCTATATTCCATATATCTTTATATACTTAATTAGTATAAAAAATAATTTTAAATATTCTAATTTTTAAATAATGATCGTATTAGGAATTGAAACTAGCTGTGATGAGACCTCCGTTGCTATAGTAAAGAAAAAAAATAGATTTTTGTTAGGAGATGTATTATCAGAGAATACTCTATCTCAAGTAAAAAAACATAAAAAGTTTGGTGGGGTTGTTCCTGAGCTTGCTTCCAGAGAACATAGTAGTACTTTAAATTTATTGGTAAAAAAAACCCTTAAAGAATCAGGACTTTCTTTAAATGAAATTGACGCATTTGCTGCAACTGTTGGTCCAGGTTTGCTAGGTGGACTCATTATTGGTTCAAACTATGCAAAAACACTAGCCCTAACTACTAAAAAACCGTTTATCGCTATTAACCATTTACAAGGACATATTTTAGTAACCAGAATGAAACGCAGTGTAAAGTTTCCTTTTCTATGCTTGCTTGTCTCAGGTGGTCACACTCAGTTATTATTGGTAAGGAAATACAATGATTTTAAATTAATTGGTGAAACTCTTGATGATGCTCTTGGTGAAGCTTTTGACAAAGTAGCAAAGCTTTTGGGGTATTCATATCCCGGTGGACCAATCATTGAAAAACTTGCGTTAAAAGCAAAAAAGAAAATAAATTTTAATTTACCAGAGCCGCTCATTAATAGTAATAATTTTAACTTTTCTTTTTCTGGAATAAAAACAGCTACAAGAAAAATAATTAATGATTCATTTGACAAAAAACAAGAATTTGAGTTAGCTAAAAATTTTCAAGATTGTGTAACTAATTGTTTAATTACGAAATGTTCTAAAGCCATAGATTTATATAAAAAAAAGCAGAAAATAAATAGCTTTATACTCGCTGGCGGTGTCGCATCTAATAAATTTATTAGAAAAAAATTTGTAAATCTTTGTGACGAAAAGTTAATAGAATTTGTAGTTCCTGAGCAAGGCCTATGTATTGACAATGCAACTATGATTGCATGGGCTGCTATTGAAAGATTACAAATTATTAAAAAAAGTGATATTTTAGATTTTGAACCAAAACCAAGATGGGCTCTTGAAAGTTTATGATTAAAGTTGGAATTATTGGATCTGGAAATTGGGCTTTAGCACTCACAAAAATTTTAACTAATGTAAAAATTATTATCAAGGCCAGAAAGCTTCAAGGATTAAAAAAAAAATTCAACAATAAAAGTAAGGAGATATTACTTACAACTAACTTTACAGACTTAAATAGTTGTAAATTTTTATTTCTAGCAAACCCATCACAGACTGTTAGAGAAAATTTAAAAAAAATTCCTAATAAAATTAATTCCAAATTTGTTATTTGTTGCAAAGGTGTTGAAAAAGGTTCAAATAAACTTATGCATCAAGTTGTTGTAGATCTATTTCCTAAGAACGGGTTTGCAATACTTTCTGGGCCTAATTTTGCTGCAGAAGTTATTAAAGGACTCCCCACTGCAAGCGTTCTGTCCTCAAGATCAAATAAAACCTTAAGAGAGATTTCTAATATAATTTGCTACAATAAGTTTAGAACTTATTTTAATAATGATATTATAGGGACACAAATTGGAGGAGCTATGAAGAATGTAATTGCGATTGCTTCGGGTGTAATAATAGGAAGTAATTTAGGTCACAATGCTGGTGCCGCAATAATTACAAGAGGGTTATCAGAAATAATTGACTTAGGAACACAAATGGGTGCAAAAAAATCAACTTTTTATGGTTTATCTGGAATTGGTGACCTCACACTTACATGCTCATCACTTAAATCAAGAAATACCAAGCTGGGTTATTTATTAGCCAAAGGTAAAAGCAAAACTAACCAATTGTTTGAAGGCAAGGAATCATGCGAAAGCATATGTAAATTGGGTAATAAATTTTCCTTAGAATTGCCAATATGTAATGCTGTAAAAAAAATTTTAAATGGTTCTGATATCAATAAGATTGTAACTGATCTTCTTTCAAGACCTCTGCAGTTTGAAAAATGAAAACTTTTATAATTACCTGTTTTGACAAGAAAAATTCCCTCAAAACAAGACTCGCAAACCGAGAACTACATTTAGCGTATCTAAAAAGTTTTAAAAATAAATTAATTTTAGCAGGCCCCATCCTTAACAAAAGTAATAAACCTAAAGGAAGTGTTCTAATATTAAAGTTAAAAAATAAGTTTGAACTCAATAATTTTTTAAAAAATGATCCTTATTCTAAAGTTGGTTTATTTGACACAATTAATATTGAAATACTTAAAAGGGTTTTTTAGTTTTTTTTCCTCAAACAAATTGTTATATTTCTTTACTGGAATAATAACATGGGTTTTGTAAATAATAAATTAAACGTTTCATCAATGAGTATGGATGAATACCAAGTTGAATACGAAGAATCAATTAAAGATCCAGATGCCTTCTGGTCTCAAAAAGCAAATACTCTCACATGGATTAAAAAATTTACAAAAGTTAAAGAAAGCTCTTTTAATGATAAAGTTAACATAAAATGGTTTTCAGATGGTTCTCTTAATGCTTCTTTTAACTGTATTGATAGACACCTTAGGGATAAAGGTGAAAAAACAGCTATTATTTGGGAGTCTGATGACCCAAATTTGAGCAAAAAAATATCATTTAATCAACTTCACAAATCAGTATGTAAATTAGCTAATGGACTAAAGTCTATTGGAGTTAAAAAAGGGGATAGAGTAACAATTTATCTTCCTATGATACCTGAAGCAGCCTACGCAATGTTAGCCTGCTCTAGAATTGGTGCAATACACTCGGTGGTATTTGGAGGCTTTGCTCCAGAGTCATTAAGAGATAGAATAAAGGATTGTGAATCTTCAATAGTAATAACTGCTAATGAAGGTCTCAGAGGAGGTAAAAAAATTCCACTTCTCTCTAACGTTAAAAAAGCTATAGATGGTCTAAAAATAATCAAAAAAGTTATTGCTGTAAAAAGAACAGACTCACAAGATTGCTTTGATCCTAAAAGAGATATTTGGTACGAAGATTTGATCAAAAATCAAAAAAATGAGTGTGAGGTTTCCGAACAAAATTCAGAGGATCCTCTTTTTATCCTATATACTTCAGGTTCAACTGGAAAGCCAAAAGGGGTTATGCATTCAACTGCAGGTTATCTACTTCATGCATCATTAACACACAAGGTAGTATTCAATGTTCAAAAAGATGATATCTATTGGTGTACTGCTGATGTTGGATGGGTTACTGGGCATTCCTACATTGTTTATGGACCTCTTTGTAACGGAATTACCACTCTAATGTTTGAGGGTGTTCCAACTTTTCCTGATGCATCAAGATTTTGGCAAATTATTGACAAGTTTAAAGTTAATATATTTTATACAGCCCCGACTGCAATAAGAGCACTAATGGGATTGGGTGATGAACCAGTTAACAAATGTAACTTATCATCTCTGAGAATTTTAGGTAGTGTTGGAGAACCAATTAATCCTGAAGCATGGAATTGGTATCATCAGGTAGTTGGAAAAAAAAAATGTCCTGTAATTGATACTTGGTGGCAAACTGAAACAGGGGGGATTTTAATTTCACCTATCAGTGGAACCACCCCTCTAAAACCTGGTTCAGCCACACTTCCTTTCTTTGGTGTAAAACCATTAATAGTCGATAATGACGGAATTGAATTAGAAGGGGCCTGTGAAGGAAACTTGTGTATTAAGACATCATGGCCAGGAATGATGAGGACCGTTTATAGAGATCATAAAAGATTTAGAGACACTTATTTTTCTTCTTTTAAGGGAAAATATTTCACAGGTGACGGGTGTAAGAGAGATGAAGATGGTTACTACTGGATTACTGGAAGAGTGGATGATGTCATAAATGTGTCAGGACACCGATTAGGTACTGCTGAAGTTGAAAGCGCTCTCGTCTTGCATAAAGATGTTTCTGAAGCTGCAGTTGTGGGTTTTCCTCACGACATTAAAGGTCAAGGTATTTACGCGTATGTTACTCTTATGACTGGACAGGAGTACAATGAAAACTTAAAAAAAGAACTTGTTTCATGGGTAAGATCAGTAATTGGTCCGATAGCTGCGCCTGACATTATACAGTGGGCTCCAAACCTTCCAAAAACAAGATCAGGAAAAATAATGAGAAGAATTCTCAGGAAGGTCGCCTGCAAAGAAGAAGAATCCATAGGCGATACTTCAACTTTAAATGACCCAAGTGTGGTTATTGAATTAGTAAAGAAAAGAAAAGAGAGTTAAAAATCATAACAAATTCCTTTTTTTTCCCAATCGCCATATCTAGTTGGTTCAGGTCCTGAGGGCCCTCCGATCTCTTTTTTTTTGGAGGGTGACTTTCTGTTACTCTGATTTGATTTTAAATTTTTAGTCATATATGTTAATTTAATATCTATAAACTAAAAATACTATAAATTTTTGACTAATTCACGAGAAATTGCCTCACTAATATTATCTAATGTTTATCAAGGAAAAAAATTAGATTGGGCTTTAAATACAAGCAAAAACCTTGCTAAACTAGATTCTAGAGATCGTTCTTTTGTCAATCTATTAGTACTTACAGCCTTAAGGAGGCATGGACAAATTGAAAAAGTAATTTCAAGATTTATAGAAAGGCCTCTTAAAAAAAATGCTCAAGTAAATTACATTCTTAAAATAGCCCTTGCTCAGATTTTTTTCATGGATACACCTGATTACTCAGCAGTAAATACGGCTGTAGAAATTTCTAAAAAATACAACTTAGACAAACTAGTTAATGGGGTACTAAGAAACATACTAAGAGAAAAAAAAACAATAAACATTAATTCTACAGAAACAAATATACCAAGCTGGCTAAGAAAAGTTACAATTGACCATCTTGGTGAAGAGAAGTTGTCTATGATTTCAAAACAAATTGTTAAGGAACCGCCTATTGATATAAAAATTAAAAAAAATATGTTTCAAAAATTTAATTGGGAAAAGATTTTAGAGGGTAAAAATATTTTTCAAGAAACAATAAGGATAAATCATAAAAGTGATATTAGCAAACTACCCTTTTACAGTGAAGGCTATTGGTGGGTGCAAGGTCTTTCGGCAACATTTCCTGTAATTTTAATTAATGACATATATAAAAATCAGAAAAAAGGTGAAATATCTATTCTTGATGTTGGAGCATCTCCTGGTGGAAAATCTTTTCAATTAATAGAATCAGGATTCAAGTTACAATCAATAGAAATTTCTAACACAAGAATAAAAAAACTTTTTAAAAATTTAAATAGACTAAAATATGAAACACAAATTATTAATGGGGATTTTATTACACATAAATTCAATGAAAAGTTTGATTGTATTTTAATTGATGCTCCATGTTCTGCGTCGGGCCTAATTCAAAAAAAACCTGAAATGCTTGTCATAGAAAAAAATATTAATGAATTGAAAATGAAGCAAAAATTAATGCTGGAAAAGGCATCTGAACTAATAAAGGACGGTGGTTATCTTATTTATTGCGTTTGCTCTATCATATTCAGTGAAGGAGAACAACAGATTCAAACATTTCTTCAAAATTTTAAAAATTTTTCTCTCACTAATTGTTTTAGTTCAATTGAATCATTTGGAATGCTAAACAATAGTCTGCCGTTTTTTTTTGTAACGCCAGACTTCACAAGCAAGGATGGAGGTATAGACGGATTTTTTATTGCTTGCCTAAAAAAAAATTATTAAGTATCTAAAATGTATCAACTTTTATCAAAAATTAGCTCAGTTTTTAAATTTAAGAATCCGTTTTACAATCTTTATTTAGAAAAAAGTGCAAACTCTGACATATTTTTTTCTCCACAAAATTTATGGACAGGAAACTCTGATAATGGAAGAAAAATAACGGATGGATTTTTAAGTTTTCATAATGAAACTGGTTCATTTGATCTTAATACTTGGAAAAAAAATAATTCAAGTAAATTATGGAATCAAAAGTTGCACAGTTTTCAATGGGCTGATGATGTAAAAAGTTTAGGTACAAATAAAGCACGTATTTTTTTAAGAAAAAATATTTTGCGGTGGATTGAGCTTCATAATCAATGGGACCCTCAAAACTGGGATTTGATAATATTATCAAAAAGAATTTGCAGTCTTCTAGGAAATATTTCTTTTTTTTATGAAACTGCAGATGAAAATTTTCAAAAAATTTTTACAAAATCTTTAAATAAACAATTGATACATTTACTCGCTTCCTTAGAAAAAAAGATTAACAGCGATGATAGAATTTATATTTCAAAGGCTATTATTATCTCTTCCCTATGCTTTACTAATATGAAACCAAAATTAAAGTTAGGAATGAAAATTCTTAGCGAAATAATAACATTAGAAATTCTTGATGATGGTATGCATTTTTCTAGGTCCCCTAGTAAACATCTTTTTTTTCTCAAGAATTTAATTGATATTAAAAACTACTTAGGATTATCAGGACATTCTATTCCAAAACCCCTTAACGAAATAATAGCAAAAATGGGTATGGTACTTAAATTTTTTAAAATAAATAATAATGAATTATCAATTTTTAACGAATTTAACTACATTGATAGTCACCAATTAAATGAAATTATTAAAAGAGCTAACACAAGATTAAGAATACCATCAAGTTTAAGTAAAGGTTGCTTTAAAAGAATATCTGACAATAAACTAATTTTTATAATGGACTGCGGAAGTCCTCCTAAAAAAAAGACTCATGCAGGTTCACTGTCTTTTGAATTCTCCCATTTTGGAGAAAAATTAGTTGTTAATAGCGGTTCTCCATTTGTTAATGATAAAAAATGGATAGAAGCAATGAGATCAACTGCTGCTCATAGTACCGTAAGTATTGATGATATTAATTCATCGGATATTTTTTTCCAAAAAGACACTAATACAAGAATCGCAAAAGTCTGGTCAGAAATATTGTTTGACAAAAATTGTTATTGGATTAATTCTGCGCATTCAGGATATAAAGACATCTTTGGGATTATTCATAATAGAAAAATTCACATAGACTCAGAAAAACTAATAATAAGAGGTCAAGATTATTTCTCAAAACCTACAAAACATTTGGTAAATATACCGAAAAAAATGTTCATAAGATTCCACATTCACCCTGAAATTAAATTAAATGTAACAACAAGTAAAAAAAAAGTTTTTTTACAACTCAAAAATAATATTGCCTGGGAATTCATCTGCTCTGAAGCAAAAATTAAACTTAAAGAGGGCATTTATTTAGGAGCTAGAAAAACCATACAAAAAAATAATCACATTCTTATTTCTGAAAATTTAATACCAGAAAAAAAAATTAAGTGGATGTTTAGATTAATAAAATAGATTTTAAAGTGACCAATAGTTAGTTATTTTTTTATTACGAAACTTTCCTTTAACATCAAAAAAGAATCCTTCTTCTTTCAAAAGAGATAAAAAGTTCTGTTTAAAATTAAATAATATTTTTTTATGAGGAACTGACAAAATAATCCCATCAAACTTTTTTTTTGCTAAATCTTTTTTTGCTAAACTTTTGAAACCCTTAAATCTTTTTACAAATGGATCATAAAAAGTAATTTTAAGATTTTTTTTTTCTAAATAATTCATTAGTTCAAGGCTTTTTGAATTTCTTAGGTCTGGGACATTTTCTTTAAAAGTTATCCCTAAAAATAGACAAGAAGAGCTAGAGGGTAATTTTTTAATTATTTCTCTTCCTATAAAACTAACCATATTATCATTTGTGTTTCTTCCAGATAAAATTACTTCCGGTCGTACTTTCAAATTTTGTGCTTTTTCAGCCAAATAATATGGATCAACTCCAATACAGTGGCCACCAACTAAACCCGGCTCAAAGTTTAAAAAATTCCACTTTGTTAATGACGCTTCTAAAACATCATAAGAACTTATGTTAATTTTTGTACATATCTTTGCTACCTCATTAATAAACGCAATATTTATATCTCTTTGCGCGTTTTCAATGACTTTTGAAGCTTCTGCAACTTTAATATTTTTAGCTAAATAAACTTCGCCGCTAGTTAAATTGGAGTAAATTTCTAAAAGGTCTTTTTCTACCTTATGAGTTTGACCAGAGACTACTTTATTTATTTTGTCAATTGTATGAACTTTGTCACCAGGATTTACCCTCTCAGGTGAATAACCTAAAAAAAAATCTTTTCCTACTTTAAGATTATTTGAAAATTTCTCTAAAATAGGTCCACAAATTTCTTCAGTAGCGCCAGGATATACTGTACTTTCAAAAATCACTGTATCACCAGATTTTAATAGCTTTCCAATTGTTTTACATACATTTTTTAAAGCAGAAAAATCTGGTTTTTTTCTTTCGTCAATTGGTGTTGGGACGGTAGCAATGTAAAAATTGCAATCTGAAATTTCTTTAGATTGTGTTGTGAAAGAGAGGTTATTTTTTTGTTGTTTTTTTAGTAAAGATTCTGATACCTCAAGTGTTTTATCTATACCTTTTCTAAGTTCTTTTATTCTGATATCATTAATGTCGTAACCTACTACATTATACGAAAGAGACAATTGTAAAGCTAATGGTAGTCCGACATAACCTAAACCTAAAATTGCAATTTTTTTTTCTTTCATAGGCAAAACTTAATCATTATTATTGGATTCAAAATATGGTTAAAATAGTTATTCCGTTTATATTATATTTTTTTTGTTTCTCCGCATTAAAAAAGATCATACCTTTCCTTAAAAAAAAATCCCTTGTTGATCATCCTTCAAGTAGAGGTAATCATGAAAAGTCAGTCCCTAAAGGGGGAGGCATTATTTTAATACCGGCCATAATTTTCTCAATTTCACTGTATTTTTTAATTGAAAACACTATTAATACAAAATGGATAGTTTTTTTACTATCAATTTTTTTCCTTTTTGTAGTTTCACTAATTGATGATATTAAAAATTTACCTGCAATACTAAGACTAACTGTGCATTCTTTATGTGTTATTGTTTCAGTCTATTATATGAAACAAGATATAACATACTTTTTAAATAACACTGAAACAATAATAAAACTTAATTTAAATAACTCACTGTTATTTTATTTATTAGCATCATTTGTTATTCTTTCTTGGCTTTGGTTAATTAACTTATTTAATTTCATGGATGGTATGGATGGTCTAACTGCATTACAAATGATTTTTTTAGCTTTGACGATTAATATTATTTCATTAGTCAACTACTTTGAAAATGATTTCCAATTTATAAGTTTAGTAATTTTTTCGGCTTTTCTTGCTTTTTTCCGACACAACAAGCCATCTGCAAAAATATTTTTAGGTGATTCAGGTTCAATTCCTTGCGGATATATTGCAGGTTTTGTGTTGATAGAATCTTTTTTAAAACAAGATCCTTTTTTTTCAATCTTAATTATTCTTATGTATTTTATTTTAGATTCAACTATAACTTTAATTATTCGATCCATAAGAAAAGATAATTTATTCACTGCTCACAGTGATCATTTTTATCAAAGAATGATGAGAAAAGGATACTCTCATGGATATGTTTTAAAAAAAATTTTATTTCTTTTAATTTTTTTAATTCTTCTGTCAATTATTTCTCTTAAATATTATATAATTTCCTTTTCAGTAGCATTGATATCTACCGTTTTATTTTTAATATATTTTTCACTTAGATCTGAAAATGAATAAAAAAATTTTTATAACTATAATCCATGATTTTTTGATTTTTTTTCTATCTTTTTTCATAGCTCTTCTTTTAAGACTAGATTGGAATCAGTCTCTAAGTTTGATGAACTCTCTATGGAGTTTTTGTATATTATATGCCTTTGTTAATATATTTCTTTTACACTACTATGGTTTATATCATGGAATTTGGAGATATGCTTCAATGCATGAGATTACATCAATTTTCAAAAGTATAACTATTTCCACATTAATTATTATTTTATCTTTTTTTTTAATTTTTAGATTAGAGAGCATTCCTCGCTCATTTCCTGTATTACTTTTTATTGTTTCTCTTTTTGGAGTTACAGGACCAAGAATCTTTTACAGATTTTTAAAAGATAAGATTACTAAAGATATAATTAAGCGTATTCCTGTTTTTATTGTTGGAGATAGTAATTCCTCCGAGAGTTTTATAAGACTTACAAAAAATCAAAAAAACTCTCCCTATCATGTTATCGGTATCATTGGTGATAAACCTTCAAGTATTGGTAGAAGAATACATAATGTTCCAATTTTAGCCTCAATATTAGATATTGACTTATTTAATTCGGGTTTAGGAAAAGCAAAAAAGCTTGTTGCGCAAAAAATAATAATTACAGACCAATCAATTAAACCTGAATCAGTTGAAAAGTTATATGTTTTTGCTAAGAAAAATGGATTAGCATTGGGAGTACTCCCTAAACTTTCAAATATTAATTCTAAAGACAAATTTGCTACTAACCCAATAGCTATTGAAGATGTACTCGGTAGAAAGCAGAAAGTACATAATCCCGAATTACTAAAAGATATATTTAATAAAGTTATAATTGTTACTGGAGCAGGAGGGAGTATCGGAAGTGAAATCTGCAGACAAATCACTTTACTAAAACCAAAAATGTTAGTTCTAATTGAAGAGAATGAATTTGCACTATATAAAGTTCTTCAAAATTTAAAAGGAAATCTTTCACCAATTCTTGCTGATGTAAGAGATTATGAGAAAATTAATTCATTAATTAAACAATATAAACCTGACATTGTTTTTCACGCCGCTGCCCTTAAACATATTACTTTTGTAGAAGAAGATCCAATGGAAGCTCTTAAAACAAACTTTTTCGCCACCTCTAAGCTTTGTGAAATTTGTAAATCCCATGATGTTCCAAAATTTATTTTTATTTCTACCGATAAAGCAGTATACCCCTCAAATATTATGGGAGGATCTAAAAGGTTATGTGAAAAATTTATACAAAATTTCTCTGTATCATCTAATACTACTAAATTTTTAATTGTAAGATTTGGAAACGTACTAGGTTCAACAGGATCAGTCGTACCTCTTTTTCAAGAGCAAATTAAACGAGGTGGGCCTATAACAATTACCGACCCAAAAGTTACTCGTTATTTTATGACTATCAGAGAGGCTGTAGAACTAGTTTTAATATCCTCTCAATTAGAAACTAAAAAAAATGGAGAGATACTTATATTAGAAATGGGGAAACCAATTTTAATTAAAGAGTTAGCCAAAAGAATGGTTGATCTTTTAGGACAAAAAGAGAATGAAATTAAGATTGTTTATACTGGACTAAGAAAAGGAGAAAAGCTTTCAGAACAACTATTTTTTAATGAGGAAAAAATTTCTAAAACAAGTGTTGAAGGTATAGTGTCTACCACTGATAAAATTTTCAATGTAGACACATCGGACTACAATAGTTTAATATCATACATTCAGAAGAATGAAACTAAGAAAGCTATTGATAAATTCAAAAAAATGCTTCCTGAGTACAAGTTAGATGTCAAAGATTAATATTAGGAAAGCATTAGTATCTGTTTCAGATAAAAGTTTACTAAAAAAAATTGGAAACTATTTTTTAAAATATAGTATAACTGTGTTATCTACAGGAGGAACTTATACTTTTTTAAAAAAACAATTTCCTAAATTAAAGATCATAGAGATAGCCTCTTACACCGGATTTAAAGAAATTCTTGATGGAAGGGTCAAGTCTTTACATCCTTTAGTTCATGCAGGGATTCTTGCAAAGAGAAATAAACCCTCTCACCTCAAACAATTAAATAAATTAGGAATCACACATATTGATCTTGTTGTCATCAATCTTTATCCATTTGAAAAGTTTAGTAATAGTAGCAAATCAAATGAGTCTGAATGTTTAGAAAATATAGATATTGGAGGACCATCAATGATAAGAGGTGCTGCAAAAAATTATGAAAATACTGCCGTCCTTACCTCGCCAGAACAATATGAGGACTTCATTAAAGAGGTAGAATTAAATAATAACCAGGTAACTCTTGATACGCGAAAAAAACTTGCAAAATTAGCTTTTTGTAAAACAGCTTATTATGATAGTTTAATTGCAAACTGGTTCTTACAAACAGATCAACTTTTTGACATCACTCATTCTTCAATTCCTTTAAAAAGAGAAAAAATACTAAGATATGGTGAAAACCCTCATCAAAAAGCATCTTTATTTTCATTTGGAAAAAATAAGGTTACAAAAGTTTCAGGAAAGGATTTGTCTTACAATAATATTTATGATCTTGAAATAGCCATGGAATTGGCAGAGCAATTCAAAAAACCATCTTGTGTTATTCTTAAACATGGAAATCCTTGTGGAGTGTCATTGAATGATAATCAAACTGTGGCCTACAAAAAAGCTCTTTTGTGCGACCCCACAAGTGCTTTTGGAGGAGTCGTTGCCTTTAATCAATCTTTATCAAGATCAACAGCTAAAGAGATCCTTAAGTTATTTACAGAAGTCATTGTTGCACCAGATTTTGAAGACGAAGCCTTAAAGCTATTAACTAATAAGAAAAATTTAATTCTTGTAAAATATTCCTCAGCTAAAAAAAAAACTCTTGTTTCGTTTAAATCTACAAGAAACTTCTTACTCGTTCAAGAAAAAGACCAACTGCTAGTGTCTAATAAAAATATCACTGTAAAAACCAAAGAAAAAGTTAGTAAAAAACAAGGTGATGATATGGTTTTTGGTTTTATTGTTGCCAAGTATATCAATTCAAACGCAATAGTTTTAACTAAAAACCTTTCAACTGTTGGCATTGGTATAGGACAAACAAACCGTTTAGCATCAGCAAGGCAAGCCATAGAACAAATGAAAAAAAATTTTCCGTCAACAAAGGCTATAATGGCATCAGATGGTTTTTTTCCTTTTCCAGATATTGTACAGTTATGTTCGCAAAATAATATTTCTGGGATTATCCAACCAGGAGGTTCAATAAATGACGAATTGGTAATAAAGGAGGCGGAGAGAAATAAAATACCAATGGCCTTTACAGGCTCAAGACATTTCAAGCACTAATTTTTTTAAAAGGAATAATTGATAATAAAAAAAAAGTTGGTATGACTAGAAGACCGTATCTAATATTTCCGCTATAATCAATTATTATACTTACCAAAAAAGGTCCAAGAATTGCACAAACATTTCCGAACATTGCAAAACTACAAAATGCTGATAACTGATCACTTGATCTTATCTTTTTAACTATGACACTTCTACTAGCTGCTTGAATAGGCCCTATAAAAAAGCCAATAAATAGAGCAATTAACCAAAAAATTAAATTTTTTTTTGTTATGAACAATAATGCTGTGGATAATAAGAGTGCAAATATACAGACTAAAACTGTTTTTTCTGATCCAAATCTATCCTCATATCTCCCTAAAATTAAGCAACCAATAATTCCAGATAAATTAATAAATACTCCAAGAAAAAGTATTTGAGATTCTGAAAAACCAAACAAGAAAGAAGCAAACATACTTGCGAAAGCAAAAATACTAATTATAGCGTTGTTAAAGAAAAAATAGCTGAGTAAAAAAGGTGTAATTTTACTTTTTCTAATTGATTTCAAAAAATCAACAATATTAGGTATTTTAAATTTCTCATTCATGAAATTTTTAATATGCGAATATCCAAAAAGTATTGTCCACATAGCCACAAAAGGACCAATCAATAAAAAAATAGATATATCAAAAAGTTTATAGTCATAAAGTTTAGTAAATTTTAATAAAAGAAAAATTATGGCTAATGAGCATAATCCTCCAAAGTAACCAAAAGCCCATCCTAAGTTTGATATTTGGCCCTCTTTGTGTTTTGGTGCCACTTTATGTAGGCTAAGGTTATAGAAAAGGTTAATTATCTCAAAACTGACTAGAGAAACTATGATTACGAGTAATGGATAAAATTCATTAGAGCTCTCATCAAAAAAGTATAAAGATGCAGTTGATAAAATTAAAATTAAATAAAACCATCCAAAAAACCTTGTTTTAAGATTTCCAAAAAAGTTTTTCCCCTGAACTAGGATTATTGAAAACAATAAAAAACTTAAAATACTGGCTATTGATATTGAGAAACCCCAGTTACTGGTTCCAATTTCTGGAGAAACTGCAATTTTCTTCGCATAAAAAGCTCCATAAAAAAAAGTAAGAATTAAGGTAGGATAACAAGAAATTCCGAAATCAAAAAAACACCATCCTCTTATTTTCTTATTTTTCAACTGATCTATCATTATGCAATGTTAAGCAAAAAACTACTAGTAGAGCAATTTAATATTAAATTAGTTGGACTGACTTCTAATAATTTTTAAATGTTATATTAAAATTTTAAAAAATGAATAAATATATAATATTTATACTTATACTATATTTTATTATTTATTTTACCACATGGACTTAATCACAAAAACCGCTTTGGAGCACACAAGGGTTTATTGACACTGACTCGTCGGGTGTTATTAAAGAAATTCTCTCAGATACAGCTGGAACGGTTCTGTGCGAGGTTTTTGATGGTAATAACTTCCTATTATTTCCATTACTCATACTATTTAGTGCTCTAATCACTCCCGCTCTAGAATTAAATGGAGGAAGAGGATCTACAATTAAAAATAAAAATGAACCACCAGTGAATGTGTAGTTGGAAACAGAGCCTGTACCGTTATTCATTGTTAATGTAAAGATGTTTAAAGGATGTGAACCAACTTTCATTTCTGGAATTGTCCCCTGACCTGAGAGTGTTAACGTCTCAGAGTCTGCAAGATTACTAAAGTTCAGTTCAGAAGCTAAAATATCTGTAGTTCCACCTCTTATCCTACTTCCGCTTAAATTTACTGGTCGTTTGATAACATTTAATGTTGCATTTCCAAGTATATAATTGGGGTGAGCTGACTGTAGTGAACCAATCGTAACACCTTTAGAACCTATTCCTGCACTCGCAATACTACCTGTACCAGACAAAATAATAGTGTCTCCACCAACTGAGTTGCTAAATGTACTAAAAGCAGAAGATCCTGCTATAGTTGTTCCATCATAATGTCTGGTCCCAGACGCATTCGTTGTTCTTGGATTAACATCAATAGTATGCGTTCCACCTACTAAAGTATAGTTGGACGATTGAGCTCCAGAAAGACTCAAGGTTCCAACCGACACTGACTTTCCAACACCAACACTGGAGTTAGACATTATTCCCGTTCCATTTAATGTAAGTGAATGCCCTAGAACTGTATTAGTTATACCATTACTTTTTAGATCACCTGCTGAAGCATCAGTAGTTGCATCATATGTTTTTTCTAGATCTACATTAATCGGTCTTTGAGTTACAGTTAATGTTATCGTTCCCACAGAATAGTTTGAAGCATTTCCACTTGCACTAGACAAGGCTAACGTTCCTGCTGTTACCGATTTATTACTCGCAACATTTGCATTAGCAACACTACCCGTTCCGTTTACTGTGAGAACTTCACTACCAACACCTGTAGTGATAACAAGATCTGATCCGTTTACAGTTGTAGTCCCGTCATAGATACGCGAACCGGCAATATTTACTTGTCGTGAATTAATATCAAAAGTCCCACTTGCTAATGAATAATTTGAAGCTGAACCTGTTCCATCACCTAACGTTAGGGTGCCTAGCGTAACAGTTTTACCCGAACCGGCAACAGCAGTTGCGACTGTTCCAGAACCAGTTATTGACAAAGTCTGTCCTCCTACTCTGTTAGTAAATACACTTATATCAGAGCTGTTTACAGTAGTTGTTGAATCATAAAATCTTGATCCACTTATTGTTACAGGTCTTTGAGTAACAGTCATTTGATAGGTTCCACCAACCAACGAATAGTTTGTTGCTACGCCCGCAGTGCCACCTGAACCGTTCCCCAGTGTCAAACCTGAAGTATTAATTGTCTTATTAGTTCCTGCATCAGCTCCTGCAGACAATGTTCCATTTCCACTTAATGTGAGTGTTTGTCCGCCCACTGTTCCAGAAATTGTAAGAGCACTTGATGCAGCTGTCGCTGATGCATCATAAACTTTAGAGCCACTTAAAGAAATAGGTTTAGCATTTATATCCAAGGTAGCCGAGGTTAATGAATAGTTTGAGGCCACTCCTGTATTATCGGCTAATGCTAATGTTCCTAAGGTAACAGATTGTTGACCTGAGGCTACATTTTCTGAGGAAACAGAACCTAAACCTGACAGTGATAGAGTTTCTGAACCAACCAAATTATTAAATGTTACTGAGAGATTGGTAGCATCAACGTTCTTGGTATTATCAAAAAGTCTGTTTGTTGTTAATGTTACCGGACGGGCAGTTACATTAAAAGTTCCACTACTCAAACTATAGTTACTTGCTGCACCAGTTCCATTTCCTAATGTCAAGCCAGAAACGTTAATTGTTTTCCCAGAGCCCACACTTTGGGATTCAAGAAATGAGGTGTTACCAGAAACTGTAAGAGTTTGTCCGCCAGCGGTATTATTAAATGTTGTTATGTTTGCTGCGCTTACCGTTTGTGCACCATCATAAACTTTGGTACCTGAAATTGTTACAGGTCTCTGTGTAATGGTAAAAGTTCCTTCGTTGATGGTATAATTATTACTTAATCCTCCATTTGAGCCATTCGTAAGAGCTATATTAGTTGACCCAGAGTTTAACTGATTAGCACTGGTTAGATATGCTCCAACATTGCTAGAGTTTGTAACTACGTCACCACTTAGGCCTAAAGTCTCTGAACCAACCAGCCCTGATGCAACTGATATGATAGAGTTATTCAGTGTTGCGTTATTATCATAAACTTTCGCTCCAGTTAGGTTGACCGATTTTTGAGTAATATTCATAGTTCCAGATGTTAATGAATAGTTTGAAGCTACTCCTGTATTGTCAGCTAATGTTATTGTTCCAAGAGTGATGTTTTGTATTCCACCTGATACATCTTTGGATGCAACCGTCCCTGAACCGTTTAAAACAAGGCTTTCGCCTGAAACTAAATTACTAAACGTATAAGTTAAACCTGAAGTGTTCGCCGTTGTTGTTCCATCATAATTTCTGGACGAGGAAAATGTTAGCGGCCTTGCCGTTACGTTAAATGTGTGGGCTCCCCCAGAAAGTGTGTAGTTGCTATCAGATCCTGACCCTGTGGAGTCAAGTTCTAAAGTTCCAATTGATATTGTTTTTGCATTTCCTGAAGACGCGGATATAAGTGTACCTGCACCTTTTAAATCTAAGCTCTGACCACTAACACCAGTTGTAACTGTTAAACTTGCATTTGGAACAGTGTTAAGACCATCATAAACTTTTGTTCCTGTTAAATTGATAACTTTCGGTAAAATTTCAAAACTTGTTGTGTAGCTATTTAAAGTGTAGTTACCCGCATTTGCACCTGTAAGAGCAAGATTGACTGAAGTAACTGTTTTGTTAGCTCCAACATCTGCAGAAACTACCGTCCCTTGTCCTGATAGACTGACAGTTTCACCCGTAAGAAGATTTGTTAATAATAAATCAGAACTATCTATTATGTTCGTTCCGTTATACTGTCTGTTACCAGTAATGTTTACTGAAACAGGCGAAATATCAAAAGTATGCGTTCCTCCTATTAAAGTATAATTGCTTGCTAAGCCTGAACCATTTCCTAATGACAATGAACCAAGAGTAATTGCTTTATTCATCGCTACAGAATTAGTTCCCACTGAACCTGTACCAGAAATTGTTAAAGTTTCCCCTGAAACGATATTTCCAAATGTGTTTATGTCTGAACTCAGAACATTAGTTGTAGCATCATAAGCTCTGATACCGTCAAGATTAATCACTCTTTGTGTTATATTCATTGTCGCTAAATTAAGTGAGTAATTGCTTGGATTTCCTGAACCAGCAGCAAGGGCTATTGATCCCAAACTTACCGCTTTTGAACTTCCTACATTAGCAGTTGAAACAGAACCTGTCCCTGATAGTGCAAGTGTTTCACCTCCCTGAAGGCTATCAAATGTAGGTGTTAATGAGGAACCAGAAACGGAAGTTGTTCCATCATATTCTCTGGACAATGAAACATTTAAAGTTCTAGGAATTATGGTTACATTTATTGTAGCTCCACTTAAAGTATAATTACTAGCCAGTCCTCCACTTCCATCAGCTATCGCAAGTGTATTGTTATTTGTTATTGTTTGTGTCCCAGCGCTTGCCGCTCCTAAAACACCCGAGCCTGTCAATGAGAGACTTTCACCACTTACACCTGAAGTTATTGTAAGGATTGAGCTGCTTGCTGTTGTTGTGCTGTCGTAAAGTCGTGAACCTGAGATAGTCACTGGCCTTCCGGTTATCTCTGCAGTCATAGAGTTAATTGAATAATTGCTTGCGGATCCACTTCCGTTGGCCAAAGCCAGGTTCACTGATGTTATATTTTTTCCGGCTCCAACATTAGCTGATGAAACTGTTCCCGAACCTGTTACAGATAATGTTTGGCCACTGACAATGTTACTAAAGGTAGAAAAATTAGATCCACTTATTGTCGTTGTTCCATCGTAAATTCTTGAAGCCTGTAAGTCTAGTGGACGTTGAGTTATGTTTACCGTCGCTGAAGATAAAGAATAATTTGATGCATTTCCGCTTCCACTTGCTAAGGCAAGAGAACCTAGTGATACTGATTTACTGCTTCCTACATCTGCAGTCGCACTTCCAGAACCAGTTAGGCTTAATGTATCACTTCCTGCTAAATTGCTGATAGTTGTTAAGTCGGTTCCATTTATAGTTGTCGTTCCGTCATAAACTCTTGACCCAGTTGCAGTAACTGTTCTTGTTGTTACGTTCATTGTTGCTGTTCCTGACAAGTCGTAATTTGAAGCAAGGCCTGTATTATTAGAAATCGCCAATGTATTCAGCGCAATTGTTTTTCCCGTTCCAACTGCTGATGAAGTCAAAGTTCCGCTTCCGCTTAATGTGAGTGTTTCTGAACCAACTAAACCTGTTAAGCTTAGATCTGAAGAACTTGCGGTAGTTGTTGCATTATAAACTCTACTTCCAGTGAGCCCTAACACCTTTTGGGTTACGGATGCCGAGTGGGTACCACCAGATAAAGTATAATTTGAAGCTGCTCCCGTTCCATTCGCAAGTGATAGTGAGCTAACAGTAATATCTGACGTCACATAAGAAGCAACATTAGCCGAATTTGTTGTAATACTACCCGATGTATTAATTGTCTGACCCCCGGATAGATTTGATAAAGTAACAGTTCCAGATGTAAATGTTGTATTTCCATCATAAGCCTTGGTTGCCGTCAGGTTTAAGGGTCTTTGCGTAATATTTAAAGTTGCTGAGCTGAGGCTATAGTTAGATGCACTTGCAGTATTGTCAGCTAAAGCTAATGTTCCAAGCGTAACGCTTTTATTTGTTCCTACATCCTGATTAGCAACTGTACCCGAACCTGTGATTGCCAGAGCTTCTCCTGAAACAATATTATTAAATGTTGTAAGATCAGAATTACCCACAGTTGTTGTAGCGTCATAAACGCGACTACCTGATAAGGTAATAGGCCTAGCTGTTACATCTAGTTCACCACTTGTTAAAGAGTAATTTGATGCCTCTCCTCCGTTAGTACCGTCGGCTAAAGACAATGTACCAAGGGTTAGCGTTTTATTTGTTCCAACTTGAGGTGCTGCAATTGAACCTGTACCATTTATTGTTAAAGTTTCAGTAAGAGCTAGTCCATTAAATGTGGATATGTTTGAATTGGAAACACTAGTATTTCCATCATAGACCTTTGAACCATCAATGGTTATGGCTTGCCTCGTAATATTGAATGTTTTTGTTCCTATCGTATAGTTAGCCGCTAATCCTGCATTATCAGCAAGAGCAAATGAAACGTCAGTTACAGATTTGTTAGAACCAACATCTTTAGATACAACCGTTCCGGAACCACTTAAATTTAGTGTTTCACTACCGACAAGATTACCAATTGTTAAATCACCGCTACTTACAGTGGTTGTACCGTTGTAGCTTCTTGTTCCTGACAATGTTACCCATCTTTGTGTTATATTGAAAGAATCACTTGTTATCGTATAGTTAGAAGCTAATCCCGTACCGTCTGTCAATCTCAAACCAGTGGTGAAGTCACTAGCAGTTTTGCTTGTAGCGGTTTCAATTGCTGATTCGTAGGTTGATAGCGTAAAAATGTCTTTAGAGGTGTTATTTCCTCCAACATTAGTTGCATTTGACGCAAGTGTTGCGTTAGTTATTGAAGATTTAGTCGCATCTGTGTAATTAACGACAAAATATTGACCAGCGCCACCCGTTTCAAGGATTCCGAGGGCTCTTTGAAGAAAATCAGCATCACTTTCACCTGAATTTTTAGATAATGTATTGCTTCCTGTTCCTGGCCAATTAACTCCACCAGCTCCACTATGGCTTACAATTTTCTTGAAAGTTGATGAATTTAAATCCGAGTCTAATATTGAAGATGTTCCAGTACTGTACGTTCCAACATTTACATTATTGGTTAAAACAGAATCATTAATAGTTAAAGTTTCGCCTCCCTGAAGACCACTTAATGACATATCAGCAGCGTCAATTTTTTGCGTTCCATCATATTGACGTGCTCCTGAAACTGATAACGGGGCTTTTGTAATATTGAAAGTATGGGCTCCACCAGTGAAGGTATAATTAGATGCGAGATGAGTTGGATTAGATCCATCATTTAAACTTAAAGTATTAAGTGTAATGGTCTTTCCTGTACCTACATTTTTATCAACAATTGTACCCTGACCAGTTAACGATAGTGTCTCTCCACCAACTATTCCACCTATAGTTAAATCAGTTGGCAAAGTAATAGTAGTTGCATCATAAGTACGGGTACCAGTTATACTTACTGGTTTTTGATTTATTGTCAATAAATGCGTTCCACCCGATAAAGTATAGTTCGCTGATAATCCACCGCTACCGCCGTTTCCAAGACTAAGTGTACCTACACTTATTGTTTTATTGGCTGCAACGTTCTTATCTGCGACAGTTCCCACCCCACTTAACACTAATGTCTCAGATCCAATCAAATTTCCAAGGCTTAAATCACTTGAATTAGCATTTGTTGAGGCATCATAGAGACGAGTTCCTGTCGCATTTACTACACGTTGAGTAATGTTAATTGTTGCATCACTTATTTGATAATTAGATGCTAGACCTGTCCCGTCAAGTAAGGCAATACTAGTTGGTATAATCTGTCCTGAACTAGCAACATAAGTTGAAGCATTAGCACTATTGGTATCTACGACTCCCGTAAGATTTAAAGTTTCTGAGCCAATTAGCCCCGTTGCAATAGTTAAATCAGAAGATGACACAGTTGTTGATGCATCATAAGTTTTACCACCGGTTAGCGTAACTAGGGCAGGGCCAATTTGAAATGTACTCGCCCCATGTCCAGTTAATGTGTAATTTGCAGCTAATCCTCCATTTGTTCCGTCTCCTAGGGTTAATGTACCTTCACTAATATTTGCGCTAAAATATGTTCCTACATTTGCTGATGATATTGTTCCGCTTCCACTACTAACTACTAGGGTTTCCGTTCCAACTGTATCTATAATAGATGTTACATTCCCTGAACTAATGGTTGTATTTCCATCATATGTTTTATTTCCTTGGATTGAGACAATCTTTGGGTTTACTGTGAAGCTGTGTATTCCTCCTGTCAAAGTGTAGTTTGATGCCGCGCCGCCCACTCCGTTAGATATTGTGATTCCTGATAAATTGGTAATTGTATAGCTTCCTGCATTTGCTGAACTTATTGTTGCGGTTCCACTATGATTAAGAAGTTCTCCACTAACTAGGTTACTTAGGCTTATATTAGCGTCTAAAGCATTCGTATTTGCATCATAGATCTTCGATCCTGATGAGGTTAGTACGCGTTTTGTAATATTAATCACTGCTGAGTTTAAACTATAATTCGAGGCTGCTCCCGTTCCATCCACTAATGCTAAAGTTCCTAAACTGGATACCGATATTCCATTTGCCACATTGTCATTAGCCGCTGTGCCTGAACCACTTAATGTTAATGTTTCTCCCCCTTGCAAGGCATCGAAAGCACTCAGAGTTGATCCTGCTGCTGCTGTCGTTCCATCATATTGTCTTGCTAGCGTTGCGTTTAACGGCCGTTGATTCACAGTTAACTGGTGCGTACCACCACTTAATGTATAGTTAGCCGCTAAACCTCCATTCGATCCGTTACCTAAAGCAAGCGTACCCACTGACACTGTTTTATTCGATCCTACATCTTTAATCGCAATCGTTCCGGTTCCACTTAAAGTAAGTGTTTCTGATCCCACTAAGTTAGCATGAGTCGATAAGTCTGAAGCTACTGCATTCGTTGTGGCATCATATAAACGGGTTCCACTTACACTTATTGGTCTTTGCGTTACATTAATCACTGTTGAGTTTAGGCTATAGTTCGAGGCTGCTCCCGTTCCATCAGCTAACGCTAAGTTCCCATTACTGCTCATAGCTATTCCGTTCGCTACGTTGGCACTCGCTGCCGTACCCGAACCTGTCATTGTTAAAGTCTCACCCCCTTGCAGGGCATCAAAGCTACTCAACGTTGAGCCCGCTGCTGCTGTCGTTCCATCATATTGTCTCGCTAACGTCGCATTTAGTGGACGCTGATTCACAGTTAACTGGTGCGTTCCGCCACTTAATGTATAGTTAGCCGCTAAACCTCCATTCGATCCATCCGCTAAAGCCAGTGTTCCAACAGTTACTGTCTTATTGCTACCAACATTGGCATTGGCTATCGTTCCGGTTCCACTTAAGTTAAGTGTCTGTGACCCCACTAAGTTAGCATGAGTGGATAAATCTGAAGCTACCGCATTCGTTGTGGCATCATATAAACGAGTACCACTTACACCCACAGAACGTTGAGTTATAGAAAAATTTCCATCATTAATTGCATAATTTGCTGCTAGTCCTCCGTTACTTCCATTTGCTATGTTTATTGTTGTGCTCCCAAAATTTAAAGTTCCACCACTTGCTGAATAACTTCCAACGTTTGCATTATTTGTATTAATTTCGCCAGTTAATGTTAATGTTTCAATTCCAATTAAACCGGAAGAAACTGATACTATGGAATTATTTAATGTCGTGTTACCATCGTAAATTTTTGTTCCAGATAGATTTATTGGTCTTTGTGTT
>CACBBU010000002.1 GCA_902537615.1 uncultured Alphaproteobacteria bacterium
TTCTGCAAAATGTTGAGGTGGAGATTTTTTCTTTGTCATTAAAAGTTAATTTTTGTTCTATATCTCTACACAAAAGTTCTTTATTTTTGTAGCTATTTAAGGGAGTAATTTTACCTAATTTAGTTTTTTCTTTATTAACCCATTTTTTGGATTCATTATTTGTGTTTTCATTTAAGGCGTCTTTTGTTGCGTTACCATATTCACTGAGTTCCTTTTCACTTAATTCTTTTGCAATTTCATTGCCTATAAATCCCCCAAGAACTGTACCGCCTGCAATAAAAAGAGCTCCACCAACTCCTGAGCCAAACTGAAACCCAACTAATGCTCCAAGACCAGAACCTATAATTTTCCCCAAAAGCTTGTTTTCATCTGCTGTTTCACATGACGAAAGAGTAAACAAGAAAGTAAGTGTAATTAAAATTTTTTTGCACATACATCTTTAATGTAACAATATTTACTTAACTAGCTTAATAAAAAAAAAAAAAATTATAAATAATACTTGACTGACTGATATTAATAATTATTATCAATAATAATGATAATTAATATCAATTAGTTCTTGAATTTTTAAAAAAATTCATTACTAATAATAATTATTATTATCATTGATAGTGATTCTTATAATCATTATTAGTTTACAGAAGGAGCATTTATGAACTTATCAAAAAGGCTGATGCCTGAATACATCCGTTTATCATCATGGTTAATGATAATTATGTTTTTTTTTTTCCTTTAAAAAACATTCTTTCCCAAGATAAAGTTTATAATGCTCCCGATGTAAGTATTTTTTCTGAGCCTGAGCAAGTTTTTGAGCTACCTGGAGCAGGTGATTATATTGGCCCTGAAAGATTACAAAAATATAACTTTTCAAATATTAATGATATTCTAAGAGAAACACCAGGTGTTTACTCCCGTGAGGAAACTGGTGCTGGACTAATTCACAACATTAGTATTAGAGGTACTGCTACACTTCGTTCAACTCAAATTAATATGCTTGAAGATGGAATTAATATTGCTCCTGCTCCATATTCAGCACCTGATTCGTATTATTCTCCGTTAACTCGTAAAATGCATGCAATTGAGGTTCTTAAGGGATCATCTCAATATAGATTCGGACCTCACTCAACTGGTGGGTCAATCAACTATATAACAACACCAGTTGAACTTGGATCAAAATATTTTGGTAGCGTATCATACGGAAGTGGTAATGATGTTATTACACATGATTATGCCAATTATGGAATTGCTGGTGATTGGGGTGCTTTTGCTATACTAGGTGAAGTTTACTACAGAAATGGAGGAGGTCGAAGAGATTTTAATATTGACCCTCCTAGCAGTTCAGTACACAGAAAAAACTATGGCAATGACGAGTTAGGTGATATGAATCATCTTGCACCTATGGTTAAAATGTTGTGGCAACTTCCTACAAGAAGAAATATGGTTTTTGAAGTTAAATATGCTTATGAAGACAATAATTATAATCAAAGTTACGCAGGTCAAACATCTGCAGACTTTGGTGCTAACCCTCATCAGCAGTATGTAGGTTATCAGCTTGGCGAATACAATACAGAACACCACACGTCATATGTGAAGTTTAGAGCTGACATAAATTCTAATATTTCTAACCAGACTACGGGTTATTTTAACTACTTTACACGTGACTGGTTTAAACTTGATAAGGTTATTTCTGGTGGTACCACATGTAGTTTAGAAACGGTCGTCTCTAAAGCAGCAACTGGTAACTGTTTGGCTGCTCTTGGTATCCTTAAAGGTTCAACAGCTGGACAACTTAGATACAAAGGCAATGATAGACAATATGGTGCTTACGGTATCATGAATGAAACTGACTTTAGTTTTAATACCAATATCTTTGGTAAAAATATTGGTCATCAACTTAAAGTTGGATATAAGTATCACTATGATTATCATCACAGAGATCAACAAAATCATAACTTTACACAGGCAGTAGGAGGTTTAATAACTGCTCACGCTGACGGTGTAACTGCTTCTGACGACAGAAAAGAAACATCTAGAGGTCATGTTGCTTATTTTGAAGAAAGCGCAACTATTAATAACTTTGTAGCGTCATTCGGTGCAAGGTTTGAATATGTTGATATGCATTATAGAAATGGAGCTGGTGGCGCGGGCACTACTAATGACACTAAGGAAGAAACATTCATGTTTGCTCCTGGTGGTGGACTTGTTTATAACCACGATGATAATTGGCAATGGTTTGGTGGAGTCTACAAAGGTTTCAATATTGCCTCACCTGGAACAGTTAGAGATGATGGTACACCTGTTGAGAAAGAAACTAGTGTAGCTACAGAAATTGGTGCTAGATATAATGACGAGAATTTACTCATTACAGTGACTGGTTTCCGTACGACCTTTAAGGATTTAATTGTTATTAATAACTCAAATTCTGATGGTACGCCTGATAATGCCGGTAATGTGGTAACAAAAGGTATTGAGTTATTGACAAGATATGATCCAGCAGGAATAGTTCCTGTCGGAGATGTATCACTATTTGCAGCATATACATTTACAAATGCTAATTTAGATGGTGCTGCAAGTGCTTCGGACAGTAAGGCTAATCTATTTGCAGGAGGAATGGATGGTAGTAACGTACCTTATGTGCCTGATCATAGATTGGCAATAGGTTTTGATTATAATTATTCAAAATACAGTTTCGGTATGAATATGACTTATCAGTCGGAGTCATACGGTACTGCGGCAGAAACTGAGACGGAGGTGCATGAAGGTACTGCTAACGCAAGGGCAGGAAGAATTGATAGTTACGCTCTTGGAAACTTTTATGCTGGATATGAGTTGACGGATAATGCTAGAATTAAATTTGGTGTTAACAACTTCACAGATTTGGCATATATAGCTACTAGACACCCTCAAGGTGCAAGAGCTGGTGCTCCTTTGACAGCATATGTGAATGCTTCTATTCGTTACTAAAAAGCAACTAATAAAATTATAAACTTTAAATTTAAAGCCCATCTAACAGGTTGGGCTTTTTTTTATATTTATAGAGTTTTATGCAATCTAGGATTGTTTTTCTGGCTCAATAAATAGTAAGAATTTACCACTGTAAGATATTTAAAAAATAAAAAAAATAATATTTATCCACAATTAAAAAAATGTGGATAAAGTTGTTGATAAACATTATATAGTATAATATTATGTAATTATATCAATATGTTGTATAGAAAGGCTATATATGTTTCTTTTTAAAAAAAGATATTTTTTCTCAGTAATTTTTTTAATACCATTTTATCTGTCTGCTGATACGTATTCTGTAAATGACAAGCTTTACTTCGGTATCGGTGGTGGAATAATTAGTCCCAATGATGTTGAAATTAAAACTACTACTGCTCTAACAGCGAACAACGTTACTTTTTCAGCTAATATTGATGGGGAGTTTGAATTTGATAGTGGGTATCAAATTACTGGTCTTTTTGGTTATAGATTATCTGATTCATTATCCTTTGAATCAGAAATCGGATATTCAATGTTTGATTATGATAAACTCAATTTAACAGTGGGTGGAACAGCTACAAGTGGTGGTGTTACAT
Source organism: uncultured Alphaproteobacteria bacterium (assembly GCA_902537615.1). Lineage (GTDB taxonomy): Bacteria > Pseudomonadota > Alphaproteobacteria > Methylaequorales > Methylaequoraceae. The sequence goes on from CACBBU010000002.1 coordinate 3,582, forward strand.
TCACTGGAGCAGCAAATAGTTCGCATGTTGTGGATGGAAATATCTCCTCGTTTTCAATGGTCTTTGGCCCTTCATTTGACTTTGATTTTAATAGAAAAATTGAAATTGTTTTAGGAGGAGGGATTGGTTTTGCTTCATATTCAGATGAAATCAAAAGTGTGGGTAATTCTACTGGCTTATCTTACGATGAAGATCAAACCGACTTTGCAGCCAAGCTTAAAGGTGGTTTGAACTATTCTTTGGATTCAAAAAGTTTTATTCAAGGAGATTATGGATTTAATTTTGTTGACTCAAGCATTGATAATTACACAAGTGATTTTACGGCACATACTTTTAATGCAAAATTTGTAATAAATTTTTAATAGGTATGTTATTAAAAAAGATTGATAATTTTGCTAATAATTTTTTAAGTAATTTTAATTTTTTTGCTCAATTTCTTCTGAGGCTTGGTTTGGGCATTGCTTTCATTATTCATGGTTATGCTAAACTTCCTTTGCCTCCACAAAAACTTATTGACTTTTTTAATTTTAGCCCATTTTTAGCATCTTTGGTTTGTATTTGTGAATTAGGGGCTGGGTTTCTATTAATTATATCAGGTTTTTTTAATTCATACATGGGTAACATTCTAACCAGGGTTTCATCTTTTATAATTGTAATTATAATGAGTTTTGCGTTTTATTTTGCTCATCAAGATTGGTTTATCAATTCAAAGCTATTTACTAGTGAACAAATTTTTTTATTTCTTATTGGTTTCTATTTTTTAATAATTGGAAATAGCAAAATATGAATTTTAAGATTATCATTAATTAAGATTAAATCTTTATTATATAAGTTTTTTAAGTTCTTTTTATGTATTATCAGTTTATGAATAATACAAAATCAAATAATAAAACCTTTTTAGTCTTCTCTGACATTGACGGTACATTTATGAATCATGAGAGCTATTCATATTCAGTTTTGAAAAAATATATCTTACTTTTGAAAAACCATTGCCAAGTTATTTTTAATTCTTCAAAAACGTTTGAAGAAATTAATGAACTTAATAAAACTTTAAAGATATCCTCACCATTTATAGTTGAAAATGGGGCATGTATTTTTTTTCCAGAAGACTACAATCAAATTTTTTTTGATAAAAATTTTTTTAAACATAGTAATTATCTTGGATATAAATTAACAAAAAAAAATTCTCAATCACTAATTACTGAAATAAATCATTTAAAAAAGAAATATAAATTTAGTTTTTTTACCGAAATTGATGACCTCCAATTAAAAAAAATCACAAACTTAAATACTCAAAAATTAAAAAAATGTAGAATGAGAATGTTTAGTAATCCATTGTTTTGGGAGGACGAAGAAAATAAAAAAGACCAATTTAAAAAAGAAATAAATAGTTTAGGATATGAGATATCCTCTGGAGGACGTTTTCTGCATTTATCCGATTCATATAATAAGGGCAAAGCAGTCAAAGAATTTTTAAAAATGTTTAAGTTAAAAAGAGAAATAATTTACAAGACAATTTCAGTTGGCGATAGTAATAATGATCTGAGCATGTTGGAACTAACTGATTATAGTTGCATAATAAAGTCATCAAAAAAAAAACTTTTACTTAATAAAAAAAAAAATAATTATTATAGTAAAAATTTTGCACCTAAAGGTTGGAAGGAATCTTTAGAATATATCTTTAAAAAGGAGAACATAAATTTCTGATTTTTATCAAAATGGAATAGTTGCTACGCTTCATAACTTTTCTGATAGACCATTAGAAAATATTGAAGATGAATTAGTTGAATTCGCTAAATTCAGACCAATTACACTTATACTGCCTTCATTGTTTTCAGAATTAAAGGGGCCTGCTTTGCCCAATATTGTCAAAGAAATAAGCAAAGTAAAGTATATAAATCATATTGTAATTGGCTTAGATAAAGCTAATGAAAAGGAATTTCATGAGGCGAAGAATTTTTTTTCTGAATTGCCGCAAAAACATGAAATTCTTTGGAATGATGGACCTAATTTAAAAAGTTTAGATACAATGTTATCCAAACAAAACTTGGCTCCTCAAGAATTAGGAAAAGGAAGAAATGTTTGGTATTGTATGGGGTATATTTTATCTGTTGGAAAAGCAGAAGCCGTTGCACTTCATGACTGTGATATTGTAACATATTCAAGATCTTTATTAGCAAGATTAGTGTACCCAGTTGCAAACCCTAAATTTAATTTTGATTTTTGTAAAGGCTATTATCCTCGTGTTTCTGAGAATAAAGTTAAAGGTAGAGTTGCAAGGTTATTGGTAACACCTCTACTTAGAGCATTAGAAAAAACGATTGGATTTAATGAATTTATTTCTTTTGTTGATTCTTTTAGATATCCATTAGCTGGCGAATTTTCATTTAGAAGAAGAGTCCTTAAAGATATAAGGATTCCCTATGACTGGGGACTAGAAATTGGTGTTTTATCAGAAATGTTTAGAAATTACGCAGGCAACAGGTTATGTCAGGTTGATATTGCAGATAATTATGACCACAAACATCAAGATATTTTTTTTGACGATAACTCAAAAGGTCTCTCTAAGATGTCTGTAGATATAATTAAAGTCATTATTAGGAAGTTAGCTTCTCAAGGAGAACCTTTTTCTATGTCAATATTTAGATCTTTAAAAGCTACTTATTACAGGGAAGCGTTAGACTTTGTTCAAATTTATAAAAAAGATGCACTTATGAATGCTTATGATATTGATGTTCATGAGGAGGAAACTGCTGTTGAGCTGTTTGCTAAAAATATAATGGTCGCTGGGCAAGTTTTTTTAGACTCTCCAATGGAATCTCCAAATATTCCAACTTGGAGTAGGGTAGATACAGCATTACCAGGTTTTTTAAATGATCTTAGAAAAGCTGTTGAACTAGATAATAAATCATAATTTGTTATGAGAAAGGATAAGTTTAATGAGGTTGTCAAAAGTTATCTACATTCAATTTACGCAAAAAATTTGAAAGAAATCAAAATTGACAAAATTTCAAAAAAAATTTGTTCACTTTTTAAAAATAGAAAATTGTCTAAAAAAAAATTATGGTCTCAAGAAGATTTTTTTCTCATAACTTATGCTGACTCAATAAAGAAAAAAAAAGTTAAAAACCTAATAAGTCTTGGTGACTTTCTTAATAAATATTGTGAAGAATTTAGTTTTGTACATATTCTTCCTTTTTTTCCATATTCGTCTGATGATGGATTTGCAGTTAAAGATTTTAAAGCAGTAAATTCAAACCATGGAGATTGGGATGATTTTAAAAAAATATCATTTAGTTTTAAAACAATGATTGATCTAGTTATCAATCATTGTTCATCAGAGAATCAGCTGTTTAAAGACTTTTTAAATGGAAGTTCATCTGTGTCAGATTTTTTTATAGTTAGTAAACAAAAGTTTAAAGAGTCAGAAAAAATTGTGAGGCCCAGAAGTTCAGATATTTCAAAGGAAATAAAATTAAAAGGTAAGACTAAATACGTGTGGTGCACATTTAGTCATGACCAGGTTGATTTTAATTTTAAAAACCCAGATGTACTTATCTATTTTATTGAGATTATGAAGTTTTATTTAGACAAAAATGTAAAAGCGTTGAGATTAGATGCTGTAGCTTTTATATGGAAACAACTAGGTAGCAGTTGTATAAACCTTCCACAAACGCATGATATAATTAGATTATTAAGGTTAATTATAGATAACTTTTACTCTGATGTATTAATTATAACTGAGACAAATATTCCTAGTCATGAAAATCTTAGTTACTTCGGAAATAATAATGAGGCGCATTGTATTTACAACTTCTCCCTAGCACCACTTCTTATTCACGCAATAATTTCTGGAAATGGAAAATATTTAAAAAGATGGTCAAGAAGCATGCCACCAGCGCAGGAAAATAATTCATATTTAAACTTTTTGTCATCTCATGATGGGATTGGCCTAAGACCCTTGGAGGGAATTCTTCCTGAAAAAGAACTTAAAAAATACATTAATTTTTTTAAAAAACAGGGAGCTTTATTTGGTTTAAGAAAAAATAAGAAAAAAGAATCAATATATGAAGTAAATATTACCCTACTGGACTCTTTTAAAGAGACTTATTTGGGCAGTGATTCATTTGGCATAAAAAGATTTATTTTAGCTCATACTATTTTGTTTTCAATGGAAGGAATACCCGCTGTATACATTCAAAATTTAGTTGGCTCTAAAAACGACTATGCTAAAGTAAAAATAACTGGTTCTAACAGGTCAATTAATAGAAGGAACTGGGAATTTGACATACTTGAAAAAAAATTAAAAAATAAAACATCAACAAGTCATAAGGTTTTTAATCTTTTAAAAGAAATTATTTTAGTAAGAAAAAAGCAACCAGCATTTCACCCGAATGCGACACAATTTACTTTACAATTAGATGACGATTTTTTTGGAATTTGGAGACAAAGCATTGATAGAAGTCAAAGTATTTTTTGTGTAAGTAACCTTACGAATTCCCAAAAAAAAATTTCTCTTCTCAATATTAATTTAATATCAACAAATGAATGGTTTGATATTATTTCAAAAAAAAAAATAAAAAATATGAAAGGAAATATTATTTTAAAACCATATCAAACCTATTGGCTTACTAATAAGGTTGTTTAATTTTACAACTTACCATAGTTAAAATTTTTAGTAGATAAGCATTTAAGAAATGCCACAAAAAGTGAGTGCCAATGGAAAAGTGATTACAAATATGATTATCAATTGTTCTTAGGAAGATAGATAAATTAAAAAAAATAAAACCTAAAAACAATAACTGAAAAAATTCTGATTTTTTTATATATAACCAAATTGTATAAAGAGTTAAAAAAAAATAATTTGCAAAATAAAATTCTGAGCCATTTAAAATTTCATAATTAAGTTTTGGTGTTGCGAATAAAAGTAAAATAAAAAATAGTAAAAATAAAAGGATATTATTTATATAGTTAATACATATTACATCTCTATTAAAAAGAAAAATAAAGGATAAAGAAAATAAAAATATAGGAATTATATCTGAATATAATGTAATAAGGTTTGGCATTAAATGAAACAAAAAGCTTCCAATGCCTATAAAGAAGATAAGGATTGGTTGAAGATAGTAAATTTTGTTACTTTGATTTTTTCTAAGTAATTTTATTAATGACAATGAAACGATTATAAAAAAAATATTAGAGATGGCATTTACTGGTTCATTAAATACTTGCTCATTTATTCTTTCACAATAGAAATCCATAACAAGCTCTTTAAGATGATTCTTTTTTTAAAAGACTTTTTTTTTCAATTAAATTTTTTTTTTTAAAATATCCTCCATTTTTTCCATTTTTTCTTTTTATACTATTGCAAGAAGTTATTTGTGAAAGAGAATTTTTGGGACATGTATTTGCTGATACTGAGTAGACTTGAATTTTCCAAATTTCTTTTTCAATAAATTTGTAAGCTACTGTTTTCCCTCTGAGAATTTTTTTTAGCTTATTCCAAACTCTTAATTGAAATTTGGTTGCTAATATTTTCATCATCTAACGATAACTCCCCAAATTCAAAAAATCTATTTTTAATTAAACCTTTTCTTTTAAGTATCGTTCATAATTTTCTAATCCTAAAACAAATTTTATTTTTTTTTCTGTTATTTTTAAAATTTCTTTTTCTGTTGATTCATATAATTCTTGACACCTGTTAGAAGTTTCCCTTGATATTACTTGATCAATAAAGTCATTCTCTAAGGCATTTTTTGCTCTTAGGATTGGTTCTAACTTTGCTTTAGAACATTTAGTAAGAGTTTTATTTTTAAATCCCTCAATATCGTCAATTATTCTCATAAGTTGATTAAATGTTAATGTTTTTTTATCAACATAGATATTTTGGCCTTTCTCTTTATAAGATAGAGGTATTAAGTCTAACTCAGTTTTAATTAATTCGTTATATTCTGTGTTAAAAACTATAATGTGATAAAATTTGTCTTTAAAGTTATTTTTGACTTCTGAAATGTCTAATAGTTTTCTAATTCTATTATTTATGTTGAAACGAAATTTTTTTATTTCATGAAGATAAAAATTATCTTGATGAAAACTCTTCAAGGACTCTGAATAATCTTGAATCAAAAATTCAAGTAAATTTTTAGCCTGAATAGAATAATTTTCTTCTTTAATCACCCTCCATCCCCAACATAAGTTTAGCATAAATATGTTTAAGTATACATAGAAAATTTGTGAAAAAATTTAAGGATTTATTTTAAATATTTATCAAGTTGTTTATTTATGATGGGTACAAAAATAAGAATACAAAGAAAAACTGTTGGCCAAGCAAAAAAAAATCTTTGTATAAAACTTGAAAAAAAATGATTATCGTTGTCGTTAAAATAAACTATAACTAATGAAACTGTGGTGCTTGTACAAAGTGACATAAAAAATGCAAAAATATATAATCTAAATCTTTTCATAGGATGATTAAAACAATCTAATTTTATTAAATGTTCAAAATAATAAAACTTTTATTTTTAATTTTAGTGTTGGTTTTTGATAAAACTAGCGCAATTCATCATCACAAAAGAATTTCAGAAAATTTTTTAATTGATACACCTTATTTATGGAATAATAGAATAATACTTTTTAATACTGGTTCCTATGAATATGAAAAAATTAAAGAGGATTTTTTAAAAAAAGAATGTCTGATAATTAATAGAAGATTAAAAATTTTTATAAAAAAAAATAACTTATTTATTGATATAAATGATAGCAAAAATAAGTTGTTTTTAGATGCCAAATTTAAATATAAGGTTACACTTATAGGTATTGACGGAGAAATAAAATATCAATCTAATGTTTTTGAGAGTTTTACAAAGTACTTTAATATTATTGATAATATGCCAATTAGACAAACTGAGATAAAAGACGATTTAACTTGTAACTAGTTAATTTTACTAATTAAATGTGGAATTTTAGATTTAAATTTGAAAAAACCAGAGGATGCATGTTCCCAGCACAATTTATCAAAATTATCGTAAATGAAGTTTAAGTTAACATTGTATTTTCTAAATTGAAGATTTAGGTAATCAAGCTCGTAACCAATTGATGGATAAAATGCAAAAATTTCACTGAATTCTGATTTTTCAAAAAACTTAAAGAAATTTTCAAAGGTTGGAAAGTTCTTACATTTAATCCCTTTATCTTTCAAAAAAATTAAATATTCATCCATTGAGTTTTTATTAAATTTTTTTGGAAGAGTAGAATATTCATAAACTTCATCATGATTTATAAAGCAAATTAAATTTTCTTTCATTATTTCAATTGTTTCCTCTAAATATGATAAATTGTTTATATTAAGAAGAATTAAATTATTTTTTTTTGAAAATTTTTGAGTGTTATATTCTTTTTTTTCAAATACAAAATTTTTAAATTCTGGTAGTGTTATTTGTTTATTAAGGATGTTTTTTTGTGAATATCTTCCATCTGAAAATTTCTTTATATTATCTTCACTTGCAACGTAGCATTTTCCTTGTGTATGTAAGCCGGCAACCCATCTCCATGAGAGTGTGTTAGATGCAGGATCTCCATCAATAAGATTTTTTAAAAAAAAATTGGCACCAAGCTCCCATGGTAATTGTAATGTATGAATCCAAATGCTTGCGAACCACATTCTTGAATGATTGTGGAGGTACCCATAATTTTTTAGTTCTTTGATCCAATCATCAAAACAGTTAATCCCAGTTTTTCCCTGAAGCGCCAAATAATAATTCTGTTTTTTTTCACCAGAAGAATACTCTGAGATTGAGGACTCAAGGTTTTTCTTATAATCCGCCCAAACCTTTGTTCTTCCTTCCAACCAACCTTTCCAGTAAACCCTCCAAAAAACTTCCTGAATAAATTTTTCAATTTTGTTCAGATCAAAGTGTTTAAGGCATTTGTTAATAACTTCTTTCTCGTGTAATATTCTTTTTCTAATATATGGTGACAGAAGGGATATGTTTGACCTATTCTTAGGACCGTAGTCATAGTTTCTTTTATACGAATATGAGAGAATTCCATCATTTATGAAATTTTCTAGTTTATCTAAGGATTGATTTCTAAGAGTTTCAGACATTGAGTTTATGCAGAGACCGAAATCTCTGCATATAATTAATTTGACTTTGTTTCTTTAGCATCATCAGATGAAGAGTCTTGATTGTCTTTAATTTCTTTATGCCCGCCACTGCAGTGGTTAGCACTCACATCAAAACTGCTAAGTGAAAAAAAGAGAGACAAAGATATTAGTGATAAAAATTTAATCATAATCATTCTCCATATGTTTAATAATTCATTTAATGTAAATTATGCTTCAAATCAAGTCATTTAGAAGAGGCACTTTTATTTTCTTTAAACTGACTTTTTTTTAACTTTGTTAAAACATTACTTTTTTTAATTACAGCGCCAATCGCAGCTCCTGTAAAAAAGGCACCTGTGGTGAGTGCTCCAACTACGAAAGCACCTTTAATTGCAAATGGTATAATTCTCATTTTTTCTTTCCTTCACTAGTTATTAATTTAAGATATATTATTTAAAAATAAAAGGAATTTTTTTATGTTAAAAAGCTTTGAACTAAAGTGTTTAAAAAATAAATATAAGACTATAGTATGTAAGAAAGGTGAAGTGATTTTCCCACAAGGACAAATTGCAGATGGGGCCTACATAGTTATTTCAGGTCTTATTCATCTTAAAAAAAAACATAAAGAAGAAAATATAATTGAGCATATTGGGAATATCGGTCCGGGAGATAGTTTCGGTGCATGGTACGTTTTATTTGAATCTAAATTAAGATTATTCTCAGCTCAAGCAACCGAAGACTCCGAATTAGTTTTTATTCCTAATAACATTTTACAGGAAAAATTAAAAAGCTGTGATCCATTTATTATATATTGTTTTAGAAAATGGATTGATTTGATAAAACAAAAAAAAGTTCCACTGAAAGAAAAAATAGTTGATCAAAAAAGCAGAAATAATGATCCAGATTTTTCTGAGTATGTGAGTTAAATTGATAGATAATATTTTCTTTAAATTAATTAATAAAAATCTTGTTAAAGTTTATCAATCTACTGTAGAAAAATTTGGTTACAGCGCTATGGGGTTACACTGGAGTTCAAAGTCATCTCAAGAAAAAAGATTTTTCATAATAAGTGAATTAATGAAAAAGTATATTTGTAATAATAATGCTAAAATTGCAGACTTGGGATGTGGCTTTGGCGATCTTTATGTTTTTTTGAGAAAAAGAAACTATAATTATGTTTATAGAGGATATGACATTAATCCTAAAATGATTGAATACTGTAAAAGAAAATTCAAATCAAATTTATTTTATATATCTGACGAACCTACTGAAGGATGTGATTTTACAATAATTTCTGGAACCTATAATTACGCAATTTATAATAGTATAAAGTTATGGGAAAGATATCTAATTCATAACCTTAAGAAGTGTTTTATGAAATCCTCAGGTGGCTTAATATTTAATTTACAGATGTCCTCTCAATCAAAGATAGTCAACAATATTTATTACGCTGGTTATGATTCATTTAAATTAACTTTAAAACAAAACTTTAAAAATTTTTTTTACTATTCAAATGATAACACACCTAACGATGGTTACTTCATATTATTAAGAGATTGAAAAATTATTTTGTCTCCAGGCTTCAAAAATACAAATAGCCACTGCATTAGCTAAATTTATACTACGATTTTTAGGTGTCATTGGAATATAAATTCTGTTTGAATTATTGAATTTGTTAAATACGTCTTCGGATAACCCTGAAATTTCAGACCCAAAAATAAAACAATCTCCGATTTTATAGTTGACCTTTGCGTAGTTTATGTTTCCAAATTTAGTAACAAGGTGAATAATTTTGAAATCTGTTTTAATAAGAAATTCGTCAATATTTTTATAAGTTTTAATATCAACATTACTTATATAATCAAGTCCAGCCCTCCGCATTGATTTGATATCTACTGAGAATCCTAGAGGTTCTATTAAATGAATATTTGAGTTAGTGTTAGAGCAAAGTCTAATTATATTGCCAGTATTTGGAGGAATCTGTGGGTTAAATAATACAATATTAAACATTATATTATTTTTATATAAATAAAATTTAAACTAAAATATTTTTTAAAGTTTTTTTATAGTTTTTTTCCGAATCAAACCATTGGGTTAAATTTCCACCTGAAAATCCTGTCATTTTTATATCAATGAACCATTCTTTCACATCAATGTCCCATCCGTAAAAAACATCAAGTTGAACACTTCCTTTGTTCACGCTTTTAAAAAATCTTGCCATTATGGTTTATATTATTACTATTTTATTAACTGCAATATTTATTTTGCAATTATCAGACCAAAAATTTTTGAATTTGTTTTATAGATTTATTCTACCCAGAATACTCAGCAATTAATTTTTTATCCTCAACCATTTCGTTATTTGCAGTAGTTAGAAGAGTATCACCATAAAATATTGAGTTAGCTCCTGCCAAAAAGCAAAGCATTTGAGTTTCGGGTGACAATTCTTTTCTTCCAGCTGATAACCTTACTCTTGTTGTAGGCATCACAATTCTGGTAACAGCAATCATTCTGACCATATCAAATGGTTTAATTGGTTTTTTATTCTCTAATGGAGTACCCTCTGTAGGTACGAGGGCGTTAATCGGCACACTTTCTGGAAAAGGATCCAGATTTGCCAATACTTCCAACATCTTTGCTCTATCATCCCATGTTTCACCCATTCCTATAATACCTCCACAGCAAACACTTATTCCCGCTTTACGGACATTTTTAATTGTATCTAGTCTTTCTTCAAAACTTCTGGTTGAAATTATTTCTTTGTAAAATTCAGGAGATGTATCAATGTTGTGATTGTATGCATCAAGCCCAGCTTTTTTTAACTCCTTCGCTTGAATCTCTGTAATAGAACCAAGAGTGACACAAGCTTCAAGCTTAAGAGATTTTACTGTTTTGATCATTTCAATTACCTTATCAAAGTCTTTTCCTTCTGGGAGTCTCTTCCAAGCAGCGCCCATACAAAATCTATCAGCACCGTTTTTTTTGGCTAATTTCGCCGCTTCTTTTACTTGTGAAACTTCAATTAATTTTTCTTTTTTCAAATTTACATTGTAATGGGCCGATTGTGGACAATACTTACAATCCTCTGGACAACTCCCAGTTTTAATTGACATTAAAGAGGCAAGTTGAAAGTCAGTTGTCTTGAAATGTTTTTTGTGAGTATTTTGGGCCTTAAAAATTAAATCATTTAATGGCAAAGAAATAAGTTTTTTAATATCTTCAAAATTAAATTTTGTCATCGGTTTTTCTCATAATTAGGCAGGAACATTTCGCCTGTGCAAAAAAGATACTCTAACCTTACCTTAGAATCAATAGGCCCAATAACTTCGTGTGTTTTCTCATTAATTATGATTTTTCCTCCACTTATTAAAATTTCTTGAAAAAACATATTAGTCTTGTCTATATCAGTGGAATTTTCAATTTCAAATTTATTTTTATTGTCATTTTTTTTGTTTAATAATTTTTTGAGATTGATATTTGGTGAAATAATATTGGCATCATCAATTTTAAAGTTTTCTGATTTGCTTGAAAAATAAGTTGTAGTAGTTTTGTCTTTTTTCTTTTTTATAGAAATTTTTGTATCTGATACTTCTTCTCTTTCTAAAATCTTAAAATTTAATCCACATTCCTTTGGAATATTATTTTCAAGGGTTATTATAGAATTAATTCTTACTTGAGAAGCACTTAAATAAGAAAAGTTATGGAGTGTTAAAAATATTATGAAGAGATATTTAGTCATATTTAAATCATTATGAGCAAAAATAGAATTTTAACAATAGAACAAATTAAAGAATCAGAAAATAAATTTATTTGTAAAAATTCTGAAGAACAACTTTTAGAAATTGCTGGAAGAAAAATTTCTATTTTTTTGTTGAAAAATTTTAAGGATAAATCTCTGCTTTTTGTATGTGGAAGTGGAAATAATGGACAAGACGGAGTAAAAGCTTCTAAATTTTTAAAGGGGAAAATTAATAATAAAGTTATTTTGGTTCCAAAAACATACTCAAAAAAGAAATTAAATTTACTTCAGTCAAGTGTTAAATCCTCTGAAATTATAGTGGATTGCTTATTTGGTACTGGTCTTAACAGAGAGTTATCAGGATTTCATAAAAAAATTATTGAAATTATAAATAATTCAAAAAGAAAAATAATTTCAGTTGATATACCAAGTGGTTTGAATTCAGATTCTGGACAGATCCTAGGGGCTTCAGTTTTTGCCTCTGTGACTATATGCATGGGTTTTTACAAACCAGTACACTTTTTAGTTCCATCTAAAAATTATTGTGGAGAAAAGATTTTGTTGAAACTTCCTTTGAAGATTCCGCAAAAAAAAATACCTAAAGTTCAATTACTAACAAAAGAAAGAATTTTTAACTTTCTACCCAAACATAAAAATTGTATCAATAAATATGACAAGGGACATGTAGTCGTAATCGGTGGAGTTATGTCCGGAGCTGCAAGATTAGTTGCATTTGCTTCAAGAAAGGTTGGTGCTGGACTTTCAACAATCTTGGTCACACCAAGTAATTTAAAATATTACGCTAAATGCGAGCCTGGAACCATTGTTGCTGAATATTCGGATAAACAACTGCTTAGGAAGGATGTATTAGTAGTTGGTCCTGGATTGGGAAAAAATTATGATAAAAATTTTATTAAAAAAATAATTTTAAATTTTGACGGAAAGATAATTTTAGATGCAGATGCAATAAGTATTTTTGAGAATCATAAGAGTGAATTTTATAAATTTATTAAAAAAAAGAAATCATTGGTTATAACTCCACATAAAGGTGAATTTCAAAAAGTATTTGAAATTTCTGAAAATAAAATAATTGATTGTTTTAATGCTTCTAAATTAATTTCAAACATAGTTCTTTATAAAGGTAATGATACGGTTATTTCTTATCCTAACGGAAATGTTTGGGTCAACTCAGATGCTTCAAACTCTCTTGCAACTGCTGGTTCAGGAGATCTCCTATGTGGGTTAATTTCAGGTTTAGTTGCTCAAAAAATGAAACTTAATCATTCTGTTTTAGCAGCAGTTTGTATACAGAATGATTTGTCAAATAGAAAAAATAATGTGGTTGTGGAAGATTTTTTAGAGGATATTCAGTCAGTAATGAGTACTATTAAAAATAATAATTGATTTAAAGATAATAATGTTGTTTTTTATATTTTATTTAGCGGGCGTGGCGGAATTGGTAGACGCGCTAGATTTAGGTTCTAGTGACTTTTGTCGTGTGGGTTCAAGTCCCTCCGCCCGTACCATTTGAATAAGTGTTTTGAACTATGGCAAAGATTGAAGAAATTAAAAATAAAGGTTTAGATATTGAATGGAACATGACTATTCCAGCCAATGAAATAAACGTAATTTTAGAAAAAAAATATAAAGAATTATCTCAAAATATAAAAATTCCTGGCTTTAGACCAGGTAAAGTTCCCATTACTATAATTAAAAAACGATATTCTAAATCAATTATGTCTGAAATTTTGGATCAATTAATCAACGATAACTTAAGAGAGGTTTTACTTGAAAAAAAAATAAGACCATCTGTTCAACCAAGTGTAAATGTGAAAAGTTATGAGGAGGGAAAAGACTTGGCCTTAAATGTGATTTTACAAAAGATGCCTGATGTTCAAAAAATTAATTTAGATGAGATTAAAATTGAAAAGTCTGCTCTTCAAGTTAGTGATTCCGATATTAAAAATACATTGGAAGATATTGCAAAAAAACATGAGAGATTTTCCCCATTAAAAAACAAAAGATCAGCAAAAAAAGGTGATCTTATCTTATTTGATTATGAGGGTAAGATTAACGGAAAAGCATTTGAAAAAAATATAGGAAAAGATGAGACTGTTGTTCTGGGTTCTAACAAATATATCCCAGGTTACGAGGAACAAATGGTTGGGTTAAATATAAGCGAGGAGAAAATTATAAGTGTGACCTTTCCTTCAGATTATAGAGAGACGAGTATTGCTGGAAAAAAAGCAAACTTTCATTTGAAAATTAAAGATATTCAAGAGAGAGTAAAAAAAGTACCAATTGATGACCAACTTGCCAAAGAGCTTGGAGAAGATAATCTTGATGTTCTCAAAAAGAAAGTAAGTGAAAAAATACAAAATGATTTTAAAACTTTATCTAATCTTAAAATGAGAAGAGAAGTAACAGAAATTTTAATAAAAAAAAATGATTTTGAATTACCTTCTAAGATGCTAGAGCAAGAAGTTAATTTTTTAAAATCTCAATCACAAGATAAAAAGAATGAAAAAGAAATTTCTGATATTGCAAAAAGAAGAGTTAAATTAGGAATAATCATAAGTTCAATTTCAGATGACAATAAAATTAATGTTGAAGATTCTGATTTAACTAAAGCTGTTGTTGAAGAAGCACAGAAATATCCAGGAAGAGAAAAAGAGGTTGTAGAGTTTTATAAAAATAACTCTCAAATGATGAATAATCTTAGAGGAATTGCATTAGAAGAAAAAGTCATGAATTTTGTTGTAAATAGTTGTAAAAAAATAGAAAAAAAGTGTACGATGGATCAGTTATTTGATTCAGAATTTTTAAAAACAGAAAAATCCATGATTAAAAAGAAGGAGAAAGACAAATGAGTTCCTTGATACCAGTAGTTGTTGAACAAACTAACAGAGGAGAAAGATCCTATGATATTTTTTCAAGGTTGCTTAAAGAGAGAATTATTTTTCTAACTGGAGAAGTTAATGACGCTGTTTCAAGTGTTATTTGTGCACAATTTCTATTTTTAGAATCAGAGGACCCAAAAAAAGATATTTTTTTATATATTAACTCCCCGGGCGGAGTCGTTTCATCAGGACTTGCGATTTATGATACAATTCAATACATCAGGCCAGATGTATCTACAGTGTGTATAGGTCAGGCTGCAAGTATGGGTTCTTTACTTCTTGCATCAGGAACAAAAGGTAAAAGATATTGTCTACCGCATTCGCGTATTATGACACATCAACCATCAGGAGGTGTTCAGGGTCAAGCCACAGATATTGAAATTCATGCGAAAGAAATAATTAACTTAAAAAAAAAATTAAACCTAATTTATGAAAAACATACTGGACAGTCTTTGAGCATTATTGAAAAGATGATGGAAAGAGACTATTTTATGAGTGCAGATGAGGCAAAAAAAACAGGTATAGTTGACAAAGTTGTATCCGAAAGACCTGATTTTGAGAAAAATATTAAAAAAAAATAATTTTTTGGTTTGGAATAAAGGTTGCAGTAGATAGAATAAATATTATTTTTTAAATTTCATATGGTCGATTCTAAAAATAACAACAAAAGTACACTATTTTGCAGCTTCTGCGGAAAAAGTCAGCATGAAGTCAGAAAGCTAATTGCTGGCCCTACAGTCTTTATCTGTGATGAATGCGTAGAACTCTGCATGGACATAATTAAAGAAGAAAATAAAGTTATTGGCTCACCAAAGACATCAAATGTTGAGACACCTAAAGAACTATATAGATTACTCAATGATTATGTAATTGGGCAAGATGATGCAAAAAAAATATTGTCAGTCGCTGTTCATAATCATTATAAAAGAATTGATCATCTCTCTGGTAATAGTGATGTTGAGTTATCAAAGTCTAATGTTCTTTTAGTTGGACCGACAGGTTCAGGAAAAACTTTGATTGCTGAGACTTTAGCAAGAATTATTGATGTTCCATTTACAATGGCGGATGCTACTACCTTGACTGAGGCTGGCTACGTTGGTGAAGATGTAGAGAATATAATTTTAAAATTATTACAAGCTGCTGACTACAATGTTGAAAGAGCACAAAGGGGTATTGTTTATATAGACGAAGTTGATAAAATTAGTAGGAAATCTGATAACCCATCAATTACAAGAGATGTTTCTGGGGAAGGTGTTCAACAAGCATTACTGAAAATTATGGAAGGCACTGTTGCATCTGTGCCTCCTCAAGGTGGAAGAAAACACCCTCAACAAGACTTTTTGCAAATTGACACAACCAATATTTTATTCATTTGCGGTGGTGCTTTTGCTGGGATAGATAAAATTATTTCTACTAGAGGAGATAAATCAAGCATTGGCTTTGAGGCAGAAGTAAAAGATAAATCATCAAAGAACATTGGAGACATTCTGAAAAATATTGAAACAGAGGATTTACTTAAGTTTGGACTTATTCCAGAATTTGTTGGAAGATTACCTGTTGTTGCTACACTTGAGGACTTAAATAAAGACGCTTTAATTGAAATCCTAACTAAACCAAAAAATGCACTGGTTAAGCAATATCAGAAATTATTTGGTTTTGAAAATGTTAAACTTCAATTTACTGAAGATGCCCTTAATTCTGTTGCCTCAAAGGCTCTTGAAAAAAATACGGGAGCGAGAGGCTTGAGAACAATCCTTGAAAGTATTCTCTTAGATACTATGTTCACACTGCCTGGTATTGAAGGAGTTGATGAAATAGTTGTTAACGCAGATGTGGTTGAAAAAAGTAAAGATCCTCTCTATATATATAATAAGTCAAATAAAGTTTATAACAAAAAAGCTTAATTTATGTCAGATTACAAAGATCCATTTTGTATCCTACCTTTAAGGGATATAGTCGTTTTTCCTAATATGATAGTACCTCTATTTGTAGGAAGAACCAAATCCATAAAGGCATTAGAATATGCTGAAAAAAATGATAAAGAAATCTTTCTAGTTGCTCAAAAAGACGCGAATGTTGATGAACCTGGACAAGATGATATATATAATTTTGGAACAATAGCTAACATACTTCAATTATTAAAATTGCCTGATGGAACAGTTAAAGTATTGGTTGAAGGACTAGAACGGGCGAAAGTTTCACACTATCTAGATAATCCTGACTTTTTTGAGGCCTATCTTGATAAGCTTGAGGTTCCGAGTCATGAGAATGACAAAGAAGCTAATGCTCTGTCTAGAACAGCAACAAGCCAATTTGAAAATTACGTTAAATTAAATAGAAAAGTTCCGCCGGAAATTCTTGTAAGTTTGAATCAAATCTCAGATCTGAATAAATTAGCAGATACAATGAGCGCACACTTAGGCATTAGGTTGTCAGATAAACAAGATCTACTAGAATGTTTATCTGTAAAAAAAAGATTGTCTAAAGTTATAGAATTCATGGACAACGAAATTGGAGTTCTTCAAGTTGAAAAGAAAATAAGAAGTAGAGTGAAACGTCAGATGGACAAAACTCAAAAAGAATACTACTTAAATGAGCAAATTAAAGCTATTCAAAAAGAGCTTGGTGAAACCTCGGATCCTAAAGATGAGATTTTTGAAATTGAGCAAAAACTTAAGAAAATAAATCTGTCTGATGAGGCTCAAGATAAGGTTAAAGCCGAAATTAAAAAATTAAAACACATGGGCCCAATGTCTGCTGAAGCAACAGTTGTTCGAAACTATTTAGACTGGATAATTTCAATTCCGTGGAATAATAACTCAGAGACAAATATTAATCTTAATAAAGCTTCAAAAGTCCTAGATGAAGATCATTTTGGTCTCTCCAAGGTCAAAGATAGAATTATTGAGTATCTAGCTGTTCAGACTAGGGTTAAAAAACCGAAAGGACCAATACTGTGTCTTGTTGGACCTCCCGGTGTTGGAAAAACATCTCTCGGAAAATCTATAGCAAAAGCGTTAGACAGACCCTTTATTAAATTTTCCCTTGGTGGCATAAGAGATGAATCAGAAATAAGGGGTCATAGAAGAACTTACATTGGATCAATGCCAGGTAAAATTATTCAATCTTTAAAAAAATCAAAATACTCTAACCCACTTTTCTTATTAGATGAGGTTGATAAGATTGGTTCAGATTGGAGAGGCGATCCTGCTTCCGCCCTTCTTGAAGTGCTTGACCCAGAACAAAATAAAAATTTCAATGACCACTATCTTGAGGTAGACTATGATCTCTCAAATGTAATGTTTATTACAACTGCTAATACATTGAATATTCCACAACCTCTCATTGACAGAATGGAAGTCATTCGAATCTCTGGATATACTGAAAATGAGAAATTGAATATTGCAGAAAAATATTTACTTCCAAAACAAATTAAAGAAAACGGACTCAAAAACAGCGAGGTTAAAATAGTTAAATCCGCTATTGAATCAATCATCAGGTATTATACAAGGGAATCTGGTGTGAGAAATCTTGAGAGGGAAATTTCAAAGTTACTTCGGAAAGCATTAAAGCTAATAATTACAAAAAATAGAAAAAGATCTTCAATCTCTGCAAGAAATATTGAAAACTACCTTGGGGTAAAAAGGTTTAAATTTGGAGAAATTGAATCAAAGCCTTTAATAGGAGTTTGTACTGGTTTGGCATGGACAGAAGTTGGAGGCGAACTTCTTCAAGTTGAAGCAGTCAAAATGCCTGGAAAGGGCAAAGCATACTATACTGGAAAACTTGGTGACGTAATGAAAGAATCTGTTCAAGCCGCACAAAGTTTTGTTCATTCTAACGCAAAGAAATATGGAATTTCTCCAGTTCTTTTTGAAAAAAACGATATTCACGTTCACGTTCCTGAAGGAGCAACACCTAAGGATGGCCCCTCTGCTGGTATCGCAATGTTCACGGCTATAGTTTCTGCTTTTACAGGTGTTCCGATAAAAAATAATATTGCCATGACTGGTGAAATTACACTGAGAGGTAGAGTTTTGCCTATTGGTGGTCTGAAAGAGAAACTTCTTGCTGCAGTTAGAGGTGGTATTAAAGAAGTACTAATTCCTATTGAAAATAAAAAAGACCTATCTGAAATTGAAGAAAAGGAAATATTGGATAATATTGAAATTCATTTTGTTGAAAACGCAAATGAAATAGTAAAAAAAGCATTTATTTCTAAAATTTATCCCTACAAAGAAAATGACAAGAAAAATATAGATATACCAAGTAAAACCATTACTAGGGACAAATCTCCTCTTCCTCATTAAAATATAATTGACTAGGTTATAAATTCCTAATATTATGGGAAATTATTAATATTCCGTTATTTCAAAGGGGGTTAGGGTGAATAAAAACGATTTAGTTAATCAAGTTTCAGATAGTACAGGTTTAAGTAAGTCAGACAGCGCAAAAGCTGTAGATTCTGTTTTTGAGTCAATTACATCAACATTAAAAAGTGGCGGCGATGTTCGTTTAGTGGGCTTCGGTACTTTTTTAGTTTCAAAGCGTAAAGCAACAACTGGAAGAAATCCTCAAACAGGTGAATCCATAAATATTCCAGCAGCGAATGTTCCAAAATTCCGAGCAGGAAAGGCGCTTAAGGAATCCCTGAATTAACTTAAGTCTATTTTTTCTATTTATGCAAATCATGAATTTTCTTTAACAAGTCTACCATCCCCTTCTCATTTATTCTTTTAGTATTTACATTTCTCGGGCTGGGGTGGTAGCAAGCTACTATTCTTTGATTAGTTTCAGTTATATATTCCTCACCATGAATAAACTTTGCTTCGGCTTTGTTAATTTGAAAAAATTTAATGCAAGCATCAAATGCAATTTTGCCGAGTGTTAATATTGTTTTAATATTCTGCAAATAATGGAGTTCTTTTTTTAAAAAATTAAAGCAGCTTTTTAGTTCATCTGAATTTGGTTTGTCAAATGGGGGTACGCATTTTAGTGCAGCTGTAATATATATATTTTTTAATTTTAAACCGTCTCTTATGTGTATTGAAGATGGTTGGTTTGCTAAGTTAGAATTAAATAAACATTTAAATAAAAACTCTGCAGATCTATCCCCTGTGAATAACCTTCCCGTTCTGTTGCCACCATGAGCTGCAGGTGCTAGACCCATAATTAAAATTTCTGCGTTTTCATCTCCAAAACCAGGTACCGGTTTACCCCAATAAACTTCATTTTTAAATTGTTTTCTTTTTTCTAAAGCTATTTTTTCTCTAAATTGAACTAACCTAGGACATTTTTTACAATTCGTTATTTTTTTATTTAATTCTTCCATTTTAATTAGTCAGTATATTAAGATAAAATATCAAATTTTACATATATAAATAAATAGTTTTAAATAATTAGAAAATGTCATATAAAAATATTACCTGATTTTTTCAGGGCGGTTAGCTCAGCTGGGAGAGCGCCACGTTTACACCGTGGATGTCGGGAGTTCGATCCTCTCACCGCCCACCATTCGGGGGTGTAGTTCAGTTGGCTAGAACGCCTGCCTGTCACGCAGGAGGCCGCGGGTTCGAGTCCCGTCACTCCCGCCAAAAAATTTAGGTCTATAAAATTAAATAAATGATATTATACTTTATATAAATGTTTTATAGACCCTTATTTATATTATTAATATTCCTTTCCCTTACTGTTTATGCCCAGGAGCAAAATGATGACGACACAGATTTTTCTCAACCTAATGCTAAACAACAAAATGAAACAGATGTTGAATGTGCTTTATCTAAAGACTCAGAATTAATAACTCTTTTAAATTTTAAATTAAGAAAATTCAATCCAACTTCCAAAGAATTTGAATCGGGCCCTCCCTTAACTGATGAAGAGATTAAACACAAAGGGATAAGGTTTTATTCCTTACAATTAAAAGACGAGAGAACTGTAAAAATAGATATTGATAAATTTGCAAGTCTTGGTGGTGCAACTCTGGCATCACTTCTTGATAGATCGTCAAAAATTCTCTTAAAACATCCAGAAAAATGTCAGTTTTTTACACTATTTGGTGATCAAATTCTTGGGTATTATGAAATTTCTTTTGATAAAATTTTAAGGCTATATGCAACTGCTGTAAACAAACAAAATAACATTGCTCAGGAATTTATAAGAACTCAAATAGTCCCATCTCCTATGTCCTTAGATATGGCTATTAAATCTCTGTATGATGATTATGGATACCAACAAAATATTATTGAATCTTTGTTACCACAAGAAGTAAGAACACTATTTTTTGGAGAGAATTCAATGGTAAGTGTTGCTGATGTTGCGGAATCAAAACTTTTAGCTTTTTCTCTTTTAGGAGGAAGGATAATGGATAATAGTCAAAGAGAATTGTTCATTTTTGTGCCTTACTCCAAGAAAGGTCTATTGGGTAGTAATGAGACTATTGTAATTTCAAGCACTTCAAGAATATATGAGGTTCCTTTACTGAATGTTCCGCTTGCATTGAATGTACTTAGATCTCTTGGGTTTAATGCAAAAATTATTCAGTTAAAGCAGGTATATATAGATGAAAACTCGTTTTGTAAAGTTGGTGAAGGTGGTCTATGGTATCATTATAAAGGAAGAGAAAAAATGGTAGGGTGTGATTTTTTATCTAATACAATCAAATCAATAACTACAAATACTCTCAAAAATTCATCAGATTATCCTATTTTCAAAGAAAGTATTGATAGAGTTTATGAAATTATGAACAATTGATGAAATTTTAAAATATTTAACTATATTAGTACAAGGATGTAATTTTAAAAATACTTAACTATATTAGAACCATGATAGAATACTTACCAATTCTTATATTTTTAGTGTTTGCCTTGATCTTTTCTTTTGGGGCATTCTTCCTATCCATAATTATTGGTAAAAAGTCACCATACACTGAAAAAAACTCTACATATGAGTGCGGTTTTGAACCTTTTGATGAAACAAGAGGAAAATTTGAAGTAAAATTTTATTTAGTTGCAATTCTATTTATTATATTTGACTTAGAAATTATTTTTCTCTTTCCATGGGCAGTAGCATTCAATGAAATTGGGATGTACGGCTTCTGGTCAATGATTTTTTTTCTTTTCGTTCTAACAGTTGGTTTTGTATATGAATGGCTGAAAGGAGCACTAGATTGGAATTAAAAAAAATTGATGCAAAAAACTATGACCAGATGGAGAAGCATATCTCAAAGAATGGTTTTTTAATAACTAAAGTAAATGATCTAATAAACTGGGCAAGATCAGGATCGTTGTGGCCAATGAGTTTCGGGCTCGCGTGCTGTGCAGTTGAAATGATGCAATCTGCTGCCAGTAGATATGACTTTGATAGGTTTGGTGTTGTGTTTAGACCTAGCCCTAGACAGTCTGATGTAATGATTGTTGCTGGTACTCTTACAAATAAGATGGCACCAGCTCTCAGAAAAGTTTACGACCAAATGCCTGAACCGCGATGGGTGATCTCTATGGGTAGTTGTGCTAATGGAGGTGGATATTATCACTATTCTTACTCAGTAGTAAGAGGCTGTGATAAAATAGTACCAGTTGACATTTATGTTCCAGGTTGCCCACCGACAGCTGAAGCTTTGTTATATGGAATACTTCAACTCCAAAAAAAAATAATGAGAGATAATAAGATATACAGATCATGAGTCAGAGAAAACACGATAAATTCATTTTGGAGATGAAAGATCTTATAAAAAGTTTAATGACTTTTTGTAAGTTCAGAATATTTATTTTAAATAATGAAATAAGTATTTTTATCCAAGATAAAGATATTCCTAAAACATTAATGTTTTTTAAAGATAACCCCTCTTTCAATATGCATACTCTGGTAGATTTTACTGCAGTCGATTATCCTAACGAAGAGAAAAGATTTCTTTTAATTTATAACCTTTTAAGTGTTTCAAAAAACTTCAGAATAAAAATCAAATCGTGGGTTGGGGTAGATAAACCAGTGAGCTCCGTAACAGAAATTTTTCCATGTGCTAATTGGTATGAAAGAGAAGCATGGGATTTATTTGGAATTAGATTTATTGGACATCCCGATTTAAGAAGAATCTTGACTGATTACGATTTTGTTGGTCACCCTCTCAGAAAAGATTTTCCGCTAACGGGTTTCACTCAAGTTAAATTTGATGATGAGCTAGGAAAGGTAATTAGTGAACCAGTGAAACTTGAGCAAGAGTATAGAAATTTTGATAATCTAAGTCCGTGGGAAGGAATGTCTAAAATACTCCCTGGAGATGAAAAATCCGAGAAACTTGATGACTAAAATAGAAAATTACTCTCTCAATTTTGGCCCTCAGCATCCTGCAGCTCACGGTGTTCTAAGACTAGTTCTTGAACTTGATGGGGAAATTGTTGAAAGAGCCGATCCACATATAGGACTATTGCACAGAGGAACGGAGAAACTTATTGAAAATAAGACCTATGTGCAAGCATTACCATATTTTGATAGGCTTGATTATGTTTCGCCAATGTGTCAGGAACACGCTTATGCTCTAGCAATTGAAAAACTTCTACAAATAGATGTACCAAAAAGAGGACAATACATACGCGTTTTATTTGCTGAAATTACCAGGATCCTTAATCATATTCTTAATATAACTACATTTGCTTTAGATGTCGGAGCAATGACACCTTTTCTATGGTTATTTGAAGACAGAGAAATATTGATGGAGTTTTATGAAAGAGTATCAGGGTCAAGATTGCATTCAGCATATTTTAGACCTGGAGGTGTTCATAGAGATATTCCAACTGGACTTTCTGATGATATTGAAGATTTTTGTAAAAAATTTACGTCTCATATAGACGATACCGAAAAATTAATTGAAAAAAACAGAATATTCAGACAAAGGTCAGTGGGAATTGGAAAGATTTCTGCTGATGATGCCCTTGAATGGGGCTTTTCTGGGCCTTGTATAAGAGCTTCGGGCTTGAATTGGGATTTGAGAAAAAAACAACCTTATGACTGTTACAACGAAATGGACTTTAAAGTTCCAACAGGTACAACTGGTGATTGCTTTGAAAGATTTCTTGTGAGAGTTGAGGAAATGAGACAGTCTGTATCAATAATTCGGCAATGTCTTAAAAATATTCCTGACGGTCCCTCAATCAGTAATGACCCTAGAGTAGTTCCGCCAAAAAGAGAGATTATGAAAGAATCAATGGAATCTCTTATTAACCATTTCAAACTTTTCACTGAAGGGTTTCATGTTCCTGCTGGAGAAACTTATACGGCTGTAGAAGCTCCTAAAGGAGAATTTGGTGTTCTTCTTATTTCTGACGGTACTAACAAACCTTACAGATGTAAGATTAGAGCGCCCGGTTTTCCTTTTCTTCAAGCTACAGAGTTTTTATCTAAAGGCCACATGCTTTCAGATCTAGTAGCAATTATTGGTAGCCTTGACATTGTGTTCGGAGAGATAGACAGATGAGCCAAACATCTTTTAAAAAAATTGCTGAAGATAACATGCAACCAAAAGAATTTTCTTTTGACAAGGAAAATATGCAATTAGCAAAAAAGATTTTAAAAATCTATCCTAAAAACTATAAAGAAAGTTCAATTATGCCTTTATTATCGATAGCTCAAATTCAAAATAACGGTTGGTTGCCAAAAAAAGCAATTGAATATGTCTCTTCTTTTTTAGAGATTCCTGAAATTAAAGTTCTAGAAATAGCTACATTTTATTCTATGTATAATCTTTCACCAGTTGGAAAGTTTCATATTGAAGTTTGTACTACATCACCATGTATGCTTAGAGGTTCTGATGATATACTGTCTTTTTGTGAAAAAAAACTTAATGTTCAAATTGGTGGTGTCTCTAAAGATAAATTGTTCTCACTCAACAGAGTTGAATGCTTAGGAGCATGTGTGAATGCTCCAATTGTGAAAATAAATGAAAATTATTATGAAGATTTAGATTTAAATACTACAGATAAATTAATAAATGATATATCAAACAATAAAAAAGTAAAAATCGGTTCTCAATCCGGGAGAAAGGGTTCAGAACCTAGAAAGAGTTCTTATGATAAAAAAAGATAATCTCATATTTAAAAACCTTTATGGTCGGAATGATCCTTTTCTTAAATCTGCTTTACAGAGAGGAGATTGGAAAGATATTAAAAAAATTTTAAAAAAAGATCCTCAAGAGATTATTAACATAATTAAAGAATCTGGTTTAAGAGGAAGAGGAGGAGCAGGCTTCTCAACCGGTATGAAGTGGGACTTTATGCCAAAATCAAGAGATAAACAGCATTATTTGGTCATTAATGCAGATGAAGGTGAACCAGGAACGTGCAAGGACCGTGATATTATTAGAAATGAACCACATAAACTTATTGAAGGTTGTTTAATTTCTGGATATGCGATTGGCGCAACCAAGTGTTACATTTATGTAAGAGGAGAGTTTTTAAATGAAGCTTCAATTCTTCAAAAAGCAATTGATGAGGCTTACAGTAATAATCTACTCGGAAAAAAGATTAAAGGCTCAAACTTTGATTTTGACCTCTATTTACACTATGGTTCTGGAGCATATGTTTGTGGAGAAGAAACAGCACTTATTGAAAGTTTAGAAGGAAAAAAAGGTCAGCCTAGACTTAAACCACCTTTCCCTGCAAGTGTCGGTCTATATGGTATGCCAACAACCGTAAATAATGTTGAAACAATTGCAGTAGTTCCAACTATAATGAGAAGAGGGCATGATTGGTTTAGTAGTCTGGGCAGAAAAAATAACACTGGCTCTAAGATATTTTGCATATCTGGTCATGTAAATACCCCATGTAATGTTGAAGAGGAACTCGGTGTGCCCTTAAAATATCTGATTCAAAAATATGCTGGTGATGTTATTGGTGGTTGGGATAACCTACAAGCAATTATTCCAGGTGGCTCATCTGTTCCTCTACTACCCAAAAATTTATGCGAGGATGTGTTGATGGATTTTGACTCACTTAAAGATGCTGGCTCAGCATTAGGCACAGCCGGGATAATAGTAATAAATAAAAACACCAACATTACTAAGGTTATTTTAAGACTCTCTGAGTTCTATAAACATGAATCTTGTGGACAATGTACTCCCTGTAGAGAAGGAACCGGCTGGTTAATGAGAATGATGGATAGAATTTACAAGAATGGTGCTACAGTTGAAGAGTTAGAACTTCTTCAAGAAGTGACTAAACAAATTGAAGGTCATACAATATGTGCGTTAGGTGATGCAGCTGCGTGGCCAATCCAAGGACTACTAAAACACTTTAAAAATGATTTATTAAAGAAACCGAAAAAAATAGATAAGGTCGCCTAAATGGTTCAGATTTTCATTGATGACAAACCTTTTGAAGTTGAAGATGGAATCACTGTGATTCAAGCATGTGAGTCTGCTGGTGTAGAAATTCCTAGATTTTGTTATCATGAAAAACTTTCAATAGCTGGTAACTGTAGGATGTGTCTTGTTGAAATGGAAAACTCAAATAAACCAGTTGCCTCATGCGCAATGCCTGTTGCTGAGGGAATGAAAATTAAGACTAATTCGGAGATGGTCGTAAAAGCTAGGAAAGGTGTAATGGAATTTTTGTTAATCAATCACCCTTTAGATTGTCCAATATGCGATCAAGGAGGTGAATGTGATCTTCAAGACCAAGCAATGGCCTATGGAACAGGAATTAGCCGCTTTGTTGAAGAAAAGCGTGCTGTAAAAGATAAAAATTTAGGACCTTTGATTAAAACACACATGACAAGATGCATACACTGCACAAGGTGTGTTCGCTTTTCAGAGGAAATCGCAGGTAATGAAACACAGTTAGGCGCAATTGGTAGAGGTGAAGACACAGAAATAACAACTTATCTTGAAGAGGCTATGGATTTTGAAATGTCGGGAAATGTAATTGATTTATGTCCTGTTGGGGCACTGACATCAAAACCATATGAATTTGTTGCAAGACCTTGGGAGCTAAAAAAAACTGAAACAATTGATGTTTTTGATGCCGTTGGAAGCAGCATTCGAATTGATTCAAAAAGTGATAAAATTTTGAGAGTTTTACCAAGAATTAACGAGGAAATTAATGATGAGTGGATTTCTGATAAAACTAGGTTTGCATATGATGGGATAAATAATCAAAGAATTGACAGATTTTATTTAAGGAATAGTGAAGGAAAGTTAATTGAGGAATCTGAAGAAAATATAATAAAATCTATCCACAATCTTTTATCCAACACAAATTCATCACAGATTGCAGCATTAGCTGGAAACACACTTGATTGTGAATCTATCTTCTCATTCAAAAAATTCCTTGATGAATTAAAAATAGAAAATTACGATTGCAGACAAGATGATTCATTTTTTGTCCCATCTCAGAGATTTTCCTACATTTTTAATTCAACTATTAAAGGAATTGATGACTCAGACTCGTGTGTTTTAGTTGGAACTGATATTAAAAAAGAAGCACCTATTTTGTCATCCAGAATTAGACAAAGATTTTTATCTTCTCCTAAAAATTATAAAATTTTAAGCATTGGTAAATTTAATTTAAATTTTCCTGTAGAATTACTTGGTGGAACTTCTTCTTCAATAAAAAAATTAAATGAAAAGAAAAATTTAGATTTCTTCAAAAAATCAAAAAAACCATTATTTATTTTGGGTCAAGGTGCAATGTGTCAAGCCGATGCAGCTGATATCTTTACTTATTGTTTAAATTTTTATCAAAAAATTTCAAAAAGCTCTGGTTGGAATGGATTTAACGTTTTACAAACATTTTCTGGAAGAGTTGGTGCACTTGACCTTGGTTTTTATAACAAAAAAAATATTTCAAGGTCTTTAATCAAACAGATTTATGATGGTAAATTTAAAGTTTTATATTTAATGAGTGCTGATGAGATTAATTTTGACAAAATACCAAAAAAAACATTTATTATTTATCATGGTCATCACGGCGATAAAGCTGTTAAGAGAGCTGACTTAATAATACCAATGAGCTGTTTTACTGAAAAAGAAGGAATATATGTAAATCTTGAAGGTAGACCACAAATTTCAAGTCAGGTTAAGTTTCCAATTGACGGTGTGAGTCATTCATGGGATTTCTTAAATAAACTGTCTAAATCATTTAACCTAAGTGTTTTTACTGATCTAAATGATTTAAGAGAAAAGATGTTTTTGAATCACGAACATTTAGGTTATATTAATGAAATTAAACTATCAAAAATAAATAAAAGTAAACACAGCAAGCTTAAACTTTCAAATCAAGAAATGAAATCAAATATTTCAAATTTTTATATGACAGATTCAGTTAGTCGTAACTCCCAAATAATGTCAAAGTGTTCTTTGGCTTTTTCGAAAGAAACAAAATAAATGTTTTTTGAAATTTTAATTATTGTTTTTAAAATTTTACTTATAGTTATTCCCTTATTACTGTTTATTGCTTATTTAACCTATTTTGAAAGAAAAGTTATTGGCGCAATTCAACTAAGAAAAGGTCCAAATGTTGTTGGTCCATTTGGCCTATTCCAGCCTATTGCTGATGGTATTAAGCTACTTACTAAAGAAACTATTTTTCCTGATAACTCAAATAAATTTATATTTATTTTATCACCTATCCTTACCTTTACATTAGCCTTAATCGGCTGGGCTGTGATTCCAATTGATTATAAACTTGTTCTAGCGGATATTAACGTTGGTGTAATGTATATTTTCGCTATTTCATCACTTGGTGTATATGGAATAATTATGGCTGGTTGGGCTAGTAATTCAAGATATGCATTTCTTGGAGCACTAAGATCTGCTGCTCAAATGATTTCTTATGAAGTGTCAATTGGTCTAATTATAATTTCTGTTTTAATTACATCAGGTTCATTAAATCTTACCGAGATAGTCATGAAACAACAAAATATGTGGTATCTAATTCCTCATTTTCCAATGTTTGTCATTTTTTTTATATCTACTTTAGCGGAGACAAATAGAGCTCCATTTGACCTTCCCGAGGCTGAATCAGAATTAGTTGCTGGTTATAATGTTGAATACTCTTCAATGTCTTTTGGACTGTTTTTTCTTGGGGAATATGGAAATATGATTCTCATGAGCTCAATGTCAACAATTCTTTTTTTAGGTGGCTGGTTGCCACCAGCTGATATTAACTTTTTTCAAAATATTCCAGGCTTTATATGGTTTTTATTAAAAGTTACATTTTTACTTTTTCTCTTTCTATGGGTCAGAGCTACTCTTCCTAGATATAGATATGATCAATTAATGAGATTAGGCTGGAAAGTTTTTCTCCCTTTATCATTAGCTTGGATAATAATAACATCTTCTGTTGTCATTTACTTACAAAATTAGATAATGAAATAATGAAAAAGTTAAGTAAAATAGCATTTGTTTTTAAGGAGTTTTTTTTAATTGAAATAATCTCAGGCTTATTCTTAACTTTAAAATATTTTTTTAAGCCAAAAGTAACAATTAATTACCCATTTGAAAAAGGGATTCTAAGTTCACGATTTAGAGGAGAGCACGCTTTAAGACGATATGATTCTGGAGAAGAAAGGTGTATTGCCTGTAAATTATGTGAGGCTATTTGTCCTGCACAGGCAATTACAATAGAATCTGAGCCAAGAGATGACGGCTCAAGAAAGACTTCAAGATATGATATTGATATGACAAAATGTATTTACTGTGGATATTGTCAAGAATCATGTCCTGTAGATGCAATAGTTGAAGGGCCAAATTTTGAATTTGCCACAGAAACTAGGGAAGAACTCATATATAATAAAGACAAGTTACTAGAAAATGGTGATAAATGGGAAATGGAAATTAGTAGAAATTTAAAAAAGGAATCAAAATATTTATGACTCTTTATTTTTTTTATTTTTTTACGTTTATTGTTATCCTGTCAAGTTTTTTGGTTATTTTTGTCTCAAACCCTGTCCACTCTGTATTGTTTTTAATCTTTACTTTTTTTAACGCTGCTATCATATTTTTGATCTTTAAGGCTGAGTTCTTAGCTATGACACTCCTAATAGTGTATGTTGGGGCCGTTGCAGTTTTATTTTTATTTGTTGTTATGATGTTAAATATATCAGAATCAGTTATTAAAGAGGGTTTTTTAAGATATTTTCCATTTGGTCTATTATTAATTTCAATTTTTTTAATAGAGCTTTTTATGATTTTTAATTCTGACAAAGTTATCTTTCCTGAAAATGGTTTTTTAAAAATCAATGAAATAATGAACCTTGGAATGGATAATACAAAATCTCTGGGTTTATTCTTATACACGGATTACTTTATTATTTTTCAAATTTCAGGATTTTTACTATTACTCGCAATGATAGGTGCAATTGTTCTTGCCCATAGTGATATAAAAAACCCTAAAAGTATTTCACCAATTAATCAAAAAAATGTAGATAAAAAAACTATTATTAAACTTAACTAAGTTATGGAACATATTCATTTTTTAATTTTATCTACTTCCGTTTTTGCGATAGGTTTTCTAGGTATTTTTGTTAATAGAAAAAATATCATTACTATTTTAATGTCTATTGAATTAATGTTACTTTCAGCAAATATAAATTTTGTTGGGTTTTCTTATCTTCTTGATGACCTTTCAGGCCAAATATTTTCGCTGTTTATTTTGGTTGTAGCTGCAGCAGAGGCAGCGATAGGCTTAGCTATTTTAACTATTTTTTTTAAAAAGACATCCTCTATTAGTATTGATACTATTAGCAGATTGAAGGGTTAAAATTGTTTGTAGTTTCTATATTTCTTCCACTTTTAAGTTTTCTAATTTGTATTTTTTTTCAGGAAAGTTCTTCAAAGAAGCATTTGAATTTTTTTTCATGCTTAATGATGATTATTGCAACTATTTTTTCTTTCTTCTCATTGGTATTTGTTAAGATTAATGGTGAGTCAGCTATAATTTTAAGTAGATGGATTGATTCTGGTAACCTGAGTTTAGACTGGTCTCTTCAGCTCAATATTCTTACAGCATCAATGGTATTAATGGTTAATTTAGTATCTACTTTAATTCATATTTATTCTGTAGGTTATATGGAAAAAGACCCAAAAAAGATTTTGTTTATGGCATATCTGAGCCTTTTTACTTTTTTCATGCTTTTTTTGGTGTCATCTTCTAATCTTCTTCAACTTTTTTTAGGCTGGGAGGGTGTTGGTTTAACATCCTATCTTTTGATAGGGTTCTGGAATTATAAGGAAAAGGCAAATAATGCAGCCTTAAAAGCTTTTATTGTTAACAGAGTCGGTGATGCTGGTTTACTATTAGCTTTATTTACCACTTTTGTTGTTTTCGGAACTTTAAATATAGGTGAAATAAAACTTTTAATTAATTCACAAAATGAATCTTATTTCAATTTCTTAGGGTTTGATATACACTCATTAACGTTAATAAGTTTACTTTTATTTGTTGGTTGCATGGGTAAATCAGCTCAATTTGGTCTTCATGTTTGGTTACCAGATGCAATGGAGGGTCCGACGCCTGTTTCTGCGCTCATTCACGCAGCAACAATGGTAACAGCAGGTGTTTTTTTATTAATAGTAATGTCTCCTTTGTTACAATCCTCAGAATTTTCTTTAAACTTTATTTTAATTATTGGCTCTATAACTTGTATATTTGCTTCTTCAGTTGCAGTTTTCCAGAATGACATAAAAAGAATAATTGCTTACTCTACTTGTAGTCAACTAGGTTATATGTTTATGGCAATTGGTTCATCGGCATATACTCTTGCTTACTTTCATTTATTATCTCATGCTTTTTTCAAGGCACTTTTATTTTTAGGAGCGGGATCAGTTATACATTCTATGTCTGATGAACAGGATATAAAAAAAATGGGAGGATTGTATAATAAAATTCCACTTACCTATATAACAATGCTTATAGGATCCTTATCACTAATTGGTTTACCTTTTCTGAGTGGTTATTATTCAAAGGATCTAATTCTCGAAATTTTATATTTAAATGACTTTGAATACTCATTACAATTTTTTACGATGGGTGTGATTGGAGTTTTATTTACCTCTATTTATACATTAAGGCTTCTTGTGTATGTTTTTCATCGTGAAAGTGTAGCTGATGAAAAAGTCATAGCGCATATTCATGAATCTCCTTTGATAATGATTTTACCTTTGGTAATTTTGTCAGTTTTTGCAATATTTTTCGGAATGTTTATGAAGCTTATTTTTACTGAAATAAACTTTCTAGAGATGTGGTCCTACACAATACATGTTGACAAATCATTAGATGCTTCTTTTATAAGTCAAAATGTTCCTGTTCTAATTAAAAAACTTCCCTTACTTATGATTCTAATAGGAACTATAGTAATTCTTTTTCTTTACTTTTCTTTTAGAAATTTAGTTCCTTTTTTAAAATTAAGACTTAGTTTTATTTACAATTTTTTTAAAAATAAATGGTATGTAGATCAACTTTATGAAAGAATTTTTGTTAGACCGACTTTTTATTTTGGAAAGGGTTTTTGGAAGTCAGTTGATAAAGAATTAATAGATAACCTTGGTCCTAATGGTTTTAGTAGAATTGTTCTTTCATTTAGCTCTTTAATTTCTAAGCTTCAATCAGGTTTTCTATATCATTATGTACTGTCTATAATAATAGGCCTTACATTACTAATTAGTTTGTACACTTATATATTTTAATGATCAACTTACCTATATTACCTATTCTCATATGTCTACCACTAATTGGGCTTTTATTCATTCTTTTATCATCTGAAAATGATGAGCACTCAATTCAGTCAAAAAAATCTGCTATTTGGACATCTTTAAGTAATTTTTTACTATCTTTATACCTTCCTTTAAATTTTAACAAAGAGATACCACATTTTCAGTTTGTTAATTCATTCAACTGGTTTAACAGTGATAATCTTAAGTTTACATTAGGAGTTGATGGTATTTCAATGCCATTCATAGTTTTATCAACTTTTTTAATTTTATTGTGTGTAATTTATCTATTTCCGCAAAAAAAAAAGAATATGAGAATGTATCTTGCATCTTTTATTTTGCTTGAATCTTTTTTAATTGGGACATTTAGTGCTATAGATCTTTTTTCATTTTATATTTTTTTTGAGTCAATTTTAATTCCCATGTATTTAATTATTGGATTTTGGGGTGGAGATCGTAGAGTTTATTCCGCATATAAATTTTTTCTCTACACATTACTTGGTTCAGTGTTGATGTTAATTGCAATAATATTTTTATATCAAGAGTTTGGAACCACAAGTATAGCTAGACTTCTTGATTACACTTTACCATTCTACATACAAGTTTGGCTATGGTTAGCTTTTTTTGCTTCTTTCGCAGTAAAGATCCCGATGTGGCCTTTTCACACATGGTTGCCTGATGCTCATGTAGAGGCACCAACTGAAGGTTCAGTGATTTTGGCAGGTATTCTTCTTAAATTAGGAGGTTATGGATTTATTAGGTTTAATCTTTCCTTCTTACCTGATGCTTCAATTTTTTTTACACCTTTTATCTATTTTCTTTCAGTCATCGCAATTATTTACACATCTTTTATCGCTATTGTTCAAGATGATATGAAAAAACTTATTGCATATTCATCCGTAGCACACATGGGTTTCGTTACCCTAGGAATTTTTTCAGCCAATATGCAGGGTCTTCACGGTGCAATTGTGCAGATGATATCACACGGTATAATTTCAGCTGCTTTGTTCTTCTGTATTGGGTCTATTTATAATAGATATAAGACCAAGGAAATTAATTTTTTTGGTGGATTAAGTCAAAAGGTTCCAAAAATGGCAGTTTTTTTTCTTATCTTTACACTTGGGGCTATTGGCTTTCCTGGAAGTTCAGGGTTTATTGGCGAATTTTTAACTTTGATGTCTGTTTACAGTAGAAATACTCTAGTGGCTTTTATTTCTTCATTTGGAGTTATACTTGCTGCAACTTACATGCTTCTTTTGTACAAAAAAGTTTTTCTTGGACCAGTAAATCCGAATATAGACAAAAAAATTAATCAATTACATTTTAATGAAATCATTACCTTTATAGCCCTATCAATTATGATTTTAATAATAGGTATTAAACCAAATTTAATTTTAAGTTACACTACTTCTTCTTTGGATAGAATAGTATCATTGTATCCAATAACAATTTTTTAAAGGCAACGTTTTGATAATCTTACCAGAAATAATTTTGTCTATTGGCTTCTTATTATTATTATGTATATCACCTTTCATAAAAAATGATTCTCACAAATTTATTGGATATTTAAGTTTATTACTTATTTTTTTAACACAGTTTTCAATTGTAAAAGATATTTTTATTTTTGAAGAAGTTTTTGAAGGGTTTTTTATAGTTGACTCATTCGGTTCTTTCTTAAAATTAATTATTTTAATTTCCGCAGGTTTAGTTTTATTTTTCTATCTGATTGTAAAAAACGACAAATCTCTTGATAGACCAGAATTTCCACTAGTTGTTTTGATATCTCTTATTGGAATGATGTTTATGGTATCTGCTAATAATTTGTTGTCCTTATTTGTGTCTATAGAGCTACAAAGTTTGGCTCTTTATATTTTGGTTTCATTCTCTAAAGAAGATTTGAATTCGTCGGAGGCGGGAGTGAAATATTTTGTGGTAGGCAGTTTATCAACCTGTATTTTTTTATTTGGTTCAAGCCTGATATATGGTTTGGTAGGTTCAACTGACTTTTCATCAATTAGCAAATATATGATAGATCAACCTGATATTCCAATGATTCTTATCATTGGACTTATTTTCATTTTAGTTTCAATTTCCTTAAAAATTTCAGCTGCTCCTTTTCATATGTGGACACCGGATGTTTATCAAGGTGCACCAACAATTGTAACAGCCTTTATATCAACTGCTCCAAAAGTTGCTGTGTTTGGTGTTTTAATAAGACTTCTTGTTTTTCCATTTGGAGAGATAATAGTAGATTGGGGTAAGCTTGTTATAATTCTTTCTATAACCTCAATGATTATTGGTTCACTAGGAGCTATCATGCAAAGTGATATCAAAAGGTTGATGGCTTATAGTACAATTAATCATATTGGTTTTATGTTGATGGGCCTTGTTCCAGGTACTGAGGATGGAATAACTGCTATTTCTATTTATTTAATTCTATACTTAACAATGAATTTAGGTGTATTTTTATTTATACTTAATATGCAAAGAGATCAGATTAATGTAACATCAATAAAAGATTTATCTGGCTTGTATAAAACAGAACCAATAATGGCCGGCTGCCTTGCAATAATTCTTTTTTCAATGGCGGGCATACCACCCTTAGCTGGGTTTGTTGGAAAGTTACTTATTCTTAATGTTGTTGTAGATAGTAATTTATTTTTCTTGGCAACTTTAGCTGTTATAACCTCTGTAGTTGCTGCTTTTTATTACATAAGAATGGTTAAATCAATTTTTTTTGATGAACCATCAGAAGAGCTAGATATTTTAACTAATAATCAATCAAAGTTATTAATGATTCTTTTTTCATTTTTTAATTTAACTGTTATTCTTTATCCTCAATTTTTTCTTAACCTGTCAGCTTCAATAGCATTATCATTATTTGCCTTAAAATAATGACAAAATTGAATTTTGATTATTTTTTTTATCAATCAATAAAAAACACAAACGATACTACAAAAAAAATTTACGATTTAAAAAAAAAACAGAATATTGCGCTTTTAGCTCTTAAACAAAAAAGTGGTAGAGGACGAACGAGTAAAAAGTGGATAAGTAAAAAAGGGGACCTAACATGCTCGTTTTTAATAAACTTTCAAACAACAGCAAGTAAATTAGGCCAAGTAAATTTATGGTTTATAAATAAAGTGTTTATCGTACTCAAAAAATTAAGCCCAAGCTTGAATTTAAAAATAAAATGGCCTAATGATTTATATTTGGATGAAAAAAAATTAGGAGGAATTCTTGTTGAAACAAGCATATTACGTGGAAAAGTTAATTATTTTCTATTTGGTTTAGGTATTAATTTGGTAAGTAACCCTAAAAATTTGTGTTACCCAACAATTTCTCTTATAAATTTTTCAAAAACTATAAGCCCATTAAAATTATTTTTAGAAATTTCTAAAATACTTACTAAAAGTTATTATGAACTGAAAAACCCTTTATCGTTGAAAATAGATAATGATTTTCTAAATAATTTTAAAGACTTTAAAAGAATAGTTAAAATTAAGTTAAAGGAAGAAGTTGTAGAAGGTGAATTCAGTTCAATAACAAAGAATGGAGAATTAGTGTTAGTTACTCCACAAAAAAAATTAATAATAAATTTTGGTGAGATTTTATGACAAATGTTACGATAGATATAGGAAATACAATAATTTCTTTTTGTATGTTTAAAAAAAATAGATTGCTAAAATATACAAAAATACCTAAAGATAAATTAGATTTAAAAGTACTTAATAGGTTGAGGAATAAATTTTTTGGAGAAAAAAAAATCAATTTATTAATTTCTTCTGTAGTTCCCTCAAGTGAAAAAATAATTAAATCTTTCCTTGGAGATAATTTAATTAATTTTTTTTCGTTAAAAGATTTGTTAAAAAAGATTAATATTGAAGTTAATATAAAAAAAAAAAAAGAAATCGGAGACGACAGATTTACTAATATAATATTTGCCAGAGAAATTTATAAAAATTCAGTTATTATAATTGATTTTGGAACAGCAACAACATTTGATGTTTTGAATAGAAAAGGTGTTTATTTTGGAGGTGTTATTACACCAGGTATAGATTTATCCCTCAATGCTTTGAGATATAAAACCGCTCAGCTTCCTTTGGTAAAGTTTAAAAAAACAAAAAAAGTAATTGGTTTTAATACCAAAGAAGCAATTCAGTCAGGTTTTTTTTGGGGATATTTTTCAATGATTCAGGGGTTAATAAATAAAATTGAAGAAGAACAAAATGAAAGTTTTAAAATAATTTTAACTGGTGGGAATGCTAACTATTTTAAAGGTATTCACAAAAAAGTAGTATTAATTGATGAATTCTTTACTTCTAAAGCTTTGAATTATATTTTAAATGAATATGTAAAATGAAATTTTCTAAAAATGATTTAGTTTTTATCCCTCTTGGGGGTTCTGGCGAAATTGGTATGAACTGTAACTTGTATCATTACAACAATAGTTGGATAATGATTGATTTGGGCGTAATGTTCGGGAATTCAAACCTTTCATCTAATGAACTAATCATGCCTAATATTGATTTTTTGATTAATAATAATATAAAGCTTGACGGTCTGATTTTAACTCATGCGCATGAAGATCATATTGGTGCTGTTCCGTTTCTTTATAAAAAACTGGACAGTTTTAAAATTTTTACAACTTCTTTTACTGCATCTGTGTTAAAGCGAAAGTTTGATTCATATGGAATTAGGGAAATAAATATTGAACTATTAAATTATAATGAGAGTATAGAAATTGGAGATTTTAATATTGAAACGCTTGCATTAACTCATTCAATTCCAGAACCAAACGCTATTATTTTAAGGACTAAAAAGCTTAATATCTTTCATACTGGTGATTGGAAAATTGATCCAACTCCCCTTGTAGGAAACCCAATTGACCAAACCAAATTAAATAATTTAAAAAATGAGGGTATTGATGTAATGGTTTGTGATTCAACTAATGTTTTTAATGAAAACCCATCTGGAAGCGAAAACGATGTAAGAAAAGAATTAAGACAAATTTTTCAAAAAAAAAATAAAAATAAAATAATAGTTACCTGCTTTGCCTCAAATATAGCTAGATTAGAAACAATATTAAAAGTATCAAATGAATTCAATAAATGTTGTGTTTTTTTGGGGAGATCTATTCATAGAATTTATGAGTCAGCAAAAGAAAACAATTACCTTACAAATTTTAATAATATTGTTTCTGAAAAGGAGTCAAGTTCAATTCCGGAAGATAATTTAGTAATCATATGTACTGGTAGCCAGGGTGAAACTAACGCTGCATTATCACGCCTAGTAAACGATAATAATAGATTTATTGAAATTTTAAAAAATGATCTAGTTATTTTTTCCTCTAGGGAAATACCAGGTAATGAAAAAAAAATAAGTGAGCTAAAAAATAAATTACTAAAAAAGAATGTTAATATAATAGATAGTAAGATTTCTAAAATACATGTTTCAGGACACCCTTCAAAAAAAGAATTAAAACAAATGTATGAATGGGTGTCTCCCAATACAATAATTCCTGTGCATGGAGAATTTAAACACTTAAGTGAACACGCTAATTATGCAAAAAATTGTGGAATTAAAAAACAGATTTTAGTTGAGAATGGTGATGTTGTTTTGTTGGAGAAAAATAGTTCAAAAATTATTGAAAAAGTTTTTTCGGGTAGAATTCTTTTAAAAGGTAATAAAACCTTTCCTTTAGAAAATACTTTTTTAAAAAATTTAAATATTGTGAGTTCTGAGGGTGAAATTTTTATAAATATAATTTTAGATTTAGATAACAAACTATTAACGGAACCAGTTGTTTTTTGTCCAACAGTCACAGATGAAAAAAAGTTACTTGCAGACATAAGAAACTTAGTTTCTGAGCAGGTTTATGAAAATGTATCCAAATCATTTATTGATGAAATTTTATGCGATGAATTAAAAAAAACTGTTAGATCTTATATAAAGAAAAGTATAGGATTAAAACCTTTAACCTATATTGAGATTGTTAGAATTTAAAATATAATTAATTATGCTAAAAAGATTTAATCATGTTGCTATAGTAGTGCCCGATCTTGACGATGCCTCTAAAAAGTATAGAGAAATTTTAAATGCAAATGTTTCAAAAGTCTATGATTATGCTGAGCACGGAGTAAGTGTTGTATTTGTAGATCTGGGAAATACGAAAATTGAGCTAATGCATCCTTATGGAGAAGACTCTCCTATAAAGAATTTTTTAGATAGGCACACCGGAGGTGCAATGCATCATATTTGTATAGAAGTTAATGATATTAATCAAGCTTGCGAAACTTTAAAATCAAAAAATATAAGGATACTTGGTGATGGTGTACCAAAAATTGGAGCTCATAATAAACCGGTTGTTTTTCTTCATCCAAAAGATTTTTATGGTACATTAATAGAATTAGAACAGGAGTAAAAAAAAATTGCTTGATTTTTTTGTTATTTACCTAATTCTTTGGTGGCTAGTTTTTTTTGTTATGTTACCCTTTGGTATAGAACGTGATCAGGATGTTAGGTTTGGCAATGATCCCGGTGCCCCTAAAAAATCCCTGATAAAAAAGAAAGCAATTATTTCATCTTTTGTAACATTAATTTTGACATCAATTGTAATTGTAATAAAAAATGAAATATTCTAATTTTTTTATTCCAACTTTTCGAGAAAACCCTTCTGATGCAAAATTAAAATCTCATATATTAATGCTAAAATCTGGAATGATAAAGCAAGAAACATCTGGAATATATTCTTGGTTGCCTCTTGGTTTTAAAGTTTTAAAAAAAATAATCAAAATCATTGAAGATACCCATGACTCTCATGGAATAAATCAAATTCTTATGCCAACAATTCAGAGCTCAGATATATGGAAAATGAGTGAAAGGTATGATACATACGGTAAGGAAATGTTAAGAATTATTGATAGAAACAATAAAGAACTTCTTTATGGTCCTACTAATGAAGAAATGATTACATCAATTGGAAAACATTTCATTAAAAGTTACAAAAATTTACCTCGTTATTTTTATCATATACAAAGTAAATTTAGGGACGAAATTAGACCTAGATTTGGAGTGATGAGAGCAAGAGAGTTTTTGATGAAAGATGCCTATAGTTTTGATAAAGATGAAAAATCTGGAGAATTAACATATGAAAACTTTTTTAAACTATACTTAAGTATTTTTGAAAAATTAGGTTTAAAAATAATTCCTGTTAGAGCTCCTAGTGGAGAAATTGGAGGAAGTCTCTCTCATGAGTTTCATCTATTATTAGAGACAGGTGAGTCAAAGATATTTATTGATGAAACTTTTTTAAACAGCAATTTTTCTAAATTAAAAATACCCGAGATAAAATCAATTAATAGTTTTACAGACGAATTATACGACTCTCTAAAGATTAGTAAATGTTTAAAGCAACTTAAAAGCACTGAGCTTGGTCATATATTTCTTTTTGGAGAAAAGTATAGTAAATCATTTGATTTTAAAATTGACTACAATAATGAAAAAATATACCCATATATGGGATCTTATGGAATTGGAGTTTCAAGAATCCCAGCCGCAATTATTGAATTATCAAACGATAACAATGGAATTATCTGGCCAAAAGAAGTGGCACCCTTTGAGATTACTTTAATTAATTTAACCTCGGATAACGTAAGTACCAAATTATTTTGCGAACAACTTTACGCTAGTTTAAAGAAAAGTAATTATGATGTTTTGCTTGATGATCGTTTTGAACGACCGGGTATAAAATTCTCTGATGCAGATTTAATTGGAATACCAATCCAAATAATTGTTGGAAAAAATTTTATTGATAAAAAAGAAATTAATATTAAGACAAGAAAAGATTTGAATGAAACAACTATTTGTAGTGATAATATATTTAAATTTTTAAAAAAAATGAAAGTTTAATGGTAACTTTTTTTGAAATATGGGTATCCTTTAAATATCTACTTCCTAAAACAAAAGAAAAATTTTTCTCAATAATTACTATATTTTCTTTTGTGGGGATTTCTTTGGGTGTTGCAACGTTAATTATTGTAATGTCAGTTATGAATGGCTTTAGAGATGAGTTAACAAATAAGATTCTAGGTGTGAATGGACACTTAAAACTACAACATTTTAACAATCTTAAAATTAATAACGAAGATTCATTAAATGAATCTTTAAATAAAAAAATTTCTGGTATTTATGTTAACAAAGTTATCGTTAGTCAGGCTTTATTCTCTAAAAATTCATTTTCAACAGGCGTTTTTTTAAAGGGAGTTGAAGGTAAATATTTTTCAGAAAGAAGAATTTTCTCAAACATTAAATCTTCATCAATTAACGCTTTTAAAAATAATGAAGGAATACTAGTTGGTGAAAAATTAAAAAAAAAATTAAATCTTAAAATTGGTGAATTTATCACTATTTTATCATCAAATAATATTCAAACAGTTTTTGGAAATATGCCAAGGTCAGCAAGTTTTAAAATTGTTGGCTTCTTTAATACTGGAATGTACGAGTATGATTCTGCTTTAATTTTTTTTCCTATAGAAGTAATTCAAAGTTTTTTAAATATGGAAAATTATTTTGATTTTTACGAAATTCAATTAGAAAACTTTGATAAGTTAGATGAAAAACAAATCTTATTAAAAGCAAATATTCCAAACTTTTTAAAGATTTCTGATTGGCGGCAATTAAACCCATCATTATTTAACGCCCTTGAAGTGGAGAAAAATGTAATGTTCTTAATTCTTTTGCTAATAATTATTGTGGCTGCTTTTA
Source organism: uncultured Alphaproteobacteria bacterium (assembly GCA_902537615.1). GTDB lineage: Bacteria > Pseudomonadota > Alphaproteobacteria > Methylaequorales > Methylaequoraceae. Next base: position 44,792 of record CACBBU010000002.1, read on the forward strand.
ATCTTATTTCTTCAATGATTATTTTAGTGTCAATGAAAAGACGAGATATTGGTGTTCTGAGAATACTCGGTGTAAAAAAAAACCAGATTTTAAAAATTTTTGTAATAAATGGTTCAATAATTGGAATTTTAGGTACTATTCTCGGATGTTTTCTTGGTTTGATCTTCTGTATAAATATTAATCAAATTAAAAGTTTTATTGAATTATTTTTAGAATCTAATTTGTTTTCTGAAGAAATTTATTTTTTCTCACAGTTGCCGGTAATAATTAACTATTCTCAAATTTTTCAAATCGCGTTAATTTCTATTTTTCTTTCTTTTTTGTCTACTATTTATCCATCAATTAGAGCATCCAAGGTTGATCCAATAAATCTTATTAAGTGGGATTGATTTGTTAACTTTAAAAAATATAAGCCAGAATTATTTGCAAGGTGATTCAACTATTAGGGTCCTATCTAAACTTAACTTTTCTGTAAATAGTGTAAAAAATATAGGTATTATTGGTCCTTCCGGATCAGGAAAATCAACATTTCTCAATATTCTTGGAATGATAGAAACACCAACATTTGGAGAATATATTCTACATGGTAATAATTGTTTTAATTTATCTCAAAATCTCAAAACCGAAATGAGAAGGAAGTTTATTGGATACATATTTCAAAACAATCAGTTGTTAGAGGATTTTAACGTACTTGAAAATATTGCTTTTCCACTCATTTTAAACGGTGAATCATTTGGTCAGGCAAAAAAAAAATCTTTAACCCTTTTAGAAAAATTAGGTTTAAAAAACAAAAAATTTATTAAGCCTGGTTTACTATCAGGTGGAGAGCAACAAAGGATTGCTATTGCAAGAGCATTAATAAAAAAACCATTTCTTTTACTTGCTGATGAACCCACAGGTAGTTTAGACAAAAATAATTCCTTATTAGTAATGGATCTAATACTTAATATGGCAAAAAAAAATAAAACAACATCTATTATTGCTACACATAATTTAGATATAATTAAAAGATTAGATATTTGCTATAAAATTGAGAAAGGTAAATTAATTGAAATCTAATAAAAAATTTATTCATCTCAGAAATTATACGCAATATTCTTTGTCAAAGGGGGCGATTAAAATCAATGAGTTAATTTCATTATGCGTTGAAAATAAAATACCTGCCGTCTCAATAACTGATTTCAATAATTTATTTGGTTGCATGGAGTTTTCTATTGAATGCGTTAAAAAAGGTATAAAACCAATTATAGGTTCAAATATTTTTCTTAGGGATGAAAATATTGCTCCTGGCTTCGTTCTTTTACTTTGTAAAAATGAAAGAGGATTTCAAAACCTGTCTAAATTAATTTCAGTTTCAAGTCTTAAAAATTCTGTTAATTCAGATGTATTTGTAACAGTTAATAATTTAAAAAAATTTAAAGAAGGTTTAATTTGTCTTGCAGGCGGTCAATTTGGGATTTTAAGTGAAAATTTTAAACAAAATAATATTAAAGTTACAGATAAACTTATAAATCTTTTCCAGGAGATTTATAAAAATGATTTTTTTCTTGAAATTCAAAGATTAAGCAAAAAACACGTAAATTTTAATAATTTTTTAATTTCTAAATCTTTAAGTAATAATATTCCTCTAGTTGCCACAAATGAGAATTTTTTTTTAGAAAAGAAATTTTACAACTCCCATGATGCTTTATTAAGTATCTCTGAGCAAAAATATATTGAGTCTGAAGATAGATTAAAAAGTAATCCAGAATACTATTTTAAGAGAGAATCGCATATGCTTGAAATTTTTTCTGATATTCCATCAGCATGTTGGAATACCGAATTGATTGCTAAGAAATGTAATTTTTACCTTGATGAAAAACCAACTATTCTACCAAAAGTTTATTCATCAAAAGTTGAGGAGGACAATATTTTAAAAAAACAATCTAAAGAAGGTCTTTTCAAAAGACTTTCAAAAGAAAATTATAGTGAAAATAAAATTTCTAATTATAAAAAAAGATTGGATTATGAACTTGAAATTATTACAAGGATGGGATATTCAGGCTATTTCCTCATAGTTTCAGATTTTATTAACTGGGCAAAACATAACTCTATTCCAGTTGGACCAGGTAGAGGTTCCGGAGCTGGTTCTCTAGTTGCTTGGTCAATATTCATTACTGATCTTGATCCTATAAAATTTGGATTATTGTTTGAAAGATTTTTAAATCCTGAAAGAGTTTCACTTCCAGATTTTGATATTGATTTTTGTATGGAAAAAAGAGACGAGGTTATTGCGTATGTAAGAAAAAAATATGGTGAACTCAACGTCGCTCAGATAATTACTTTTGGTTCATTTCAGGCACGAGCAGCTATAAGAGATGTAGGTAGAGTTATGCAATTACCCTTAAATCTAGTAGATGATATATGTAAAATGATACCTTACAATCCTGCGCAACCAGTTGGCTTAAGTGAAACTTTAGAGGAAAACAAAATTAAGAAATTAATAAAAAATGATTCCAATATCAAAAAATTATTTAAAATTTCAATTGATTTAGAGGGATTATATCGTCATGTTTCGACTCATGCAGCAGGAATTGTTATTTCAGATAACTCTCTTTTAAATTTACTTCCTCTTTATAAGGACCCAAAGTCAGATATTCCTGTCACTCAATTTTCTATGAAATATGTAGAAAAAATGGGATTAATAAAATTTGATTTTCTTGGATTAAAAACACTAACGGTAATAGATAAAGCATGTAAATATTTAAAAGAAATTGGTAAAAAGTTGGATGTAAATGAACTTCCATTAAATGATTTCAAGACTTTTGACCTTCTAAAAAAAGGTGATACTACTGGAGTATTTCAACTTGAAGGTCAGGGGATGAAAGAAACCTTAAAAAAAGTTCTTCCTGATAGATTTGAAGATATTATTGCTGTTGTTTCGCTATACAGGCCAGGGCCAATGGATAATATTCCAACATATATTAATAGAAAACAAGGAAAGGAAACATATGATTATTTACACCCATCATTAAAAGAAATTTTAAATGAAACTCATGGGATCATGGTTTACCAGGAGCAGGTTATGTTAATTGCCCAAAAGTTAGCTGGATTTAGTTTAGCAAAAGCTGATTTACTAAGAAGAGCAATGGGAAAAAAGATTAGATCAGAAATGCTTGCACAGAAATCAAATTTTGTTAACGGATGTTTGAAAAATAATATTTCACAAAGCAAAGCTGAAAACCTGTATAAAGAGATAGAAAAATTTGCTGGTTATGGCTTTAATAAAAGTCACGCAGCAGCATACGCAAAAATTGCATATCAAACTGCATTTTTAAAAGCTAATTTTCCGCTTGAGTTTTTTTGTTCCCTTATGAATTATGATATAGGTAACTTTGAAAAGATTTCAAACTACTGCTATGAAATAAAAAAGTTAAATTTTCAATTGTTTACACCAGATATCAATAAGTCTGATGTATTTTTTAAGGTGGTCTATAATAAAAACAAGAAAGCAATTGGAATTAGTTATGGTTTAAGTGCTATAAAAAATATTGGTGAAAATTCTGTACTAGAGTTATTAGAAGAAAGAAAAAAGAATGGAAAATTTGATTCTTTAATAAACTTATTAAAAAGAGTAAACAATAAAACATTAAATAAAAAAGTATTGGAGGGTTTGATTTTTTCAGGATCATTGAACTCCATAGAAAAAAATCAGAATTTTTTACTAAAAAATATTGATAAAATAATTAATTTTAATTCTAGTTATCATAAAAATGTTTCAAAAGATCAAGGTAATTTATTTTCCGATTTCATAGATCAAGAACAATTTAATTCATCTAAATACCAAAACTGTAAACTTGAGGAAAAACTCAATATGGAGTTTGAATCGTTTGGATTTTATTTATCAGATCATCCCTCTAAATTCTATAAAACTTTACATGATGATAAAGCTGTGACAAGTATTAAAAATATTAGTAATATTGTTTTTGACTCTAATCTATCTAATCAATCTTTTAATGTAATTTGTCTTATTTCTGAAATAAACGAACGTACATCAAAAACGGGTAAAAAATATTGTTTCCTAAATCTATCTGATGAAACTGGGAGTATTGACGCAATATGCTTTTCTGAAACTTTAGAATCATCACAAAATTTTTTAAAAATTGGAAAAGTTATTTTTGTAAAGCTTAATTTTCAAAACTTTAAAGATTCTAGTAGACCTATAATTTCTTCTATAAATCCATTAGATGATTCTGAAAGGAAATTAAAATATTTGATTTCGTTAGATAAAGATAAATTAAATCATAAGCAGTTGAAATTTTTACTAAATAAAAACAATAATGGTAATTGTGAATTTCTTTTCAAAATCTCTTATTCTGACCACATTATTAGAATTAAAAGTAACAACAAATTTAATGTTAACATGGACCTTTTAATTGCTTTAAAAAATACAGAAGGTGTTATAGATATAAAAGAAATTAATTAAAAAAAGTATTGATTTATATTTTTAAGTGTGTAGTTTTTAAACAATTTCAAACACGTGACATCTCTGGTGTTATTTGTTGCGTGAACGTTTAACCGGAGAATTATGCAAAATATATCAATTAAAGATTTATTAGATGCTGGTGTTCACTTTGGCCATAAAACTAATAGGTGGAACCCAAAAATGTCTGAATTTTTATATGGACATCGAAACGGTATTCACATCATTGATCTCCAGAAAACTGTTGTACTATTCAATGAAGCATTAAACATTCTCAAAGATTTTTCCTCACAAGGTAAAAATGTACTATTTGTCGGAACTAAAAGACAAGCTTCAGATTTAATAGAAAAATATGCTAATTCCTGCAACCAATTTTTTATCAATAAAAGATGGCTAGGCGGAATTCTTACAAACTGGAATACGATTCAAAACTCAATTAAAAGATTGAAGAAAATTGAAGATATTTTAGAAAATCATTCTCAGTCCTATACAAAAAAAGAGCTTCTTAAATTTCAAAATACAGCTGAGAAACTTAATAAGTCCATTGGTGGAATTAAAGATTTGAATTCAAAACCAGACTTATTATTTATAATTGACACAAATAAAGAGTTTCTTGCAGTGAAGGAAGCCAATAAATCCGATATTCCTATTGTAGCAATAGTTGATTCTAACTCAAACCCAGAAGGTATTGATTACCCTATCCCAGGAAATGATGACGCTATAAGATCCATTGAGTTTTATTGTAATGCAGTTGCTGAAACAATTAATAAAAATAAGACTAGTAATCAAAACAATAAACCTGAAAGTAAAACTTAAGATGTCATTCACATCAGAAGATATCAAAAAATTAAGAAATAAGACTGGGGCCGGAATGATGGACTGTAAAAAAGCTTTAGATGAAACTAATGACATTGAGAAAGCAATTGATTGGTTGAGAAAGAAAGGCATTAATACTGCTCAAAAAAAATCAGAAAGATCTGCTACTGATGGCTTAATTACTGTAAAGATTGAAGATAGCACTGGTGTAATATTAGAAATTAACTCTGAGACAGATTTTGTTGCCAAAAATGAAAATTTTCAAGAATTTTGTGAAATTACTTCAAAACTTTGTGCTAAAAATAAAATTCAAAACCTTGATGACCTACTTGAAGCTACTTTTGAAGATTCGGATAGTAAAGTTAAAGATGAACTGACTAATTTAATATCTAAACTTGGAGAGAATATAGTAATTAAGAAATTAAAACTAGTGAGTGACCCAAACCTGAAGTTACAAAAGTATTTGCACAATTCTGTTTCAGAAAACTCAGGTAAACTTGGAGTTTTATTATCTTTTAGCGTGAAGGAAAACAACAGTAGTGTAAGTGAATTATCTAAGCAAATATGTATGCATATTGCTGCAACCGAACCAAAGTCAATAGATATTGATTCTTTGGACAACTCTATTGTTTCAAAGGAAAAAGATATCTACAAAGACCAACTTAAATCTTCAGGGAAGCCAGATAACATTATTGAAAAAATTATAGAAGGAAAGATTAAAAAGTTTTATGAAGATGTCTGTCTGTTGGAACAGCCTTTTGTTATTGATAACAAAGTTAAGGTTAAAGAGGTCATATCTGAATTTAACAAAAATAATAATTTAGACTTAACTATCAAGAATTACTTTATTTTTAAATTAGGTCTATAAGAAAACTATTTCATTTTGATAAGTCTAAAAAAAAAGCATATTTTACTGAAATTATCAGGAGAATCATTAATGGGAAATAATGATTTTGGAATAGATCTTGATACAATAAACTCTATAACTGAACAAATAGCAAAAATTCATAATGGTGGTACTAAGTTTTCTATTGTTGTAGGAGGAGGAAATATTTTTAGAGGTATTTCAGCTTCCTCCTTTGGGATGGACAGGTCCTCTGCAGATTATACAGGGATGATGGCAACAGTAATTAATTCGTTGGTTTTACAAAACTCCTTAGAACAAAAAGGAGTAACTACAAGAGTTTTATCAGCTTTAAAAATGGATACAGTATGCGAACCTTATATAAGAAGGCGAGCAATTAGGCATATACAAAAAAATAGAATTGTTATTTTCGCTGCTGGTACAGGAAATCCTTTTTTTACTACCGATACAGCAGCTACATTGAGGGCTTCGGAAATGAAGTGTGACTTTTTACTTAAAGCTACAAAAGTAGACGGAATTTATGATTCTGACCCATTCAAAAATTCAAAAGCTAAAAAATTTAGTGACCTAAGCTATGACGAAGTAATTAATAAAAATTTAAAAGTAATGGATATAACAGCTATAACACTAGCTAAAGAAAATAAAATTCCAATTGTAATTTTTTCAATATTGCAAAAGGATTCCTTAATTGAGATAATAGATGGTAAAGGTTCTTTTTCAACTATTAAGGGTTAGATTTATGTTTGATTTGAAGATTTATGAAGAAAAAATGGAAAAAGCTATTGATGTTTTAAAAAGAGAATTATCAGGATTAAGAACAGGAAGAGCTTCAACGTCACTTTTAGATCCGATATCAGTTGAGGCTTATGGCTCAAAAGTACCATTAAACCAAGTTTCAAATATAAGTGTTCCTGAATCTAGATTATTAACAGTTCAAGTTTGGGACGATTCACTTGTTAACACTGTAGAAAATTCAATAAGAAATTCTAACCTTGGTCTTAATCCAATGATTGAGGGGAGCTTAATAAGAATTCCCATCCCTGAACTATCTGAAGAAAGAAGGATAGAAATAGTTAAAATTGCTTCTAAATACTCAGAGGATTCAAAAGTTTCAATAAGAAATATTCGTAGAGATGCAATGGAAAAAATAAAAAGCCTTGAAAAAAATAAAGAAATTTCACAAGATGAATTATTCAAATTTTCTGAAGAAGTTCAAAGTATGACTAACAATTTGGTAGAAAGAATAGAGACTTTATTTACTGATAAGGAAAAAGACATATTAAGAGTATAATCAATGATCAATGACTCATGGAATTGATGCTCAAAATTTGTTTCCATCCCATGTCGCCTTTATAATGGATGGGAACAGAAGATGGGCAAAAAAAAATAATCTACCGATTATTGACGGTCATAAAAAGGGTGCCGAAATAATTAAGAAAATTGTACGTAAATCAATTAAACTTAATATAAAATATCTTACATTTTATGGATTTTCTACTGAAAATTGGAACAGAAGCCAGGACGAAGTCATTCAATTACAATCATTGTTAAAACTCTATTTAGATTCTGAAACTGATAATTTTATGAAAAATAAAATAAATTTTTCATTTATAGGTGATATTAAGAAGTTTGATCATTTAATAAGAGAAAAACTTTATAATTTAAAAAAAGCTACAAATAGTTTTAATAAACTTTTTTTTACTTTAGCTTTAGGCTATGGTTCAAGAGGTGAAATTTTGGGTGCAATTAATAAAATATTAAAAAAAGAAAAAAAATCTAGTATTTCCGAAAAAAATATTTCTGAAAACTTAATGACAAGTCACCTACCCGAGCCAGATTTAGTAATAAGAACATCTGGTGAAAAGAGGTTGTCAAATTTTTTATTATGGCAGATAGCTTATTCTGAATTATATTTTACCAAAACACAATGGCCTGATTTTGATGTTAACAGATATATGATTGCTTTAAAAAATTTTGTTAACAGAAAAAGAAGATATGGAGGTGATTAATGGTTAAAGATTTTCAATTAAGATTTTTTTCGTCAATTTTTCTTTTTTTTGCTCTTTTTCTTTTTTTTTCAAAAAATAATGTCATTTTTTTATTTATCATACAAGTTTTCCTCTCGTTTTCCCTTTGGGAGTTTTTTAGGTTAAAAAACTTTAAAGATTCTTTAAAAGAGCAGGAAAAAAAAAAAATAAATTTATTACTAAGTAGACATAAAATAAACAATTTAGATTTTTTTATTATATTTAAAGTAAATTTATTATTATTATTATTTTTTCAATTTTCACATTACATACTTATTTTCTGCATATTGATTTTTTTTTTCGTTTATATTTGTTTAATTTTAAAGTTTGATTTTGAAAAATACATTGGCTTAGTCTATTGTTCAGCACCTTTTTTTATATTAGTCATTCTAAGAAATGATAATAATTATGAGAATTTTTTATTTTTTATTTTCTTTTTTACGATATTAACAGACGTTTTCTCATATTTGTCAGGTAATATTATAAAAGGTAAAAAAATTCTTCCTTCCGTAAGCGCTGGAAAAACTTTTTCAGGTACAATTGGTGGAATTTTAATTCCGTGTATAATTTCTTTCTTCATATTTATTAACTCGGAGGATATTTATTTAGTAATATTTTCTTCAATATTTTTTTCCATTATTGTTCAGTTAGGTGATCTTTTAATATCTTACTTTAAAAGATTATGTAATGTTAAAGATAGTAGCAACCTGATACCTGGTCATGGAGGTGTATTAGATAGGCTTGATGGGCTATTTCTGTTAACTATGGTAATATTTATTTTAAAATTACTAAATTTTAAATTTTTTTTTATAATATAAAATTAGATGAAAAAAAAAATCACAATATTTGGTTCAACAGGTTCAATTGGTGATTCAACTTTAGATCTTGTAAAGAGCCACCCCGAAAAATACGAAATAGTTGGTTTAACTATTAACAATAATTATAAAAAATTAATCAACCAAGTAGAAAATTTTAACCCAAAAATAGTATCTATAAATGATACTGACTCCTATAAAAAATTTAAGGAGATTAACCAAAATCAATCGTTAAAGGTTGTTAATGGTAAAGATTGTTATGATGAAATACTTGATTATAAGACAGACATGGTTGTAGCTGCTATAACTGGTTCAACAGGACTTATGCCAGTTGTTAAGGCTGCAAAAAAGGGCATTCCTATTGCATTAGCTAATAAAGAAAGTTTGGTTTGCTCTGGCTCGTTGATTACATCAATTGCTAGACAGAATGGTTCTATTATTCTTCCTGTTGATTCAGAACATAATGCAATCTTTCAAGTATTAGATTCAAAAAATAGATCAAAGGTTTCAAAGTTAATTTTAACAGCATCAGGTGGTCCTTTTCTGAGTAAAGAAACCAAAAATCTTGCTGATATAACCCCGGAGGAGGCCGTTAAACATCCTAATTGGTCAATGGGAAAAAAAATTTCAGTTGATTCTGCGACAATGATGAATAAAGGCCTTGAATTGATAGAGGCACATTATTTGTTTGAAATGCCTCATGAAAAAATTGACGTAATAATTCACCCAGAATCTATCATTCATTCCTGTGTTGAGTATGCAGATGGCTCAATTTTATCTCAAATGGGTACACCAGACATGCGAATACCAATTTCATATGTTCTTGCATATCCAGATAGAATTTCTAATTCTGTAAAAAAACTTGAATTAGGAAAAGTAAAAAAACTAACTTTCCTTGAACCCGATCTTGAGAAATTTCCATGTTTAGAACTAGCTTATGAGGCTTTAAAAATAAAAAAAAGTGCTCCAGCAATTCTTAATGCTGCTAATGAGATAGCTGTTGATGCATTTTTATGTAATAAAATTAAGTATTTATCAATACCAAAATTAGTAGAAAAAACTTTAAATAAAGCTTCAATTTCTAATGTCAATAGTATAAAAGATGTAGTAGAAATAGATAATAGTGCAAGACAAATAGCAATGAGTATGGTTATTTCTGGAAAGTATTAGTTTTCATGCTAGATATAATTCTTAATTCGATAATTCCTTTTGTAATTATTCTTACAATACTAGTTTTTGTTCATGAACTAGGTCATTATCTCGCGGCTATAAAAAATAATGTTAAGGTTGAGGTTTTTTCTATTGGTTTTGGAAAAGAATTATTTGGTTTCACAGATAACTCCGGCACAAGGTGGAAATTTTCTCTATTACCATTAGGTGGTTATGTAAAAATGCATGGAGATGCTGACGAGGCAAGTACAAAAAAAAATAACGAAGATATAGACCCAAAAAAATCTTTCCACAATAAGTCTATCAGTCAAAGATCAGTAATTTTATTTGCAGGGCCAGCTGCAAATTTTATTTTTTCAATAATTTTGCTTGTATTTATTAATTGTTTTTATGGATATACCTCAACCAAACCAATAATCAGTGAGGTAGAAAAAAATATGCCAGCGGACCTTTCAGGATTAAAAGTAGGAGATACTATCTTGGAAATTAATGAAAAAAAAATATCTGACTTTTCTCAACTTAGATTAATAATTTCTTCTAATGAAACAATAAAGATCACCTACAGTCGTAACGATAAAATTGAAATGACTAATATAAAAACAGTTGACGGAAAAATCGGAATTAAAGGTACTATTGAAACAAGAAAGTTAAACCTTTTAAATTCGTGTACCACTTCTATTAAACAGTTTTACAATTTTATTAAAATGACACTTGTCGGTATCTATGAAATGATTTCGGGTCAAAGAGGAACTGAAGATTTAGGTGGGCCAATTCGTATAGCTGAACTCTCTGGAGATTTTTGGAGTAAAGGAATTCATAGTACTCTTTGGTTTATGATGATAATCTCACTCAATCTTGGGTTGATAAATTTATTTCCAATTCCTATGCTAGATGGTGGGCATTTGCTTCTTAATTTTATTGAGTTTGTAAAAGGTTCTCCACTTAATAAAAAGTCACTCGAGTTGTTACATATGGCTGGTTTGGTTTTACTTCTTTCATTAATGGTGTTTGCAACGTATAACGATGTTTTAAGAATAATAAAATAAATAATGAAAACTTATTTTTTGTATTTTTTTTCTTTGTTTTTCTTTAATCATTTTTTTTTATTTAGTTTAGTTTACTCACAATCACCAGGAACTCCTTCCTCTAGTTATAATTTTGATTACTACTCCAAAGAAATAAAACAACAACCAGACCCTGGTATTTTGTTAGAAAATATTAATGCAATAACTAATATAATAGTTCAAGGTAATAAAAGATTGGAATCTAGTTTAATTATCAATGAGTCTGAAATTCAGACACTAGGGACCAATGAAAAAAGTCTTAGCAAAGCAGTAAAAAATCTTTATTCAACTGGCTACTTTGATGATGTTCAAATTTTTAAGGATAAAAACTTTATATACATCAACGTTAAAGAAAACCCAGTTATTGATTTAATTTCTATTGAGGGAAATAGTGAGATTTCAGATGAATTAATCCTTGAAGAATTAACCGTTAAGTCTAGAAATGTTTACTCAATTGATGTAATAAAATCTGATGCTGATATGATTGAGACATTATATAAGAGACAAGGTTTCTTTTCTACATATGTAGAACCAAAAGTGATAAAGATTGATGATAGCAGGGTTAATCTTGTTTTTGAGGTTTATGAGGGTAAAGAGGCAAGAATAAAGAAAATTAATTTCATTAACAACAAAGTTTTCTCAGATTCTACTCTTAAAGATGTAATAAGCTCAACTGAATATAGATGGTATGAATTCTGGGGTAGTAACGATAAATTTGATAAGGATAGAATAAATTATGATAAGGATCTTTTAAAAAAATATTACTATGACAATGGATATATAGATTTTCGTATAATTTCTGTAAATTCAAGTTTAGTAGATAATAGAAAAGATTTTGTCGTTAATTTTTCATTATATGAAGGAAACAGATACAAAGTTTCAAATGTTAATGTAAGGTCAAATCTTAGAAACTTACAAAAACTTGATGTTTCCAATTTAATTGAAATTTCACAAGGTGATTGGTACAGCTCTATTGATATTGATAATTCAATAAAAAATATAAGTGAGAAAGCAAGTCAATTCGGCTATGCTTTTGTTGAAGTATATCCTGTTATAAAAAAAAGAATGGGTTTTGTAGATTTAATATTTGAAATTGAGGAAGGAAAAAAAATATTTATTGATAGAATTAATATCAATGGAAATCTAAAAACAGTTGATAAGGTAATAAGAAGAGAACTTGAACTTGTTGACGGCGATCCATTTAATTCTGTTAAATTAAGACAAAGTGAGAGAAACATAAATAATACAGCTCTTTTTGAGAGTGTAGAAATAAATCTTGATGAGTCATCAGATGCCAATAAAGCAACAGTAGATGTTGAGGTTAAAGAAAAAGCTACTGGACAATTTTCTGTCGGAGGTGGATTTTCGTCATTAGATGGGGCAATTGGTAATGTTTCAATAAAAGAATCTAATCTTTTTGGTGAAGCCAAAGAAATTACTCTTGCACTCGGGGTATCAACAAGAAAGCAAGAAATTGACTTATCCTATACAAACCCATATTTTTTAGATAAAGATGTGGCTGCTGGTATAGATTTATTTAACGTCAGAAGAAATAATAAAAGGTATAGTGGATACAAACATAATATACTTGGCTTTAGACTTAGATCTGGTTACGAGATTGTCAATGACGTGAGACATTTTTCTAGTTACACGCTAAAAAGAGATAAGATTCATGATATAAGCAACACTACTTCAAGATATATTCAGGATCAAGAGGGAAAACGAGTAACATCAATAATTGGGCAAGCAATTCAATATAGCTCTCTAAATGATAGAATCAATCCAACAGAAGGATTACGAGTTCGCCTTGATCTAGATTATTATGGTTTAATTGGAGACTCAGAACACTTTCAGAGTGAATTGAAAGTAGCAAATTTTTTCAGAATAACAGATGGAGTAGTTTTAGGTAACTTTGTTGAAGGAGGATATATTCATCCTATTAAAGATGTAAAAATTAATGATAGATTTTATATTAATGGAGATAGATTAAGGGGCTTTAAAAACTTAGGAATTGGTCCAAGAGACTCTGCAACAACAGATGCTCTTGGAGGTGAGATTTATTATTTAAGTAGAAATGAAATAACTTTTCCATTAGGCCTTCCTGATGACCTAGGCGTTGGTGGATTAATATTTGCTGATATTGGTTCTTTATACAGTTTATCTGAGTCCGGGGCTGATATACTTGATGAAAATAAACCACGGGCATCAGCTGGGGTAGGAATTTCATGGCTTTCACCTTTTGGTCCTGTAAAGTTTTATCTATCAAAAGCTATTTTAAAAGAAAATTATGATAAAAAAGAGATTTTTAGATTTAGTTTTGGTACAACATATTAAACAATTAAATTTACAGGAGTATTATGATTAGGTTATTATTATTAGTTGTAGTTTCATTCTTATTTTCAGAGATAAATGCTCAAGAAACAACTGAGAGCCCAAAAGAAAAATCCTTTAAGTCTGGAGTAGGAGTTGTTGATATGAAAAAAATTCTTCAAGATTCTACTGCTTACCAGGCATTGGTGGATCAGTTTGAAGAGAAGAGAAGAAAACATCGGAACAAATTCACAAAATTTGAGGATGTTATTAGAGATGAAGAGAGCAAACTCTCAAAACAAAAAGGTGTTTTATCTAGAGAAGTTTATGCTCAAAAAATTAAAGATTTAAATAAAAAAGTTAATGAACTCAAATCAAAACAAACTAGCGAAGCTCAAAAATTTGAAAGAGAATTTGAAAAATCAACTAATAAGATACAAGGAGCCTTAATTGATGTTCTTTCTATGATTGCTAACAAAAATAAGCTGGATATTGTCATGGCAAAAAATCAACTTCTTCTCGTAGGAAAGGATATTGATTTAACTGCAGATGCTATTAAAGAGTTAAATAAAATTTTACCAAAAATTACCAAAGATTAGCTAAAAAGAGATTAAATTTGATAGATAAATGTTTTTATAAAAATGTTGGTCCATTTACTCTTTCTGATATTGCTTCAAAACTTAATTTAGAGTTCACTGGTGAACCCAATTTCCAAATTGAAGATATAGCTACTCTTGATTCAGCTTTACCTAACGAAGTAAGTTTTTTTCATAATAATAAATATAGAGATCAACTTAAAAACACAAAAGCTGGAGCGATAATTTTAAAAAAAACTGAACAAAATAAAATTAATTCAAAAAAAAATTATCTTCTATCAGATAATCCTTATTTAACCATGGCAGAGATTGCTTCATTACTTTATCCAGATTGTGAATACCCTAACTTTTCATTCCCTAACTCAAAAAGAAATACTTTAATTTCTGAAAATTGCTTTATTCACGAAGATTCAAAAATTGGTAAAAATTGTGTTATTGGGTCATTTGTTAAAATTGGGCCTGGCGTTAAAATTGGATCAAATTGTATTATTGGAGATAACGTTTGTATTTATTATTCTATTATTTCTAATAATGTTAAAATTTATAATGGAGTAAAAATAGGTGGTGAAGGGTTTGGCTTTATTTCTTCTGAAAATTATTTTAAAAAAATTCCTCAATTAGGAAGAGTTATTATTGAAGATAATGTTGAAATTGGTTGTAATTCAACTGTTGATAGAGGATCAATTGGTGACACAATAATTTCAAAGAATGTAATGATTGATAACCTCGTTCATGTTGCACATAATGTAAAAATAGGTAAGAATACAATTATTGCGGCTATGACTGGTATATCTGGTAGTTGCGATATAGGAAGTAATTGTATGATTGGTGGTCAAGTAGGTATTAGTGGTCATTTAAACATTGGTAATAATGTTAAAATAGCAGCAAAAAGCGGAGTTATGAAAAATATTCCGGATAACGCAAGTGTTGGCGGTTATCCAGCTCTGAATATAATAGATTGGCATAGAGGTACAATTTTAAATAAAAAAAAAAGATAATGAAAAAAAAAGAACTTAATATTGAAGAAATTAAAGATTTAATTCCTCATAGATATCCTTTTTTATTAATTGATAAACTAATTGATATAGTCCCGGATGCAAGCGCTACTGGTATTAAGAATGTAACTTTTAACGAAAATTTCTTTCAAGGTCATTTTGAATCAATGTCGGTAATGCCAGGTGCTCTAATAATTGAGTCTATGGCTCAATCTGCAGGAACATTAGTAATGTATAGTTTGAAAAAAAAATCCAAAAATACTTCTGTTTATTTACTAACAGTTGATAAAGCAAAGTTTAGAAAACCAGTTTGTCCTGGAGATGTTTTGATGAACAAGGTTGAAAAAAAACAAAAATTTAGAAATATCTGGAAATTTAAATGCAGATCTTTTGTAAATGATGAATTGGTTTCACAAGCAGAAATATCAGCTATTTTAAATACTCCTTAAATAATGAAATATTTTGAAATTTTTTTTTATTTGTTCTTATTTCAAGAATCTTTAGATTCAAACTATGATTAATAAATCTTCCATTATAGACGAAAATGCGAATATTGAAAAAAACGTTAAAATTGGACCATTTTGTTTTATTGGAAAAAACGTTAATATCGGGAAAAATTGTCATATTCATAATCATGTAAGTATTTCTGGTAATATAACAATTGGAGAAAATACAGAAATTTTTCCATTTGCATCTATTGGTTCTTCGCCTCAAGATTTAAAATATAAAGGTGAGGTTTCTACCATTCAAATTGGAAAGAATTGTAAAATACGTGAATATGTTACTATTAATCCTGGTACAAAGGGAGGAGGAAAGATTACTTCAGTCGGTAACAATTGTTTGTTAATGATTGGAACCCATATTGCGCATGATTGTCGCATTGGTAATAATGTTATTTTTGCAAATCACTCAACACTTGCAGGTCATGTTATCGTTGAGGACAATGTTGTTGTGGGAGCACTTAGTGCAATCCATCAATTTTGTAGAATTGGGGAAGGTGCTATGATTGGAGGGATGTCGGGCGTAACAGCTGATGTTATACCATTCTCAACAGTAATGGGAAACCGTGCTAAATTATCTGGAATTAATATATTGGGTTTAAAAAGAAGGAATACTAAAAAAAATGAAATATCAGAATTTAGAAAAACTTTTAAATATATTTTTTTTAACAAAGATGACACTTTTAGAGATAGAGTTTCAAAAGTTATGAAAAATAAAAATAATAATTCAATTGTTTCAAAGCTTTTAAAATTTCTTCAAAACCATTCAGATAGATCATATTGTATGCCTGACTAGTACAATGAATAAAGTAATATTTATTTTTGGAGATGGCGATTTACCAAAATTTATTTTAAAAAAAATTGAAAATTCAAATTTTGAATTTAAGGTTTTAGCAATCGGTAAAAACAACTTTTGTAAATCTTCAAATTCTAAATCTATAAGATTAGGAAAAATTATCACTGAATTAAAGTCTTTAAAGAAAAAAGGATTCACAAAAATTCTTATGGCAGGATCAATAAATAGACCAAGAGTTACCGATATAAAACCTGACTTTAATAGTCTTAAACTATTACCTAAATTTGCAAAAATACTTTTTCAAGGCGGTGATAACAAGTTATTGAAATTTGTAATTTCAGAGTTAGAAAACCTTAATTTTATGATCCTGTATATTCATAAAACTTTTCCAGATTTATTTCTTGGGTTCGGTAATCAGACTAATGTAAAAATATCAAATAATTTTTTAAAAGATATTCATAAGGGGTCTTTAATTCTCAATGCCAATTCAAAATTTGATATAGGCCAATCAATTTTAATTCAAGAGGGAAATGTAATTGGTATAGAAGCTGCTCAAGGCACTGATAATTTAATTAAACAATCTTTACCTTATATGCAGAAAGTAAAAAGAGGAGTATTAATTAAATTAATAAAAGTTAAACAAGACCTAAGAGCTGACTTGCCAACGATTGGACTTCAAACTTTAAAAAATTGCTTCAAAAGTGGTGTTGTCGGAATTGCATATAGTGCCAACAAGACAATTTTTCTAGACAAGCAAAAAATATTAAGTTTTTGTAATAAGAACCACTTTTTTTTATATGGTTTGTGATGAAAATTTATATTATAGCAACTGAAGCATCTGGTGATTACTTAGGTTCGCATTTAATAAGAGAACTTAAAAAAAAGAAAAACTGTTCCATCCAAGGAATTGGAGGTGAGCTAATGAAAATGGAAGGATTAAGCTCATGGATTCCAATAGAAAAGTTTAATACAATTGGGTTAATAGAGGTTTTAATAAGAATACCTAAATTTTATAAAATCTTTAAAAAAGTAGAAAATTTTATAAAAAATAATCCTCCAGACATTATCATTACAATTGATTCACCAAGTTTCAGTTATAGACTTATAAAAAAAATTCAAGGTTTGAGAAAAAAAGTTAGGATGATTCATTATGTTGCCCCAACAGTTTGGGCTTGGAAAAAATATAGAGCAAAAATATTTGCAAACTTATATGATCAGCTTTTTGTACTTTTTAAATTTGAAAAGAAATATTTTCTTGAGCATGGGTTAGATACGTTTTGGGTTGGTCATCAAATCTTTTTCAATAAAAGCAATATTAAAAAAAAAAAAATAATTAGTTTTCTTCCAGGTTCAAGAGAAACTGAGATAAAAAAAAATCTAAAAAAAATGAAGAATGTATTAAATGACATTTCTTTTGAATATCCAAATTATAAATTTTTTATTCTTGGTTTTGACCATCATAAGGAAATTATTAATAAAATAATTCCAAATTCTAATGCAAAAATAATTACTAACTACAATCTTAAACAAAAAATTATGATGCAATCTTCACTCGCATTGGCATCTTCGGGAAGTGTTACATTGGAGTTAAGTAACTATCAAACACCAATGGTTGTAGTTTATGATACTAATTATTTGACGAGAATATTAATAAAGTTTTTTGTTAAAGTTAAATTCTGTTCTTTAATAAATATTTTTTTTAATAAAGAAGTTGTTCCAGAACTTATTTTTGAAAAGTTTACTTATTCTCGTGTAATTAATCAAATTAGAGATATCTTGAATAATAAAACCTTAAGGAAAAAACAGATAAAGTATATGAATCTCTTTTCTAAGAAAATGTTAAATAACGGAAGTCCCTCTAAATTGATGGTTGATCATATTTTTAAAAAATAGTTATTTAATTTCTCCAGGATACATTTTTTTGATATTTCTCCTTTCCTCAATTTCAATAAACTCACGTTTATTCTTTCCTGTATAAAGCTGCCTTGGCCTGCTAATTTTATTATTGGTCAATTCAGTCATCTCTTTCCACTGAGATATCCAACCTACTGTTCTTGCAACTGCGAAAATAACTGTAAACATGGATTCAGGCATCCCGAGTGCTTTTAATATAATTCCCGAATAAAAATCTACATTTGGATATAGTTTTTTCTTTATAAAATAACTGTCATTCAGTGCAATTTCTTCAAGTTTTGTCGCTAATTTAAATAAAGGCACATTGAATGAATCTATCTCTTTCAGTAAATTATGACAATATTTTCTAAGTACATTTGCCCTCGGATCATAATTTTTATAAACTCTATGCCCAAATCCCATTAATCTAAAGGAATCAGTTTTATCTTTTGCTTTTTCTATAAACTTTTGAATATTGTTGACGGAGCCGATTTCGTTTAGCATTCTAATCACAGATTCATTAGCCCCTCCATGTGCAGGTCCCCATAACGAAGCAACCCCTGCAGCAACACATGCAAATGGGTTGGCTCCAGAGGACCCTGCCATTTTGACTGTAGATGTAGAGGCGTTTTGTTCATGATCAGCATGAAGTATTAAAAGTTTATCTAAGGCCTCTATACTTGCTTTAGATGGATGATACTCACCGCAAGGTGTAGAAAACAACATGTGAAGAAAATTTTCACTGTAGCTTAGATTATTTTTTGGATATATAAATGGCTGTCCTAATGAATATTTATATGCCATAGCTGCCATCGTTGGCAATTTGGCAAGTAATCTACTAACAGCAACCCACATTCCTTCAGTTGATGAAAAGTCATAATTTTTTTCAGAATAAAATGATGATAAGGCCCCAACTATACCAACCATTACTGCCATAGGATGAGAATCACGTCGAAAACCACTATAGAATCTTAATAATTGCTCGTGCAACATTGTATGATTTGTAAGAATCTTGATGAATTTTTTTTTATTTTCAACATCAGGTAATTCACCATTTAAAAGAAGATAACAAACTTCTGGATAATCAGATTTTTCTGCTAGGTCCTCAATTTTGTAACCTCTATGTAGTAAAATTCCTTTTTCTCCATCTATGAATGTTATCTCTGAGGAACAACTTGCTGTTGAAGTAAAACCAGGATCGTAAACAAACATACCTGTTTTTGAGTAAAAGGCAGTAAGATCAGCAACATCTGGTCCAAATGACCCTTTTTTTATCTTAAATTCAAATTTGTTGTTATTTCTATTGTCAACAACTGTAATAGTATCTTTATTCTTCAATTTTATTTCCAGTTGGTTTTTATTTTTTTTAATGTTGATTCTTTACCGATAATTTTCATTATTTTTACTATAGACGGTCCATTGATTGATCCACATATAACTAGTCTCAATGGTTGTCCTAAATCTTTAAATTTCAAACCCATATTTTCTATGATTTCTTTTATAACATTTTCTAGTATATAATCATCCCAAGATTCTATTAAAGATAATTTATCTAAAAGTTTAGTTTTTAGATACTCAGTATTATTTAAAATATTTTTTTCTTCCTTGGAGTAAGTTAAAACATCTTCATTGATTGAAATAAGGTTATTTACAATTTCGTTCAATGAATTTGATCTTTCTTTGTAAATATTTATTAAATTTTTTATTTTACTAATCTCTTCTTTTGTATTTTTAATTTTTAAAAAGGCTGAATTATTTTTTATTTCATTAAAAATAAAGTCGTCATTTTTAGTTTTAATATAAAAGTTGTTGAGAAAAAGTAGTTTTTTATTATCAAGTTTAGATGGTGATTTACCTATTTTTTCTATTTTAAAATTATTTATTGCATCATCTAACGAAATAATTTCTTTGTCTTTATAAGACCAACCTAATCTTAACAGATAATTAATAATAGTTTCTGATAAAAAACCCTTGTTTCTGTATTCCTCAATAGACAAAGCATTATTTCTTTTTGATAGTTTTTCGTTATTTTCATTATGAATTAAAGGCATATGCGAAAATGTCGGTACATAATCTAAATATTTAAAAATAACCATCTGTCGAAAAGAATTAGTCAAATGATCGTCACCGCGGATAATGTCTGTAATAGACATCAAAAAGTCATCAACAGCCGAAGATAGAAGAAATGTTGGTGAGCCATCAGATCTCATTATTACAAAATCATCAAGCTCCTTATTATCAACTTTAACTTTTCCTTGAATTCTGTCGTTTATTATTGTTTGTCCGTCTAAAGGTGATTTTATTCTAACACAAAACTGAGTATTTTTTGAACGATTAACATTGTCTCTCCACTCACTCTTAAATTTTTTTTTGTGTTTTTTTAATTCAAGAATTTCATCATCAGTATGATAACATTTATATGCAAAATTATTTTCAATTAATTGATTTATAATTTTCTTGTGTTCTAAGATTTTGTGACTTTGATATACGACCTCCTTATCAAACTCAAGACCTAACCATTTAAGCCCATTAAAAATTGAATCTATTGACTCCTGTTTATTTCTTGTTTGATCAGTATCTTCAATTCTTATTTTAAACTTTCCTCCATTAGATTTAGCATGAAGAAAATTAAATAGAGCCGTTCTTAGACCACCAAGATGAAGAAGGCCTGTTGGTGAAGGGGCAAATCTGGTTATTGTTTTCATTTTTTAGAATTTTCTTATCAATCCTACCAACTTACCTTGTATTTTTACTCTATCTTCACCAAAAATTCTAATTTTATAATTTTTATTAGCAGGTTCAAGAGCTATAGAGTTTTTAAAAGATCTAAATCTTTTTAGTGTAACCTCATTTTGGTCTATTAAGGCCACGACAATATCACCGGAATTTGCAATTTCTGTTCTTCTAATTATAACGATGTCACCATCATATATTCCTGCATCAATCATTGAATCTCCTGTAACTTCAAGGGTGAAATGATCATATTTATTGTTAATAAGATAATTTGGTACTGAAATCTGTTCAAAACTTCCTGTTATAGCTTCTATAGGGTTACCAGCAGCAATTCTACCTAGGAAAGGAAGTTCCTTTTCATTTTCATTATATTTTGTATTAACACCATCAAAGTTTGTATTTATACTAAGTGCTCTTGCTTTGTGAGGAAGCCTATTAACAAATCCTTTTTCTTCTAAACTTGAAAGAAGTTTGTGTATGCCGGATTTAGATTTTATTTGTAAAAAATTTTTCATTTCATCAAAGGTTGGATAGACATGGTTTTTTTCAAAATAATCAATTAAAAAGTCTAATAATTTTTTTTGTTTTAAGGTTAACATAATAAATGTTCTACATAAGTTCTACTTCTTAGTCAAGTTATATCTTATTGTTTAGTATATTTTCATATAAAAGCACATTACATTCTGTCCCTTTCTTCAAATTCTTTTCAAAAGGTTTTCTAATAAGAATACCATTTGACTCACTTAAAATTTTCATCTGTGCACTGTCTTGTTTTGAAAAAACATTAAAAAAATTGGGTTTATTTTTTATTCTTTTTATTCTTAAAAACAATGTTAAATGTTTGTTTCTTTTTAAATTGTTATTTAGCGTAAGTTTTGTTTTTGAAATATTAAGATAGTTCATACCATAAAAACAATTAATAAACGCAGAGAAAAAAAAAACTAATGATGTGAAACAAGAAACAGGGTTGCCAGGTAAACCTAAAAAATATCTATTTTTTGAAAACTTTCCAAATGTTGTGGGCTTGCCAGGTTTAATTGATACCCTATCAAATAAAATTTTCATTTTTTGATTACTTAGAACTTTTTTTACTAGATCATATTTTCCTCTTGAAATACCTCCTGATGTTATAAGGATATCAAAATCTCTAAGTTTATTAATCAATTTTTCTAGGTCTTCAATTTTGTCTTTTACAATATAAATTTTTTTAAGATTTCCCCCAAACTCATCAACTATTTTTTTTATCATTATTTGATTTGTTGATATTACCAATGGACCTTCTTTTTTAGATGATATAAGTTCATCCCCAGTTATTATTACTATTACTTCTGGTTTTTTGAAAACTTTAATTTTGTTTATTCTCATAGCTGCTGCAAGAGCTATTGTTCTACAGGTCATTTTTGTATTTTTGCTAAGACATAATTCTTTTTTTTTAAAGTCACTTCCTTTACCTCTGATAAAAGCCTGAACTTTTCTATCTTTCATTATTAATTTATTTTCAGAAATTATAAATTGCTCTTTTGGAATTATTATTTTATTTATCCCTGGAACAATTCCACCAGTGAAAATTAATTTGGATTGGCCCTTACCAAAGTCATTTGCAAAACTGTCTCCTGCTTTAATTTCTCCGATAATCTCAATTTCTTTCATTTTTAAATCTGATTTGAATATTACTGCTCCATCCATTGAAGAAAGATTTTCTCGTGGATAATCGCATTTTGAATACAAATCAGAAGCAAGGATTCTTCCAAAACTTTCTTTAATATCAATAAATTCAGATTTAATAGATTTTGATACATTTTTTTGTATCAAATTTATTGAACTAGTAAAACTAATCATTTTCAAAAGTACCAGACTTACCACCTTTTTTGAATAAAAGTTTAAGCTCAGTCATAATTATTTTTTTATCTAATGATTTGCACATATCGTAGATCACTAATCCTGCAACTGAACAGGCAGTTAAAGCCTCCATTTCAACACCTGTTGAAAATTGAGCCTTAACCTCTGATAATATTTCAATAGATAGATTTGCTTTATCAATTTTAAAGTCAATATTAATGTATGATATTGGTAGATTATGACACAAAGGGATCAATTCTGAGGTTTTTTTTGCTGCAGAAATTGCTGCTGTTCTCGCAATATTATATATTTCACCTTTTGGTGAGTTACTATTAATAATTTTTGTGAAAGATTTTTCCGAAAAATTTATTTTAAGTTTAGCCCTAGCTATTCTATTTGTTAATTTTTTTTTTGATATATCAACCATTGAAACTTTATTTTTTTTTAGGTGTGAAAATGTCATCTTTTAATTATTTTTTTTGTTTCTTCATAAATATTTTTTGATTTCATTAATGTTTCCCCAATCAAAAAAGCATCTGCACCACTTTTAGTAAACTTTTTCAAGTCATCATTACAGGTTAATCCACTTTCACAAATTTTAATTGTTTCGTTAGGAATTTTATTTGAAAGTAAATGGAATATATTTTTGTTAATACTTAACGTTTTTAAATTTCTATTATTTATTCCAATACAATTTACTTCTAATTTTACGGCACGTAATAATTCGTGCTCATCATGTACCTCACATATAACATCCATCCCTAATTTATTTGATAGATTATAAAAACTTTTAATTTGCTGGTTATTTAGAATTGCTAAAATTAGTAAAATACAATCTGCACCAGCGTGGTAGCTTTCAATGATTTGCCATTCATCAATAATAAAATCTTTTCTTAAAATTGGAATATTTACAAATTTTTTAATTTGTGAAATGTAACTTAAATGTCCACCAAAGTAGTTTTTTTCAGTTAATACTGAAAGACATTTTGCACCAGCCTTCTCATAATCAATAGCAATTTTTATTGGGTCAAAATTTTTACAAATTTCTCCTTTACTTGGAGAACTCTTTTTAATTTCAGCAATTAAATTAAAGTTATAATCGTCTTTAATAAGTAAATTTTTAAGAAACCCTCTGGTTTGTTTGTTTTGTTCTGAGGGTTTAAATTTTTTTTTTAAAAGATTAATTTCCTTATGTTTTAATTGACATATTTTGTCTAGAGTATTCATGCTAAAGTGTAATTAATGAATTTAATTTTTTTAGTCCCTGACCATTTTCAATATTCATAGTTGCTTTAGATATACCTTCTTTTATATTTTTTACTTTGTTACATATAAGTAATCCTGCTGCTGTATTTAACACAACATTATCTCTTATTGCACCACTTTCACCTTCAAAGAGACGTCTCATGATGAATGCATTTTCTTCAGGGGTTCCACCTTTAAGTTCATTTTCTCTTCTTATTTTAAAACCAATCTCTTTTGGGTCAAGTATCTTAACTTTACTAATTTTATTTTTATTTACTTCAATAATATAATTTTTTGAAGTGGTGGTTAATTCATCATAGCCTTTTTCTCCAAAGACAACCCATGATTTGTTTAAGTTCATTTTACTTAAACACTTCGCATGAGTTAGTAAATTTTCATAATTACTGACACCCAAAAGTTGATAATGTAACTTTAATGGGTTTAAGAGTGGACCTAAAAGATTAAAAATTGTTTTAAAAGGTAAAGATTTTCTGACCTCTGCAACTTGTTTTAGCGAACCATGAAAATTTGGAGCAAATAGAAAACAAATTCCATTAGTTTTTAGAGTTTTTTTTATATGACTTAACTCAGATGATACATTAATCCCTAAAGATTCTAAAACATCAAAACTTCCAGATTTTGATGTTACACTTCTATTTCCATGTTTAGAAATTTTAATATTAAATGTAGATAAAAGAATCGAGGTCGCTGTTGAAAAATTAAAACTTCCTTTGTTATCGCCACCAGTACCACAAGTATCCATGAACTCACCTGAGATGTTTATTTTTTTACATTTTTTTTTTAAGTAATTTGTAAACGCATATATTTCGTTGAAAGATTCTTTCTTTTTATGTAATAAAGTTAATATTGACGATAGTTGAGCATTATTAATATTTGACTTAAAAATACTTTCTACTAAAAGATCTGCTTCACTAAGGGTGAGATCTTTTCCACCTAAAAGATTATTAAAAATTTTTTTCATTTTAATTCTCCAATATTAATAATTAAGTGTTTAAATTTATAAAATTTTTTAGTAGCTGATGCCCAGAATCTGTCGCAATGCTTTCAGGGTGAAATTGTACACCAAAAATTGGTAAATTAGTGTGTTCTATTGCCATAACTGTACCATCTTCAATTGATGCAGTAATTTTAAAATTTTTTGGAACACTACTTTTTTTTACAATTAGTGAGTGATATCTAGTAGCATTAAAAGGGTTACTAATATTTTTAAAAAGCTTAGTGTTTTCATGATAAATTTTACTTACTTTACCGTGTACCGGTTTACCACTTTGTATAACTGTTCCTCCAAATGTTTCTGCAATTGCTTGGTGCCCAAGGCAAACACCTAACATTGGAGTAGGTTTTTTTAGTTCAGAATTTTTTTTTATCAATTCTAAACAAATTCCAGAATTTTTTGGTGAACTAGGTCCTGGAGAAACTACAAGATACTTTGGTTTAAATTTAAATATTTTTTCAATAGAAATTTCATCGTTTCTGAAAACTTTCACTGACTGCCCTATTTCTTCAAAATAGTGGACTAAATTATAAGTAAAGCTATCGTAGTTATCAATTAGAATAAGCATTATTTGAGATTATCTGCATGTTTGCACGCTGTTAATATTGCTAAAGCTTTATTTTCTGTTTCCTTAAATTCGTTTAAGGGTTTGCTGTCAGCAACGATACCTGCACCTGCTTGCACATATATTTGTTTTTCTTTAATAAACGCAGTTCTTAATGCTATGCAAGTGTTAATGTTGCCATTATTTGAAATATATCCAACTGAACCAGCATAAATATTTCTTCTATTCTTTTCTAATTCTTCAATAATTTCAATTGCTCTAATTTTTGGGGCACCTGTGACCGTTCCAGCAGGAAAACCACTGAATAAAACATCTGTACTATTTTTTTTTTTGTTAATTTTTCCTTCAATATTTGAAACAATGTGCATTACATGAGAAAAATATTCAATATACATTTTGCTAGTAACTTTAACCGAGCCGGGTTGTGTAACTCTACTGATATCATTTCTTCCCAAATCTAGTAACATTAAATGTTCTGATATTTCTTTTGGGTCGCTTAATAAATCTTTTTCAAGTTTCCTGTCTTCTTGTTTAGTTTGTCCTCTTTTTCTCGTACCAGCTATGGGCCTAATGGTAACTTTATCATCCTCAAGTTTAATTAAAATTTCTGGGCTTGATCCAACAATAGTAAAGTCTTTAAAGTTCATGAAAAATAGATAAGGTGATGGGTTCAAATGTCTTAAAGCTCTGTATATTGACACTGGACTTGATTTAATTTTTGTTTTAAAAAGCCTTGATAAAACAACTTGAAAAATCTCACCTTCAAATATGTATTTCTTAGCTTTTTCTACCATTTTTTTAAATTCAAAATAAGTTGTGTTAGACTTTACGTTTTTAAAAATGTCTACATTACTATTTAAATTGTTAAGATTTAGGTTACTTTTTTTTAAGGGTTTAGTAATTTTTTGAATTAAGTTAGTTACTTCTAACTCTGCTAATTTAAATGTTTCTAGAGCATTTTTTGAGTTAGGAGAGATAATCTTACTTATATATAGTTTGTCATTAACATTATCAAAAACTAACGTTAAGGATGGTCTTATAAAAATAGATTCAGGTAAATCAAGTTTGTCTTTTTTAATCATTTCAACATTTTCAAAGTATTTAATCATTTCGTAACCTAGGTACCCAAACAAACCACATGCTATAGAAGGTAAATTGTGTGGAATTTTTAATTTGTTCTCCTCAATTATTTTTCTTAAGTTGTCTAGTGGATCTGAATTTATTTTTTTTTTTATGAAATGATCACTTGATTTTTTTACTTTTGATACACCATTTTTACACTCCCATATTAAATCTGGTTTCATGCCTATGACCGAATACCTGCCTTTTTGACTTCCCCTTTCAACAGATTCAAATAGGAATAGATATTTTTCTTTTTCAAGTTTAAGAAGGGAAGATATTGGTGTATGTACGTCAGCTGCAAAGGATGTAAATAAAACTTGCTTAATCCCTAAATCGTACTTTTCTTTAAATAGCTTAAGATCAGGTTTTAATATATCCATTGAAATTTAATTTAATTGATCAATTACATCATCATTAATTGTGATTTTATATTTTTTTCTTAAAGCCTCAGAAAATTGTGCTAAAAGATCAATTGTTATATCATCTTTAACCCTTGAACTAAAATTATCTAATTCCTTTTTATCTTTTACTAAACTATTAATAATCTCTACAGTTTGAGCTATGATAATCTCATTAGGTCCTCTTGTTTCAATATTTACATCGTTCAATTCTGACTCAAATATTTTACTGATAAGTGGGATTGGTAAGTCGCTACTATCTGGAAGAATTCTTGTAAAAGGCTTAACTCCTTTTATTTCAAGATTATTTTTCTTTGCCATATTTATGAAATCTTTATTCGTTTTAATAGTTTTCTGAATGTCATTAGCCCTTTTCATTGCTTTTTCTTTTTTTAACTTATTTGATAACTCACTTTTCACTTTTTCTAAAGATTCATCAAGACTAAGTTGTTTTGGTTCAATTATCTCTGTAACAATACTTATTGCAAGACCTTCATCTTTGTCAATGTTGATTATGTTTCCCTCCTCATTTAAACTTTGGTTAAAAATAGTTCTCAAAATTCTCTCATCCTGAAAATCTGAATTTATCTCACCATTTCTAACATAACCAGATCTATCAATGAATTCAGCTTTAATTAAAGTTACGTCAAGTGTTTGTGAAATTTCTTCAAATGTACTGCCAGAGGAGAGAAGGTCTTCTAATTCATCTTGTAAATCAAAAACAGCTTCCTTACCTTTATCTAGTAAAATTTCATTCTTAAAACTATTTTTTACTTCATTAAATGTTACCTCTTTCCTATCCTTTTTTTCAATTAATTTGACTATATGCCATCCAAAAGTACTTTTAATAGGTTTTGAAATTTCATTTTTTTTTAAATTAAAAACCGCTTTAACAATTTCATCAGGTAATTCATTTTTGGTGTTCCAGCCAAGATCTATGTCAGCTTCGGTCAGATTTGCATTTGTTTTTGCAACTTTAACAAAATCACCCTTTTTTAAATTATCAAATATTGAGTTTGCTTGTTTTTCGTCTTGAACCAAAATTTGCTTAAGATATCTTTGTTCTGGTTCAATTAATGATTCTTTTCTTTCATCATATAACAGTTGAATTTCATCCTCAGTAACTGTTGATTTTTTTGCATATTTTTTTGCGTCAAGTAGAAGTGTTTGTGCGCTTCTAAATTCAGGTGAAAGGAAAGTTTTTTTATTATCTTCGTAATGTTTTCTAATATCTTCTTTTTGAATCTCACCAATTTTTTCTTTTTGTATGTCAATTGTTACATAATCAACGGCTCTTTCTTGTAAATTATATTCACCAAGTTTATTTTCAATAACTTTTGGTATTATTAAACTTGATCGAATAGTTTCTACCATTTGCTCTCTCGCAAGATCTTGTCGCGTCCCTTCAACATAACTAGCTTCAGTGTAACCAGATTCTGAGATTAATTGTCTAAATAAAAGTTCACTGAATTGTCCAAGGTCATCTTTGAACGCATCATCACTTAAAATTTTATCTTTAACATTTCTATCACTAACAGATAGCCCTAGTTCTAGAGCTTCATTATTGAATAGGGCTCTATTGATTAAAGAACTTAAAGCTCTGTCAACATATCCAAATTCTCTTGATTTCTCAATATCAAGTGAGGCTCCTAATAACTTTCTGATCTCTTCAGTTTGTCTTGAGTAAAGAGAATAAAATTCTTGAGCGGAAACATCAAGTTTACCAACAGAGGCTACTGTATTTTGTTTTTTAGTAATACCAACTAAGTCTTCTGTTCCCCACATGGCAAAACTAATTATTAGTATTGTTAGGAGGGTTCCAAGAACAAACTTTAAAACAATATTTTTAGATGTATTTCTTAAGGTTGTTAACATGTTTCAATGATATTAAAAAAGTTGTATAACATATATATGGCACAAAATACATTAATTGTTTCAAATTGGAAGATGAATTTAAATTTAATTAGTGCAAAAAAATTAATTTCTAAACTGAAAGCCTTAAAAATTTCAAAAAATATAAAAAATATTGTCTGTCCTCAGTATTTACTCATTCCTCATGTAAAAGATTTAATTAAATCATCTCAAATTCTCTTAGGTGCTCAAGATTGTCATTTTGAAGAAAAAGGACCTTATACGGGAGACTCAAGTATTGTACTTATTAAAGAATTTGGTTGTAAATATGTAATAGTAGGACACTCTGAAAGAAGGGCATTTCATAAAGAAGAAAATTTGCACATTAGAAATAAAATTGATATTGCAATCAAAAATAGTGTTATTCCAATTGTTTGTGTAGGAGAATCTTATTTACTCAGGCAAAAAGGATCTTATTTGAAATTTATCTTCAAACAGTTGGATGAGTGTATACCAAAGAAAATGGGACAATTAATAGTTGCTTATGAACCAATTTGGTCAATCGGCACAGGTTTAGTGCCGTCAGTTGATGATATAATTGAAGTTAAAGAAAGTTGTAAAGGTTTTTTAAAAAAAAATAAAAAAATTGAAGATATAAAATTTTTATATGGTGGATCGGTAAATTCTAAAAACTTTTTTGAAATTAGAGAAAAATGCAAGGTTGATGGTGCACTTATTGGAGGAGCGAGTTTGTTGGAAAAAGAAATTTCAAATATTCTAAAAGGAGATTTTTAATTGATTTTTTAAAAATTTTCAATATTGTTTACAATATGTTTGCTGTAATATTATCTATCCATATAATTATTTGTGTATTTCTTATTATTTTAGTTTTACTTCAAAGATCAGAAGGTGGTGGACTTGGTATAGGGCAAGCTGGGGGTTCTGGAGGTCTGGGTGACTTTCTAACTGCGAGAAGTACCTCTAATATCTTAACAAAGACCACTTCTTTTCTTGCCTTTTGTTTTTTCCTTACAAGTTTATCTTTAGTATTTATTACCAATTCAAATTATAATCAAGAGTCAATAATTGATTCCTCTGATGATTCCATCATTGATAGATTAGATTTGATCCCAGAGGAATTTGATGTTGAACAATCAGTTGATGATGAATTAAATGTACCAACGGAGTAGGTAATTTTTTAAAAAAGAATGACTAAATACATTTTTATTACTGGAGGAGTCGTCTCCTCACTTGGTAAAGGTATTGTAACCTCCTCTTTAGCATCTTTACTTAAACTGTCTAAATTTAACTTAAGAATAAGAAAACTTGACCCATATTTGAATATTGATCCTGGAACGATGAATCCCGCTCAACATGGAGAGGTTTTTGTTACAGATGATGGAGCAGAAACGGATATGGATCTAGGGCACTATGAAAGATTTACAGGAATAATTTCAAAAAAAAGTGATAACATAACAACTGGAAAAGTTTATTCTGAAGTTTTAAGAAAAGAGAGAAAAGGTGATTATTTAGGTTCAACTGTCCAAGTTATTCCTCATGTTACCGACGAAATAAAAAAATTTATTAAAAAAGATCTTAAGAATGAAGATTTTGTTATTTGCGAAATTGGAGGAACGGTTGGAGATATTGAAAGCCTTCCTTTTTTAGAAGCTCTAAGGCAGTTAAGAAATGAGATAGGTAAAGAGAAATCATTATTCATTCATATTACTCTTGTTCCCTTTATTTCATCTGCTAATGAATTTAAAACAAAGCCTACTCAACACTCTGTTAAAGAACTACTAGGGCTTGGTATCCAACCAGATTTGTTAATATGTAGAACAGAAAATAAGTTTTCAAAAGATTCTAAAAAAAAAATATCTCTATTTTGTAATTTGTCCCTTGATTCAGTACTTATGCTTGAAAATGCTAAAACTATCTATGAAGTTCCTTTAAAGCTTCATAATGAAGGACTTTTAAGAAAATTAAATTCCCATTTTTCATTAAAAAATAAAAAAGTAAACTTAGATTTTTGGAATAATTTTCATAAAAAGTTTATACGCTTAGAAAAAGAAATTAATGTAGCTATTGTTGGAAAGTATATCAATTTATCAGAATCCTATAAGTCATTGAATGAAGCATTATTTCATAGTGGTATATTTAATAATACTAAAGTTAATATTTCTTGGATAGATTCCAGAAAAATTCAAGACTTTAACAAAACACAGAAAATTCTTAAAAATTTTCAAGGAATTTTAGTACCCGGTGGATTTGGAAAAGAAGGATCATCAGGAAAAATAAATGCAATAAAATTTGCTAAAACATCTAATGTCCCTTTTTTAGGAATATGTTTTGGGATGCAGCTGGCTATTATTGAGTCATTAAGAAACTTAAAGGGCTATGAAAAGTCTTCTTCAACTGAATTTGGTAAAACTGATTTTCCAGTGATCTCTATGATGAATGAATGGGAAAAAGGAAATAAGTTACACAAACAGGATTTAGATAATCTTGGTGGTAGTATGAGATTAGGTTCTTATGAATCAATTTTAAAAAAAGATACATTAGTGTTCAAAATATATAAAAAAACAAAAATTTATGAACGACATAGACATAGATATGAAGTAAATTACAATTATTTAAAACCTATTATTAATAGTGGTATAACACTGAGTGGCATGTCACCTAATAAAAAGCTTGTTGAAATAA
The DNA here is from genome assembly GCA_902537615.1 of uncultured Alphaproteobacteria bacterium. Lineage (GTDB taxonomy): Bacteria > Pseudomonadota > Alphaproteobacteria > Methylaequorales > Methylaequoraceae. The sequence continues at coordinate 76,572 of CACBBU010000002.1, forward strand.
TTGAAAGAAATAATCACCCTTGGTTTGTTGGTGTGCAATTTCATCCTGAATTAAAATCAACACCTTTTAAGCCGCACCCTATTTTTAATTCATTTATTTCGGCAGTATTAAAATTTAAAAATCAGAGTAATTAGAATGAAAAAGGTAAAAATAAAAAAAGATTTTTTTTTTTCTAATTCAGAAGAAATTAAATTCATCCTTGGCCCTTGTCAAATTGAAAGTAGATCACATGCATTAGATATTTGTTCTGAAATAGATATATTATCAAAAAAATTGAACTTCAAATATATCTATAAAAGTTCTTTTGATAAAGCTAATAGAACTAGTCATGAGAGCAAAAGGGGAGTTGGACTTAAGAAAGGATTAGATATTTTAGCCGAAGTTGGGGAAAAGTTTAACTGCCCAGTAACAACTGATGTTCATGACGCCCGACAAATTGAAACAGTAAAGAAGTATATTGATATTATACAAATTCCTGCATTTCTCTGTAGACAAACAGACTTACTAATTGAGGCTGGTAAATCAAATCTGCCCGTCAATGTAAAAAAAGGACAATTTCTTTCACCTTGGGATATGGAAAATGTTGTTAAAAAATTACTTTCCACTGGAAATAACAAAGTTTTACTTACTGAAAGAGGTACTTCATTTGGATACAATAATCTAGTCTCTGATATGAGATCTTTGGTAATAATGAAAAAAACTAAATTTCCAATCATTTTTGACGCTACACATTCAGTTCAATTACCTGGTGGTAAAGGTAATTCTTCTGACGGTCAATCAAAATTTGTAAGTGTTTTAGCTAAGGCAGCAGTGACTACTGCAATATCTGGGATTTTTATGGAGACTCATGATCATCCATCAAAGGCACCCTCTGATGGACCAAATATGGTTCCATTAAAAAAATTAGGAAAACTTATACATTCAATTAAACTTTATGATAATTTATCTAAAAACGAATTAATTTGATTATGTCAGTTATTACCAATGTTTTTGGAAGAGAAATTATTGATAGTAGGGGAGTCCCAACAGTAGAGGTTGAGATTACACTAAATAATTCAATAGTAGAACTAGCATCAGTTCCATCAGGTGCTTCCACTGGGTCATTTGAGGCTCATGAGTTAAGAGACAAAGATAAGAAAAGGTTTTTTTCAAAAGGTGTCCTTAATTCAGTTAATTTTATTAATACTGAAATAAGGGAAACTATAAAAGGCATTGATGTGAGAGAACAAAAAACTATTGATGACATATTAATTGAACTAGATGGCACAAAAAATAAATCAAGACTAGGAGCAAATTCTATTCTTGCAGTGTCAATGGCTTCTGCACGCGCTGCAGCTAAATTTCATAATGTTCCATTGTTTAGTTACATTGGGGGTATAAATAATAGCTTGCCCACACCAATGATGAATATAGTTAATGGTGGTTGTCATGCTAATAATAACTTAGACTTTCAAGAATTTATGATAGTTCCATGTGGCTTTGATACATTTAAGGAAGCTTTAAGAGCTGGGTGCGAAATTTTTAATTCCTTAAAAAAATTACTTTCAAAAGATAACTATTCAGTTTCTGTTGGTGATGAGGGTGGATTTGCTCCAGATTTTAAGTCTAATAAAGAATGTTTAAATTACATATTAGATGCAATAGAAATTTCAAATTATAAGCCAGGTGAAGATATTTTTATCGCTCTAGATATAGCTTCCTCTGAATTTTTTGAAAACAAAAAATATAATCTGAAAGGAGAATCTAAACTATTTACTTCTTCTCAACTAATTGATTATTATCAGGAACTGCTTAATAAATATCCAATAATATCAATTGAAGACGGATTACACGAGGACGATTGGAGTGGCTGGTGTGAATTATCTAAGAAAATTGGAAATAAATGTCAATTGGTTGGTGATGATCTTTTTGTAACGTCTGTTGAAAGGTTAAGTAAAGGAATAAAAAACTCATGTGCCAATTCAATTTTAATAAAATTAAATCAAATTGGAACACTTTCTGAAACAATAAATACAATTAACCTGGCAAAAAAAAACAATTTTTCAACCATAATTTCACATCGTTCAGGTGAAACTGAAGATACTTTTATTTCAGATCTATCTGTTGGAATAGACTCTGGTCAAATTAAAACTGGTTCACTTTCAAGATCAGAAAGAGTAGCAAAATACAATCAACTTATAAGAATTGAGGATAGAAATAGATCAATAAAATTCTCAGGAAAAGAACCAATCAAAAAATTTTTACATGATTCAAAAAAGTAAAAACAATAAAACGTTTATTTTTCTATCAATAATCTCCTTAATTCTTTTTTTTTTTTTTAATAGAAAAAATATGTTTACAATTTTTGACAATATTCAAATTATAAAAAGTATGAATTACTCGCTTTCAATAAACAAAAAAAAAAAAGATAGTCTATTAGACACAATAAATGATTTTGAGAATAAAAAAGAGTTTAGGGAGCTTATAATTAAAGAAAAGTTATTTTTTAAAGACAAATCGGAAAAAGTAATTTTTTATGATTTAGATGATTAAGTTTCCTTGTTCAAACATTGCTTCTACAGTTAAATCAATAATCTCATCTCTGTTTTTTTGAAAAAAAGTTTTTTTAATAACATTAGTTTTTCTTTTGTAATTAACTGCTATAAAAACAATTCCTTGTTGATTTTTATTTGTATCAATTGTTTTTGATGCAAAACCAGTGCAAGCTATTGATATTTTATTTTTGAAGCTAGACTTATAACTTATTTTTTTCGCCATTTGAACTGCAACTTCAGAACTTACAACACCATGTATTTTAATAACCTCCTCAATTCCTAAGAATTTATATTTAGATTCGTTACTGTAAGTTATTATTGAATAATCTAAATACTTTGATGCTCCTTCAATTTTCACTAATTCAGATGTAAACTTTCCCCCAGTTATTGATTCAGCGACATAAAGCTTTAAACGTTTTGTTTTTAAATTTTCAATGAATTTAATTTTTTTTTTGTTATAAAACATAAACAATTATTATACAAACAAATACACCTGCTAAAACATCATCTAAAATTACTCCAAAGGCATTTTTTACATGTTTATCAACTAAATTGATAGGGAAGGGTTTTATGATATCAAAGAATCTGAAAAGTCCAAAAGAAAGTAAGTAATCATAAATATGCTGATCACAAAAAATTAATGATATTGATTGCCCAATATGTTCATCTGAAACGATGTATTTTGGGTCTTTATCTGTAATGTTTTTTATGCATATCTTAATTAAAAAATAAGATATTATTAAATAAAAAAATAGTGTTGTTAAAAAAAAATTTATTGAAAAAAAATCTCTAAGAAACCAAACAACTGGTAATGTGATAAGTGATGCAAGAGAACCAGGAAAAAATTTTGAATTCCCAACACCAAAACTTGACGAAAATTGATAGGATATTTTTTTAATGTTCATTTATTTTTAAAACTGAAACTGATACCTGACATGCTATTCCTTCTTCCCTTCCTAAAAAACCTAATTTTTCAGTCGTAGTCCCTTTAATGTTTAAATTGTCTTTTTTTATTTCTAAAATTTTAGCTATTTTTTCTTTCATTTTTTGCTTATATTTTGAAATCTTTGGTCTTTCGCAAATCACAGTAATATCCACGTTATTGAGAATAAAACCATTTTTTTCCATTAAATTTTTAGTGTATTTTAAAAAAAATTCTGAGTTTTTATTTTTCCATTTTTTTTCTGATGGTGGAAAATGTTCACCTATATCACCTTCTGATATTGCCCCAAGAATTGCATCAACTAAAGCGTGAATACCAACATCAGCATCAGAATGTCCAATTAGACTTTTATTAAAGGGTAATTCAACTCCAAGAAGTTTTAGATTTCCACCATCCTTCAACCCGTGAACATCAAAACCATTACCAATTCTCAGGTCTAAGTTTTTGCTTTTTTCCATGTAAATTTTTTTTAATTCTTCAAATCCTTTTTTTTCTGTTACTTTAATATTCATTAATTCACCCGCAATAGTTTTAATTTTATTTCCATTTTTATAGAAAAGTAAAGAGTCATCAGTGTAAATTTTATTTTTAAACTTTTTATGCGCATCATAAATTTTTTTAAAATCAAAAGCTTGAGGAGTTTGAACAAGTTTTATATTTTCTCTATTAAAGTTTTTATATACTTTTTTTTCTAATAATCTTACCGAGTCAAAGATTTTTAAGGTTGGGATTACGGATTCATTTTTTTTTAATTTTTTAAAAATTTCATATAGTAGGTCTTTTGAAAAGAACGGCCTTACTGCATCGTGAATCAGCACCTTACTTGGAGAATATTTTTCAATTGATTTTAATCCATTAAAGACTGATTCTTGTCTGCTTCCTCCACCTTTAATAAAGGAAAGTTTATATTTATTCAGAATTTTTTTTGATTCAACAACAAAATCCTTATTACAGACAACTACAACTTTATAAAATAAATTTGATTCTACAAATTTTTCAACACATTGTTCTAATATTGATTTTTCATTAATTTTAAAAAATTGTTTTGGAAGTCTTTTATCAAATCTTTTTCCTTCACCACCGCTCACAATTAATGCTATAACTTTCATTTTAAGGCCTTAAGGAATATGAATTTATTTTTTTATATCGAGTTTTTATCATTAATAAGTTTCTTAGTTTTTTTAATCACAAACTTTATTGAAATTGAGAGTAACAACAAAATTAATAAAATAATATACTTATCTAATCTTCTTTTTATTAGTTTTATAAATGTAATATACTATAATTTTATTATTTTAAACCCTGTTTCTGTTTTAAGTTTAGTAACGACTTTATTGCTTATTGTTTTTTTTCTTTCTCATTTTTTTATATCAATTTTCTCATCTGAGTACCTAAGATTAAGGTTACTATTTCTCCCTTTTTTTTTAATTTTGTTAATCTTTAGGTTTTTAATTTCTCTTAGCTCGGATAACCAAGAAATTAATTACCCTTTATTTGATAATACTTATCTTCTAATTCACATATTCAGCTCATTGTTTTCATATTCAATGTTAACAATTAGTGCGATAAGCTCTGTTTGCGTTTTCTTAAAAAGTAAAATTCTCAAACAAGTAAGGTTTAACAATATATTATTGAATTTGTTACCATCAATTTATGAAAGCGAGACAATTTCTATAAGATTTTTATTTTTAACAATGTTTTTTTTGACCTTATCTTTATTAAGTGGTTTCTATTATCATTTTCTTGAGTACAATAATTTTGATTATTTTTTTAATAATAAAGTTGTCTTGAGCATCATTAGTTTAGTGCTAATTGTTTTTTTTTTTATATATAAGAAAATAAGAGGTATTTCTAATACAGCTACCTTCAAGTTAATTTTATTATCATATATATTTATAAATCTAGCATATTTTGGTATTAAGATTACAGGTTAATTTATGTTTATAGGTAAATTAAAATTAAAAAGTTCAGTTTTCTTGGCTCCGATGTCAGGTGTGTCTGATTATCCATACAGGGAAATAGTAAAAAAATTTAAACCAGGTTTAGTTTTTTCAGAAATGATAGCTAGTAGAGCTTTAATTGAAAAAAACCGTAAAACTTTGAAAATGATTAAGAAAGACTCAAATGATCTTTACGCAATTCAAATTGCAGGATGTGATCCAAAAGTCATGGGCGAGGCAGCAAAAATGTGTGAAAATTTTGGGGCCGATATCATAGACATAAATATGGGTTGTCCAGTTAAAAAAGTTGTAAATGGTTATGCAGGTTCAGCTCTTATGAAGGATGAGCTTTTAGCTTTATCAATAATTGAGTCTGTCGTAAATGCTGTTGATATCCCAGTAACATTGAAAATGAGAAAAGGATGGGATGAGAAAAATTTAAATGCACCTAAACTTGCAAAAATGGCTGAAAGAGCAGGAATTAAATTGATTACTATTCATGGAAGAACTAGATGTCAAATGTTTAAAGGAAAATCAGATTGGGAATTCATTAAAAAAGTAAAAAAAGCAGTTAAAATTCCTGTTATTGTGAACGGTGATATTACAAGTATATCCGAGCTAAAAACAGCTCAAAGCTTGTCTTGTGCAGATGGAGTAATGATTGGTCGGGGATCTTATGGAAGACCATGGATATTTAAAGAAATGTCGGAAAATTTTACAAAAAATAAGAATTTTAAAATTTTAAGTTCTTTTAAAAAAGATATAATTTTAGAGCATTTCTCAAATTCTTTGAATCATTATGGAGAAGAGATTGGAATTAAATCATTCCGAAAACATTTAGGTTGGTACTCTAAATCCCTAGAAAATTCAAATGAGTTTAGGTGCAGAATTAACAATTCTATAGATAGGTCTCAAATTAAATCCTTAATTAAAGACTTTTTTTAATCACTATGAAAAGTGAAAACGAGTATGGCTACTTCAGAGATTTTTTTGACTTAATGCCTGATCCTCTAGCGGTAATTAATAAAAAAAATTTTAAAACTCACTATGTCAACCAAGAGTTTCAATATTTTTTAAAAAAAAGTTTCTCACAAATAAAAAACTCTAATTTAAATGAGTTGTTTAACGATGATTTATTTTTTCTAAGTAATTTGAATGAAATTTCAAAAAAAATAGGTGTTTTTTTAATTAGGGAAGCAATTTTAAAAGATAATTTAAAATTTTCAGTAGTTTGCATAGTAACAGAAAGAAAAGATGAAAATATGCTACTTATTTTCAAAAAGGAAAACGAAACACTTAATAATGAAATATCTGATGATAATGGTGCATACGAACATTTCTTTTCAATTTTTGTACATGAAATTACAAATCCACTAAGCTCTATAAAAATGGCTTCACAACTTATTGAAAAATCAAAAACATATGACTCAGAATTATTAGGGATAATTAACAATGAATCTAATAGAATAAGTAAGATAATTAATTCAATTTCTCAAATATCTAGTAAACTTGTACTTAAAAATAAAAGCTCCGAAAATATACATGAGGTGTTGCGGTACAGTACATTTAAACTTAAAAATCAAATCAAAAAAATAAAAATATTTGAAGAATTTGATCCCTCATTACCAAAAATATCTATAGACAAAAGTTTGCTTATACAGGTCTTTGAAAATTTATTAAATAATGCCTATGAAGCATCAGAATTTTCTGAGAAATCATTTATAAAATTATCAACTAAATTTATTTATGGAGAAACCATAATAATACCTAACATTAAAGAGAATCAAAAAAAAAATTACTTATTGGTTAAAATTGAGGATAATGGTTTTGGAATTAAAAAAAATGAATTAAATAAAATTTTTTTACCTTTTTTTTCTACCAAAAAAAGGGGTTCAGGAATAGGTTTGTATTTGGTAAAAAGAATCATTAATCTACATAATGGAAGAATATCAGTTGATTGCACTGATAATCTAACATCATTTAGAATTAAATTACCTTTGTAGTTTATGATATGAGTAAAAATATTTTAATTATTGATGATGATTTTTCTTTAAGGAAAGTTATTGAAAAAGCATTGAAAAACTCAAAAACTAATATAAAAAGTGTTTCAACAATTTCTGAAGCATGGGTTGATATTGAGAAAAATAAATTTGATTTAATAATTTGTGATGTGGTTTTACCAGATGGAGATGGCTTGGAACTTGTTAAAAAAGTAAAGTTTAAAGATAATTCTCAGTCTTTTATTATAATTAGTGCTAAAAATAACCTTTTAACAGCAATTAAAGCTAATCAACTTGATGTAGTTGATTACTTGCCTAAACCTTTAGATTTAAATGATCTGACTATTACTGTAGATAGATGTCTAAAAAATCAGATGATTAAAAACAGCGAATCAATAATTGATGAAAAACTTCCTATAATCGGTACCTCATCTGTAATGCAGAGTGTTTTTAAAAATATAGCAAAAATAACAAAAACAAATTATACAGTCCTGATTACTGGTGAATCAGGTTCTGGGAAGGAGCTAGTTGCAAAAGTTATACATGATTATAGTCCTCGGTCACATTCACCATTTATACCTATTAATATGGCCACTTTACCAAAGAATTTAATTGAAAGTGAGCTTTTTGGATACGAGAGGGGTGCATTTACTGGTGCTGAAAAAAGAACCCTGGGTTTTTTTGAAAAAGCGAATGGAGGAACTCTTTTTTTGGATGAAATTGGTGACATGCCAATTGATGTTCAAGCTAGATTATTGAGGGTATTACAATTTGGAGAATTTTCACGACTAGGTGGTAGAGAGGTTATTAAAACTAATGTCAGAATAATTTCTGCCACTAATAAAAACTTACTTAATTCTATTGACCAAAATCTGTTTAGACAGGATCTGTATTACAGACTCAATGTAATAAATATTGATTTGCCTCCTCTTAGAGATAGGGAGAACGATATAATAGATATAGCAAAAAATTTCTTATCAAATTTCTCAAACAATGAAAAATCTTTGGATAATAGTGCATTGGAATTCATGAAAAATTATAGTTGGCCGGGAAATATAAGAGAGCTTGAAAATTTATTTAAAAGAGTCTGTGCTTTATCAACAGAGAAAATAGTTACCAGTGAAATTCTGACAGAACTTTTAGATAAACATGAAATGTCTATTACTGAAGATAATTATAAATTAGAAGATCTTAATGTTAAATCATATAAGTCACTAAATGTTTTTCTAGAAGAATTTTTAGAAAAATTATTTGATACTTTAGACAATGAAACAGAGATCCAATTGTTTGAAAAATTTATTTCAGAGATTGAAAAGCAATTAATTACAAAAACTCTCCAATACTGTTCAGGGAACCAAATCAAATCATCTAAACTGTTAGGTATTAATAGGAATACACTTAGATCTAAAGTTCAAAAATACAAGATATCCACCAAAGTTGTAAAGTAACAATGTTATTGAATCTTAAAAAAAAAGTTGGTTCAAGTTTTCAAAATTTTTTATTTTTTTTTATATTTCTATCGTCCTTATTTTTAAGTTTTACAATTTTTTTATCATTATCGGGAAATTTTTCTAATTTAGAGCAAGTACAAGAAATATCTAAACTTATCTCAACAAATTACATGTTAATAATAGTATTGATTTTAATTTCTATTAGCAAAATTTTTAAAATTTTTAAAGAAAAGCAATTCAAGTCAAAATTTAGAGTTCAATTTACTTCGCTTTTTATTGTCATAAGTTTTATACCGACTACCTTAATAACACTTTTTTCTCTAATTTTTTTTGATCAAGGAGTTAAAATTTGGTTTAACGAAAAATTAGAAAAAGTCATTTACGAATCAAAACAAATATCTGAATCATATTTTAATGAACATAAAAAAAATATAAAGAATGATATTCTTTTTATTAATGATGAATTTACTAATGAACAAGTCTTTTATTTTACTGATAAAACAAGAATAACAGAATATTTAAACTATTTTGTTGAAGTAAGAAATTTAGACGAGGCTGTAATTTTTGAAAGTTCAGGTCAACTACTAGCTAAGGTCGGGAGTTTTTTGGTTGAATCCGAGAATAGACCCCCCTTATGGACATTTCTTATTGCAGACGATGGAGAAATTGCAATATTTCCCAATTCTGATCAAACAAAGGTTAGGGCTTTAATCAGAGTTCAGAGAGCAATTCCTACCTATCTCTATATTGGTAAAAATGTAGATGCAAATGTTTTAAGCCGTGTTGAATCAGTGAATAAGACAGCTGACGAATATGTAAACATTACTCAAAGATTAAACAATTTTCAATTCCAGTTTAATAAACTTTTTATTGCAATTAATTTTCTAATGATACTTTTATCAATTTGGTTTGGATTAAGATTCTCTAATAAAATTCTGAACCCAATTATGAGTATTATTCTTGATTCACAAAAAATAATTAACGATAATTTTAAATCAAGAATTACAGTGATAAATGAAAAAAATGAGTTCAATTTTTTATCAAAATTGTTAAACCAAATGCTTGATTCTTTGGCAATTCAAAAAAATAAACTAATTAAAGCTAAAGAAACAATTAATTTGAGGAGAAAGTTTACTGAAAAAATTATTAATGAAGTTAGCAACGGTATAATATATCTTGATACAAATGAAAAAATATTATTGTATAATAAAAGGTCGCAAGAAATATTTGGAAAAAAATTCAATGATGATTTTCTAAAAAAAAATATACAAATTTTTCAATTTATTAAAAAATTTAAACAGGAACATACATTTTTAAATGAAGTTCAGCTTAAATATATCTCAGAAAAAAAAATTAAAATACTAAACTTCAAACTGTCAAAAGTTTTTGAAAAAAAACAATTTAAGGGTATGATCTTAAGTATAAGCGATATAACTGAACTTGTTGCTGCGCAAAAAAGTGCAGCATGGTCTAATGTTGCAAGATACATGGCTCATGAAATTAAAAATCCACTTACTCCTATAAAATTATCAGCTCAAAGAATAAATAACTCACTTAAAGAAAATAAATTAAATGCATCTTCATCATTAAAAAATTGCACTGATACAATAATAAGGCAAGTAAGTAATATTGAAAAGCTAGTTTCAGAATTCTCAAACTTTGCAAGAATGCCTGAGGGAAATTTTGAATTAATAAAATTAAATAAATTAATACAAACCCAAATAAATACTCAAAAAATAGCAAATAACAATGTAAATTTTAAATTTATTTCAAATAAAAAAAAAATAGAAATTTTCTGTGATTATGATCAGATTAGCAGATTATTAATGAATGTTTTAAAAAATTCTGTTGAATCATCTACAAAAAAAAATAAAGAAGTATTTGTAAATTTAAATAAGAAAGGAAAGTTTGTTATTATTGATATTGAAGATAATGGGGACGGCTTTGAAGAAATTAATAGAGATAGTTTCTTTGAACCTTATATGACTAAAAAGACTAACGGTTCTGGGTTAGGTTTGGCAATTTGTAAAAAAATAGTTGAAGATCACAATGGTCAAATTGAACTTTTAGATAGTGAATCTCTCGGAGGTGCAATGATTAGAATTAAGCTTTTTGTAAAACTTAAATAAATGAATATTGAAGGTAAAATATTAATTATTGATGATGAAATTGATATTTGTGACCAATTGTCCGGCCTATTGAATGACAGAGGGTTTAATGCAAAATATTGTATTTCCTCTGAGTCGGGTATAAAAGAGTTTAAAAGAAATACCTATTCTCTTGTTATTCTTGACATTTGGTTGAACAATTCAAAACTTGATGGCTTTCAAACTCTTGAGCAAATTAAAGAATTAAATGAAGCTGTTCCAATAATTATGATTAGTGGTCATGGTAATATAGAAACTGCGGTTAATTCCATAAAAAAAGGGGCTTATGACTTTATTGAAAAGCCTCTTGATGGAGATTTATTGATATTCAAAGTTTCAAAAGCATTGGAAAACTATGAATTAAAAAATAAAATAAATAACTTGTATAAGTCAAAAAATGATAATTATATTGCAAATTCTGAAGCATCAAAAAAAGTATTAAATTCTTTAAAAAAAATTTCAAAAACAGATTCTTCAATTTTACTTAGTGGACTAAACGGAAGTGGCAGAGAGTTTTTAGCTAGAAAAATTCATATAGAGTCAAACAGAAGTAACAGAAGGTTAAAAACCATAGATTTTTCTGACTTAGATCGTACTAAAATAGAGAATAAATTATTTGGAAGTGAGGAAAAAGGTATAATAAAGTCCGTTGGCATACTTGAAGAAGTTAACGGAGGAACACTGTTTGTTAAAAATATTGATAAGATGGATTCAAAGATTCAAGGAAAATTTTTAAGAGTTTTAGAAGAGAAAAAATATTACAGGATTGGAAGTCTTAGTCCAAATAATATTAATTTTAGAATTATTTCTTCTTCTAAAATGTTATTAAATGATTTAAGGAAATGTGTAGTGTTTAGATCTGATCTTTTGAATAAAATTAATTTTTATGAAATCATGGTACCTTCAATTAAACAAAGAACTGAGGACATAAACGACCTTGTTAAAGAGTTTCTTGTTAAAGCTTTAAGTTTTCATAAATTGAATATAAAAAACGTATCAAATGATGCTATTCTATTTTTTTCTGAATTAGTATGTGTTAATAATATTGCACAATTAAAAAAATTTATTGAGTGGAGTGTTTTTATGCTTTCAGAAACCGAAAATAATAAGATAACAAAAGAAAAGGTTATTAATTTACTTAATGGTTTTTTAAATGGGAATAGCAAAAGAGAAAAAATAGATAACCTTAAATATCTAGACATTGAAATTAAACAAGCTAGAGAGTTTTTTGAAAAAAATTACTTAACCTATAACTTAAAAAAATATAACAATAATATATCAAAAGTGTCTCAGAAAATTGGTATGGAAAGAACGGCACTTTATAGAAAATTAAAGTTGCTAAAAATTAATGCAGGTAGTTAATATCATATGAAGATTATTGTTTGTGGGGCTGGTGAAGTAGGAGCAAATATTGCTAAGCAACTCGTTTACGAAGATAATGATGTTACTATAATAGATGACTCTGAATCACGCTTAAGATCTTTGAATAAAACCTTAGATCTAAAAAGTATTTGTGGAAAAATAATTCTTCCAGAAATATTAGAAAAAGCTGGAGCTAACGAAGCTGATATTATTATAGCAGTTTCCGAAGAAGATGAGTCTAATATTCTCTGCTGTCAGTTGGCTAATTACATATTTAATATACCCACTAAAGTTGCTAGAATTAAAGAATCAGGTTTTTTAAACCCTAAATACTTTGACAATCTTTTTGTTAAAAATAAAATTGATTTAGATGCAATTATTTCTCCAGAATTAGAGGTAGCTAAGGCAATTATTAGACAACTAAATACTCCTGGAGCATTTGACTCTTTTTATTTGGGTGATAAGGTTGCAAGAATTATTGGAATGTCTATTGAGGAATCGTGTCCAATTGTCAACACTCCATTAAGAATGTTGCCAGGAATTTTTTCAGGATTGGAAGTAAAAATTTTATCTATATTTAGAGATAATGAAATTATTATTCCAACTGGTAAAGTAGAAATTTATCCTGGTGACGATATATATATTTGTATCAAAAATAAAGATTTGTTAAGAGCACTCAGAGTGTTTGGTATCAAATCACAGGAAAATAGGAAAGTTGTAATTGTTGGAGCGGGAAATGTTGGGTTCAATATCATTAAAATTATTGAGAGAGATTACCCAGAAATTAGCTGTAAGATAATTGATAATAATCTTGAAAAAACTAAGTCAGTTTCATCCAAACTTTCTAATCAAAACACAATTTTGTATGGTGATGCTTTAGATACAGCAATTTTGAAGGAAGCGGGTGTTTCCGGTGCGGAGGCAATAATTTCTGTAACAGATGATGACGAGACAAATATTTTTTCATCTTTATTAGCAAAAGATCTTGGCTGTAAAAGATCAATGGCAATTGTAAGCAATGAAAATTATAGAAGGTTATCAAAAAAACTGACTTTAGATGTTCTGATAAATCCAGGTAATATTACAACATCTGCCGTTCTCCAGTACGTAAGAAGAGGTAAAGTCAGAGAAGTCCACGACTTTGGAAATGATCGTGGTGAAATAATGGAAATTGAAATTCTTCCTACAACAAAGTTTTCTGATAAAAAAATATCTGATCTTACTATGCCAAAAGGTGTAGTTATCGGAGGAGTTGTTAGAAACAATGAATTGATATTAACTGATGAAAACACAATACTTCAGGTAAAAGATAAGTTAATAATCTTTTCTATTCCTTCATCAATTAAAGATATTGAAAAATATTCTGAGGTAAATATAGAGTTCTTTTGATGTCATTTTGCTATATAAATGGTTCTTACAAAAATAATATTGATGCCCTGATTTCTGTTGAGGATAGAGGATTTAACTTTTCAGATGGAGTATACGAAGTAATGGGTTTTCGTAGTGGAAAATTACTAAATTTTGAAATGCATCTTAGTAGATTAAGTAAATCTTTGATAGATTTACAAATTAGTACGCCATTTAGTAATCAAAGTTCATTAAAAATTATTATTAATCATCTTTTGAAATTAAACGACATAAATGATGGTTTTTTATATATACAAATTACCAGAGGAACAGCTAAAAGAAACCATCTTTTTCCTAGAAACATAAAACCAAATATTATTATTTTTACTTTTTCAAAGGGAGGAATAGATAAAATTAAGAAAGGAGTAAATATTGGTCTTACAAAAGATCAAAGGTGGATGCGCTGTGATATCAAGTCAATATCCTTATTAGCAAATGTTTTGGATAAGCAAAGAGGTTTTGAAAACGGTTTTTTTGAAGTTTGGCAACAAAGAAAAAATTTTATAACTGAGGGAACTACTTCAAACGCTTTTATTGTGGATAAAAAGAATTATATTTATACCCATCCTAAGAATAATTTTATTCTTGGGGGAATCACAAGAGATTGTGTTGTTAAAATTGCATTAAAAAATAACCTTAAAGTTATTGAAAAAGCTTTTAGTATTTATGATATAAAAAAATGTAAAGAGGCTTTTTTAACAAGCACAACTCTTGGTGTCGTTCCTGTGATTAAAATTGATGATATAATTATTAATAAAAAACAAATAGGTTTGATTACAAAAACTTTAATGAAGAAACTTGAAGATTTTTTAAACATGCAAATTTATGAACAATAGTGATATTTTAGTAATTCATCCATTTCTAAAGAAAAAAAGAATAAACAAAGAATACTTTCTTGAAGAGGCTTTAAACCTTGTGAAAGCCATTAATTTAAACTGTGTAGAAAGTCTTTTAGTTGGTTTAGATAAAATAAGCCCAAAAACCTATTTAAATCAGGGGTTTGTTAGAAAAATTAAAATAGAAATTAGTAATTCAAAAATTGATTTATTACTTATAAATGTAATTCTTTCACCAATTCAGCAAAGAAATCTTGAGAAAGAATTAAATTGTAAAGTTTTGGATAGGACTAATTTAATACTAGAAATTTTTGGTTCTAGAGCTAAATCCAATGAAGGAAAATTGAGTGTAATGTTAGCAAGCTTAGAATATCAAAAGAGTAGACTCGTAAGGTCATGGACACACCTTGAAAGACAGAGGGGAGGAGCAGGATTTATGGGTGGACCTGGAGAAAAACAAATAGAGTCGGACAGAAGACAACTTACAGAAAAAATAAATAGATTAAAAAAAAAAATAAAAAATATTATTTTGAGTAGAAATAACCAAAGATATAGAAGAAAGAAAAATAAAGTTCCAATAATTTCACTCGTTGGTTATACAAATTCAGGAAAATCAACTCTTTTCAATAAATTAACAAAAGCAAATGTTTTGTCTAAAGACATGCTTTTTGCTTCTTTAGACTCAACAATTAGAAGATCCTTTTTTAAAAATGTTAATTTTCTTTTTGTTGATACCGTTGGATTTATTCGTGATCTTCCAACTACTCTTATTGACGCATTTAAGTCAACTTTAGACGAAATAATTTATTCAGATTTAATTCTTCATGTAAGAGATATATCAAGTCAATATTACTTAGAGCAGAGAAATGAAGTAATAAAAATATTGAATGAAATTGGTATATATAATGATGATCAGAGAATTATAGAAGTAATAAATAAAGTTGACTTAGTTAAAAACTTGAACAAACATCACAATTCCCTTAATAGGCAGTCGGTATTTGTATCAGCACTTAGTGGTGAGGGTATTGAGGAGCTAAAAACTAAGATTATTAAAAAAATTGTATGATTTACTTTAATAATCTTATTAAATTTGATGTATCTTCTTTTGAATAACCTTTTTTAACCAATTTATTATAAAAACCTTTTATTTGCTTTGTCACTGGTAACTTAATATTAGAATTATTTGATTCGCCTAATAAAATTTTAAGATCTTTAAGCATGAGTTTATTCATAAAACCAAAGTTAAATTGGTTTTTCCACATTGTAAGTGATCTATTTTCAAGTTGCCATGATTGTGCAGCTCCATTTCTTATTACTTCTAGCAATTTTTTTATATTTAGGTTTTTTTTTTGTGCAAAATTTAATCCCTCAGCTAAACCCTGAATAATTGATGCGACACAAATTTGGTTGACCATTTTAGTAAGTTGACCATTTCCTGGTTTCCCCATAAATATTATTGACTTGTAATAACAATCTAAATTTTTTTCTAGCAATTTGAATTTACTTTTGTTTCCCCCAACCATAATTGCCAATTTACCTTCTTTTGCTCCAATTTCACCACCACTTACAGGTGCATCAAAAAAGAAAGCTTCCTTTTTCTTAAATTTTTCAAATAGTTTAATTGATATATCTAGAGATGCAGTAGTGTGATCTACAATAATAGTATTTTTTTTTACACCATCTAGAATTTTATTCTTTTTTAAATATATTTCCTCAAGGTCATTGTCATTGCCTACACAGGATATTATAACTTCTGAATTTTCTGCTAGATTTTTATAATTTTCATACAAATTAATCTTTCCTTTATTTCCAAATTTTTTTATAAATTTTTTTGTATTATAAGAATCTCTTTTGACAATATTAATTTTTTTATATTTTTTTAAAAGATGAGAAGCAATGTTTCCTCCCATAATTCCCAAGCCTACAAAACCTATTTTTTTCATCATTTAATTTTAAAATCTAGTTCACTATTCTTTGTTGAGATAAAAACTTTACTTTTCTCATTAATTTGACTACTAACAAGCATATGCGCTATTTTATCAACAATATATGTTTGTATGACTCTTTTCAGAGGCCTTGCACCATAAGAAGATGAAAAACCTTCCTCAATCAACCAATTTTCTGCGTTTTCATCAAGCTCTATTTGAATTTTCTTTATTTTAAGAAAATTAACTATTTCAGAGATTTGTAATTTAAGTATTTTGTTCATTTCTTGTTTTGAGAGTCTGTTAAAGATAATTACTTCATCAATTCTATTAAGAAATTCTGGTTTAAATTTTTGTTTAACTTGATCAAGTATTTTTTCTTGTGTAAAAATTTCAATTTTACTTTTTTGATCTTCTGAAAAGTCAATATATTCTGCACCTATATTAGATGTCATTATTATTATTGTATTTTTAAAATTGATTGTTCTTCCATGTGAGTCGGTAAGTCTACCTTCATCAAAAACTTGTAAAAGTATATTATAAATTTCTGAATGAGCTTTCTCTATCTCATCAAGAAGAATTACTTGATAAGGTTTTCTTCTTATGGATTCTGTGAGAAAGCCTCCACTCTCATAACCTATGTAACCAGGAGGTGAACCTATAAGCTTTGATACAGAGTGTTTCTCCATATATTCAGACATATCCAACCTAAAAAAAGAATTAGTTTGATTAAACAAGAAACTTGAAAGAGTTTTTGTAAGCTCTGTTTTTCCAACACCTGTAGGTCCCAGAAAAAGAAAAATTCCTATTGGTCTCTCAGGATCTTGGATTCCTGCTCTTGATCGTAAAATAGCTTTTGAAATTTTTTCAATTGCCTCCTTTTGTCCAATAACTTTATTGGCAAGAATTGTATTCATATTTAATATTTTATTCTTTTCTTTCTCAAGCATTCTTTCCTCAGGCACTCCTGTAATCTTTGATATTACTTGAGCTATTTCATTTGAAGTTACCTCTTTACTGAGAATCGTATTTTCTTTTGTTTCTTCTAGATAAGATAGTTTTTTTTCTAATTCAGGTATTTTCCCATAAGCCAATTCTCCTGCCTCTGAGAGTTTTCCATCTCTTTGTAGAATATTTAACTTATTCCTTTGAAGATCTACATCAGATTTGAGTTTTTGTATTTCAATTATTTTTTCTTTTTCCTTATTCCATTTTTGATTCAGATTATTATATCGTGTTTCCAATTCACTGATTATTTTTTTTAGATCTTTAGATCTTTCTGTAGATTTTTTATCATCATCTTTTTTTAAACTTTCATATTCAATTTTATTTTGCAAAAGTTTTCTCTCAATTTTATCAAGATCCTCTGGTTTTGAATCAATTTGTAATCTAATTCTTGATGCGGCTTCATCCATTAAATCAATAGCTTTATCTGGAAGAAATCTGTCATTAATATATCTATTAGACAACTCAACAGCTGAGATAATTGCTGAATCAAGTATTTTAACTCCGTGATATGCTTCATATTTCTGTTTTAAGCCTCTTAGAATTGAAATTGAATCATCAATTGATGGTTCTTCAACTAACACTTGTTGAAACCTTCTGGCGAGTGCTGCATCCTTTTCAATATTTTCTCTGTATTCATTAAGCGTGGTAGCACCTATGCAGTGTAACTCCCCTCTCGCTAATGCTGGTTTGAGAAGATTTGATGCATCTAGAGAACCGTCAGCTTTTCCTGCTCCTACAAGAGTATGAATTTCATCAATAAATAAAATAATTGAATTTTGATTTTCTGATACTTCCTTGAGTATAGATTTTAACCTTTCTTCAAATTCTCCTCTAAATTTTGCTCCAGCAATCATAAGCCCTAGATCTAGAGAAAGTATTTTTTTTAATTTTAAAGAATCTGGTACATCATCATTAACAATCCTTAAAGCTAATCCTTCAATAATTGCAGTCTTTCCCACACCAGGTTCACCAATGAGGACAGGATTATTTTTTGTTCTTCTTGAAAGAACCTGAATACTTCTCCTTATTTCCTCTTCTCTTCCAATTACAGGATCTAACTTACCATTTCTAGCTAACTCAGTGACGTCAACTGAAAATTTTTTTAGAGCATCCGTGTTTATTGATTTATTTGAACTGTCTATCGTCTGTCCCTTTCTTATCTTAAGAATTGATTTTTTTAATGTATCTTTGTTTAATCCATTTTTTAACAGTAAGTCAAAGATTTTAAGTTTTTCACAATGTAATATAGAATACAATAAAATTTCAGGTGAAATAAATTGATCATTAAATTCTTTAATTAAATCTTTTGATTTAAGAAAAGCTTGCACCATTTCATTTGAAAAATAAATGTTAACATTACTACCTAAAATTGCTGGAAAAGATTGAATTATATCTTCAAGATCTTTTCTTATTCTGGATATATTGACTTTAGAATCATTTAAAATTTTTTGAATATATTCATCGTTTTGATCAAAAAGGGTTATAAGCAAATGTTCAGGGGTTACTTGTTGATGATTATTCTCAATAGCTTTATTCTGAGAATCATTAATTAGAATTTTACTTTTATCATTAAATAGTTCAAAATTTATCATTAAAAAATATACTCCACATATATTAAAATATAAGAAAAGAATGTTTAAGTGAATAAAAATCTTCCCCTTAGTAATATTGTAGTACTAGATTTGACAAATGTACTCTCTGGTCCTTTTGCAACCCAAATATTATCAGATCTTGGTGCTGAAATAATTAAAGTAGAAAAACCTAACGGTGATGATTCTAGAAAGTTTGGTCCTTTTATTAAAAATAGATCTTCGTACTTTATTTCATTAAACAGGGGGAAAAAAAGTATAATTATAGATTTTAAAAGTGATGAAGATAAAAAGATATTTAAAAAATTGCTGGCTATTTCTGATATTATTATTGATAATTTTAAACCTGGAACACTTGAAAAATATGGATTTTCTTCCAGTTATTTAAAAAAAAACTTTCCATCACTTATACAAACAAAAATTAGTGGTTTTGGAGAAACAGGTCCACTTAAAGAAAACCCAGCATATGATTTGATTGTTCAAGCAATGGGAGGAATTATGAGTATTACCGGGAAAAATAAAAACGAAAGTAACAGAGTTGGATCATCAATTGGTGACATAGTAGCTGGGCTTTATGCGGTAATTGGTGTTTTAACACAAATTATTTTTAGAAACCGATCAAAAAGAGGATCAAGATTAGATTTAAGTATGTTGGATTGCCAAGTTGCAATTCTTGAAAATGCCATAGCTAGATATTCAGTTGAAAAAAAGATTCCTTATCCACTTGGTACTGACCATCCATCAATAACACCATTCGGAACATTTAAAACATTAGATGGGACTTTGGCTATAGCTGTTGGTAATAATAAAATGTTTAAAAATTTCTGTTATTCAATTAGAAGTGAAGAGCTGTATAAAAAAAAAAAATATGAAAATAATGAAAAAAGAAATAAAAACCTCGCAGATCTTAGAAGAGATATTGAAAATCAACTGAAAAAAAAAAAAACAGATTATTGGTGTAAGGTTTTTGTAAAAAATAAAATACCACATTCAAGAATTAATAATGTTAAAGATGTTATTAAAAATAAACAGGTTGAAAATAGAAAGATGATTTTAGATTATAATTTTAATAAAATTAATAATCTAAAAATTTCAGGAAATCCTTTAAAATTTTCCTTCATGAATATAAATGATAATGTAAAAAAATCTCCGGATTTAGATGAAAATAAATTAGAAATATTGAAAAAAATAAGTAAATTCTAGTCCCATGGACCTTTTTCATCCTTATTTAAAAAAATTGTTTTCCCTCTTTTTTTTTCACTATTGCTCTTACTGAAAACGGCAAAGAAATAACCAAAAATAAAACCACCTATGTGAGCTAACCAGGCTACAGAAGAGTCTACATTGGAAAGGTTTAAAAATTGGTATAGAAACCAAAAAATAAGAAGAATATAAGCTGGAACTTTAATAGTAAAAAAAATAAAAAAAGGAATTAAAACCAAAACTTTAGCTTTAGGAAAAAAATATAAATAAGCTCCTAATACCCCAGCAATGGAACCTGATGCCCCTATCATTGGTACCTCGGAATTAAGATTGAAAAAAGCTTGTGTTAATGAAGCAAAAATTCCAGATAATAAATAAAAAAAAACAAACCTCTTTATACCAAGTCTATCTTCAACATTATCTGCAAAGATCCATAAATATAACATATTTCCAAGAAAGTGCATCCATCCTCCGTGAAGAAAAAGTGAGGTTATAAGAGTTAAATAGCCAGGAAATGATGGATATGTTACACTTTGGAATAAACTTAAGGGTTTGAATCCAAAAAAATAAATCCAGTAATTATTATTAGTAGACAATATTTGAGAAAAAAAAACTAATGTACAAACTACTAAAATAACTAGCCTGACATAGCATTTATTATTGGTATCGTTTTCATCTTTAAGAGGGATCATTATATTTCTTTAATTATATTATTACCTAATATAATAATTTTTTTGTTTGTAGGCAGAATCTTTCGTAAGGCATTTGATTTTATATCAAGGCCTCCTGTGTAAGTTCCAAAAGATGGTAAAATACAAAAATTATCTGTTAAAATAAAACATTTATAGGTGTAATTAAGACCATTAAATTTTAAATTAATTTTTGGATGATAATGTCCAGAAAATTCAAATATATTCACTTCATTTACTTCACTTTTAGAATGAACAAATTTAAAATTTTTCAACTTATGAAAATTCTTAAACTTTCCTATTAACTGATTTTTAAAAAGTACACTTGAATCGTGATTACCTTCAATCCACGTAATGTCAATTTTACGTAATAAACTATTAATAATATTAATATGTTTTCTTTTCATATTTAGAATTGACTGATTTTCATGAAAACTATCTCCCAACGAAATTAATCTTTTAGGTCCAAATTTTCTTATTATACTTTCAAGATTGAAAAGAGTTTCATCTAGATCAAAAGGTGGGACGAGACTTCCTTGATTGGCAAAACTAAGACTTTTTCCCAAATGCAGATCTGAAAAAATGAGAGTATTTAATTTTTCTAAGAAAATTGAACCAGACTTGTCAAAAATAAATTTTTCTCCTTTGATGTATTTTTTAATTGATTCCATTAGTGCCAATAAAGTTTAATATTTCATCTTTACTTGTGGTATGACTTTTAATTTTTTCTTTTTTATAAATAAGCGACATTGAAAAAGGCGAAGGTTTGTCTAATTTTCTGAAGATTAATTTTTTATTAAGAAATAAGTCAATGTTAGCTTTGTCACAAAAAAATCTTTCAACCTCTTCTAGTGTAATTTTCAGAAGAATATGATTGGGATCATATTTCTTTAACGTATCAAATATAATATCACTATTTATATAGTTTTTTTTATTTTTATTTTTTTTTTCAACAAGTCCTGAAATTAAAGAAATTTCCCTAAAAGTTTTTTTTGCTACGAAAGTGTCCATAATATTTATCAGTAATTCATCAGAACTGAAAAAAGCTTTGACTTTACTAAAGCTAAGAGACTTTTTTTCATTTAAAAATATAGCAAATGAATATTCTTCAATAGTATAGTCATAAGTTAGTATTTTATTTTTTTTTAAAAATTCTATAAAAAATAAACAAAAAGAATGATTTGTTTGTCTTCCTAAAAAAGTGTAAAAACATAAGTAAACACCTTCTCTGTATGGAAATTTTTCAATTAATATTTCATTTTTCTTCGGCAATGATGACAAAGATTTTTGATTTTCAATAAATTGTTTAATTTCATCTGGAAGATTTGATCTGTTATGTAAATTTTTGAGAATTTCATCAGAGAGATTTTTACTTAATGACAAATTACCACCCCAATAAACAGGTGTTTTATTAATTTTCTTATTTATTTTTTTTACAAGAATTACTTCACTAGAAATTTGCAAACAAACTAAATTTAAACCGGAAAAAATAAAATATTCACCTTTTTTTAGTGTGGTTAAAAAATTCTCATCAACATACCCAAGGGTTTTACCTGTGTTTAATACAATTTTTATATTTGTGTTGTCTATAATTGTTCCAACATTTATGAGCGTTTTAATTCTATTAGTTAAACTGTTAATTTTATACAAACCATTTGGAGTTAAGTAAATTTTTTTCCACTGTTTATAATTATTGAGGACATACCCACCATTTTTAACAAATTCTAATATTTTTACATATTCATCAAATGATAAAGACCTGTAAGGAGATGCTTTTATAATTTCAGAATATGTATTTTTTGGACAAAATCCTTTTCCGCATGCAAGTAACAATAAGTGCTGACATAGAACATCTTTAGCACCAGCTCGTTTTGGTAAAGATTCAAACTTCATATTCTCTGCAAGTTTTTTAGCTGAAATACACTCTAAATATTCAAATTGATTAGTTGGAATTAAGAATGACTTTGCAATTCCATGATGATTATGATTTGAACGACCAGTTCTTTGAATAAGTCTGTTAACGCTTTTGGGTGTACCTATTAGAATAACTTGATCTACATGATCCCAATCAATACCAAGCTCCAGTGAAGAAGTGCTGACAATTACATCCAACTTACCTTTAGAAAAGTTATCTTCCACTTTATTTCTATGTTTTGAAGAGAGTGATCCATGATGAATATTAACTTTAGTATAAGAATTTAGTGACGTAAGAAGCTCATTATGAAGAAGTTCAGATTGAGCTCTTGTGTTAACAAAAATGATAGTTTTTTTATTTATTATTTTTCTTTTTATTATATCAATTGCAAAATTTGGTGAATGCCCAATTAAGGGTATTTTTTTTGAATATAAAACTTCAATTTTAATTTTTTTTTTTTGCTTATTTTTAATTAACTTTGTTTTACCCTTAAAGGACAACCATTCGTTCAAGTTCTTATAATCAGAAACAGTGGCAGATAAACCAATTAATAAAAAATTTTTGTTGATTGAATTAAGTTTGCTTAAACTTAAAGATAACTGATCACCTCTTTTGTCATTGAGTAATTCGGTAATTTCGTCAATAATTACATAGTCAATATTTTCCAAAAAATTTAAAGCATCAGGATTGGCAATCATTAAAGCAAATGATTCAGGTGTTGTTAGTAAAAAATCAGGTATAGAAAACAGTTGTTTTTTTTTTTTATTTGAAGGCACATCAGAAGTTCTTTTCTCTACTTTGCACTGAATGTTAAGTTCAAATACAATCTTCTTTAAATTATCCTCTAAATTTGAGTTTATAGATTTTAATGGAGAAATATAAAGAACATTTTTTTTAATGCCTTTACAAAAATAATTTAAAAAAGGAAGAAAGGACGTTATTGTTTTGCCAGTACCGGTATCTGACGAAATAATATATTGCTTGTATTTATTTTTACCAAGACAGTTGAAAAATTCTTTTTGATAATTGAATAGTTTCCATTTTTTAATTTCTAGCCAATCTGAAAATTTTTTACTGCAATTAAAATCATTCATTTAAATCAATTAATTCTTATTTATATTTATTCCAAGAGATAATTATGAACAATAACTGGCTTATTAAAAAAAAAGAAGGTTTATATTGTATACCTGGAGATTTTTATATTGACCCAATCTATCCAGTAAACAGTGCTTTGATTACGCATAGCCACACTGATCACGCTAGACCAGGAAATAGGAAAATTTTAGGGACACCAGATACAATTAATATTATGAAACTAAGATATGGTGAAAATTATTGTCAATATTCTCAAAAAATAGAATTAGGTAATGTTCTTAGAATTAAAGGAGTAAATATTAAATTTATACCAGCTGGTCATATTTTAGGAAGTTCTCAAATTTATTTAGAGTATAAGGGGGAAATTATTATTGTTTCTGGTGATTATAAAAGAAGAAAAGATCTTACTTGTGATCTTTTTGAGGTGAATAAATGTCATACATTTATTACTGAGGCTACTTTTGGATTACCTATATTTTCACACCCTGATGATATTAATGAAACATCAAAACTAATTAAATCTATAAATAATAACAGTAACTACTGTCATTTAATTGGTGTTTATGCTTTAGGAAAATGTCAAAGGCTTATAACACTTCTTAGGAAACTAGGATTTAATGATGTCATATATCTACACAGAGCATTAATGAAAATTTCAGATTATTATATTGATAGAAAAATAAATTTAGGTGAATTAAGAAATATTTCAGAATTAAAAACAACAGATTATTTAAATAAATTAGTTTTATGTCCTCCGTCTAGTCTTTCAGATAGATGGTCACAGAGATTTAGAAAAGTTATAAAAGGTTTTGTTTCAGGCTGGATGGGCATCAAACAAAGAATTAAACAGAAAAACATACAATTACCAATCGTAATTTCAGACCACGCAGATTGGAATGAAATATTAACAACAATTGAAGAAATCTCTCCAGAAAAGGTTTTAGTAACGCATGGAAGAGAGGAGGGATTATTAAGTTATTTGAAAGAAAAAAAAATAACTTGTAGTGGTTTAAACCTAATTGGCTTTGAGGATGAAGATGATTAAACTCTCTAAACTTTTAGATGATCTACTTTTAAATCCATCAAAAAAAAAAAAAATCAAAATTCTAGTAGATTATTTTAATAGCATTGAAACAACTGAAAAGGAGTTAGCTTTATCAATATTTTCAAAAAACTTTTCAACAAAATTAATTAAAGCTAACGACATTAAAATAATGATTAAAAGAAAAATTTCGGAGGAATTATTTTCTTATTCATATGATTACGTTGGTGATCTTGCAGAAACTTTTTCTCTTTTGTGGCCCAAAAGAAAAGAAAAAAAATCAATTTCTTTTCTTAATTTTATGAATTCTGTTGCCAAATATGATAACAAAAAATCCTTAATTAATTTTTTAGAAAAAACTTTTGATAATATTTCTTCAAATGAAATTTATGTAATAATAAAAATTTTAACTGGTGGATTAAGGGTTGGCGTTTCAGATGGGATTTTGAAAGAATGTCTTACCAAACAAGGAGTTAGAAATAAATTTGAAATTGAGGAGTATTGGCATGCCTTTTCTCCATCTTTTAATAATTTTTTTAATTGGCTCAATGGAGCGGAACTTCCTGATAATATAAATAAAAAAGAACTTTTTCATTCATTTATGCTTTCTGACACATTAGATGAAAGTCAAATTATAAAGCTTAATATTAAAGACTATTTATGTGAATTTAAATGGGATGGAATAAGAGCGCAAATAGTAGTTTCAAATTCTGGGAGAATCTATTCTAGAAATGGTGAAGATATAACAAATTCCTTTCCAGAATTAAATATTAAGAGTAATAAAGTTTCAGTTATTGATGGCGAATTAGTTGTAAAAAAAAATGGTAAAATACTTTCTTTTAATGACCTTCAAAAAAGAATAGGAAGAAAAAAAGTAAGTTCAAAAATCATAGATCAGTATCCTATACATTTTGTTGCCTATGATATTTTATTTATGAATGATTCCGATTGTAGAAATTTAAATCTATCTACTAGAAAAAAAAAACTTGAGTCACTTTTAAAAATTTTAAATGTCTCAAATATCTCTCTTTCTCCAATAATAAATTTTAATTCATGGAATGACTTGAAAAATCTCCGTAGCAAATCTTTAAATAATCATATTGAGGGAATAATGTTGAAAAAAAAAAATAGCCTTTATCTTAGAGGTAGACCTAAAGGTTCTTGGTACAAGTGGAAAAGAAATCCTTTTTTTATAGATTTTATTATAATGTATGCTCAAAGAGGTCATGGGAAAAGATCTTCTTTTTATTCTGATTTTACTTTTGGTTGTTGGACTGATAATAGTTTTAAAAATTTAGTTCCAGTTGGAAAAGCTTATTCTGGTTTTACGAATGAAGAACTTAAAAATCTTGATAGATGGGTCAGAAGCAATACTCTAGAAAGATTTGGGCCTGTTAGGTCTGTTAAATCCAGCTTAGTTGTTGAAATAGCTTTTGATAATATTAATTTTTCAACCAGACATAAATCAGGCGTTGCGCTCAGATTTCCTAGATTTAGTAGAATAAGATGGGATAAACCCCCTAATGAAGTATGTGTTTTAAATGATATAAAAAAGCTGATTAATTAACTTGAAAGTTCTACTTTTGTTCTTATAATAACCTCATGAAAGAGGAAATTTCTAAAAAAAATAAAATTTTTATAAGTGCTATTACAGCTTCAGCTGGTTTCCCATCTCCTGCAGAAAATTATATTGAGGAGCATTTAGATATAGGTAAATATTTAGTAAATAATATTGAGTCAACATTTTTTGTCAGAGTATCTGGTGACTCAATGATTAATGTAGGTATCTACAACAATGATATAATGGTTGTAGATAAATCATTAACTCCTAAAAATCATTCTGTTGTTGTTGCTTCTCTAAACGGAGAGTTAGTAGTTAAGAAATTCTTAAAAGATAAAGAAGGAAAATGTTATTTAAAGTCGGAGAATGAAAATTACCCTAAAATAATGTTAGACTCTAAAATGGAAACAACTATCTGGGGAGTTGCTACATACGTTATACATAATTTATCTTAAAGTAATGATAGGTCTGTTAGATTGTAACAATTTTTATGTTTCATGCGAAAGATTATTTAATCCTAAGCTTTTAGAAAAACCAGTTGTTATATTATCAAACAATGACGGTTGTGTAATTTCTCGATCTGAAGAAGCAAAACAAATAGGAATTAAAATGGGAGAACCATTTTTTAAACTTAAGAAATTTATAATAGATCACAACATTTCCGTTTTATCATCCAACTATTCTTTTTACGGTGATATATCAAATCGAATAATGAATATATTAAAAAAAAGTCTACCAATTGTTGAGGTTTATTCAATAGATGAGGCATTCTTCATTCTGGATTTAAAAGATGAAAGAGATGATTTTTGTCACAAATTAGCAAAAAGAATATTAAAATGGACAGGTATTCCGGTGAGTATAGGTTTAGCTAAAACTAAAACGTTAGCAAAAATTGCAAACAGAGTTATAAAAAAAAAACAACAGTACCCCTACTTAAAAATAGGCGACAATAGTGTGTTTGAACTAAGATCTAAAAAATCCACAGATTATGTTTTACAAAAAACAAATGTAAACGATATTTGGGGTATAGGTAGTAAATTAGCTAAATTCCTGATGAATAACGGTGTGAATAACGCTTTTGACCTAAGAGAGTTTAATGAAAGTTTTGCAAGAGAAAAAAAAGGAGTCATTTTGCAACGTTCAATTCTTGAGTTAAAAGGTGTTGTCTGTAATGAGGTTGAAAAAGAATTAGCTAAGAAGAAGTCAATATGTGTTTCAAGATCTTTTGGTAGAAAACTTAATTCTTACAAAGATATAAGAAGTGCGCTTATAGTCTATGTACAGAAAGCATCGTTTAAGATGAGGAATTATAATTTATTTTGTAAATCTATAACGATTTTTTTAAAGACCTCAAAGTATCAAAAAAAAAAATATAAAAATGTAAAGACATACCTTTTTTTAGAGCGAACAAATGATGTGAGAGTAATATGGAAAAAATCTGAAAAATTACTTAAGGAAATTTATTTATCTAATTTTTTATACAGCAAAGTAGGGGTAATACTCTCTGATTTTTGTGATTCTGAAAATATACAAAAAAATTTATTTTATGATAAAAACCAAGAATATCAAAGTAATAGTATAAAATTAATGAAAATAATGGACAGTATTAACAAGAAATTTGGCGATAGTAAATTAAGATTATCTTCAGATGAAAATGGTTCTTTTTATTCAAAAAAAAAAAATGCAAAGTGGTCAATGAAATCAGAATATAGATCACCTTGCTATACTACTAATTGGTGTGATATACCAAAGATAAAAGTATGAATGAAAATGAGCAAAAAAAAATAGCCTCGGCAATTGTATTAAAAGCTAGGGCCGAGTGCAGAAAAAAAAAAATTAATCCATATATAGCAATAGGCGCATTCATTGATGAGGTAATAAGAGAGTTATCGTTACAAAATACTGATGATAAGATAGCAGATTTTTTAACTAGTGTTGCAGAGAAAGTTAAAATGGGCATTTATAGAAAAAAATAACCTATTTTATTTGGTTTTTAAATTTTTAATAAGGTAATCAATATTTTCGTATCTTGGTAAGTCATTTTTAATTTTAAATAGAAGATCCTTAGCTTTTTTTGATAGTTTTCTTTTTTGACGTTTACCTTTAAGACTATTTATTTGGGAAAGTAAGCCAGATTTATTAGTTTGATATTTGTCAGATAATTTATAAAAAGTTTGCATAGATCTCTGAGAAACATTTTTAATAACTTTTAATTTTATATTCTTTGGGTAAGCATTATCAAGCTTTTCGGCTTGAACAATATCTTTTATAACGAATGTTTTCAGTAACTCGTAAGCTTTAAAAGAAATTGCGTACTTTGAATTAATTGAGGATTTGTTTATACTTTTCTTTGATTTATTATATAATTTTAATAAATTCATATATACAATATAAAGTGTTATAAATTTAAATCAAATACTATATATAGATTTTTAAATGGAATTCTTAAAACAAACCCTAGAAAAATTTGAATTAGAATCTCTAATTCCTTATTTAGAAAATACTGGATATCTTATATTTTTTTTAGTTCTTCTTACTTTATTAATTTATATTTTCTTTACTTTGCTATTAAAAATACTTTTTAAAAAGTCTGACAATAAACAAGAGAGAAAGCAACCGTCGTTAAATGAAATAATTGATTCAGATAACCTTAAAATAGATGATGATAACGATTTTATTGATGTTTTAGCAGCTATTGAAGAGGAAATGGCTGCGGTTAGGGAACTTTACGTTGGTGGGTATATAAGTAAGGGTGTATATATTACTGAGACGGATAGACTTTATGAAAAGGCAAAAATTTTTGGTTTGTAGTTAATCTTTTAAATCTTCTGACCATGCTGCTGATAATAGTTGGCGAATTCTCTTTACGTGTTCGTTGGAGTTATTTTCACCGACTTTGATATCCTTTTTTTTCTTTTGAATACCTGCATTCAACCATAACATTTCAATTGAATCAATGAGTGATGTCTTTTCCTTTAATGAAAAATTATTAAACTTTTCAATTGATTTTTTTAAATCAGTAATTTTTTTTTTATGCTCCATACTTTACAGCGATTTCAAATAATAATCTTGTTTCTTTTTGATAAATCTTTTTATCAATATAACCTTTGATAAATAACTCTCTGACATTTTCCATTTCATTCTTGATTTTTAATAAGTGTTTTTCATTTTCATCCATAAGCTATATTATAGAATTTTAAAAAGCAGATTAAACATAAATGTTAAAAATAAATGAAAGATAGACTTACAAAAAGTATTAAACGTTTAGAGAAATTAAAATTAATTAAAGAAAAAAATAAATCTAATTATGAAAAAGGTTTAAATTCCTATGAAATAATGGTTTTTAGACAGTTAAGAGAAAAATATGATTTATCTTTAGAAACTAATGAAAATAATAAAGAAGAAGAGACTGAGCTAAGTAATGAAGCAAAAGTCACATTGGAAAGAATTAAAAAAGGGGAAATTTTTAAAATTTAATTTTTTGTTAATACTTTTTTTTTCCCCTTTTATTTCTATTTCCAAGGAAGCAATAGTATTCTCAAAAACATTTTCCGAATTAATTGTTAAAGTAGCAAAAACTGAAAAGGAAAAAGAAAAAGGTCTGATGTTTGTCAATAAGCTTGATCAAACCAATGGTTTACTATTGCTTTATGAAAAACCTAAAGTTGTTAATATTTGGATGCATAATACAAAAATTCCTTTAGATATAATCTTTATAAATGAACAAAATAAAGTAGCTTTAATAAAAAAAGGAGAGCCATTTTCAAAAAAAATTATTTCTTCAAAAAATCCCGTAATTGGTGTTTTAGAAATACCCAAAGGATGTGCAGAAAAACTAAACATAAAGGTTGGTGATGAAACTTCATGGGTAATTGTAAAAGATAAAGTAAAAAATATTAGATATTATCATTGTTTAGATCATTTTTAATTATTAAAATGTAATTTAGGTTTGATATGGGGAATTTAATAGATAAACTTAAAAAAGAAAAGCCAGCCTTTGTTGCTGAATTTGATGATTTTGTTCAAAAAATTAGACTTGAAAATAATGATGAATTAGTTAATTTACATTCAACGATAAGTTCACTCAGAGATCAATTAGAAAATCAGCAATTTCTTAAGAATAAAGAAATTCAAGATGCAATCCTTCAAACAGCAGATGAAATTAAACAACTTCAATTAACAATTACCGAACAAAGAAATCAGTTAGATAAACTTAAGTTTGAAAAAAAAGAAGCAATTCAAAGAGAAATTCAGTTATCTACCGATGAAATTAAACAATTAAAAAAATCTTGTGTAGTATTGAGAGATGAACTTGAAAATTTAAAGTTTGATAAACAGGAATCAGTTCAAAAAGCTATTTTGGAATCAAGTCAAGAAATTAAAGAATTAAAATTATCTATTTCAGATTTAAGAAATGAACTTGAAAGTCTGAAATTTGAAAAAAAAGAAGCTGTTCAAAATGCTGTACTTCAATCGAATAATGAGATTCAACAACTTAAATCCTCAAGTCAAAAATTAAGAGAGGAAATAGAAAAAATAATAAAAAATTATGAAAATAAGCATAAAAAAGGTGATAAATGAAAAATAATAAAAAACCTGAAGATATCAAAATTTTGCAGGCAGAAATTGATAGATCTAAATTATTATTAAATATTTCTAGAAAAATTGCCTCAATTAAAAATCTCTCAGAAATACTATGGACTATTGTAGAGTTTGTTACAACCAATGTTGACGCTGATAGAGGAACATTATTTTTAAATGATGAAGAAACCAATGAATTATATTCAAGAGTTGCTCAGGGAGATTTAACAAGAGAAATTAGAATTTTGAATACTGTTGGAATTGCAGGAGGTATTTTTCAATCTCAAGTTGGTGAAATTATTCATGATGTTTACTCAGATAAAAGGTTTAACAAAGATGTTGACCAGGAAACTGGTTATAAAACAAAAAATATGATTTGTTCGCCAGTAAGAACTGTCAATGGAAAAATAATCGGAGTAATTCAAGTCTTAAACAAAAATAAAGGAAGGTTTACTAAAGATAATTTAGAATTTGTAAATTCAGTTGCTACGCAAGCGGCTGTTTCAATACAAAATGCTCAGAATAATGAATTTTTTGAAAAAAAACGAGCTCAGGAAATGGAGTTCATAAGTATTGTTTCAGATGTAACTGCTGAAATTGATTTAAGTGCACTTTTGAAAAGAGTAATGGAAGAAGCGACGAGAATGCTTAATGCTGATAGAGCTACATTATTCTTGAATGATGAAAAAACTAATGAACTTTTTTCAAGAGTAGCTATGGGGGAAGGTATGGGAGAAATAAGGTTACCCAACACAGCAGGTATTGCTGGAAGTGTTTTTACTTCTGGTAAAACCATGAATATACCTTACGCTTATGCTGATTTGAGGTTTAATCCAGCATTTGATAAACAAACTGGATATTTTACCAGATCAATTTTATGCGTACCTGTAGTTAATAAAAACGGAAAAGTTATAGGTTGCACTCAAGTATTAAATAAAAAAGGTGGTAAATTTACTGAAGAGGATGAATCAAGATTAAAAGCTTTCACTCAACAAGTTGCAATTGCTCTTGAAAACGCAAAATTATTTGATGATGTGTCAAAATCAAGAAAATATAATGAAAGCATGCTTTCTAGCATGTCAAATGGTGTTATAACAATTGATGGTGACGGAAAAATTGTAACATGTAATAAATCTGGTCTTAAAA
The DNA here is from genome assembly GCA_902537615.1 of uncultured Alphaproteobacteria bacterium. Lineage (GTDB taxonomy): Bacteria > Pseudomonadota > Alphaproteobacteria > Methylaequorales > Methylaequoraceae. The sequence continues at coordinate 108,946 of CACBBU010000002.1, forward strand.
TTTTTAAAGTAAATGATAAAAACTTGATTGGATTAGATTCAAATAAGTTTTTTATAGATGAAAATAAATGGATTGAAGAAAAAATTAATTTAGTTAGAGATTCTAAAGAACCAGAACTGATTATGGATGCTGAAATAGATGTTTTAAATCACGAAACCGAAAAAAATGAAATTATTTCAGTTAACCTAACGATCTTACCTTTAATAAATGAAGACAGTGATGGAAGAACCGATGAAAAGGAGAGTTTTCTAGGTATTTTATTAATGATTGAAGATATTTCCTCTGAAAAGAGAATGAAGTCTACAATGTCAAGGTACATGGATCCTGGTATTGCAGATCAATTACTTGAAGATGGTGCTGACATAATGGGGGGTCTTGACACAACCGCAACACTCCTATTTTCTGATTTAAGAAGTTTTACGAATATTACTGAGTCTTTGGGTGCCCAAGGTACAGTTAAACTTTTAAATGAATATTTTGAAATTATGGTTGAGTGTATATCTGAACAAGGAGGTATGCTTGATAAATTTATTGGAGACGCAATCATGGCAGCTTTTGGATTACCTATTTCTCATGAAGATGATGAGGATAGGGGTGTTAAGGCTGGTATCAATATGATTAAAAGACTTTGGGATTGGAACGATCAGAGAGAAAAAGATGGAAAACCTCCACTAGACATGGGACTGGGACTTAATACTGATAAAATTGTAGCTGGAAATATTGGTTCACAAAAAAGAATGGATTACACTATGATTGGTGATGGGGTTAACCTTGCGGCAAGGCTTGAAAGTGCATGCAAACAATATAATGCTAGGATTTTAATTAGTGATTTTACTTTTAAAAAACTCAAAGGAACTTACAGAATTAGGTATATTGATGATGTTGTTGTTAAAGGTAAGACCGAACCGGTTGGAGTTCATGAGGTATTAGATTATCATAACGAAAAAACCTTTCCTAATCTTATGGACGTGGTTAATCATTTTAATGAAGGAAGGAAAAAATACATCTCTGGTGATTTTGATCAAGCTGTAACCTCGTTTAAAGAATGCTTAAAGATTAACTCTGAGGACAAATTATCAGAAACTTACATTAACAGATGTAATCAACTCATTTCTGAAAAACCAAAAAATTGGGATGGAGTTTGGGTTATGAAAAGTAAATGAGAAATTATCCTTTTGAAAAGAATTTTCCTTCAATATCCTATATTGCTAATAATTGGCCAAGATCTAAAAATGTTCTAAAAAAATTCATTCTTTCAAATCATAAATTACCTAATTTATATAACTTGTGTTTGAATTGTTTAAATGATTTGAACGTTCGTAAGATAGATAGAATGAAACCAGTCTTAAAGAAACTATCAGTCCTTTGTATTAAGAATGTAACTTATAATACTTATCATGATTCACATCATTTTAAGTCGGTTATAATTATTTCATGTTTACTAGCAAAATTGTCAAAGTTGAAAAACAATGAAGATAGGTTCCTTTTAATAATAATTGCACTTACTCATGATTTAGGTCATTTGGGAAGAAGAATACAAAAAAGATCGTTTTTTCAAGAGGAAAAAAGTTTCACTGAGTTGAGCAGAATTTTATTTAAAGCAAAACCAATTTCAAAAAATAACAAAAGAATAAAAAAAATATTCAGAAGCACATATTTTCCTATTAAACCAGAAAAAGTTGAAGATCATGTAGAAAAAATAATTTTAGATGCAGATATTTTATCATCACTTATGTTTGGTTTAGATGTTGGTGTTCAATTTGCAAGCAGGTTAAAACATGAATTAAGATTTGAAGGTGGAACTAAACAGTTATTTTCTGGCTTTTTGAAATTCCTTGATAATAAGTCTTTATATCTAGATTCATCAAAAAAATCGTGTTAATGTTTAAAAAATATGTTATTTTGTCGTTATTTTATTCACAATATGCAGTCTGTGGGTAACTTTTGTTATGAAGTTTTTAATATTATTAATATTTGCTCTATTTTTTGATTCTGCTCTTAGCCAGGAAGAACAAAACGCCACTCCAGAAATTGAGTATTTCAATTTAGATTCTGCACTTAAAAGTGTCTTGAGAAATCATAAAATGATTAAAGCTACCAAAAATGATGTAGAAGCAGCGAAATTTAGGTTAAAACAGTCAAGAGGTGGTTTTTTTCCTTCCTTAGATGTTACAGCAAACTATGGTCATGAAAATATTATAAAATATGGTGCTGGAAATAATACTCAATTAGCAGCTAGAGACGCTACTGCTAAGATCACTCAAACAATTACTGACTTCGGTCTTACAAGGTCAACAGTTAAAACATCAAAGTTGTCCCTTAAACAAACAAGAGCGATGGAAAACCAAATCAAGAATGATATCTTATTAAGAGCTATAACCGCTTACTTAAGAGTAATTCAGTCACGAGAGAGTGTAAAATACGCTGTTCAGTCAGTCGCTAATATTAAAAAACAAACAGAATTAGAAGATGCAGCAGTTACCGCTGGTGGCGGCCTAACATCTGACGTACTTCAAGCTAAAACTCAGTTAGCAGGAGCGCAAGCACGACAAATTCAATTTGAAGGTGTTTTATCTGCTGCAAGACATGAATTTGAATATGTTTTTGAAAGTTTTCCAAAAAATTTAAATAGTCTTCTTCTTTTACAATCTGTTTTTGATTCTTTACCTAAATCTCTTGAAGAGGCTGAAAAACTTACATTAAAAAATAATCCTTCATTAATAGCTGCGAGAATTACTGAGGAAATTAGTAAGGAAGGGATTAATACTGCGAAAGCAACTTTATTTCCAACTATTAAAGGTATAATAAGTCATTCTGAAAAACAAGATTTTGGAGGTATAGTCGGATTTAAAAGAGAAAGTTCAGCAAAGGTTGATTTTTCTTATCCTCTTAATTTAAGTTTATCGGAATACGCTGGAAAAGAGGCTGCTGTTGAATCATACTTAGCAACGTCTACAAGAATAAGAGATCAAGAATCAATGATAAAACAAATGCTTAGAACTACTTGGGATGGTTTGTTAACAGCCCAAAAAAATGCTCAATTTTTAACAAATCAGGCAAGAATATCAAATGAATTTTTAGAGCTTGCCAGAACCGAAAGAAAAGCTGGCAACCGTACACTTTTAGACGTTTTAAATGGTGAAACGGCATTTATTAATGCGCAAGCTGATGCAATAGGGGCAAAAATTGAAGTTTTAATAAATAGTTATACTTTGTTAAGTTTAATGGGGGGACTAACTTTAGAAAGTGTTAAGTTGATACAACCAAAAAACGTTGAAAACTAATTTTGTTTAATGTTAAAAGAAATTAACTTTACTAATAAATTAAACGATGGCTCATTTACTAGTAGTCCGCCAGAGATACTTAGCTTTTACTCAGGAAATTCACTTAAGATAGAAAACTTACCTTCATGGTTACCAAAATCTGATTTTTCTAGAAATAACAGTGACTTAATTGCAACATCTCATGATGGTGATCAGATTATACTTGTTGATTATTTTACTAATTTTGAATTACCATCATTGTTAACTGAAAACGGTTTACTTTTGAATGGCTCTCTTGTAAGGTCACTAGCTGGTCCCCTAGCTAAGGGGCAATACGCTCAAGCAACTGATGGTAATGTTCTTTCTATTGGTGAGGTTTCCACTGTTTCTGGTACGGCAAAAGCAACAAGATTAGATGGTACAACTACCAATTTAAATGCGGGGGATCCAGTCTTTCAAGGTGATACTATTGAGACTGAAGGTTCAGGAGCTGTAGGTTTAGTTTTTTTAGATAAAACAACACTTTCTCTATCTGATGGAGGAAAGATGGTTTTAGATGAGTTAGTTTACGATGCAGCAACAGGAACGGGCAGTATAGCTGTTGATATGCTTGAAGGTGCTTTCAGTTTTGTTAGTGGTGAAATAGCCAAAACCGGACCTGACGCAATGTCAGTTAAAACACCAGTAGCAGTTATAGGTATTAGAGGAACAACTGTTGCTGGAAAGGCAGCTGTTGAAGGAAATGAAAACAGTTTTACTTTACTGCAAGATGCAGATGGAGGAGTTGGACAAATTGCTGTAAGTAACGATGGAGGCACACAAGTTTTAGCTCAGGTTGGTGCAACAACAAGTATTTCAAGTTTTACTGCTCCACCACCACCACCAGTAATTTTAACTACAGCACAAATTCAAGCCAATTATGGTACTGCACTTAATGTGTTACCCCCAACGCCTGCTGTAGCACCACAGCCACAACCTGCACCACCTCCACAAGAACAAGTTCAGGAAGAACAGGCTCAAGAAGAAGCTGCTGAAGAGGAAGGTGAAGAAGAAGCCGGTGAAGAACAAGTAACTGAGGAAGGTCCTGCAGAAGAAGAAGGTGAAGGAGAAGGAGAAGAGGGTCCCCCTGAAGGAGAGGAAGGTCCACCAGTTGGACCTGATGGAGAACCTCTTGCTGAAGGTGAGGGTCCCCCTGAAGGAGAAGAAGGTGGTCCTCCTGAAGGTGAAGAAGGACCCCCTATTGGACCAGATGGAGAAGTATTAGCTGAAGGAGAAGGGGGTCCACCTCTTGGCCCAGATGGAGAACCGTTACCACCTGGAGAAGGGGGTCCTCCCGTAGGCCCAGATGGAGAACCATTGCCACCTGGTGAAGGAGGTCCACCTCTTGGCCCAGATGGAGAACCGTTACCACCTGGTGAAGGCGGCCCACCTCTTGGCCCGGATGGGGAACCATTACCACCTGGAGAAGCTGGCCCTGGTGGCCCTGGAGATTTTGGTCCTGGCGGTCCTGGCGGACCCGGAGATTTGGGTGGTCCTGGCGGACCATCGCCTGAACAAGAAGAAGTTGCAAGAGAAGCATTTGAAACAGCACTAGCCGATGGGTTAAGTCCAGAGCAAGCTATGGCAGCAGCTGCAGAAGCCGCTGGTCTTCCAGTTCCTCCTGGAGGCTTTGGACCTGGTGGGCCTGCTGGGCCTGGAGGTTTTGGACCTGGTGGCCCTGGAGACTTTGGCCCTGGTGGTCCTGGTGGACCTGGTGGCCCTGGAGACTTTGGCCCTGGTGGCCCCGGAGACTTTGGCCCTGGTGGCCCTGGAGACTTTGGACCTGGTGGTCCTGGAGATTTTGGACCTGGCGGCCCTGGAGATTTTGGTGATCCTTTTGGTGGTCCTGGTGGATTTGGTGATCCCTTTGCTGGTCCTGGGGATTTTGGTGATCCTTTTGGTGGTCCAGGTGGCCCTGGTGGACCCGGTGACCCGTTTGGTGGCGGCCCTGATGGATTTGGTGATCCCTTTGGTGGTCCTGGAGGCCCTGGTGGACCCGGTGATCCGTTTGGTGGCGGCCCTGGTGGATTTGGTGATCCCTTTGGTAGTCCAGGAGGACCGGTTGGTTTAGGCGGCCCTGGTGGTCCTGGAGATTTTGGACCTGGTGGTCCTGGCGGTTTCGGTGGCCCTGGAGGTCCCGGAGATTTTGGTGGCCCTGGTGGCATGGTACCTGGACAATTTATGGGTGCTCAACCGCCTGGAACTGCAACATTTGCTCCAGCTGGAGCGTTTGGCTCCCCAATAGTTGGTTTTAGTTCAGGCCCTATTGGAGGTTTTGGCCCTGATCCATATGGTGGTCCAATGAGTGGTCCAATGGGTGGTCCTGGAGGATTTGGTGACCCTTTTGGTGGTCCAATGGGAGGACCTGGAGGTTTTGGTGACCCTTTTGGTGGTCCAATGGGAGGACCTGGAGGTTTTGGTGATCCCTTTGGTGGCCCAATGGGAGGGCCTGGAGGTTTTGGACCTGATCCTTATGGAGGACCTGGAGGTTTTGGCCCTGATCCATTTGGTGGTCCTATGGGAGGACCCGGAGGTTTTGGTGATCCTTTTGGTGGACCTATGATGGGTGGTACTGAAAATTATGTTGAACCTATGAATTATTTTTTTGATGATCCTTCTCTATATATGGGTTTTTTCGAACCGGAACTTTTTGAAGTGGAAGAAAGTGGTGGTAGCGGAAGCGGAAGCGGAAGCGGAAGCGGAAGTGGAAACACTATTACTGGTACTAATAATGTTGACTCTGAAGATAAATCAACATCTACTGATGCATGGAAATTTCTTGGTTATAGTGGAAATGATAATTTTAAAGGTGGTAGCGGGAATGATATATTTTTTGGAGGATTAGGAGCCGATGATTTAACTGGTAATGGAGGAAGTGATACCTATTTCTTTTCTGATTTTCTTGAGGGTGCTGATACAATTAGGACGTTCAGTGCAGCTGATACTTTAAAATTTGGTTATAATTTTACAAATAATTATTCTCGATCATTAAGCTTTACATCTGATAGTGGTGCAAATGGCTCTGTGTATAATATTGGGGCTAGCAGTGGAATCCTTCCTATTGTTTTTAACTTTACAGCAAATAATTCAAATCATAATACATCTGCTGGAGTTGCAAATTTCCTAAGTAATTTTAGAGTTACAACTGATGGAAGCACTGATATATCAACTGTTGAAGATGCTCTTCTTGTAACTGGAAATGGTGGTACTACAAGTTTATGGGGGTGGCAAAACAGTGCATCTAACGGTACTGTTGAGCAGACTGAGTTAGTTCGTTTAGCTACACTTAATAGTTATGATAATGATACTATGGCTGCATCTAATATTGCTATTGGAGTCTTGTAAACCATAAAATGATTATGTAATAGTAATTTTTATACTATGTCTTTTACGTTATTTACTTATTGCTATAACATTTTGTTTTTCAGAACATTTGCATTCTCGTAAATTATTCTTATAATAAAATCTGTATTGACTTTTAAAGTATCTGCACAAACAACATTTTAGAAAGTTTTCAACTTAAATTACTAAAGTAAAATCTTGACATTTTAATATATCCACAGTTTATTAAACTGTGGAAAAAAAATAGTCTTTGCAGTATGTACAACACCAAAGTTTTTAACAATTTATCTGAATCAATTTTTGCTGGTAACTCAACAGCAGTTAACAATCTTCCTTCTTGGCTATTAAAGTCTGATTTTTCTAGAAACAATACTGACTTAATAGCCACATCTCCAGATGGTGATCAACTTATACTCGTTGACTATTTTACTAATTTTGAATTACCAAACTTATATACTATTAATGGACTTCATCTTAAAGGTAATGCTGTAAATTATTTAGCAGGACCGTTAGCAAAGGGGCAATACACTCAAGCTGCTGATGTTAATATCCTTTCTATTGGTGAGGTATCAACAGTTTCCGGAACTGTAAAATCAACAAGATTAGACGGTACAACAACAAATTTAAATGTAGGAGACCCTGTTTTTCAAGGAGACACAATTGAGACTGAAGGTTCAGGAGCTGTAGGATTAGTTTTTTTAGATAAAACAACATTTTCTCTCTCTGATGGAGGAAAGATGATTCTGGATGAGTTGGTTTATGATGCAGCAACGGCAACTGGAAGTATGGTAGTTAATATGGTTGAAGGAGCATTTAGTTTTATAAGTGGTGAAATAGCTAAAACTGGACCTGATGCTATGACGCTTGAAACTCCAGTTGTTACAATGGGTATTAGAGGAACAACTGTTGCTGGTAAAGCAGCAGTGGAAGGAAATGAAAATAGTTTTACCTTACTTCAAGATGCAGATGGTGGAGTTGGACAAATTTCTGTAAGTAATGATGGAGGAACACAAGTTTTAGCTCAGGTGGGAGCTACAACAACTGTTTCAAGTTTTACTGCAGCACCCCCAGCACCAATAATTTTGTCCGCAGCACAGATTCAAGCTAATTATGGTACTGCACTTAATGTATTACCACCAACTCCGGCGGTAGCACCACAACCACAAGCTGCTCCTCCCCCTCAAGAAGAAACTCAAGAGGAACAGACTCAAGAAGAGGAGGCTGCAGAAGAAGAAGGTGAAGAAGAGGGTGGTGAGGAACAAGTGGCAGAGGAAGGTTCTGAAGAAGGAGAAGGTGAGGGTGAAGAAGGTCTACCTGAAGGAGAGGGAGAAGGAGAAGAGGAAGGAGAAGAGGAAGGAGAAGAGGGTCCACCTGAAGGAGAAGAAGGAGAAATTTCTGATTCTGGTGGGGACTCATTAGCAAGTGATGAAGCAGCAAGTGGACCTCCAGAGGGTGAAACAGGGTCTGTTACTGAAGAGTCAGGAACATCAGAGGAGCAAGTTGCAGCAGCAGAAGCTTTTGATACAGCACTTGCAGCAGGTGCTAGTCCAGAGCAAGCTATGGCTGAAGCAGCTGAAGTTGCCGGACTAGAAGGACCAGAGCAGGCTACTTCAATTCAATCAAATAATCCTAATTCTTTATCAAACCCAATGTCGGGAAATGCTAACCCAATGATAGCTCCGGTGAACGCTATAATGGCAAGTGGAGCTCCTGCCTATGCGGGAATGATGGGAGTATCAATGGGTCCAACAGATATGATGAGTGGCCCGGCTGGACCAGCAGCTATGGCAGGACCCTTAATAACAGGTGCAACAGATTTACTTGGAGCGCCTATAGGACCTGCTTTTGGCGATATATACTCGCAATCTGAAGTTGAAGTAATTCAGGAGTCTTTTTTCTTTGATGATCCAAGTTTGTATAATGTTGATATGGAAGAAGAGGAACCAGAAACCACTGAAATTAACTCTTTTTATATTAACGGAACAAGTGACTTTGGAAGAACAATTTCTGATTTTTCTTTGTCTCAAACACTTACAATTAATTTTACTTTTGATGAACCAGTCTCAACTCACTCTGTAACAAGGTCAAACTTTTATGAATATACTAGCACTGTTGCTACAACATCTTTATCATGGGACTCAAAACCATCAACAACAGCACAAATAGTTAATGAAACAGAACCAAATGGTACTTTTGGTTCTGCTCAAGTTATTGCAAGATCAAGATTTAAAATAGCCACAAATTCCGATGTTGGTGACGATAGTATTCCATGGGTGAAAATACAGGGTGGATACATCAATAACGGCATTGATATTTTTAAGGTGGACCTACAAGCTGGCGAGACGTTAACTGTTGATATAGACTATGGTGATTCTTATAGTATAGATTTTAATTCTTATGTAACAATGTGGAATCAAGCCCTATCTTCTATTGTTGCTGAAAATGATGATTCTGCTATTTCATTAGGAGGTGCAGGTAGTTCTGGAACAGAGGATTCATATTTTACTTACACTACCAGTACAACAGAGTCATTTTATCTTTTAGTTGAAGATGCGCCTTATAATAGAAATTCAAGTACAAGAGGTGATTTTGTATTAAATCTTAGTATTTCACCAACAAGTAGTTCTACGGGATTAGGGACAAGTTCAACCTCGGCTGTGGGAGGTGATAATAAATTACCCTATTTATTTAATTTTACAGAAAACACGAATAATTATAATACAAAGTCATTTAGATCAGATGTCGTCTCTTCAATAAAATATACTGATTCTACAAGTGGGACGGGCAGTGAAGTTTTTTTGGTTGTAGGTGACGGTACTAATAGTGCTATATGGTTGTGGGATGATTTATCTGAAGGATATGGAATATCTACTAACGAACTTACACTTGTAGCAACACTACCAAACTTTGACAATGATACACTTACCGGCTCTGAAATAACATTTGGTACAATTTAATACATTTAGTTGTTTTTATTTATAATAGAATGATTATTAATATTTATGTAAACTAATTTTCATGTCTTACTGGCTTCAAGTACTTAAAAATAGTGGATCACTAGGAACAATTATTATTTTATCAGTCTTGATAACTATAATGGGTTTATTAAGCCCTATTTTTATAATTCATATTTTTAATAGATATATATCTTTTGGCCTTGAAGGTACTTTAATTTTTCTAATGTTAGGTGCATTATCAGTAGCTATATTTGAATTTTTTTTTCGTAATTTACGAAACAAAGTCTTTTCAAAGATAATAATAAATCCGATACAAGTTACAAAGCTTGATTTTATAAAGAATTATTTTACTAGAATTGGTAAGAATAGAAAAAAATTATCTGAATCTATTGATATCAATAATCAATTTTATCAATATTTATCACCCATAAATCAATCAAATATGTTTGATTCATTATTTGTTATAGTAATAATATTATTTCTTTTTTTTCTAAGTAAGATTTTAACAGGAATTTTTCTAACAATAATTACTCTATACTTGTTAATACAAAAAAAAATTGATGATAACAAAAAAAGTTTTATTAACAAAAATAAATTCAGTTCTTATGATAATCAAATAATAAAAGAATTAAGTTTAAATAGTGAATTTCTTGATACACAGGATTCGTTAAAATATGTTGGTTATAATTTAAAGCAATATTTAGAAAAAAAATTATTCAATGACTCAAGTTTATCAACTTTTGATAATTATCAATTTTCGTCTAATCATCTTCTTATCCTTTTTTCGTCAATTGTTATAATTGGTTTTGGGGCAGTACTAGTTGTTAACGGGCAACTTTCTGTTGGAAGCTTAATTGGTTTTAATATTTTTTCTTCAAGAGCGTTAGTCTTAGCCTCTGGTGCTCAGAGATCGTATTTAAATTTGACTGGTTTAAATACTCTTATAGTATCCTCTTATGAAAAGTTAAAAGGTTCAAAAGAGAGATATCAGGGAATGCAATTAAATACTATTACTGGTAATATAAAATTAAATAAAATTGACTTTTCTTATGATAAAAGTGACTTTTTATTTAGAAATTTGAATATTTCAATTAACCCAGGGCAATTGTTTTGTATCTCTGGTTCAAATGGTAGTGGAAAAACTACTCTTTCAAAAATACTGATGGGAATTTTAGAACCAAGTGCTGGTGAAGTTCTTGTTGATGGGACTAATTTAAATAAATTATCACTAAAGTGGTGGAAGAAACAAGTAGCCTATATTCCTCAAAACCCAAATATTTTGAATTCTTCAATTATGGATAATATCCTGCTAGGCAATGATAAATTAAATGAACAAGAAGTGAGTAGATTACTCCAAACTGTGGGTTTGGATCAAAAATTAAAAAAAACATCCCTAACTATTCTTGAACCGATTGAGGATAATCTTTCAAAAGGTGTAAAAAAAAAAATTCATTATGCTAGAGCTTTAGCTCAAAATTCTAAAGTTTTTATAATAGATGATCCATTTGGTTATTTAGATAACCAAGGGATCCAAATAGTACAAAAAATAATTGAATCTTTTAAAAGAGCAAATAAAACAGTAATTTTATTCTCAGACAACGATATTTTTTCTAATGTTATAGATGAGAACATTAGGATAGGAGATTAAATTATGACAAAGAAATGGGTTAATTGGAATGAAAATGAATTGATTAATGAATCAAATGCTGAATTTGTGTATTCAACCAAATTTAAACTTTTAATTTTTTCGTTTTTGATAACTTTTTTCTTACTTATTAATTTAAGAATTATAGAAGTTTTAAGTTTGGCGGATGGTAAAGTAATTCCACAAGGAAGAATAAAGTATGTTCAGCATTTAGAAGGGGGAATTGTTGAGGAAATCTTGGTAAATGAAGGTGAAAAGGTTGAAATTAATCAACCTTTGGTAATTTTATCTAAAGAAAGAGCAACATCAGATTTTGAGGAAATCAATACAAGGTTGAGATCAATTGATTTGTCAATTTTGAGAATTAATGCTGAAAAAAAAGGAAAAAGATTACTCATTTTAACTGATAATAAAAATAAATATGATCCAGAACAATTAAATTTTGAACAAGAGCTTTTAAAAAGTCGCTTAGATTCAATAGATTCTGAAAGAAAATCAAAAAAATCATCTATAGAAAAAGCCAACAATAATCTAAAAAACTTAAAAAAAAGGCTTAATATTGTTAAAGAGCAGGAATCCATAAGTCAAAAACTTTTAGAGGCCGAGGCAACTAATAGATTGAGGCACCTTGAGCTTTTACGTGAATTATCTGATGTTGAAGCTAAAATTGACGAACAAAAATCTATTATTACTATTTCTAAAACAGATTTAGACAAAGTTAATAATAATTACAATGAACAATTAAATAAGGAATTATCTGACCTAAAAAAAGAAAGAATTGAGTTAAATAAAAGGATTGGAAAGTTTTCAGATAGTTTGAAAAGAACTGTTCTCAAAAGTCCAGTTTCAGGAACAGTAAAATTAATTTCAGTTAATTCAAAAGGTGCTATTGTTACTCCAGGAGTAACTGTTGCCGAAATTGTTCCAGAGGATGAAAAATTAATTATTGAAGCTAACTTGCCATTATCAGAAATTGGATATATTTCAGTAGGTCTAAATACAAAAATTAGATTAAATACGCCAGAGGGTTCACGTTTTAAACCTATTAGTGGAAAAGTAGTTTTTGTAAGTGCTGACAGGACATCAACTAAAAATGAGGAAGAGGATTATTATCTTGTTAAAATTGAAACAAATGAAACATCTTTTACGAAGCAAAATGAGAGTTTTAGATTATATTCTGGGGTACCGGTAGTCGTCGGAGTAATTACAGGAAAGAGAAGCTTTGTTGACTATTTTTTAACACCTTTTAAATCAGGTTTGTCCTTTGCTTTTTCGGAAAGATAAATTTACATTTTTATCTTAGCTATTGGATCATATTTGTATATTACCCCATTGTTTTCACTTGATAATTTGAGGAATTTATACAGTTCATCAAAAATAGCATTACTTTTTCTTCCTTTTACTATAATAGTTAGTATTTCTGCTTCACTAGCACTTCCAAACTGTTGGATATCAAAAAGATCAGAAGATCGTCCATTAGCATAACCTATGGAAATTACATCAATATTTTTTGAAAATCTCTCAACTACTGAGTGACCAAGTCCTTTTTTTATTAAACCGCCAATTTCAATAAAGTTAGTCATTATTTGGATGCCCCAGCTCTTTTTAGGACATCTTTAGGAATATGGGTTGCTACTCTATCCAACTTTACCATCCACATAATACCTTTGCCTGGCGTATCAAGATCTCCAGCTAAATACATTGATTCAAAAACTCTATTAGACTGTTCTTTTGAAACAATAATCCTTATTATTTCTTTTTGCTCATCAATGGTTACGCCTAACAACCCCATTCTGTCTCTCACGCCTGTTCCTCGAGCATAATTTATTGTAGCACCTTGTGCTCCAACACTAGTCGCAGCATCAATTATTTTATCTGCAATTCCACTTTCAACCACACACGTGATTAAGAAGACGTCGGTAAGATATGTAATTTCTCTAGCCATAATTAATTATCCTTTTGTTTTTTTTGTTGAAATTGAATAAAAAGGCCCATTAATAATACTGCTAATATTGGGCAGATACTAGCCATTGATAGTATACCAAATCCCTCTGTAGCTGAAACGGCATTTCCAAGTCCGAGACCCATTGCAAGAACTAACGGAACGGTAACAGGGCCAGTTGTAACCCCAGCACTATCCCAAGCAACGTTAACAAATTCTTCGGTAGAAAAATAAGTTAATACAACTGCTAACAGATATAAAGGAATTAAAACAGTTGCTAAATCAAAACCGAAGACAATTTTACCAACCCCCAATGCTATTCCAAAAGCAACTCCTCCAGCAACACTGTACATAAGCATTGACTTTTTAAAAGCACCATTCGTCAAGTCTTGTACTGTAAGACCCAATGCATTAAGAGCTGGCTCTGCCAATGTCGCACCGAAACCCAGTAACCAAGCAAAGAGGATAACTATAGATAAACCCAAAATTTCACTATATATAGGAGATACTTCGCTTATAGATACTTCCATAAATGCAGCAGGAAGAGTAGATCCTGCTTGACCGCCAATGGCACCAAGCCCATAAGTTAACCCTACATTAAAAACACACATTCCGATGATTGATAAAGCAAGACCATATGTTGTTACTAGGTTATTTGGAAGTCTAGATTTAAGGATAATAAAAAGAACTATCATTAAATATATTACTAAAGGTAGTATTGCTTGAACGCCTCCTCTTATCTCAGCATAAGGAGTTTGCGTCCATATAGAAGTATCAGCGTTACCAACAGAATTACTTGCGATTGAAGCCATTGCTATAATTTCATCAACACTTGTAGTTTGTGAAATATAGATAGCTAAAATTAAGACAGCAATAATGGGAAATAGAGAGGCCATTGTTACCACTCCAAAACCAGAAAGTGAAGAGTCACCTTTTCCAGCAGACGCAGCTATACCAATACCTAGGGATAAAACAAGTGGAACAGTAACTGGCCCAGTTGTAACCGCTCCGCAATCCCATGCTAAACCAAGAATTGTTCTAAGATCAGGATTTGTCCATGCATAGATAGTCAAAGCAATTGTTGGAGCTAAAGCTAAATAAATTAAAGGCTTTAGTGACCATCCCCTAACAAATCTAATTGTACCAATAACAGCTGCTATGCCAACACCTGCTCCTACCATAACTACAAGAGTTTCGCTTCTGTTATTTAAAATTTCATACAAATATGGAGCCTCTTGAGGGTTTACGGATGCACCAAAAGCTTTTAGTGCACCAATCGCTGGCTCAGCATATGTAACACCTACACCAAGAATGGCAATGATTATTAAAACAACGAATAAAGAGGCTTTTTTTGGTAGTGTATCTCCTATTATCGTTCCAAAGGGCATGAGACCAGTTTTTAATCCTTCCATAAAAATAGCTAAACCGATAATAACAGCTACTAAACCAAGAGATATTGTTGAAGCCTCAGCTATAGGTTGCCTTAGAATCAGTAATTGAAATAAAAATAAATAAGCAGCTAACGGGACTACTGCTTTTACTTGTTCAAGAATTCTAACATAAGTATAAGGAGCTAAAAGGGATATGGCTTTTGCTGCTCCAACTTTAATTTTTTCGGGCTTTAAAATTTGACCTTTAATAGGTTTAGGAGTTAGGTTATTATAACTAATGTTCCTATGCTTAACTTCGGATTCATGCAAAAAATCAGAATATTTCATAACTTAAAGTAACATATTAAATCAGTAATAAAAACAATTATTCTACATGAGATGTTGATTTATCAAGTCTATAAAATATTTGCCTTGCTAATTTTGATATTAAATCATTTTCATTTCCAATTTTGGAGTTTAATTCTTCAAGAGAAAATGGTACTTTTTGAAATTCTGCCCTTTTTGATAATTCTTCGCAAAGTTTTAGGATCATATTTTTTACAATATCTGATGCTGAATTAAGTATTAACTCTAAACCTTCTTTGTTTATTTCAATTAATTCAGTGGGTTTCACAGATTTAACAGTTGCACTTCTTTTTTGATTTAGTAAGAGCGCTAACTCTCCAAAGACCTCGCCATCACTCATATAACCAGCCTCGTTTTTATCAACCTCTACAGAAAGTCTTCCAGAGACAATCATATAAGCTTTATTTCCTTCATCTCCCTGACTGAATAAAACCTCATCTTCAAGCATTAAAATCTTATTGGTTTGGCCATGGGTTATTTTTTTCAATGAAAGATCCTTTGTGAAAGACGATAATGGAGTTGCAAAGCTAATGCACGTATTACATCAGGTGATTTTTTTACAAGTTCTTTAAGGTCTTTTTGAGTTATAGGTAGCTTGTGGTCAGTGTCCTTACCTAGTTCTTTTGACATTTGTTGAATAATTTTGTGTAATTCAATGTTACTTGATAAAAGAATTGCTTCAAGCGCATTTTTCTTTATTTCTATAATTTCTGTCGGGACAATCGCTTTTATACTAGCTTTTCTCTCCTCACCCAAAATAAGTGA
Source organism: uncultured Alphaproteobacteria bacterium (assembly GCA_902537615.1). GTDB lineage: Bacteria > Pseudomonadota > Alphaproteobacteria > Methylaequorales > Methylaequoraceae. The sequence goes on from CACBBU010000002.1 coordinate 124,635, forward strand.
TAACTCACCAAAAATTTCACCTGATTCCATTTTACCAACTTTTTTTCCATCAATTTCAACATTCAAAGCACCCGATATTATTAAGAAAGCAGTGCTTCCTTTGTCACCTTGTTTAAAAACATATTCGTCAGGTAATATTCTTTTCTTATTTAATGCCATAGTCTATTTACTTGTTGCAACGTAAACACCGTCCCAATCTTTTGGAGGAGGGGAGGTCTTAAATTCATCAATTCTTTGTTTCATTATTTCATAGTATTCATTCATTAAATTATTACAAAGATTTTTTGCCAAATCCATTTCATTTAAACACTTTTCCCATTCTTGTCTAAAGTAATTTTTTAGGATATTTTTATGCTTTTCTTCTAAAGTTTTAAACTCATTACTTTTTTTAAACTCTGAATCACCAGCTAAAGTAAATATTGTTACAGCTTCTTTTTTTCCTTTAACAGCAATCATATCCAATTGTAATGTTGCATATAAATCTTTTACACTTTCGTTAGTTTCTGGACCAATTACTGTTTTTACACCATAGCTTTTTGATTGCCCCTCAAGTCTAGCAGCTAGATTAACAGAATCACCAAGAACTGAATAATCAAATCTCTGGTCAGATCCCATATTACCAACAACACACCCACCAGTGTTTAAACCAATACCAATCTTTAACTCTAAATATTTTTTATTTTCAGATTTCGCTTCCTTTTCTCTTTCAGCATTTAGATCCGCCATTACAGCATGCATTTTGAGAGTAGCATCACAGGCCATTTTTTCATGACCATCAACATCAATTGGAGCATTCCAAAAAGCCATAATACAATCTCCCATATATTTATCAATCGTGCCATTAACGTTGATAATTTCATTAGTAAGAGGTGTTAAGAATCTATTTATTAATTTAGTTAAACCTTGTGGATCCGATTTAAAAGATTCTGAAATAGTGGTAAATCCTCTTACATCACAAAATAAAAATGTCATTTTTTTAGTTTCCCCACCTAAAACTAATTTATCAGGATCTTCTGCTAGTTGCTCTACCAATGCCGGAGAAAGATATTGTGAAAAAGCACCGCGAATCTGTTTTTTTTCGTTTGCATCTCTTAAATAGTTGGCAAAAGTGTTCCCAAAATATATTAAAAAAGTAGAAACACCTGCAAAAGTTGGGTCAAATAATGTTTTTTCTTCCAGAAAAAGCTTTAAACTTATATAAAAAGCAGTGCTTATAACCGCGACCAATAAAGAAATATTTACAATCGGACCAAACCTAAGTGCTGATATTGTTATAAAGAACCCCAAAAGTATTGTAAAAATTCCTTCATAAAACTTCATATTTGTTCCAGATTTTAAGAAGGGAGAACCTGAAATTTTCACTTTATTTTTTTCATTTAGAGCCTCTTCTTCAGTCATTCCATTTTTAATTGCTTTCTTATACGCTATATCAGCATTCTTTGTGGAAGTATAAAATAATATAGCGGAGATTACTGTATCAATCAGATTAGCGTGTATTTCAACACCAGGCATTCTATCTTCAACAGGTGTAAACCTAATGTCTTTAAGACCTGTTGCTGATGTTCCAAGAATTCCTAACTTTCCCTGAAGTCTCTCTTTTCCAACTCTTCCTTTGATAATGTCTGCAGCACTGACATAATATCTTTTCTCTTTTTTAATAGAATCAGATTCACCATAATAAATCCAAACCCTTCCATTTTCATCTGTAGGAATTGCTGCATTACCAATTGCCTTTGTTTGAATTATAATTTCCTCAACACCGTTTATTCCAGTTCTTGTCGCAATACTGTTACCTTGAAATGCAACTCTTATCATTTCTAGACCAAGTGTTGGTCTTACAGTTCCAGCAACATCTGAAATTAACGGTACACGTCTTATAATTCCATCTGGTTCTTCGGCAACAGACACAGTTCCTGCACCAGATGCTGCTTGCTCAAATTCAGTAACATTAGCCAATAATCCAGGATAGGTTATTAACCAATTTTTTGGATTCTTGTTTTTACCCAAAAAAACTTTAACAGAGGTATCTCTTATATCATCTCGTTCCGCATCACCAGTAACGTCAAGACCAGAGTGACCAATTACAGTCGGAAAGGTTTTCATAACATCTCTTGCAATAGACTCATTAGACGGAAGTTTCTTAAGAATATCAGCTACTTTTGGATTTCTTTTTTCTAGATCCCTTGCTATTAAAGTTGGGGATGTTCTGTCCTTTTCAGCAAATAATACATCTAGTCCAAGAACTAGCATACCAGATTCTTTGGACTTTTGAAAAAGCTCAGCTAAAACTGTTCTGGGCCAAGGCCATTGACCAATCTCTCGAAGTGACGCCTCATCAATATCAACTATTACAGAATAGGTTTGACCATCTGTAGATCTTGGGTATTTTTTTTGAAGTTGATCAAAATACTTTAGTCTCATTACTTCAACTACTTGCGGGTCAATAATCCTTACTCCACCTAAAATAATGGCCGCAATTATTGAAAGTAATGTAACTATGAGTCTAAAACTTAATTTTAATTTCATTTTATGGCTCCGCAAAACTATTACCTAATGTCCTTATTAAAGGATAAATAAAATAGGTAATAAGTTTTCTTTTACCAACTCTAAACTTTCCTGAAACCTTCATTCCTGGCATTAGATTAAATCCAGGCGGTGTGTCTTTCAGCTCATTTCCAGTGATTTGCGCTCTTGCTCTGTAAAAGTTACCGGAGTTTCCATCTACATCCTCATCTACTGTATCAGCAGAAACATAAATAAGTTTTCCTTTCAACTCTCCATGCTTTTGAGCTGGTAAGGCGTTTAATTGTATTTTAACTGATGTGTCAGGAATTAATTTACTTATATCAGATGGATCAACATCAAAAACAGTAAGTAACTCAACTCCTGTTGGAACAAGTGTTACTACACTTTTACCTTTGGTTATTACAGCGCCTGAATAAAGAGAATGAAGGTCTAGTACCATTCCGTCAGAAGGTGCCCTTACAATAACATCAGTTTGTCGCCTTTCCAGTTTCTTCAAGTCCTCTTGCATACTCATACGTTGATCCTCTAAGGAAACAAGTTCGTCATTTATTCCACCAAAAAACTGGCTTGTGTATTCCTTTCTATTGGATTTAAGCTCACTAAGTTTATTACTTGTTTTGGTAAATTCCTTTTCTAAAGATAATCTTTTATTTTTTTCAGCTAAGACCTGTGATTCAGCAACTAGATCTAAATCAAAAAGTTCTTTTTTTGAATTTTCAAGCTGCTTTTGAATATCCAACTGTTCCTTTACGTATTTTAAATCATCTTCTGTGGATGATATTTGTTGATCTAGAGATGCTTTTTTGGCTAAGTATTGATCTTTTTTGTCTTTAAAAATTTTATTTTGTCTTTCATCTTTAGGGTCGCTGACACTAATACTCGTTCTTAGTAATGATTGCTTTTTTAATCTATCAATTTTTGAATTTATAACACTAAGCTGATAATTAAGTTTCATTCTATCAGCTTTCTGAAGGGTTGAATCAAAAGTGAGAAGAGCTTCTCCTTTTTTTATGCTTTGTCCTTTTTTAACATAGATATCTTTAACAACTGAATCAAAGTTTGATTGAACTTCAACATTCGGAACAATTGTTGTTATTTTTCCTGATGCAGTAATTGTTGTATCTACTTCAGAGATAGATCCCCACAGAATTAAAAAAAAAACTAAAAAAGCAAAAGAGTATACGGAATATTTTACAGATTTAGGGACAGCTTTAGATTTTATTCTATCAATATCGTCATCAAATTCATCTAATAACTCATTCATCAATTCAGAATTAACTTTTTTCTTCTTTTCTTCTTCGGATAATTCTTTTTTATCGTTATCTTCATCAACCTGGCTAGAATCTGAATCAGAACTGAAAGCATCAACTGACAGTTTTTCATTAGCATTTCTTGCGTAGCTTGCTAATTGTTGCATCATATTAAAAGCTGTTTGAGGAGAGTTTTTTAGGTAACCTAATAATGCATCTTTATCTATTTCTTTAACTACTGCCTCATCAACAGCTCTAGCCATTGCACTTCTAGGTTGTTTATCTATTAAGGCCATTTCACCAAAAAGAGCATTTTTTTCTAAAATTGAAAGTGTTACATATTCGTCACCATTAAACTTACAAACTTCAATTTTTCCTTTGACAACTTGGTAAGCATAATCACCTACCTCACCCTCTCTAAATAGAACATCTCCAGCAGCTAAATTTCTTAATGCGGGTTGTGTAGTTTTTTTCTGTTTACTCATTTTAAACAGCCTTTTTAAAAATTTTATGTGATGAAGATTCGCCTAAAATAGAACTTTGTTTTTTATAAGTTTCACTAAAAAAGCCTGGTTCATTCTTCAAACTTTCAAACGAACCTTGCTGAGAAATTTTCCCATTATCTAAAACAAAAATTTTATTACAAAGTCTTAAATGATAAAGCCTATTCGACACAATAACCACAGTTCTTCCTAAAGCAATATCAGGTAAGCCATCATAAAGTTTAATTTCACTATCTACATCAAATCCACTCATTGCATCATCAAGAATCAATATTCTTGGATTTCTAATTAACGCTCTTGCAATAGCAAATTTTTGTCTTAAGCCAGTAGAAATATTTGATGCATTTTCTTCTAAAAAAGTCTCATAAGCATCTGGAAATGATTCAATTTCTTCATGAGCAAAAACTTTTTTTGTAGCCCAAGTAATTCTATCCATTGAAGAGTTTGGCATTGGTCTAGAAATGTTTTCTCTAATTGTTCCAGGAAAGAAATAGCTTTCTGCACCTACTAAAGACACTTGAGATCTTATGTGACTTAAATCGAGTAATCTTAAGTCTATGTTATCAAGTCCCACAATACCAGATTGCGGTCTATATAAACCTTGAATTAATTTTGCCATTGTACTCTTACCGCAACCACTTTTCCCAGTGATTCCAACTATTTGTCTTGGATCAATATCTAAATCTATTTCTTTTAGAATTTTCGTTTCATCATCATAACCAAACTCAACCTTTTTAAAATTAATTTGTCCCATTAACTGTGGTTTTTGACCTCTAACAGTTGTCTCAGAATTAGCGTCGACAATACCTGAAACGATTTGTAATGACTGAACTAATTTTCCTATTTCAGTTTTTAAGGTTACCAAATCAATGATTGGTCTAGAAACTCTACCTGCAAGCATATTAAAACCAACTAAAATACCAGCCGAAAGACCTCCTGAAAAAACTAAATGTACACCAACAAAAATGACCATTGCTGTCATTAATTGATTGATAGTGGAGGTTATATTGTTTAAAACAGAAGATCTTTTTTGCATTTCATCAGAAGCAACTATATAATTAGCTTCTATATCCCTCCATTGGTCTTTTAGGCCTGGTTCCAATGCTAAACCCTTAACATTTTCAATTCCATTAACACAAACTGAAATAAACTCTTGTCTTTGAGCGTCAGCTTTAGCGAGCCCACCCATTGCGTCTCTTTGTTTTTTTGAATAAAACATTGAAGCAAGCGCACCTAACAAACTAAAAAATAAAACAACCCCAAATAGAAGCGGACTATAAAAAAAAAGAATTGGAACGAAAACTAAGAGACTTATTGAATCTAATCCTGTTGAGAGAATTTTTTGAGTTAATAATGTTTTAATTTGACTGATTTGTGAAGTAAATCTTCTAAAACTCAAAGATTCTCTGTGAAATCTTTGCATGGGTAAACTTACTAATTTTTCAAAAACTCTCACAGATAGTTTTGCTTCAATTTTTTGAGATAAAAAGTCAAGTAAATAAGACTTTAGGTACCCAAGGATTCCATTGAAAATATAAGCAACTACAACACCTGAAGTTATTACATATAACGTAGAGTAAGCCTCATAGTTTACAACCTTATCTAAAACTAGCATCATAAAAACCGCAGGAATAACTGCAAAAATATTAAGAATTAATGCTACAATAACAACTTGGACAACAACTGATTTATTTCTAAATGATTCTCCAATTAACCACCCAATTTTAAGCTCACTTGTTTCTTCAAAAATCTTTAATTTAGCTTTCAATAGTACTACAGAACCATCCCAGCCTTTACGTAATTCCTTTAAAGATATTTGTTGAGGTTTTGGATTTGATATACCAGCGTCTAAACAAAGAATAGATTTTTCATCCTCATTCGTAATCGCTCGCAAGGCAATAATATATCTTCCATTTTTTAGTTTTAATATTTGCTGTTTTTTTGTTAGAAGCTTTAAGAGTTCATTTTCACTTATTTTTGCAGCTTTTGCTTTTAAGTCAAAAGACTTAGCTAGTTCACACATTTCTTTTAGAGATAGTTCTCTATCATCTATTTTAAATCTTTCAGGAATATCATTTGGTCCGATATGAATACCCAATTGTCTAGCAACAAGAATTAATGATTTTTGAGAACCACGTATAGCTTCCATATCCTTATTTAATCACATAGAGAATTAAAAACAAATAAAAAAAACCCCCTGTAAATAATACAGAGGGTTTTTAAAAGTTGACGAAGTAAACTTTAGATTAATAGTCCTTAGACTACATCGTCAGTTGGATCATCAGGTGGTGGAGGCGGAGCCATTCCGTCGCCATCCATATCCGCTCCTGGAGGAGGTCCTTCGGGTCCTTCGGGTCCTGGTCCATGATGTGCACCTGCATCATCCATATGAGAGTGCATTCCTCCCATATCGTCGCCTGGTGGTCCCATTGGTCCATCTGGTCCTGGTCCCATATCCCCTGGAGGTGGTCCCATTGGTCCATCAGGTCCCATCATTGGATCGCCTGGAGGTGGTCCTCCTGGATCACCTGGAGGTGGTCCGCCTGCTGGTCCATCTGGTCCAAATAATGGATCTGGTCCACCTGGTCCCATATCCCCTGGAGGTGGTCCCATTGGTCCGTCTGGTCCTGGTCCCATATCTCCTTCAGGAGGTGGTCCCATTGGTCCATCAGGTCCTGGTCCCATATCCCCTGGAGGTGGTCCATCACCAAATGCGGCATCAACACTTTCGCCTGCTGCTTCAAAAGCTTGCATGGCGTCCATACCACTGTCAATAGCTGTGTCAAAACCTTCTTGAGCGGCGCTAGCCATGGTATCAACCATTTCTGGAGGAGCACCCATATCAGTCATAGCTGCACCTGCTGCTTCAATTGCTGCGGATGCTGCTGCTGATGGATCAGCTCCGCCTTCAATTGCTGCAGTGTATGCGTCCTCAGCTGCAGTTCCAGCGGCATCTTCCATGGCATCAATTTGATCTTCAGTCATGCCTTCGGGCATGCCCATTTCTTCGGCCATTTTATTATCCTTCTATTAAGATTAAATTTTTGCGAGTACTTATTTATTAAGTCAATACAGTAATTTTATTCTACTAAGTTTAAAAAGTTTTTCAACAAAAAATTTACTATAGTTTTAAATATTGAAAATTCAGAAGACCACATTGATTTAGAAGTTCAAATGAAGATAAAATTAACTGAAATTGAGCATTAACTAAATTTGATTCTGATTGAGTAAGTTCTTTTTCGGCATCAAGAATGTTTAGAGTTGTACGTGTTCCTACACCCGCCTCTTTAGTTACTCCCTCTACAGCCATCAAATTTGATTCTACTGATAATTTTAATGACCCAATACTTGATTTAGTACTTTCAATTTTTTTCCATGTTGATTGAATCTGAAACATTAAATCCAGCTTTTTAGATTCAAGAGATTTAAAAGTAGAAATTGCTGAATTTTTGGATTTTTCTAAATTATAAAAATTGTGTCCTTTATTAAAAATCGGTAATGAGACAGAGGCGGTAACTTCATAACTATCCTTTCTTTCAAGAATTCTAGATGATTTAAGAGACTTGCCAACTGAACCACTAACAGAAAATTCAGGTGCAAAATTTAAACGACTTTTTTTTATATCAAACTTAGAATTTTCGTGTACAAATTTAAGTTGAATAAAATCGGGGTTATTTTTTAAACCAATTTCAAGTGATTCTTTAAGAGAAGATGGTATTTTTGGTATATCACCAAACTTTGACCAATCCTTAGGGTTTGAGTTTGTTATAGTTTCCTCATTGGTATCAAACCAGTTAATTTTTGGCTCTCTTCCAACGACAGTTTTAAAATCTGATATTGAAATATCTAAATTATTTTCGGATTCAATTCTCTTTGAGGTTGCTTCAGCTAAACGAGCTTTTGCTTGAAAAACATCAGTTTTTGTTACATCTCTGAACTCAAATCTTTTTTCAGTTGCTTCTAACTTTTTAATTAAGTTTTCCTCATTTTTTTTTGATACATCAAGTAAAAAATAATCCTTTAAAACTGTATAATAAGCTTTACTTGCTCTGAATAAAACAGACTGAGTAACAGATTGATCTTTGAGTTGAGAGATTTTAAGATTATTTCTTGATTGTTTGAGTGTAACCATTTTTTCATAACTCAATGGTTGTGTTAAATCTATATCAAAAGTTGTTGGGCTTAGAGTTGTATCACCGCGATTAGATGTATCAGGAAAACTTCGGCTTATATTTCTTCCTTGTGAAGATGAAAACTCTAGAGAAGGGAGAAAATCAGTCTTTGAAATCTGGAGGTCTTTTTTCGCATTTTCAAGATCTTTTTTGCTTTTTTGAATATCTGGAAAAAAATTATAAGCATCTCTTAAAACATCGCCTAGTTCTTCGGCTTCAGAAAAAGTGGTAAAAAGCAATAGAAATAAAAGTAAAAGTTTATAACTGCCATTCATAATAAAAATTTACATTTTTTACTTTAAAAAATCTCCTCAGTAATTTTGTATAACAATTCTTAAAAGATTTCATTAATTAATTTTTTTCTTTAATTTATAGTTTCATTGTATTATAAGCAAATTTACGGGGAGTAGCGCAGCCTGGTAGCGCATCTGTTTTGGGAACAGAGGGTCGCAGGTTCAAATCCTGTCTCCCCGACCACTTGTATGCAGTTAAGAAGGCAAGTAGTATAATTAATGAAGGAAGGAAATTATATGAAAACTTTACTTATTATTTTACTGATTCTATTTTCAAAAGTTTCGTATTCAAATGATTATTTTAATGCCTTGGAACTTTTCAACAAAAGAAAAATTACCGAATCAGTTGAGTTATTTAAAAATGTAGCAAAAGACGAAAAAAACCCAAAAAGAAGTGATGCAATGTATAACTTAGCGATTATTTTTGATAATGGGTTTGGTATATCAGCTGATAAAACTAGAGCTTTATTTTATTATGAAGCAGCATCAGAACTCTCTAATATGTATGCACAATATAATCTCGGCTGGAAATACTTTAATGGTGAAAATGTTAATAAAGATGTAATTAAAGCCTTTCAATTATACAAAGCTGCCTCTGATTATGGTCATCCGCAAGCTATGTATAATTTAGCTCATATGTATTATTCTGGGGTTGGAACAGTGAAGAATTTAAAACTAGCTTATAAAATGTTTCTTAATGCTAAAATAAGTGGAATTGATGAAAGTAATTATTTTATTGAAAAAATTACACAGGAGCTAACTCCACAAGAATTAATTGTTCTTACTGAAGAGTTTGCATCGCTTATAGAGGAAAAGATTCCTTTACCAGTTGCATTGGATGATGATGAGAAGAGCAATTAACTATAAAGCAATGTACTTATGAAATTTAATATCATTAAGATAACATAAAAAGATATTAGAAAGATAAGTAATATAAAAGTTTTGGAAAAATGTTTATTAATTGAAAGCCATTTATAACAAAAAAATGTATCTAAAGTTGCTAGAATAAATGCTAATATATAGATATTCATAAAATAAATATTTTATATTTTTAAAATAAATTTTACTTTATAAGAGATAATTTTATTATAGAAATATATATTCCTCCCCATTTTTCAAAAAGGCGTTTTTTAACGCCTTTTTGTGCATTTAAATACATCAATAAAATTCTTATCGTAAACAAGCCATTTAAAAGAGCCTATATTAAAAGAGCTCGTATAATCATAAACTTTATTGTGCATTATTATTTCATAGTTGTTAAAAATGACAAGATTATCAAATGGTTGACCAGATAAATTTTCAACTGTTTTATTCTCAAAATCAATAATTTTTGAAAATCTTTTGTTTAAATTTTGATTGAAAAGCTCTTTTGGAGTCTCGCAAATTATTTTAATATCTTTGGAAAATATTTGGTAAGGTAAGTATATTAAAAATATTAAAATAAACTTCATAATAGTGGCGACCCCGGTACGATTCGAACGTACGACCTACTGCTTAGAAGGCAGTTGCTCTATCCAGCTGAGCTACGGGGCCAATATTGTCATTGATATTTTATACTTAAAGAAAAAAGAAATGAAAGTTTTATAAATCTTTTTTTGGAGGAACGAATTTTTTATTTTTTTTATCAAACCTACCACTTATCCATCTGTGAGTTTTATATGACCAATAACTATAACCACCTTGATCTGAAGCCAAAAGTTCAACATATTTAGATTTGGGTTTATTTTTTATAATACTTGCTTCATACATAAGTTTAATTGTTGGATCTTTTAAATCTGGTTTTTGTGTGCTTATGGAATTTATAAATCCTCTCAGAGAGACTAGTGCAACTCTTGCTCTTTGTTTTGAAACTCTTTCAACGGATTTAATTAATGTTCCAGCCCAAAATAAATATATATTAAAATAATTTGTTGAAGTTTTATAACTTAATGAATAATTTTTTGGTTTTTTTAAAAACTTTTTTTCTTTTTTGGCTTTAATCTTATCTATTTGATCAAAATGTTCTATTGAAAAATTCAATTCATCAAGTGCCTTCAATTTATCTTTAGATAAATCGTTAAAAATTATATCCAAATTTTCTCCCTGAACACCGGCAAACGGATCCAAAATATCAACTTCAATATCATTTTTCAAAGTAATATTTTTTGTAGGTAAATTATAATTTTGTGCGGTTAAATTATAGCAAGCCAAAATATCAGGATTAGATAGATCTGGCTTTATTGAAGAAATTTGTGAATAAAAAGCTTTTAATCCATTAAGTGCTACACGTACTTGTTTTAAGGGAACATTAGCAAGTGATCTAATAATTTTTTTAGACCAAAAAAGATGTACATTTACATAGTTTTTAGATTTCTTAGAGTATTCCCAATGCACTGCTTTTAATATTTCATCATTGTTCAATTTATTTTTTTCTCTTAGTCTTTGAAGAAAACTTTTTTTCTTTATTATTTTATGATCCCAGGCATTCAATGACTTTTTGATTTCTTTAAGAGCTTCTTCTTTGTCAATTTTAAATGGTGAAGGAGAGTTTGATTCTGACTCACCCTGAACACCTCCAAAGGGATCTTTATTGTTCATAGTTGTTACCTTAGTTTTATTTTGCCATATTATAAAAATAATTTTTAGTATTTTGAAAGATACTTGTTATTTTAGACACTTCTCAAGCTAACAAAAAAATTCATTTTTTTTTTTTAATCTTAAAAAATGGGTAAAGAGTTAGTATTGAAAGTAAAGAAAATATAAAAGATGCAATTAGAAGCCAATAAATTAAAATTATATTTTCACATTTTTTATTTATTGAACTTTTAAAGTCGTTATTTTCACATAGGTTACTAAAATTTACTAGATCATTAAAACCCACTAATGATGTTGAAAAAAACATTGTTTTTAAAATTAAAAAAACTAAAAACAACAAAATCGCTAAAGAAATAAAACCTATACTGCCTAACGATAGCTTTAAAAAAATATAAAAAATCACTCTTCTCTGATAGTTCGTTTGATAATTCTTTAAAAAAAATAAATAATCCTAACTTAAATTGTATTTTTAAGGATAAGATAGATATATTTTAGTATTAATCAATTACTTTGCAGGGATAATATAAATAATAATTCAACCTCAATAGAAGTTTATAAGTTTCTTAAACAATTTTTGTGGGAAAATTATTAAGAAGACTAAGGTTTGTATGGTTTTTGTTTTTTTTAATTCCAGCAAATAGGATTATGATTTAATTTATTTTTTGGATAAAGAAAATTTATAAAAACTGAAACCATAGTTTTCTTAAGGATTGAAAATGAAGAAATTACGATATGTGGAAATCATAAAAAAAAATTAGCTATTTTTTACAAAAATGATTTAACTCGTTAACGTTTCTTTGAAATTTATCTTTAAGAATCTTGTGATTTTTTAAAAATTTTTTGAAATTTTGACATAATGATTTGTAATACCACAAAAGGTCTTTTTGGTTTATTTCATAATCACGCCATAGTCTTTTTCCAATTTTACCATAGTCATTTAAAATACAATTTAAACTATGATGTTTATCACAGATACATACTAGTAGTGATGATTGAGATTTTTTACCCATACTATCTAAAAATTTTTTTTTATTCTCAACCCAACTTTCTGAGCTATCATAGTTATCTAGATGTGAACATTGTTTAATTATATTTAATACTTTTATTCCAAATTTTGATTTTATAGATGCAACTTTTCTTATACCATTTTCATTTTCTAGGATGTCATGTAATAAACTAGCGACAGCCTCTTCTGTAGATCCATTATTCTCGATTACAAGATTACTTACAGATGACAGATAGGTGAAATAAGGAAACTTAATTCCTTTTCTATGCTTAGACTGATAGAAACTGTAAGAAAAATCTAATGCTTTTTTATATGTTAATATGTTAAAGTTATTTTTTTTAGGCATAAAAAGATATTAATTAATATCAGTTAATGGTGAATTTAAAAGTTTTAATTTAAATTATTTAATTCATTAATATGAGCTAATGTAGCTTTAGCATTTCCATCAAGATTATATCCTCCCTCCAAAATAGATAATATTCTGTTGTCGCAGTAAATTTTTGAAAGTTTCATTAATATTTTAGTTAATTCTCTAAAACAATCATCGCTTAAGTGGAAACACCCCAGAGTGTCATTTATTCTGCTGTCAAAACCAGCTGAGATTAAAATAAAATCTGGTTTAAATTTTTGCACATTTGGAATAAGTATTTCGTGAAACACTTTAATAATTTCTTTATCTTTAGTTTTACAAGGTAAATGAACGTTAATATTAAAACCCAAACCTTTTCCTTTTCCTTGACGCTTTGGAGAACCAGTTCCTGGATAAGCAAATTGATCATGAGTCGAAAAAAAAAGAACGCTTGGATCATTATAAAAAAAAAATTCTGTTGAATTTCCATGATGATAGTCCCAATCAATTATTAATATTTTTTTTAATTTAAACTTTTTTTGTATATATTTTGCTGTTATCGCCACATGATTATAGTAGCAAAAACCTTCCTCCTTACCTGTATTAAGCGCATGATGTCCAGGGGGTCTTACTGCACAAAAGATATTTTTTGATTGCTTTCTCATAATTTTATCAACTCCGGTTAAACAAACTTTTACGGCGTATCTGGAAACCTTTTCTGCAAGAGGATTTGACTTTTTTAACGAATAAATATGTTTGTCGGTGTGAATTTCTCTAATCCATTTTTTAACATCTCTATTGGTATCTACAATCTCAAGTAAACTTGAATTTTTGCTTTTTTTTAAATAATTTAATATGTACTTGATTCTGTTAGGATTTTCTGGATGATCATCAGAGATTAAATGTTCAAAAAATATTAAATTAGTCAGAACTTTTGTATTTCTTTTTACAATACTAGCTTTTAAGTTCAACTTTAGAAATAAAAATGAGAATAATTTAAACAAGGAAAATTTGATAAATTCCCTTTTGCTAATAATCATTTTTTAATCTACCTTATGACATTTATAACAGAACTATAAATTTTCTCGTGTGCTTGGTTCATTAAATTTTCAAAAGCTATTTCACCAATTTTTGACGCGCCCTCTGCTGCTTTACAATTAAAATATACATTTTTTTCCCATGATTGTTCAGATTTAATTTCATTTTTTACTACTTTACCATTTCCCTCAACAATAAAATTTGAAGTTAATGAAATCTTTAATACACCAGAATTACGAACGGTAAAAAATCTTAACAAAAAAATGTTTTCCTTGAAATTTATGAATGTAGTAAAGTTTTGATTTTCTAATTCTTTCTTTGATAGCTTCGTATCAGTAAACACTATTTTATCAAACATTTTGTTTAATAACTTTACATAAGAATCTTTGAATATTTTTTTGTAATTATAATCAAGTTGCCAAGATTCACAGTCCTCAGATTTAATCTCTTTTTTTATTTTAAAACTCTCTGGCATTAAAAAAATAGCGTGTTTATTTTCAATTTTAACAATATTTTTGGGAATTTTTACATAGATTTTTAGGTTATGATTGTTACCAGAACAAGAGGATAATAATATAAAAACTGCTAAGTAATAAAATAATCTCATGTTTAAATAATAGACATAATAAACGATCTATCAATTAGATTATAGAAATGGTGACGTTAAAGTCACCATTTCAGATATTTATTTGTTTTTAAATAAAATTTAATTTTTTGGAGTTTTTTTGTAACCCCATCTATTTTCAGCAAGATCCCAAACTCTTTTAGTTTGTCTAGGAATCTTAACTAAAAAATTATTAAATTTAATCAAGGTTTTGGTTAATAACATACTTTTCACTCCTTAGTTGGTAAGTTAATAAGCATGTACTTTTGACGCATGTACTATGCGCCACTTTTAAACCATGTGGATGGTAGGTTGATTATAATTTATTGTTTTAGATATGCAATTAAAATTTTTTATAGAATTTTTGAATATTTAATTAATAATATAATTATGAAAAATAAAGAAAAAGAAAGTATTCACCAGGAATTTGAAAGATTTATGAGGGATGAAATGGATGACGAAGAAAAAAAAAAATACATAAAAAGCGAAAATTATAAAACAATGATAAATTTATTAACCAAAACGCTTGGAAATTTAAAGAAATAATTATTGAATGAGGAAAAAAAAAATTTTGATTTTTCTTTTTTTTACACTCTTAATTTTTTTTATTCATTTTTTATTACAATATAAAAATGAAATTAATATCAATGTAGAAACTTCAAAAAAGAGTGTAAGTAATTTTAATGATAAAAAAAAATATTTGGTAGAATGTAAATTATTTAATGAAATAATTGATAGAAAAAAAATTGACAACGAAAGACAATGTTATTATTCATGCTCAGAGGAGGATAATGTGAGGGTTGATACTAGTATTGGTTTCCCCTGTCAACCTTTCATATTAGAAGAGAGATAAATATGAAAACAATACTGATAATAAGTTTAATTTTTATTTTTTACAATTTAAAAGCAGGCGAAATTGATGGAAGAGGGGTTGTCTGTAAAATTTATGGAGATACAATTGGCTACTATTTTGAAAGTGATAGAACGCATGAATACAAATTGACTGGTGGTGATAAAAAGCTTGAGCTTACTAAAAAGGATATTGGAAAATACTTTACTAATGAAAATTTCATATATTTTGGGGATGTAAAAATTGATAGAAAAAATCTAAAATTTCAAAAATATTCATCTTTTAGAGGAGATTGTAAAGCTTTTAAAAATTTAGAGGAATTTAAAAAAGGATTTGAC
>CACBBU010000003.1 GCA_902537615.1 uncultured Alphaproteobacteria bacterium
CATACTAATTTAGAATAGACTTTTATGAAAAAAAAAAACATTAAAAAATTTTCAGTTTTTATAATTTTTTTCCTTTTTTTTGAAAATTTACTTGCTGTAGACGATAGTGATATTTTTGTTGAGGCTGTTCTCTTTACAGCCGTCAAAAAATCTAATTATGAAAAAGTTATTGAAATGATAGAAAAGGGAGTTACCACAAATATTCATGATAACCAGGATATGACGCCGTTAGCTTATGCATTAAGAAATGATGATGAAAAGATGTTTGAAATTCTTTTAAAAAATGATGCGGATGTTAATCACCAAATATTAAAAAAAACCTCACTTTTAACTTTTTATATAAAAAGTAAAAAATCTAAATTATTGCCAAAACTTTTAGAAAATGATGCTGATGTTAATTTTCAGGATAGCATAGGAATGACCCCAATGATGCATGCAATTGAGAATATGAATATTGATGCTATAAAACTTCTTGGAAGTGATGGTTATATAAGTGATCTAGATATGGAGATTACAGATTACAGCGGAAAAACAATGTTTGATTACTCAGAAAATTCAAGAAATAATTATTTGAAAAAGTTAGTCAGTGACATAAAAAATACTTTTTAGTCTTCTAATAACCACATTCTGAATTTCTTCAATTGCCATCAAAGTATTAAGCACATGATAATTTTTTCTATTTAGTTTATTAAAAAAATTCAAATTTTTACTTTGTAAATATCCCTTGAATAGAAAAATTGGATGAACTATAAAAAAAAAATTTTCATTTTTAAATTCTTTTGTTTTTGTAATAAATGCTTCTTCCTCTCCCACAAAATATGAAAAGGTTTGTGTAATGCAAATTTTTTCAGCAAGTTTTTGAGTATATCTCTTAAGTTCAGAATTTACTTTTGGATTGTTACTTCCAGAGCAGAATGTGACTAAAATATTTTTTTTATTTTTTGTAAGTATTTTTGAAATTTTTCTTTCTATTATTGGTATGACCTCTTTAATCAACGAAATTTTATCAATTAATTTAATTTCAAGTTTTAGGCTTATAGATAACTTCTTAATTTTTATCTTGATATCTTTTTCAAAATGTTCTCCATTGAAAAGTAAAAAAGGAAAAAAAAATACCTTTTCAATTCCTTTTTTTTTGACAGATCTTAAGCAATTTTCAATGTTCGGCTCATTTTTTTCAATGAAACAAATATAGCAATTTGTATGAATTTTCTTTTCAATAAGTTTATGATTCTTTTTGAAATCTTTCTTGTACAAGTTAAATGATGATCCATGACCACAAAGAATCAAAGCAGTTTTATTAGTTTTTAACATCCTTAGTTATTCGGGAGATTATTTTTGTTAAGTCATCAACTTCTTTATTAAAATTTTGATATTTAATAATTTCGTCTGGACTTAATATTTTTTTATGAATGATTTTATTTAAATCATTCCGTGGTTGAAGATATGATCCTTCAATTGAGGTTCCAATGAATAAACCATCATTGTCAGAAAATGAATAAACATCAGCTAATCTTGGGGTACTTTCAGCCGAATATCCAACTCCACCTGTCACAACCACTGCATCTACATCTACTCCAAGTTTTACTCTTTCTTTAAGAATTGATTTTAGACCTCTTTGTGTCATAACTGTCATAACAACTTTACCCGATTTAGCTCCTGCCTGAAGCCCTATACTCAATCCGCCCAACGAGTAAAAAAAAGGTCCTGTGAACTTTTCTCCTTTTTTTATTAATAACACTCCATTACCACCTTTGGCTCCAAAAATAAAACCACCCTCGTATACCTCCGGAAAGATTAAAACAGCTCTGGACTTTGATAAATATTTCTGAAAATTTTTAATATCACTATTTTGGTCTAATATTTTCAATGTATTCTCAGATGATTCAATTAAATTTACCACCGTAAGTTTCTTTTCATTTAAAGCAAAAGCTGAAAGGGGGCTCAAAAAAGCCGAAAAAAGAATTATGTACCTAAAAGTTTTAAGCATTAATTAAATAGTTTTATTTAAATATATTTAAATTATAATTAACATAAAATTAAATAATATGAAAATAAACATCATTATTCTAACATTGTTTTTTTTCTTTTTCTCAAAATTAAATGCCGGACAAATTTATATTGTTGTTAAAAACATTGAGGAAAAAGTTGGATCAATCCACTTTGCATTGTATGATGATCCAAACTTCTTTCCAGAGAATGAAGGAAAAAAAATTGGTTTCAAAAAAGACGCTAAGGAAGTGATTGAGAATGGAGTCTTAATTGAAGATCTTGAAGAGTCTTATTATGCAATTGCAATATATCATGATAAAAACTCTAACAATCAATTTGATACTTTTTTTGCGATCCCTCAAGAAAGATATGGTTTTAGTAATAATGCTCCAGTTTATTTTGGCCCACCCTCATTTGATGAAGCTTCTTTTTTTGTAAAAAATGAAGAAATGACAAAAATTGAAATTAATTTAAGGTAATATTGTATGAATAAAAGAATTTTGGTTACTGGTGGTGCAGGATTTATTGGCTCCTATCTTTGTGAAAAATTAATCAACAAAGGAAATTACGTCATTTGTTGTGATAACTTTTACACAGGAAATAAAGATAATCTTGTAAACATACTAAATGATAAGAATTTTGAGTTAATTCGACATGATATAACTTTTCCGATTTATTTAGAGGTTGATGAAATATTCAATTTTGCTTGTCCTGCGTCTCCAGTTCATTATCAAAATGACCCAGTTCAAACAATTAAAACATGTGTTCATGGTGCAATTAATATGCTAGGTTTAGCGAAAAGAACAAAAGCTAAAATTATACAAGCCTCAACATCAGAAATTTATGGTGACCCTGAGATTCATCCTCAAACCGAACAATATAAAGGTGCTGTAAGTATAAATGGTCCTAGAGCTTGCTATGATGAGGGAAAAAGATGTGCTGAAACTTTATTTTGGGATTATAAAAGACAGCATGACGTTAATGTTAAGGTTGTTAGAATTTTCAATACTTATGGACCAAGGATGCAAAAAAATGATGGAAGAGTGGTTTCAAATTTTATTATACAGGCACTTACTAATAAAAATATAACTGTTTATGGTGACGGAAAACAAACACGATCTTTTTGTTACGTTGATGATTTAGTGGATGGCATACTGTTAACAATGGAAAAAAAAGATTTCCCAGGCCCAGTAAATTTAGGAAACCCTGTTGAAATTAGTATAATGCAACTTGCCGAAGAAATTACAGAAATGGTTGGAAGTAAATCAAAAATTATCAATAAAGAATTGCCTATTGATGATCCTAAGCAGAGATGTCCAGATATAGAGTTGGCAAAGAAAACACTTGGATGGAATCCAAAATTTCAGAGAAAAGATGGTCTTAAAAAAACCATAGAATATTTTGATAAACTTTTGGAGGAAGAAAAATAGAATGTCAAATTCTTGTCAAATTCTCTGTTTAGGAGATATAATTTTAGATACTTATTGTGAAGGGTTAGTAGAAAGAATATCCCCAGAGGCACCAATCCCAATCCTTAAGGTAGAGAATAATAAAAAAAAAGATTTAGGTGGAAGCGGAAATGTAGCAAGAAATATTACAGCAGCAGGAAATAAATGTCATTTAATTTCCATAGTGGGAGATGATGATAATGCAAAACTCTTGAGAGAACTCTGCAAAAAAACAAAAGGTCTTACATTTGATTTTTTAGTAGACAAAACAAGAAAAACAACAAAAAAACAGAGATTTGTCTCAGGAAATCAGCAAATTTTACGAGTAGATAGTGAATCTAAGGAATATATTTCAACTAAGATTGAGGATAATGTTTTTAAAAAGTTTTTAAGAAAATTAAAATTTGTGAAAGTTGTTATAATTTCAGATTACAAAAAAGGAATGCTTACTAAAAGTTTATTGGCAAAAATTATTGGCAAATGTAGGGCTATGAAAAAGATTGTTATTATTGATCCCAAAGACAAAGATTTTAGTATTTACTCAAATGCTAATATAATTACTCCAAACCAAAAAGAATTATTTGAAGCTACTGAACCAGAATCTAATGCAAGTGAATATTCAGTGGAAAGATTATCAAAACGAATTATCAAGTTATATGGGTTTGATACGGTAATTACTACCCGAAGCTCAGATGGCATTTCATTAGTAAAAAAAAATTTTAAAACTCTTCATTTACCGTCCCAAGCTAAAGAAGTTTTTGATGTATCTGGAGCAGGTGATACTGTTGTTTCATATATTGCATCAGGGATAGTAAGAGATTTAAGTATAATAGATTCAGTAAAACAGGCAAATGAGGCTGCAGGAATAGCAGTTGGAAGGTTTGGAACTACAACAGTTTTAAGAGAGGAGATAGAAAACAGAAGCAACAAAAACTCAAAGATTTGTCAACTAGAAGAATTAATTGAAGAGATCAGAAGAAATAAATATAAAAGAATTGGTTTTACTAACGGTTGTTTTGATCTTATTCATCAAGGTCATGTTGACTATCTTAAAAAGTCTAGTGAGAAGTGTGATTTTTTTATATTAGCTTTAAATAGTGATTCCTCTGTAAAAAAAATTAAAGGATTATCTCGCCCTATTATTGGTCAAAATGAAAGGTCAGAAATTTTGGCGCATTATAATTTTATTGATAGAATTTTGATCTTTAATGAAAAAACTCCACTTAATATTATAAAAAAAATAAGGCCACAATTTCTTTTTAAAGGAGATGATTATAAAATATCGCAAGTAGTTGGGGGAAAAGAAATTAAAAGGTGGGGAGGCAGAGTAGTTTTAATACCATGTATTAAGGGTAAGTCATCATCAAAAATAATAGAAAGAATTAAAAATGGAACTTAGTGCTGTTTTTTTTGACGTTGATGGAACAATTTCGGAAACTGAAGAATTTCATAGAAAATCATTTAATGAATCATTTAAAGAATTTAGCTTAGATTGGTTTTGGGACGAGGCTATTTATAAAGAATTGATAAACATCGGAGGAGGTAAAGAGAGAATAATGTTTCACTTAAAAAAGGCTTGGCCTGAAATGTTAGAATATAAAAATTTATCTAATTATGTTGATTCAATTCATAAGGTAAAAAATGAAATTTATGAGGATTATATTAACGATTCTAAAATAACTGCTAGGCCTGGTGTATTTAGGTTAATTGAAGAATTAAAAAAAAATAAAATAGGTATTGCCTTAGTCTCCTCAACATCTGAAGTTAATTTAGTAAATTTATTTACTAAAGGGTTTAAGATTGACCCATATAAAATGTTTGATTTGGTTGCTCACGGTGATTGTACAAAACTAAAAAAACCTTCACCAGAAATCTATGAATGGGCACTACAAAAACTTCAGCTTCCTTCGGAGGCTTGTATTGCGATTGAAGATTCACCTCGTGGACTAGAATCATCAAATAATGCAAATATTAAAACAATTATTACGCCTTCAAAGTTGACTTGTGGTGAGAGTTTTAAAAACGCTAAATTGATTATTTCTAATTTGGGTGAGCCAGACAAGCCATTTGATGTGATTTCAGGAAAAACGTATAATCATAATTTTGTTTCATTTGAACTGCTCCAAAAGATATCTAAAAACTAAATAACTACAAATATCAAGATCATCAGTAAGATTTGAGTGAGAAAAATTAAAACACTGAATCTGTGTAATTTTTTGAATTCTTTTTCATTTTTTTGGTCAGATGCATTGTTTATTTTAATCATTAAGAATTGTCTAGAATAGAAGTAACCAAGTGTTATCATGAAAAAAATAAATGATAGAAAACTATTAATAAAAAGAAGAACTAATGAAATTAGTAGACTTAATATACCTGAGTATAAGTATAGTTTAGGAAAAATACTTCTTATAAAAAGCCTTGCGTTTTGTTCATCCAAACTTTTAAAAACATTAGGAGCAACGAGTGCCGAAAAAAAGATTAGACTACCTACAAGAAAAGGGATAAAAAATTTTACAAAAATTAATAAGTATTCTGGCATAGGATATAATAATTTAATAACATAAGTTTTATATTTCAAATATTATTTAGAAATGAACTATAAATTTGCTTTACTTATTCCCATTCTTGAAATCCTAAGCTTTATTTCATTAGGCGATTATTTAGGTTTTTGGACTGTTATTTTACTAATTTTACTTACTGGTTTATTTGGACTATTTTTAATTAAGTCGGAATTAAATTTCAAACAAATAGAAAAATTAGTCAGAGAACCTAATGAATGGTTATTTAAAAAAATTGCTGGCTTTTTATTAATTATACCAGGTTTTGTAACAGATTTACTTGGAATTATAATGTTAGTTAAACCTCTAAGGGGCTATGTTTGGAATTATTTTATTACTAAAAAAAATTTTAATCAGAATAACGATATTAGAAAAAATAAAGAAGAAAATATAATTGACGCCGAATATAAAGATTTAGATGAAAAATGAAAGCTACAATATGTTTGGAAAAGTTTTTGGGAGAGTTCAAGGAGTTGGCTTCAGAGCTTGGACCCAAAAAACCGCTCAAAAGTATAGCTTAAATGGTTGGGTAATGAATTGCAGCGATAAATCTGTTGAGTTTATTGTATCAGGAAATAAACACAATATTGATAAATTTATAGAGGAATGCTATACAGGACCAATTCTTTCAAATGTAAAGACACTTAATTTGAAAAAATTACCATTTCTAGAATACAAAAATTTTGAAATAAAATATTTATGAATTTTTTTTTTTTAAGACATACCTCGTTAAATATTGGAAAAGACATTTTTTATGGTCAAACAGATATAGATGTTTCAAAAAGCTTTGAGAAAGAGCTCAAAAACATTAAGACTAAGCTTAAAAAAGAGATAGGAAATTTGGATAAAATTAAGGTTTTCTCAAGTCCATTAAAAAGATGCGTAAAGTTAGCAAAAGGTTTATCAAATGAAGTTTTTTTTGATGAAAACCTTAAAGAACTTGATCTTGGGGATTGGGAAATGAAAGCCAAAAATAAAATTTCAAGAAAGTTGGTTAAAGAATGGGAGGATAACTTAATGACTTTTAAAATACCTAATGGTGAAAGCAACCAGGACTTTTTAAAAAGACTGAGAATATTTTTGGATGAAATAAAAAAAAAGGGTCAAGATACCTTAATTGTTTCACACGCAGGCTCCATTAATGGGATGATGTCAATTTTAACTGGTCAACCTTTTGATAAATTGCTAAAAAATTATTGGGAAAAAATTGACTATGGGTCGTTAAGCTTAGTTGAATCTTTAGGAAACTCGTTTAATATAAAATATGTTGGAAAGTAATTGAATAATGAAAAAAATCCTAATTCTCGGGGGAGGTTTTGGAGGCATTTTTTGTGCAAGAAGATTAGAAAAGATTAATAAAAAATTCTTTGATGTAGAACTTATTAGCAACAATAATTACTTTATCTTTCAGCCATTCTTACCAGAGGTTGCTTCTGGAACAATTTCAGCAGCTGATGCAGTGACTCCTATTAGGCAAATGTTGCTAAATATAAAATTCAGAAAAGCTGATATAATAGATATTAATTTTAAAAAAAATCATGTCGTGTTGGCCCAAGGCTTTAGAAAACGTCTTCATAAAATTGATTACCACCATTTAGTTATTGCATTAGGTCAGGAGAGTAATCAATCAATCGTACCAGGGTTAGAACATCATTCTTTTACAATGAGAACTCTTGAAGATGCATATAATGTAAGAAATCATTTAATAGGATGTTTTGAGCTAGCGGACGTGACCCTTGACAAAAATTTGAAAAAAAGGTTGTTAAACATTGTTGTAGTTGGAGGAGGATTTTCAGGTGTAGAAACAATCGGAGAGATCAGAGAAATGTCAATTAGATTGCTTCCGTATTATAAGAATATTTCTGAAAATGAATTAAAGTTTCACATTGTAGAGTTTTCTGAGAAACTTTTACCAGAGTTATCAGGTGAAATCAGTGAATATACATTATCAGTTTTTAAAAAAAGAAAGATTAATATTCACCTTAAAACAGCACTTAAAGAGGTATCAATTTATGAAGTTTTTTTAAGTAACGGCAAATCTATTAAGACTAATACAATTATATCTACCATTGGTTCAACCGTATCAAAAATTATAAAGGAATCAGGTTTACCTCTAAAAAATGGTAAAATTATTACGAATGAGTTTTTGCAAGTTTCAAATCTTGAGAATGTATGGGCGATTGGTGATTCAGCACTTATACCAAACAAATTAGATATTAACGATTATCCTTATTCTCCTCCAACTGCACAATTTGCAGTAAGACAAGCAAAATTGTTAGCTAAAAATATAATTTTAAAAAACATGAAAAAAAATCTCAGGAAATTTAAGTATAAATCTAAGGGTTCCTTGGCTTCGTTAGGTTCAAAGAGAGGAGTTGGAAAAATTTATTTTTTTAATGTAAAAGGTTTACTTGCATGGATTATTTGGAGAGTCTTTTATTTATCTTTTTTGCCTTCGTTCCCAACTAAAATAAGAGTGTTGTTGAGTTGGATTCTTGAATTTTTAGTACCAAGAAATGCAGTTTTAACTCATAATTTTCAAAGTAGTGCTATTTCTTATAAAATGTTTAAGAAGGGAGATGTTGTTTTTGAGGAAGGAATGATAGCAGATGGTTTTTACATTGTTAAAAAGGGAGAATTTGAAAATATTTATAAAAAAACTAAGACGGGAAAGGTCTTTAAAAAAATTTATAAAAAAGGATCTCATTTTGGATCAAGAGTGTTATTAGAGGGCTCAAGAAGAACGGGAACCATAACTGCTAAAAAAGATTCACTTGTTTTGAAAATACAAGGAAAAAGTTTTAAATTATTAGCTGAAAACTTTCCTGTGCTTGAGAATTATTTTGGTGATTATCTACCTAAAACATTTAAAAAACTTAATTTAAATGAATATTGATCTAAAAAAACTTTTTCGTGTTTCATCATCTGAAAATTCTGTAATTGATAACGTAAAGATTTTACGTTCCTCCAAAAGATTAAAAACGATATCTTTGCAGATAAAAAACGGCATTCCTGTAATTTATTGTCCAACTTTTATTAAAGATAATTACCTAAGGTCAATAATAAAAAAAAAACAAGCATGGATAAAAAAAAAAATAAATGCAGAAAAAGAAAGAGAAAAAATATTAGTAAAAAATAAAGGTACTTTTCCTTTTCTAGGAAGAAAAATTATTCTTTTAACATTAGAATCTAAAGAAAATAAGGTATTAATGAAAAATAATAGTCTTTTCATTCACTGTACTGACATTAAGCGCGTAAAAAAAAATCTAGTGGAGTGGCTGAAGTTAGAGGCAAAAAAATATTTAGTTTCTAGAGTTAAGTTTGTATCGTGTAGAATAAAAATAGGTTTTAAAAGCCTTAATTTAAAAAGTTACAGAGCGATGTGGGGTTCTTGTAACAGTAAGTCTGAAATTTGTTTGAATTGGAAATTAGTAATGCTACCAAAAAAAGTTATTGATTATGTAATCGTGCATGAGCTTTGTCATATAATTGAACCAAATCACTCTAAGTCCTTTTGGTCATTGGTAAAAAAATATGATAAAGATTATATTCAAAGTAAAACTTGGTTAAAAAAAAACGGAATAGAAATCATCAAGTTTTAAGGTTAAATTTTTTTTAATTCATCATTCAAAAGTTTTTTAGCTTTCTCTAAAAAATTATCTTTTACGAGAATTCTAATTGGTATAGCAGAAATATTTCCTTCATTGATGGACATGAGTTCATCTAAAACAAAAAATTCTATATTATTGGAATCTAAAATATGTTTAACCCAGCTTATTTCAACTAAATTGTTACTTTTAAAAACTAGCTTCATAGAATTTTTTATTTTTATAATTACTAAAATATGACATTCAAAAAATTAAACTTAAACTTTATCTTAAGCAATATTATGGCGCGCCCGAAAGGATTCGAACCCTTAACCTTTTGAGCCGAAATCAAATGCTCTATCCAGTTGAGCTACGGGCGCTTAATAAAATAATCAATCATCAACACCATGTGAAAGTCTAATTAATTTTTTGTGAATTATTATTACACTCACCCCTACTAAAACACAGAGTGTTGTAATTCCCATAAATATTAATTTTTCACCCAATGCTTGGGAATACTGTCCTATAATTCCCGCAAGTTTGTTTCCAAGACCTATTGTAGCAAAATAAATTCCCATGATGCTCGCTGTAAGTTTTTTAGGAGATAATTTTGTAATGTATGACAAAATTACAGGTGAGGCACATAATTCGCCAATGGTAAAAAAAAGATAAGCAAAAAACAGCCAATACATTGAAGACTTTCCATTAATTTCTGATTCAATGGAAGCAAAAATCATAAAAATAAAACCTAATCCCATTATAATTATCCCGATTGAAATTTTAAAAATAGATGTAGCTAGTATTTTCTTTTTTTTTAATTTCAGCCAAAATACTGATACGCTGTATCCTAAAATTATAATTAGAAGTGGATTAATTGATTGAAACCAACTAGCAGGGATTTCAAAATTTAAAAGTGAAACGTATCTATCTGTTTTTTCGTAAGCAAATATGTTGAGCAACCCACCTGCCTGTTCAAACGAAGCCCAAAAGATCACTAAAATTAAAGACGAGATAAGAATAAGTTTTACTCTATCCAATTCAATTGAAGAAAATTTTTGTTTTTTAGTTCTTAAGTGAATAGAGTTTTTTAGAGAGGTTTCTTTAGACACTTCAATTATATTTTTTTTCCCAATTAAAAAAGAAATTTGTCCCAGAAGCATTCCAAAACCTGCTAAAGAAAAACCATAGTGCCATCCAAAAACTTCTCCCACATAACCTACTATAATACTTGCTAAAAAAGCGCCAATATTTATTCCTACATAAAAAATGGTAAAACCTTGATCTCTTCTTAAATCATTAATTTGATAAAGATGTCCAACCAGGGTTGAAATATTTGGTTTTAAAAGCCCAACACCAAGTATGATTAGAGTTAGTCCTGTAAAAAAGAATAGTTCGTTTTGGAAAGCTAGAGTAAAGTGACCAGCGCACAACAAAAAACCTCCGTATAAAACTGAGTTTTTACTGGTAATATATCGATCCCCAATTATTCCTCCGGGAATACATGCTATATAAACTAGAGCAGTGTACCAACCGTAAAGCATTATTGCTTCTTTATTTGACCAACCTAATCCGGAATTTTTATCATTAAAATCAGAAATTAAATAAAGAACAAGTATTGCCCTCATTCCATAGTAACTAAAACGTTCCCAAAGTTCTGTAAAAAATAAAACAACTAATCCCTTTGGATGATTATTGATCTCACTGAATGAAACAAACATAAACTAATAATTTTCGTCCAAATCTTCTAGATCCTCTAGATGAGTTTTTAATGCCTTTGTACTGATGTTGATTTCAATTAGAAAAACACAAATTGCTAATGCAAAAAAAAAAAGTGCTGTAATAAATAATATTAATGAAATATCTAAAAAATAAATACCGACTAGTATAGTAATTAAATTTAAAAAAAAAGAAATTCCTGAAAAAAATTGCATTAACTTTACATACCGTAGTCTTTTGTTCAGAATTTGAATTTGTGCAAAATAGCGAGAAGCTGACTTATCATTAGGTGAAATTTTTTTATTTATAAATTCATCATGAATTTTACGAATTAATGTGCTCAAAGAAGTGTATCTGTTACCAAAAGAAATCATCATAAGAGGTATCGCTGGAAATAGGAAAGCTGCATATGTCAATTGAAAATTGTGCATTTTAAAATGGGTATTTTAATTTATTTTAATAAAATTTTTAACAATGAAAAGATTTTATTATTCAATTTGCTAACATTGGTATAGAACTTGCTTATTTATATATGTTTTTGATAAATGTCAAAATATTGAACATTAGGGAAGGTTGAACAGCATAATATTTCCTCCCTTATACGATAAGTGACCTTCCCGTTCAATTAGTTCTTAATATTTTTTATAAAAAAAATAAGTTCATTAAACCTTTCATCTGATACATCTTTATAAGATTCTTGAAAGTTATTTTTTATTAATGAACAAATATGGGCATAAGGGTTTCTTCCTTTGGGATGAAATGGATGAGGCTCAAGTTTATCTTTCAAGTAATCACCATGTTCTTGAATAACTTTCCAGACAAATTTAATGTTTTTTTTATTCATTATCTAAAACCTGTATCGGTCCTTCTTCTCGCTTTATTCTCTGGTTGAGTAAAAATTCTTTTTTTTTTCTTGGTAATTGTTTTTTTTTGAATGATGTATTTATTTCCAGGTTTTGGCTTAGGTAATTTCTCAAATGTCCCATCACTTTTCATCAAAAAATAATTACCATTTTTGTCCTGTACTATTTCGTCCGAAAAAGATTTATAGTTGAAGGAGTAAACTACAAAAAAAATAATGATAAGTTTGAACATTTTAATCTAATATATGATAGTAATCTGCATTCTTTAACTTCTTAATTATTTCACTAAAATCATTTTGCTTTTTTATTTTTCTTTTCACAATCCATTTTTTAATTTCTTCTGTAACATTATCACCTTCAATATCTCTCAAGATCATATGATAACTTGATTCAGAGATAAGAAAATCAGAAGAAAATTCATTTGATTTAATTTTAGTTGTTTCCAATAACTCAATCAAAGGTTTTCGGGGAACTATTTCATCTCTTAAAGGAATTACAACTAAGGTATTATAACTCGGCTTTGAAAAAAATTTTTTTGCATCTTTATAACTTTCATCCATCAACTTTATTATTCCGTTAAGACTTTTAAAGTTGGGGCGATGGATAAAGTACTTATCCTCTGACAATTGTTTAAGAATCTCCTGGTTATCACTTGCTTGAACTTCAACCCACCCCTTACTGTTAACTCTAAGATTTGGAAATGACTTTGATAATATTGACATAAATAAACTTTTAAAAAAATTTTTTTCACTAAAATTCCATAAAGCTGGTGCTACTAGAATTGCTCCATTAATAGGAAGATCTTTTTCATTAGCAATCAAACTTGTAACGATCGCGCCTCCCATACTCTCACCAAGCAAAAAAATTTTTTTTTGAGGATATTTTTCTTTTAATTTAAATAATTCTTCTTTTATTACTTCTTTGTGTACTTGAAGTGGATACCAAAAGCCAAAGTTATTATTTTTGCCAAAACCATCTAAATCAAAAGAAAAAGTAAAAAAGTTATTTTCTGAAAGATATTTTGCGGGTAATTTGAATGAGTTTGAGTAATCATTATATCCATGAACCGCTAAAATAATAATTTTGCTTTTGCTTATATCTCCCCACTCATAATAAGTTTTTTTTTCAACAATTTTGTCGGTGTAAACTGATTCCTCATTTACTCCGATAACGCATCCATTAAAAATAAGTAAAATTTTAATAAATATTAGTCTTTTAATAATTTTATAAATATATCCTCTAAATCTGTTTCTTTGGTTGAAATTTCTTTTAATTTAAATTTTTTTTCAACGAATGCTTTAATTACTTCAGCTGTGCTTATTTGACTTTTTTTGAATCTAAGTACTACTTTTTTTTCTTGTTTTAAAACAACAAATTTATTAATTTTTTGGGGAAGAGAATTTACTTTTTCAGAAAATTCTATAACTAACTCCTTATCATCAAGAAGTTTCAAGAGATTATTTTTTTTGTCGCAAGCAATAACTTTCCCATTATTTATAACTGCAATCTCATCACACAGAATCTCTGCTTCTTTAAGATAATGAGTAGTAAGAATTATGGTTACTCCTTGCTTATTTAGAAGTCTTATATAATTCCATAACTTAGTTCTCAATTCAACATCTACTCCTGCGGTAGGTTCATCTAAAACTAGAAGCATAGGAGAATGAACTAAAGCCTTGGCTACCATTAGCCGTCTTTTCATTCCACCAGATAAGCTTCTAGAATAGGCATTAGATTTTTCATGAAGATCTAAGTTTTTTAAAATTTCTAGATTTTTATTTTGTTTTTTTTTAACTCCATACATACCTGACTGGATATTCATTATTTCCAGTGGTGTAAAAAAAGGATCAATATTTATTTCTTGAGGAACGACGCCAATATTTCCCTTAATAGTTTTAGGGTCTTTATCAAGATCAATTCCACAAACAATTACCTTACCAGACGTTTTATTAGATAGACCTGATAAAATATTTATAAATGAACTTTTACCTGCACCATTGGGACCTAAAAGCCCGAAAATTGTGCCTTGTTCTATTTTTAAATTAATATGATCAAGTGCTAATGTTTCTTTACTACCATATCTTTTTGTAAGATTCTTAACATCAATAATTTTATTTTTCATTTCTTTGAATTATAGTTATATTAAAATATACACTTAATAATTAAATTACAATGGCCCTTAATTTTGAACTTGATATCAACTACATTGAAGGAGATACTGTTAGCTGTCAAGGTGTTGATTCTCATGATTCTCATCCAAAAGTTTTTTTAGATTTAACCTCAGGTGGAGTCGTAGCCTGTCCATATTGCGGTGCGAAATTTAAAAAAAAATGAATATATTAAATAATGAACAACTTGTTCTTGTTGATGGTTCAGGTTACATCTTTAGAGCATACTATGCTCTCCCTCCAATGCATAGATCAGATGGATTACCAGTAAACGCAATTTTTGGTTTTTGCAATATGTTATTAAAACTAATTGAGGACATTCAAATTGAAAAAGGAGGTAAAGTTTCAATTGCTGTAATATTTGATGCAGCAAGAGAGACTTTTAGAAACACAATTTTTCCTGAATACAAAGCAAATAGGTCAGATCCTCCTGAGGACTTGATACCTCAATTTGACATCATTAAGAAAGTTCCTGATTTTTTTAACTTAAAATCAATTCAGTCTCAAGGATTTGAAGCAGATGATTTAATAGCATCCTACTCTAAAGCGGCTACCAAGATTGGTAAAAAGGTAACAATTGTTTCTTCAGATAAAGACTTAATGCAGTTATTAAAAGATAATGTTTCAATAATAGATCCTATAAAAAAAAGAGAAGTTACTAAAGAAACTGTTTTTGAAAAATTTGGAGTTATTCCTGAGAAAGTAGTTGAAGTGCAAGCCTTAGCAGGAGACTCGTCAGACAACATTCCTGGAGCACCTGGAATCGGCCCAAAGATAGCTTCTTTATTAATTAATGAATACAACTCAATTGAAAATTTATTAGAAAATACCAATGAAATAAAACAAGAAAAAAGAAGAGTTAGTTTAGAGGAAAATAAAGAAATTATAAAAATCTCAAAGCAGCTTGTTACACTTAAGGATGATGTTGATCTTCCTCTATCAATAAATGAATTGTCTTATAAACCACTGGATGTTGAAAAGTTGGTAACTTTTCTTGAAGATATGGAATTTAATAAAATTAAATCAAATGTGATTTCAAAGTTTGGTTTAAAAGAAAACATTTCAAAAAATAATAAAGAAAAATTAGAAAAAAAAGGTTTTTTAACTATTAATAGGGACTCCATTGATAAAAAAAAATATGAACTTTTAGAAGATGAGAAATCTTTAAAAAAATGGTGTGATTTTGTGGAGTCAAAAGGAGTTGTTGCTATAGACTGTGAGACTAACTCTCTTAATGCAGTTGATGCAGAAATTATAGGATTCTCAATGTCGGTTGAGAATAGTAAGGCCTGTTATGTTCCTCTGAAGCACAAAAGTGAGAAAAGTAATCAGATAGGAATTCAAAGCTTTGTAAATTTAGTAAGACCAATTCTTGAGGATGAATCAATTTTAAAGATAGGACAAAATATAAAATATGATTTTATCATTCTAAGTAATATAGGAATAGTCATAAAAAACATGGACGATACAATGCTAATGTCATATGTACTGAGAACCGGCTATAGAGGACACAACTTAGACGAATTATCATTAGATTATTTATCACACACTACTAAAAAGTTTACTGACGTAACCACTGTGGATAAAAAAAAGGTTTGTTTTAGTGAGGTTGACATTAACGTCGCAAAAGATTACGCAGCTGAAGACTCCGACGTTACTTTCAGGTTATGGGAAATATTAAAAAAAGAACTGTTAGAGAGCAAACTGTACGAGTTTTATTTCTATTTTGAAAAACCATTGATTGAAATTATAGCAAATATGGAAATGAATGGATGCAAAATTAATAATAAACATCTAATTTTTTTGGCATCAGAATTTTCAAAAAAAATACTAAATATTGAAAAATTTATTTTTGAGATAAGTGAGGATAATTTTAATGTTGGTTCTCCAAAACAGCTTGGAGAGATCCTTTTCTCAAAACTAAAATTACCGTATGGAAAAAGAGGAAAAAGTGGTAACTACCAAACTGATGTTAAAATTTTAGAGAAATTAAAGTCAGAAAAATTTTTGATTGCAGAACACGTCTTAGAGTGGCGTCAATTCTCAAAACTTAAAAGTACTTATTGCGAAGGACTATTATCAAGAGAAAGTAAAAAAACTTCTAGAATTCATACCTCCTTTGGTATGGCAAGTACATTAACAGGAAGGCTTTCTTCAAATGACCCTAATCTCCAAAATATTCCTATTAAAACCGTGGAAGGGAGAAAAATCAGAAAAGCCTTTGTAGCTTCAAGTGACCATTTTATTTTTTCAGTAGATTATTCACAAGTTGAACTAAGAATATTAGCTCATGTTGCTAATGTAGATTCACTTTTAAATGCATTCCAAAATAATGAAGATATTCATAGTGTTACAGCAATGGATGTTTTTCAAGTTGATAAGACTTCAATTGACTCAGACTTACGAAGGAAAGCAAAGACAATAAATTTTGGAATTATTTATGGAATTTCACCTTATGGACTTGCCGCACAACTAGATATATCCAACTCTGAGGCAAAACAATATATTGAAAGTTATTTTAAAAAGTATCCAGGTATTAAGGAGTATATGGATAAAACAGTCAATGATTGTCGTAGAAAAGGTTTTGTTGTTACTCCATTTGGTAGAAGAATATTTATCCCTTTTATTAATGATAAAATAGCTAGTAGGAGAAATTTTGCAGAACGCTCTGCTATCAATGCGCCAATTCAAGGTGGAGCTGCAGATTTAATTAAATTAGCTATGCCTAAAATTTATAAGTTTTTGATTAGAGAAAAGCTTTTGTCAAAAATGCTTATTCAGGTTCATGATGAACTCATTTTTGAAGTTCCTCAGAGTGAAATAGATGTAATGAAAAAAAATATCCCTGAAATCATGACTAATTCACACAAAAATTTTTTGGACCTGAAGGTGCCAATAAAAGTTGACTTAGGTTTAGGTAAAAACTGGGATGAGGCTAACTAAATTCTGATGCTTTTTTATGGAGATTCACAAAAACACCCCTTAATTTTTTTGCATTAGAAATTTCTTTTTCAAAAAAGTAACGAGCAGTAATTTGTTTTTTTCTGAGATCAAAACCATCCGGATCAATTCCCGTGATATTCCAGTCCCCTCTACGTTGAGCACTTGAAATTTCATTTTTCATTAAATTATTAATATACATTTTAATACTTGTTTTATGACTTGAGTTCATATGATTAATTATATTTTCTTCAGAATCCTGAAAGTTGGAAATATTTTTACACAGAATCTCGTTTCTTGTGAACCATTTGACTTGAGCAAAACCACCAATAAGGTGGGCACTTTTAATATCCATCTTGTAAAAGTTCATATCTTTAAAATTTGCGTATAAATTAGATGCAGGATGTCTGGAAATAAATCTTTTTCTATCATTTAAGTTTATGGTTTTTTTTAGTTTACCAATAAGTGTTATTCTTGGTCTTGACATGGGATCTTCATAGGATGAAAATTTATTGTCAAACTTTGGAAAAAATTTATATAGTTTTCTTTCTTCACAGAGCATCAATGATGCAGAGTTTTTTTCTTTTATGTTCTTGGTGTGTTCAGATAGATCTGAAAGTAGTAATATTGGGGATAGGTCATAGTCAAAAGCTGCAAGAGTAAAGGTACTGTAAGAGAATGGCCCATACATTTGAGTTCTAATATTTTTAAAGTTTTTTGAGTCAAATTCTGTAGACAAATATCCTTTTAGAGCTGATCTTATTAGTTGCCTTGCTTTAAAATTAATTTTCATAGGTTTACAAATATAAATTAATATGTACTAGTTAACAAATGTTTACAATATTAAAAAATGTCAAATATCTTTTATTTTTTTTATTATTTTCCTCTATCAAAGTTGAAGCAAACCAACATGAAAAACTTGCTCTTCATGGAGGATATACTTTTGAAACAAATCTAGAGCAAAAAGCTACTGCAGTGTATCTCAGTTTTTTTAATAATAGTGAAAAAGAAATAGAAATAGAGTCTTTCAGTACAGAAATTGCTAATTCTGTAGAAATGCATGATGTTAAAATTACTGATGATGTTGTAAAAATGTTTAAGGTAGAGAGCGTAGAAATTAAATCAAAAAGTGA
Organism: uncultured Alphaproteobacteria bacterium; assembly: GCA_902537615.1. Taxonomy (GTDB): domain Bacteria; phylum Pseudomonadota; class Alphaproteobacteria; order Methylaequorales; family Methylaequoraceae. The sequence continues at coordinate 18,406 of CACBBU010000003.1, forward strand.
ACTATTTTTACAGCCGGGGGGTAGGCATTTAATGTTGTTTGGTTTAAAAAAAAAGCTTAATGATAAAGAGTCATTTGTTTTAAAAGTTCATTTAAAAAACAAAGTAGTTTTAGAAACTAATATCCTAGTTTTGGATAAAAAGCTTAAAGCAAACTTCTTAAATTAGAGATTCATGACAGCTAAGAAATTTCATTCAACTGCTGTTGTGATTGAAGATTTTGGTATATTGATTAAGGGTAAGCCAGGTTCAGGAAAATCCGACTTAGCACTTCGTCTTATAGATTCAGGAGCAACTCTTATTTCTGATGACTTAACTATTTGTAAAAAAATTGGAGATTATTTATACTTATATCCACATTCTAAAACCAAAGGACTCCTTGAAGTGAGAGAGATAGGAATTATGACTGTTCCCTATGTTGATAGTATTAAATTAACTTTAGTGGTTGAACTTGTGGAAAAGGAATTTGAAAGAATGCCAAGAAAAATGAATTGTACCCTTTTAGGAATTAAATTTCCTAAAATCAAAATTTTTGGGAAAAGTTCTTCAGCTGTTGCAAAAATTAAAATTAAACTTAATCAAATAAAAAACTATGTCTAAAAGAGTTTTAATTGTCACTGGACTCTCCGGAGCAGGAAGAACCTCAGCATTAAAAATACTTGAAGATTTTGGCTTTGAGGCAATAGATAATATTCCATTCTTTTTTCTAAAAAATATTATTGAAGTAAAAATTAAAAAAAATTTAGCCGTTGGTATTGATATCAGAAGTCGAGACTTTGATGCAAAAAAAATTGTGTCACTTATAAATAAAAAAAAGAAAGATATTGATATATCAGTTGTTTTTTTTGACTGTGATAATCAAAGATTAATCAATAGATACGATGAAAGTAGACGACTTCATCCTCTAAAGCTTGATTTACCCATGGAAGATGTAATTAATAGAGAGCGTCATTGGTTAGAACCTTTAAAAAGAATAAGTCAATATTATTTAGATACCACTGATTTAACAATTAATTTACTCAGAAAGAAAATGAAGGCCCTATTTCAGAAAAATATAAAAATAAAACCAACAGTTAGAATAATTTCTTTTGGATATAAGAATGGTGTGCCAAGAGAGGCTGATTTTGTTTTTGATATGCGTTTTTTAAAAAATCCATTTTATGTAAAAAAATTAAAAAAATTGGACGGAAGAAATCCAGAAATCATAAATTTTGTTAAAAACCAAGCGCTTTTTATTTTTTTTTTTGATAATATAAAAATACTAGCTGATAAAATTTTTAATGGATTTAATGAAGAAGGAAAAGATTATATTACAATTGCATTTGGTTGTACTGGGGGAATGCATAGGTCAGTTGTAAGTTCAGAATATTTTCACTCTTTTTTACAAAAAAATAAAAAGATTGAGACCTTTTTAGACCATAGGGATTTGAAATTATGATTGGAATAGTGATTGTAGGTCATTCAAATATTTCAAAGGAGTTTTTAGTTGCTCTTGAGCATATTGTTGGCAAACAGGAAAACATAATAGCTATATCAATTTTTCCTGATGACGATATTAAAAAAAAGAGAGAAGAGATAATTAAATCTGTAAAAAAAGTTAACAAGGGTAAAGGTGTAGTAATCTTAACTGACATGTTTGGAGGTACCCCTTCAAATCTTGCTATTTCAATTATGGAAGAAGAAAAGGTTGAGGTGGTTGCAGGTGTAAATTTACCAATGCTAATTAAAATTTCTTCTTTAAGAAATGAATGTGAAATAAAAGAGTTAATTAAAATTTCTCAAGAATCCGGAAGAAAGTACATGAATGTTGCCTCAGCCTTTTTTGGAGAATCTTAAGATTGCAAGAAAAAAGATTAGAGAGAAAAATCTTAATAACAAATAAACTGGGTCTGCACGCAAGAGCATCTGCGAAATTTGTAGACTTTACATCAAAGTGCAAATCAAAATTTTTTGTTAAAAAGGGAAGGAATGTTGTTAATGGTTCATCTTTATTGGGTTTAATGACACTTGCGGCGTCAAAGGGTACAGAGATCAAAATACAATGTATAGGAAAAAATGCAGAGGACGATCTTCAAAAGTTAATTAATCTAATAAAAAATAATTTTGGTGAAGAAAAACCACTTCCTGGGAATTTAATAAAGGAAAAAATTTTTAGAGGAATTGCTGTTTCCCATGGTTTTGTTATAGGAAATTGTGCGATAAAAAAAAGTAGTGATTTATCCTACTCAAAATATAATATACCTACATCAGAGATTAAGAACGAAATACAAAGATTAGAAAAAGCTGTAAAAAATTCAGTTTCAGACTTAGGAAAAATTATAAAAAGAATAAAAGATCATAAAAATGATATTTATGGTGAAATGAAATTTATGCTTGAGGCAAATATTTCAATTATTTCTTCATCATCTCTTGTTTCTGACGCAAAAAAAAGAATTCATTCAGACTTAATCAATGCTGAATTTGCAATAATAGAGGAATTAAATAAGCATTCTAAAATTTTTAAGAAGATTAAAGATGATTACCTTAAAGATAGATTTGATGATGTAAGGGATGCCTGTAGAAGAATTTTAGAGAATCTCCAAAAAAAGAAAAGAAAACAAAAAATAATTAGAGCTAATCAAATATTAATTTCAAACGAACTTAGTGCAGCTGATTTACTGTCATTATCAAAAACGAAGTTATCAGGATTGGTGAGCGTTATGGGGGGGCCAGAAGGTCATTTTGCCATTGTTGCAAGATCACTCTCAATACCGACTTTGGTTGGGGTTAAAAACATTTTAAAAGATTTAAAAGATAATGAGCCAATTATCCTTGATGGAGAAAAAGGAATACTTATAAAAAATCCAAAAATTTCGACCATTAATTTCTATAAAAAAAAGATTGAAGATCAGAAAAATGTTGATAAAAAATTAAACTTTCTCAGAAAAAAAACTCCTTTGACATCTGATAACTTAAGAATTCGTATTGAAGCTAATATTGATAATCCTGATGAAGCAAAAGAAGCTATGAAGATTGGTATTGACGGTATTGGTTTATTGAGAAGTGAGTACATGTTTATGGATAGAAAAAGAATGCCATCTGAGGATGAGCAATTTTATTTCATAAAAAAAACTTTTAATCATCTGAAAAACAAACCACTGACAATAAGAACTTTAGATGTAGGAAACGATAAAAAGGTTCCGTTTATTGAAAAACTTTTGGCAAAATCTAGAAATCCAGCCCTTGGATTAAGGGCTATTAGACTTACACTCGCATTCCCAAAAATATTTAAAAGACAAATTTCAGCAATTTTAAGAGCAAGTAAATTTGGAAAAATTAGAATTATGTTACCAATGGTTTCAAATGTTTCAGAAATATTGGAGGCGAAAAAGTTAATTAATGATGTTTCAAATGAATTGGCATCAAAAAAAAAATACTTTAATAAAAGAAATATCAAAATCGGTGTTCTTATTGAAACACCAGCTGCAGCTTTAATTTCTGAGTCTCTTGCAAAAAACTGCGATTTCTTAGCAATTGGAACTAATGATCTAACAATGTACACTCTTGCAATTGACAGAGGAGACGAAGAGGTAGCAAAAATTTATGACCCTGCTCACTTGTCTGTTCTAAGACTAATTAAGTTATCATCAGATTCAGCAAAAAAGGTTGGAGTACCTATAAGTGTTTGTGGCGAAATGGCAGGAGACACAATGTTTACGTCTTTGCTATTAGGAATGGGGATAAATACGTTATCAATGAGTATTTCACGAATTTTGAAAGTTAAACAATTTATCACAAAAATTAACTCTAAAGAAGTTTCTAAAATTTGTAGTGAAATTTTTAAAGAACATGATAATTTGCTGATTAAAAATAAATTAAAAGTATATTATGACAAGATATACGATGAACTTAATAATATTTAAATGAAAGAGAATAATAATGATGGATTATAAAGTCAGTGATATCAAACTTGCTGAATGGGGACGAAAAGAAATTGAGATTGCGGAGACAGAAATGCCTGGTTTAATGAAATTAAGAGAGGAATATAAGTCTGAAAAACCTCTTCAAGGTGCAAAAATTGCCGGGTGTTTGCATATGACCATTCAAACTGCAGTTTTAATAGAAACTTTAATAGAATTAGGAGCTACAGTAAGATGGAGTTCTTGCAATATTTACTCTACTCAGGATCAAGCAGCAGCAGCAATCGCTGACAAAAACATTCCTGTATTTGCTTGGAAGGGAGAATCTGAAGAAGAGTTTTGGTGGTGTATTGAACAAACAATTAATGGACCAAATGGATGGAAACCAAATTTAATATTAGATGATGGTGGTGATCTTACGAAAGTTCTTCATGATAAGTTTCCAGAAATTTTAGATGATGTCAAAGGTCTTTCGGAAGAAACGACTACAGGAGTCCTGAGATTGGTTGAAATGGAAAAAAAAGGATCACTTAAAGTTCCAGCTATTAATGTGAATGACTCAGTTACAAAATCTAAATTTGATAATAAGTATGGATGCAGAGAAAGCTTAGTGGATGGTATCAGAAGAGCAACAGATGTTATGATGGCAGGAAAAATTGCCGTTGTTGCCGGTTATGGTGATGTAGGAAAGGGTTCAGCTGAAAGTTTGAGAAATGCTGGCTGTCGAGTTTTAATAACTGAGATTGACCCTATTTGTGCTTTACAAGCAGCAATGGATGGATATGAGGTTATCACGATGGATGAAGCTTCTAAAAAAGCAGATATTTTTGTTACTGCAACAGGAAACGTTGATGTTATAACAGTTGATCATATGAGAGATATGAAAGATCGCAGTATTGTCTGTAATATTGGACATTTTGACTCAGAGATACAAATTGAATCATTAAAAAACTTTAAATGGAACAACATTAAACCTCAAGTAGACGAGATAGAGTTTCCTGATGGGAAAAAAATTATCGTACTGGCAGAAGGTAGACTGGTCAATCTAGGTTGCGCTACTGGTCATCCAAGTTTCGTTATGTCCGCATCTTTTTGTAATCAAGTTCTTGCTCAAATAGAACTTTGGAAAAATTTTTCTAAATATAAAAATAAGGTTTATGTTTTACCAAAGCATCTTGATGAAAAAGTCGCGATGATTCATTTAGATAAGGTCGGTGCTATGTTAACTAAACTTACTGAAAAACAAGGTAAGTATATAAATGTTCCTGTTAACGGACCTTTTAAGACTGACGAATATAGATACTAGTTTTCTAAATTTTATTTATTCCCTTTGTTGTTGAATACTCAAAATGCAAAACTTTCTCAGGATGCACTATATTATAACAATCGTGCGCAGCAATAGCGGCTTCAGAAAAGCCCGTGAGAATAAGTTTAAGTTTTCCAGAGTAGGTGCACACATCGCCAATTGCGTAAATTCTATCTTTAGAAGTTTTGCAAGTAGACTGGTCTACTTTTAAAATATTTTTCTCTATCTCTAATTCCCAATTCTTGATTGGTCCCAAATCACTAGAGAGTCCAAAAAAAGGAAGAAAAAAATCAGTGTTAATTTTTTTTTTGTTATTGTCTAGGTCTTTGACTATAAGGTCAGTAATTATACCATCTTTTCCGTTAATTGAGTCTAATTGAAAAGGGATAATAAATTCAACATTTTTGTTTTCTAAACTTTTAAGTATTTCTACATTTTTAGGCGAAGCCCTTAATTTTTCTCTTCTATGAATGAAAAAAATTCTTTTCGCATTCCTTGACAATTCAATTGCCCAGTCAACTGCTGAATCACCTCCGCCCGCTATAGCAATAGTTTTGTTGTTAAAAATTGACTTATTTTTTACACTATAAAAAACAGATTTGTTTTCAAATTTCTCAATATTTTTTATTGGAGGCTTATTCGGTCCAAATGCACCATTCCCTGCTGCAATAAATATGCATTTTGTATGTATTTCATAATTTCCTGAGGTGAAAACTTTGAATGAATTAGCAAGATCAATAATTTTATCAACTTGTTGACCAAGGAGAATTTTGGGGTTAAATGGTTTGATTTGTTTATTCAAATTATAAATTAATTCTTGGGCATTAATAACCGGATAAGCAGGGATATCGTAAATCGGTTTTTCAGGGTAAAGAGCTGAGCATTGCCCACCAATTTCATTGAGACAGTCTACAATGCAGGATTTAATTCCAAGTTGACCTAATTCAAAAACGGAAAATAACCCAACTGGACCAGCACCAACAATTAAAACATCAGTATTAATTTTTTTCATTTAGTTCAATATATTGAATACATTAGTATAAGTTAAGATAATAATAAATTTACAAAAAAATGCCTTCTCAGTTATATATTAGAATTAAAAATTTAAATGAAACAAAAATTTTAGCCCAAATAATTTCTAAATTTATTTCTATCCCTTTTTTTATCTGTCTAAGTGGAGATATTGGTTCAGGTAAGACAACATTCGCAAGGTTTTTAATAAATCAATTCTCAAAAAAGAAAATTAAAGTATTAAGTCCAACGTTTCCCATAGTTCAGATTTATGATCTTAAAAAAGTAAATATATGGCACTATGATTTATACAGAATAGAAACAAAAAATGAATTCTTTAATCTTGATTTTGATACAGCGATTAACAACTGTGTGATTGTAGAATGGCCAGATATTTTTGTAGAATATTTCCCCAAAGATAGAATAGAAATAAGTTTTCAAGATGAAAAAAATAACATAAGACATGTTAGAATTAAATTATTTGGAACTTCAAAGACGATTAAAGAAAAGCTATGGAAGAAATTAAATCAAAAATAAAACAAATTTTGGAAGCAAAACAAATAGAAATTAAAAAATTGTCTCTATTGGCAGGTGATGCCTCCAACAGAAAATATTTTCATTATTATTCATCAAAAAAAAGCTATGTGATAATGTATGATAATGATCAAAAAAACATAAAAAAATTTATAAAAGTTACGAAAATACTCAAAAACTTTGTTGTTGTTCCGTCAATAATTTATGATTTTAGCAAACGAAGTATTTTAGTCATAGAAAATTTTGGGCCGACTAAATATGCAGAAATAATGACAAAAAAAAATAAAAAAGAAATTTATATGCTAGCAGTTGATGCAATATTTAATATTCAGAAAATTAGAAATCCAGATTTACCAAAATACTCACTCAATATGTTTATTGAGGAAAGTAATCTTTTTTTTGATTGGTACATCAATTATTTGAAAACCAGTGAATTAAATTTGTTAAAAAAAAAATTTAATAAATTATTTAAATCCTGTTTTTCTTATATAGAAACCACACCCCAGGTATTTGTTCATAGAGATTTCCATATAGATAATCTTTTTTATTTACATAAACTTAAAAGTAGAAAATGTGGATTAATTGATTATCAAGATGCGGTTATTGGTCCTTGTGCATACGACTTAGTTTCCCTTACACAAGATGCGAGAATAGACGTCCCAAAACAGTTAGAATATGAATTAATTAATTATTTTTTGAAACCAAATTTTAAAATCAAAAGAGAAAATTTTATGTTTTCATACAACTTATTGGCCATCCAACGTCATATGAAAGTTCTAGGAATATTTTGCAGACTATCTGAAAGGGATAAGAAAGACCAATATTTGAAACATCTTCCAAGAGTAAAAAAAATGTTACATGAAAACTTAAAAAAAGAAAAATTTGAAAAGTTTTATTCACTATTATCACCTTTATTGAGTTATGACAGAGATTAATGAAGCAATGATTTTTGCGGCTGGATTTGGTAAAAGAATGCATCCACTTACGAAAAAAATACCAAAGCCTTTATTAAAAGTGAATGGAAAGCCAATAATTTTTTATATAATTGAAGAATTAATTAATTTAAATTTTAAAAATATTGTTATTAATACTCATCATTTGTCAGAAAAATTTCATACTGAATTGAAACCCTATTCAAAGACCGTAAAAATTATTTTTGAAAAAGAAATTTTAGATACTGGTGGTGGTTTTCTGAATGCTATTAAGAAAGACTATTTTCATAATTTAAAAATCCCTAAAGTTTTAATTAACGGTGATGTTTTATGGAAAAAAAATATAACCTGTCCTATTAAAAATATTATAAAAAATTGGAACGAAGAAAAGATGGATTTATTATTATGCTTGATAAAAAAAAAAAAAATCATTGGTTATAAGGGAAAAGGAGACTTTAATTTAGAAGAACCTCAAAAAGAAGTTTCAATAATAAACAATGATCAACAAAAAGATTTTGTTTTTTCTGGACTTCAGTTGGTTAAACCTAAATTACTTGAAAAAAAAATTGAAAAAAAATTCTCTATGCGAGAAATATTTTTTGCAAAGACGAAAAATAAAATTTATGGAATTAACGACAATAATCAATGGTATCATATTAGTGAACCAGATGATTTAAAAAACATAAATAATAACTTAAAAACATGAACTTTATAGTTTTTGATTTTGAAACAACAGGTAGATCAGCTAGATTTGATCAGATACTTCAAGCAGGATTTATAGTCTATAATAATAACTTTGAAGAAATTGACAGATTAAATATTAAATCAAGGATCAACCCTGATATAATCCCTTCTATTCACGCTTTAAGAGTTAATAGGCTGACTATGTCTCAGGTCCTATCAGAGGATTTAACCACTTATCAAATGACACTTGCAATTGAGAAATTTTTATCAAAATATGAAAATTGTTTTTTTATTGGTTTTAATTCAATCAACTTTGATGAAGAGTTTCTTAGACAATTATTATGGGAACATTTTTTTTTCCCTTACATCTCCAATACAAAAGGAAATAAAAGAGGAGATTTATTTAATTTTGTGACTATGGCTCATGCTCTTGATAAAGATTGTGTAAATGTTCCTAGAAACGAAGATGGAAAGCTGTCATTCAAGCTAGAGAGACTAGCGGAGGCCAACAACTTTGATTCTTCAAATTCACATGAGGCAATTGCAGATGTTGAGGTTACAATGCAATTGATGTGCTTACTTAAAAATAAAAGAAATGATCTATTTAAAATTTTTATTAATAATTCTTCATCAAGAAATGTTGAAGAAAATATTCACCAAAAAGATTTGTTTACATTACATAATTATTTATTTAACAATCACAAAATATATCTCGTAAAAAAATTAATTAAACATCCGTCTTACAAGAATCAGTTTATCGGATTTGACATGAAATATGATGTTGATGAAATAGTTAAATTGTCAGAATCGGAATTAAAAGAAGAATATAAAAAAAAGAGTTTCTTTAGAAAAATAAAACTAAACAAACAACCTAGTATTTTAGATAAATCATATGCACTAAAATTTAAACCTTATTCTAATTTATCTAATGATGAAATTGACCGTAAATGCCAGTTACTTGATGATAAAAGTTTTTTAACAAATTTAGAAAACATACTTCAAAAGGAATCCCTAGAGTATTTAGATAATCAAAGCCAAGAAGTTAAATTAGAGGAAAGTACAATATATTCACAAAATTTAAATTATAATGATTCCTTTTTAATGAAAGATTTTCACAGTCAGCCCTGGGAGTCAAAATGGAAATTTGCTGAAAAATTTAAAGATCCGAGGCTTAGATTTTTTGCTGCTAAACATATATTTAGAAATTTTCCTGAAACACTTCCAAAAAAAGTTTTTTTACATTTGCATAAAAAAGTTTCGGAAAGAATTTTCTCATTGGAAAAAAAAAGTTTTTTGACATTGCCTGGGGCAATGGAGGAAGCTGATACAATTAGTTTAGAAATTGAGGAGGAGAGAGATAATAAAATCTTATCAACACAATTAAATCAATATAATATTTACATAGATTTTTTAAATGATTATTATAAACAACGTGATCCAAAGCCAATAAGATTTGATTCAAGCTTATCAAAAAAACTATTTGGATGAATTCTATGGAGTAAAATTATGACAGATATTAAAAATTTAAGTCTTGATAATTTTGATAACGAAATTTCAAGTAGTAATATTCCAGTTCTTGTTGATTTTTGGGCTGAATGGTGTGGTCCATGTAAAATGCTGAGTCCGATTCTTGAAGAAATTTCAGAAGATCGTAAAGATAAGTTACAAGTCGTAAAGGTAAATCTTGATGAGAATCAAGACTTAGCTATGAAATATTCAATAAGAAGTATCCCTACCTTATTGTTATTTAAAGGTGGAGAATTAATTGATACGAAAGTAGGACTTTTGCCCAAAAGTGATTTGGTGGAGTGGATTGATTCAAAAATTTGACTTTAATTTATTTTAAACCCATCATTTTTTAAAACTTCTCCTGCAAGATACAAGGATCCACAGATTAAAACCTTCCCTTTTATAAATCTGTTTGAAATTAATTTAAGTGCTTCATTTATATTAACACAAGTTTCAATTTCTTTAAAACCTGCGAGGCTTTTGTTCAAACTTTCTTTAATTTTATAAGGATGAATATACTGGTGGTTATCAATAGGAAGAAGAATAAGAAGTGATATTTTGTTAACAATTTTTTTTAAGAACTTTACAGGGTCTTTTCCAGAAACCATTCCTAAAATCAGTATTATCTTTGAATTCTTCCATTTATCAATTTCAGTAAATAAAATTTCACTTGCATGGGCATTGTGACCTCCATCTAACCAAAGTTCAAAATTTTCTCCAACAATTTTTTTTAGCTTTCCATTATTTAAATTTTGCATCCTACCTGGCCACACAGCACTTTTAATACCAAGGTTAATTTTTTTCATTTCTAGCTTAAATTTTTTTACAGCCATTATACTTGCTAATGCTGTGGATACATTCTCAATTTGATGGTTTCCATGAAGACTAGGTTTTTCAAATTCATAATCATTGCCAGAAAAATTCAATACAAAGCTATTTTTAATAATTTTAGATATCTTCCAGTGAATTCCTTCTTCAAAAAGAATTGCTTTTTTTTTTTTTACTTCATTTCTAATAAGTTTACGAACAGATTCTTTTTGTTTTGACAATATAATGAGAGATTGTTTCTTTAGAATTCCAATTTTTTCGTTGGCAATTTTTTTTAAATTTGTTCCTAAGAAATTCATATGGTCCATTGAAATTGGAGTTATTATTGAACACAAAGAATTTTTTATTATGTTTGTAGCGTCGTACTTTCCACCTAAACCTGTTTCCAATAGCAAAAGGTCCGAATCAATTCTTGAAAAGGCTAGAAATGCAGCAGCAGTAGTAATCTCAAAAAAAGTAATGGATTCTCCATTATTTTTATCCTCACATTCCTCGAGAAGTGAACTTAAATATTTATTATTAATTAAAGAAGAATTAATTCTTATTCTTTCATTAAATTTTATTAGATGAGGGGATGTGTAAGTATGAACATTAAGGCCATTTTTTTCGTAAATTGAGCGTAAATACGAGATTACAGACCCTTTTCCGTTAGTTCCTGCTACATGAATAACTGGCGGGAGTTTTAGATGCGGATTATCTAACTTTCTAAGAAGTTTTCTAAGTCTGTCTAATGATAAATCAATTTTTTTTGGATGAAGAAGTTCTAATCTTTTAAGTATATTATTTGATTTATTCACTTTAAGAACAAAACTAAAGCAAGAATTCTAAAATATTAAGAACTTTTTGATTGAGGTTTCTTCTGTGAACAACAATATCTATCATTCCTTTTTCAATCAAGTACTCAGACTTTTGAAAATTTTGAGGAAGTTTTTCTTTAATAGTTTCCTCAATAACGCGACTTCCAGCGAACCCAATAGTTGCGTTTTTTTCAGCAATTATGATATCACCTAACATTGCGAATGAAGCTGAAACACCACCAGTTGTTGGGTCTGTTAAAACTGATATAAACGGTAAATTACTTTTTGCAAGTGAGTTTACAGCTATTACTGTTCTAGGCATTTGCATCAAAGATAGTATTCCTTCCTGCATTCTTGCACCACCTGATGAGCTAAAAATTACAAGTGGAATTTTATTTTTTAGAGAATGATCACAAGCGGCTATTATAGCTTCTCCGGCCGCCATACCCATTGATCCTCCAAGAAAATTAAAATCAAAAATTGCTGCTGTTAATTTTATTGATCCAAGTGTTCCAGATGCTACCATTACAGAGTCATTAGTACTATTTTTTTTTTGCGCGTCTTTAAGCCTATCTGCGTATTTTTTATTATCTTTAAATTTTAAAGGATCAGGCTTAATTTTTGGTGTTTCCATTAATATGTAATTACTTCCAAAAAGAAGCTCAAATCTTTTTTTTGCGCCAATTCTAAAGTGGTAATCACAGTGCTTACATACAAAAAGATTGTTTTCCAACTCTCTTTTTAGAAGCATTTGAGAGCATTTTGGACAGGTTTCCCAAAGATTCTCGGGAACTTCTTTTTTTCCTACAAAAGCTTGAAGTTTAGGTCTTACGAAATTTGTAATCCAGTTCATATCAATAAACTATCACTTTTTTTTTAATTTTTTCAAAAAATTATTAATTTTATCTAAAATCTTTTGATGATTTAATTTTTCTTGTATGTTGTTTTCAACTATTTTAATAATTGCTGAACCCACTACACAACCATCAGAAAACTTATTCAGTTTTTTTATTTGTTCATTACTATTAATTCCAAAACCGACTAACACTGGGAGTGATGTTATTTTCTTAATAGAAGTAACTGATTTTTTAACTGAGCTAATACTTGGTTTTTTAGTTCCAGTTATTCCCATAATTGATACATAATAAAGAAACCCTCGGGATGTATTTGATATTTTTTTAATTCTTTCTTTGCTGGTTGTTGGTGCTATTAATCTAATATTATAAATATTATTTTTTTTTGTCTGTTCTTTAATAAGATGATCTTCTTCAGGCGGAAGATCCACAATTATAATTCCATCAACACCTACTATTCTTCCTTCAGAAAAAAAATTATTTAAACCAAATTGAAAAATAGGATTAAAATACCCCATTAAAACGATAGGCGTCGTTTTATCTTTTTTCCTAAAATTTTTAATTATTTTAAATGTTTTTGAAATGTTTGATTTTGAATTAATTGCTCTTAGACTAGATCTTTGGATTGTTGGTCCATCAGCCATCGGATCAGAAAATGGAATCCCAATTTCTATTATATCTGCGCCAAAGTTTGGTAAAGAATTAATAATTTTTTCTGATAGTTCTAGGGTTGGGTCACAAGATGTGACAAAACATGCTAAAGCCTTTTTATTTTTTTTTTTTAAGTCAGAAAATTTTTTATCAATTCTATTTTCCATTTTTTATAAATCAACACCAAGATTTTTAGAAATAGCAAAAATATCTTTATCTCCTCGACCGCACATATTCATGACTACAATTGTATTTTTAGTAAGGTTTTTTTTGTATTTTAGTAAGAAAGCTAATGCATGCGAAGGTTCTAGAGCTGGTATAATACCTTCTAGATTACAACATAATTTAAATGCATCAAGTGCTTCGCTATCTTTGGAGCTAAAGTACTTAACCCTTCCAGTTTCTTTTAGCCATGAATGTTCAGGACCAATACCGGGATAATCTAACCCAGCTGATATTGAATGTGCATCTAAAATTTGCCCATCATTATCTTGTAAAAGATATGTATAGTTTCCATGAAGAAACCCAGGCTTTCCTTTTGAAAGTGAAGCAGCATGTTCCTTTGTATTTATGCCTTTACCTGCGGCCTCAACCCCGATTATTTTGACTTTTGTTTCATTTAAAAAAGGATAAAAAAGGCCTAAAGCATTGGACCCTCCTCCTATACAAGCAAGTAATACATCTGGTAGCCTATTTTCAGCTTTGATAATTTGTTGTTTGGTTTCTTTTCCAATAATAGATTGAAAATCTCTAACCATCATTGGGTAGGGATGAGGTCCGGCTACTGTCCCAATCACATAGAAGGTGTCAGATACATTTGAAACCCAGTCTCTAAGAGCTTCATTCATAGCATCCTTAAGCGTTGCTGTACCAGATTTAACTGGTTTAATATCAGCACCAAGGAGTTTCATCTTAAAAACATTAGGTGCTTGCCTTTCAATATCAGTTGCCCCCATGTATACGATACATTTTAAATCAAACAACGCACAAACAGTTGCAGTAGCCAAACCATGTTGTCCTGCTCCAGTTTCAGCAACAATTCTTTTTTTCCCCATTCTTTTTGCTAAAAGTATTTGACCAATACAATTATTAATTTTGTGGGCCCCAGTATGATTTAACTCATCCCTTTTAAAATAGATTTTGGAGTTATTCAATTTTTTTGACAATCTTTCAGCAAAGTATAAAGGACTAGGTCTTCCTATGTAATTTTTAAAGTAGTAGTTAAGCTGGTTTTTGAAAGTTTTTGATTTTTTTGCCTTTTCATACTCCTTCTCAACTTCTAGTAACAAAGGCATTAAAGTTTCAGCTACAAATCTTCCTCCAAACTTTCCAAATCTTCCAAATTCATCAGGAAACTTATGAAAATTAATTTTTTTAGTTTTGAATTTCATTTTTAAGATAATTGATTAAGTTTTTAATTTTTTTTTCGCATTTAACACCTTTTTCAATTTCTACTCCACTTGAGACATCTATTATAGGTGCATTAGTTATTGATAATGCATCCTTAACATTACTAATATCCAAACCGCCCGCAAGCATCCATTTTTTTTTTAATATTTGATTTTTTAATAAATTCCAGTCAAAAGAAAGGCCTGTCCCGCCAGATATTCCAGTATTGGTTTTTGCATCAAATAATAACATATCGCAAACCTCCTCAATTTTTTTTACATTTTTAATATCTCTTTCTGTGCTAACAGGTAAGGCTTTAATAATAGGTTTTTTTAACATATCTTTAATTTTTTTAATATCGTTAATACTCTCATCTCCATGGAGTTGAATCATATCAAGATTTACAAAATCTGAAATGTGTTTAATTACATTAATATCAGCATTTACAAATAAACCTACTTTTTTTTGGTTAGAGTTAAGGTATGCTGATATTTCTTTAGCGTCAAAGGCATTTAAAAACCTTGGAGATTTTGGATAAAAAACAAATCCTATATATTCCGCACCAATACTAGCCTTTGCTGACTCAAATGAATTAATTCCACAAATTTTTATTTCTACATTAAATTTCATCTTTTATGTTTTGAATTATTTTTTCAATTGAAGAAATTGGGTTATTTGATTCTGTTATTGTTCGTCCAATAATTAATAAAGACGAGCCATTTTTGATAGCCGTTCCAGGTGTTTCTGTCCTTTTTTGATCATTTTTATCATCGTTAGGAAGACGAATACCCGGTGTGACAAGTATCAATTTCTCAAAATTTTTGCGTAGTAATTTCACTTCTTTTGGAGATGAGACAACTCCATCAATTCCTGAAGAAACCCCAATCCTTGTGAGTTTTTCAATATAAGAAATTTCATCACACATTATACCCGATTCTTTTAAATCATTTTGATCTAGACTTGTAAGCATTGAAACTCCAATTAATTTAGTTTCTTTTTTATACTGGATTAGCTCTTGAATCATTCTTTTTCCACCATTTAAGTGAACAGTTAAATAATCAGGAGATAAATGAATTAAATTTTTAAATGCTTTTGCTACTGTGTTTGGTATATCATGAAGCTTAAGGTCCAAAAAAATTGGAAGTTCAAATTCCTTCAATTTCTCAACTCCAGCAGGTCCATTTTTACAAAAAAATTCAAGTCCAATTTTTATACCTCCTATATGGTCCTTTATTTTTTTGATAAATTGGATGGTTTGGTCAAGTTCACTAAAGTCTAGAGCACAAAAAATTTTTTTTTTAAAATTCATTCAAAAAAACCTTCTTAAAAATAAAAAAAATAAACTTAGAATAAAACCTATAAAAAGAATAATGATAGTGTAAATATAAAAGGGAATTTCAATAATAAAGGGAAATGGAAAAAAATTAATTTTAATCAAAAACTTATTTGTAACGGAGAAGAAAAGAAAAAAAACTAAAAAAAAAAAAACAACGTTAGGCCTAATATTTTTTTTATACTATTCTTCATTGATAAGTTCCTTAAGTTTTTTTCCAGGTTTGAAATGAACAAAATATTTTTGACCTATCTTAATTTGTTCTCCAGTGGCTGGGTTACGACCTAATCTTTCTTTTCTTAATTTAAGAACAAAAGTTCCAAAATCTCTTAATTCTATTCTATTGCCTTTGGCAAGGTTTGAGGAAAAAAATTGCAAAACTTTTTCCAATGTTCTTTCAACCTCCCTTTTAGGTAAATAGTCAAATTTTTTTTCTAATTCGGTTAATAGGTCAGATTTTTTCATAAACCAGGTGTCCAAATTGCTAATATACCATTATTTAGATTTAAATTAAAAGGTTTAAGAGAATTTTTAAAAAAAGTGGTATCAATTAGATTGAAAAGAGAGTTTTTTTTATCTACTTCAATCACATCTATTTTTTTATCAAGGTTTCCTTCTTTTATAATCCAATCTAATGCATCTGTTTCATTTCCTATAAAATCAATAAGATTTAGGTTAAGTGCTTGTTTACTAGTAAATATTCTTCCGCTAGAGATTTTTCTGAGAGTGGTTGGATTTAAGTTTCTTTTTTGTTCCACTATATCAATAAATTCATTTTGAAGTTGCCCAATGATTTTATTTAAATAGTTTTTTTTTTCTTCATCTAATTTTTCTAGTGGGTTAGGAGTAGCTTTAAGTTCGCCGCTTTTTACAATAATAGGTTCAATCCCAATTTTTTCTAATAAAGAAGTTAGTTGAGCAGTTTGAAGAATCACACCAATTGAACCTGTTATAGTCCCTTGATTAGCAAAAATTTTTTTTGCCCCTAAAGACGCTAAGTAAGCTCCAGATGTTCCCATTTCTTTCATGTAAACTGTGGTTGGAATTTTTTTGCTTATAGTTTCTAATTTATCAAGGATCTCTTTACTACTGACAAAAGTGCCCCCAGGACTGTTAACAATTATCAAAAGGCCCTTTACATTTTTATTTTCATTAATATCACTAAGTTGATTTATTAATTCATTTTTATCAGTAATAATGCCTTCAAGGTGAACCTTTGCAATGAAATTTTTTGGTTTGATATTGTTCTTAATTAGGAAAATTAATGAAAATAATATTAGAAAGAGTGTAAAAAACTTAATTATCTTGGATTTTCTTTTTTCAAAGTATTGAATCAAGAAATCATTTTTCTTCATTATCTATCTTTTTTTTTTGGTTATCTTTATCAAGTGCTGCGCCTATGATATCCCCAATGCTAGCTCCAGAGGAGCTTGACCCATATTCTTTGAGCGCTTCTTTTTCTTCTTGAATTTCAAGGTCTTTAACAGATAACTCATATAAGTTATCTTTAGTAGATTTTTTTATAACTTTTGCATCAATTTTTTCTTTGACTGCGAACCTTTCGGTATTTTGTTCATTTTTAGATTTTGCTAGGTTGGTCTTTTTAATAAACCCCTGTTTGTCGTTATCAAATTTTACAGTAATCTTATCCTTTTCAATTTCACATATTATTCCTGTTACAATTTTATTAATGGTCTCATCTGATTTTGTGGGATCAGCGGATAACTGTTTAATGCCCAATGAAACTCTTTCCTTATCTAAATCAATTTCTAGAATTTTAAATTTTATCAGATCGTTGACTTTATAATTTTTAATAGCATCCTCACCCGACTTTTCCCAAGAAATATCTGACAGATGAATTAGGCCATCTAGATTATTTGATAGTTCAACAAATATTCCAAAATCTGTTAAGTTTTTAATTTTTCCTTCTGCAATATCACCTTTTTTGTTTTTATCGGCAAAAAGTTTCCAGGGATTTTCTATACATTGTTTTCTACCAAGGCTTATTCTTCTTTTATTATGGTCTACTTCAAGAATCATAACTTCAACTTCTTCACCAATTTTTACAATATTATTTGGATGGACATTTTTATTTACCCAGCTTAACTCAGAATTATGAATTAAACCTTCTACACCTCTCTCAAGTTGAACAAAAGCACCGTAATCTGCGATATTGGAAATTTTTGATTTAATTATTGAACCTACTTTATATTCATTGTCTACATTTTTCCATGGATCCTCGGTTAATTGTTTTAACCCCAAGCTTATTCTATTATTATCTTTATCATACTTGGTAACTATGACCTCTATTTCATCACCTACCTTAAATTTTTCTGATGGGTGGTTAACTCTTTCCCAAGATAAGTCAGTCACATGAATAAGACCGTCCATTCCACCTAAGTCAACAAATACTCCATAGTCAGTTATATTTTTTATAATCCCTTTTAATTTGTCTCCTTCAGAAATATCTGACAAAAGTTTACTTCTATCTGCTTTTCGTGATTCTTCAAGCAGTGCTCTTCTAGACACAACAATGTTACCCCTTAATTTATCCATCTTTAGAATAATCATTGGTTGGGGTTTGTTTAAGAGTGGCGAGATATCTTTAATTGGCTTCAAATCAACTTGGCTTCCAGGAAGGAAAGCTAAAGCTCCATTAATGTCAACAGCAAAGCCTCCTTTTACTCTCTCAGTAATTATTCCCATAACCTGTTGATTGGAATCCTGTATCTTTTCTAAGTTATTCCAAGACTCTTCTTTTCTAGCCCTATCACGACTTAGGAGGGCTTCACCCTCTTTATTTTCTAGTTTCTCTAGGTAAACATCATATTTTTCTCCAACCTTAACATTGTGTTCCTCACCTGGAGAATGAAATTCTTTAATTGGTATCCTTCCCTCTGATTTTAATCCAACGTCTACGACAACTGTATCATTAACTATCGATAGAACGGTACCTTTAATAATTTGGCCTTCTTTATATTTAAATTCTGATAGGCTTTTTTCCAAAAGTTCGTTAAAATTTTCTTCCAATATAATTTCCTCTGAATTAATCAATACTTGGTTTACAAAATTTTGGTCTTATATGCAATCACTAAATAATATCTGTTTTTTTTTAATATGATCAATTGCTTTGTTCAGTACTTCTGATTCATTAATTTTACTTGTATCAATAAAGTGACTATCTACTGTTTGAATCAATGGTGATATCTTCCTTTTTTTGTCTTGAAGGTCTCTTTCAATCAGTTCTTTTAAAATTATACCATAACTACTTTTTGGTAAATTTAGTTGAGAAAGTCTTCTTTTAGCTCTTATTTTCACATCTGCATCAATGTAAAATTTAACTTCAGCATTTGGAGTGATTATGCTTGTTATGTCCCTTCCATCAATAACAGAGCCAACTCCATTAGGTGGGTAGTTAGCAAAATTCCTTTGCGATAAAATAAGTTTTTGTCTAACAAATTTGAGTTTAGCTATTTTGGATGAAATTTTTGTTATCTTTTCAGACCTTAGGTCCATTTGCTGGATTTTATTTTTGTCAACAAAAACATTTAGATTGATGTCAACTTCACGAAGCATTTTTAAATCTTCGTTTAACTTTAAAAACTCATAAGCAAATATTCTGTACAACAATCCACTGTCTAAGTGGTCAAAGTTAAGAACTTTGGCAAGCTTTTTGGCTAGGGTTCCTTTTCCTGACCCTGCAGTACCATCTATAGCAATCACTGGTTTTTTATTTTGAAACATTACTAATGGTTGCATTTAAACTATTCATAGTTTCTCTGAATTTTGGAAAAGAGGTTTTTATCATTGAAGAATCGTCAATTGTAATACTTTTTTCAGCTGCAAGACCAAAAGTAAGCATTGACATAGCAATTCTATGATCATTTTTTGTTACAACATAACTACCTCCTTTTTGTTTCTTGTTACCCATAACTTCAAGGGAATTTTTCTTTAGATGTATTTCTACTCCAGCATTTTTCAATGCATCAGCCATTGTTTTTAAACGATCACTCTCTTTGAATTTAAGTTCTTCAAGTCCCCTGAAAATAGACTTTCCAGAGGCATAAGAGGCTGCTACAAACAGTATTGGAAACTCGTCAATTAATCTTGGTGCAAGGCTTGAATCAACATCAGTAGAAATAAGGCTTGAACTTTCTACAAAAATATCTCCTATTAATTCACCGTTAATGATATCTTTATTTAAAATATTTATTTTTGCATTCATCTTTTTTAGAACATCTAAAAGTCCAGTCCTGTAAAAATTTAACCCTACATTTTTTAGTATAATTTTACTTCCTTTAGTAATTAAAGCTGCAACTATTAAGAAAGCGGCAGAGCTAAAATCTCCTGGTATAAAAATATCTTTTGGTTTTAAAAAATTTGGAGATTTTAAAGTGATTACATTTTTTTCCTTGCTTATATTAGCCCCTAGATAATTTAATAGGATTTCTGTGTGGTCACGACTCGGAATTTTTTCTTTAATTATTGTTGTTCCACGCAAATTTAAGCCTGCTAAAAGAATTGCACTTTTAACTTGAGCTGAACCTATTTTTAATGAGTATGTAATGGGTAAGGAAGAATCATTATTGTTTTCAATTTTTATTGGAAGACAACCATTGTTATGCTTAACCAATGCATTCATTTTTATTAGCGGCTCTATAATTCTCATCATAGGTCTTGATGAAAGAGATTCGTCACCAGTAAAATTCGCACTTATATTTCTTGAAGACAACAAACCTACGAGTAATCTCAAACCTGTGCCAGAATTACCAAGAAACAAATCTTCCTTAGGGTGATCAAAAAAACCACCTTGACCGAATATCTCAAATTGATTTCCTTTTTTTGAAATTTTGATTCCAAGTTTTTTTAAGCAATTTAATGTATTTTTTACATCTTCAGATTCTAAAAGATTTGAAATCTTTGTATTCCCAAAGCAAATTGAGGAGATTAGTAGGGCTCTAATTGAAATTGATTTATCTGCTGGAACAGATAATTTACCAACAAGGCATTTACTTTTCAAAGATTTAAGAGTAAATGTATTTTTTGTCATTAATTGATTTATAGTTTATTTGAACCAGTAAGGGAATTGTTAAATGGAAGATTTTAAAAAAGGAGCTAAGAGAAAGTGTACTCAGTGCAGTACCCTATTCTTTGATTTTGAGAAGTTCCCAATAATATGTCCAAATTGTGGATATGAGTTAACTTCTTTGCTCACAAACGTTTCAAAAAGAGGAAGACCACCAAAAAGTGCTAAACCTGAGGAAACAGTAAAGGAAAAAGAAATTGAAATTGAAGAAATTGACAGTGGAGAAGATATTGTTCCATCAGTAAGCGATGATGATGATTCGGTGGAAGATATGATAGAAATTGAAAGAGAAGAAGAATAATCTTTAATTCCTATTGTTTTGTTTATTATTATGAATAAACTTTTACTATGGCAAAATTATATTTTTCATTTATCTTTTTTGTTTTTTTATCAAGTTGTGGAACTATAGGCGGAGCAATCTCTGGGGTAGGTGAAGACATTAAGGATGTTGGAGATTTTATAAAATCAGAGTAAACAACTTTTTTGTTTATTGGGGCTGTAGCTCAGTTGGGAGAGCGTCTGGATGGCATTCAGAAGGTCGTCGGTTCGATCCCGTCCAGCTCCACCAACTAATAAATCCGCTTTATTAATTTTATTATATATAAGTTCGTTAATTCTTCTTATTAACGCGTGTACTAATAAATCAATAATGAATTTAAAAATAGCTCTATTTTGAGTAATAAAGAACTTTTACTTTGTTAAGAAAAAGTTGTTGAAAAATAATAGAATGTATTATAGATAATATAATGAATGCTTTTTTTAAGGTTCACTAATTATCGCTCTAGTTTATGAGGATTTATGAGTAGAATGTCAGTTTTTAACAGTCCCTTTCTCTTAGGTTTTGAACAATTTGAAAGAACTATTGATAGAATTTCTAAATTGTCAACTGAGACATATCCTCCATATAACATTGAGCAATTATCATCCAATTTATTGAGAATAACAATAGCAGTTGCTGGTTTTGAGAAAGAAGATTTGGAAATAAATTTAGAGGGTAATCAACTTCAAATCAAGGGTTTTAAAAAAGAAGAAAGTGATGAAAGAATCTTTCTTCATAGAGGTATAGCAACAAGACAATTTCAAAGAAATTTTGTTCTGGCTGAAGGGATTGAAGTTGAGGGGGCTTCAATGGAAAACGGACTATTATCGGTTGATCTTTCTCAACCAATCAATTCTGAAGAGTCAAAAAAAATTGAAATAAAGGACAGTTCTAAGTCAAATAATGAAAAATTAATAAGTTTAGAGAATGGCAAATCAAATAGATAAAGACATTATTTCACAAGATTTTTCTTTCAGCGAAGAGGGCTCAAGATATGCATTCGTAAAAAAAGAAATTCAAAAAGATGATAACTTTAGTACTGACATTTTTTCAGTTTACGGTTCTGACGGAACACTTTTGGCTGCTTTTGATTCCAAAGAAGCGGCTATTGCAGCAATAATGCAATCCGGCCTCAGATATATTAGCCTTCACTAAATTAAATTTTTGAAAATAAAAATAATATTTCATCAATGGTTGTTGAGCCTCTAAGTCTTTCAATTTTCTGTTTTTTCCTTATAAAGTTTGATATAGACGAGAGTATTAAAAGATGGTCAGATTCTGAATTTTCAGGAGCAATGATAGAGAAAACTAAGTCAATTTTCACACCATCAGAGGCTGAAAAGTCAACCCCATTTTTTAGTTTTAAAAAAATAACTTGAGTTTTATTAATGCCGTTGACTTTTGTGTGAGGTATTGCAACTCCATTACCTACACTTGTGCTACCCAGTCTTTCCCTTTCGTTTAATTTGTCAATTATAAGTGATGATAAAGCTTTATTTTTCTTTGAAAAAATGTTTCCTATTATCTTAAAAACATTTTTTTGGCTATCAGCTTGAACGTTTAGAAAAATCAAATTTTTGGAAATAAATTCTGAAAGTTTCATGTCATTTTTTGGGGTCAAGCCATCCTATGTTTCCATCAGATCTTTTAAATAAAAGATTTAACCTTTTATTTTTTGTATTCTTAAAAAAAATGGCATTTTGGTCGTTTAAATCCATTAACATTATTGCCTCACTTACAGTTAAAGATTTTATAATTTCTTCTGATTCAGCAATGATAACCGGTTCTTTTTCACTAATGTTGATCTTAACTTTTTCTGGATTTTTAATAATATATTCACTTGCATTTGTTTCTATATCTTTTTTTGCTAATTTAGCTCTATGATCGGTTAATTTTCTGTGATATCTTCTAATTCTTTTTTTTATCTTTTCATTTGCAAGATTAAATGCACCATAAGCATCATTACTCAAAGAATGTGACTTTATAAAAATTGTTTTTTCTAGATGAATACTAATTTCACACCTAAAATTAAAAGTATCTTTTGAAAATAATATGCTTGAGCTGATAAAATCTTGAAAGTATTTATTTAAAGTTGAAGTTATAGAGTCAATTGAATATTTTTTTAAAGACAATCCAATCTTGGTTTGTTTCCCAGAAACTAGTATTTTATTTTTCATTTTTAAAAGTTTTGTCCTAGATAAAAAGCCTGAACATTTTTATTGTTCACAATCTCCTCAGGTTTCCCTTCAAAGAGAACCTTTCCTTCAAAGATAATGTATGCTCTATCAACTATTTCCAAAGTACTCTTTACGTTGTGATCAGTTATTAAGACACCTATATTATTATTCTTTAAACTTTGGATTAAGTTTTTAATATCTTGGATTGCAATGGGATCTATTCCTGCAAGTGGCTCATCAAGTAGAACAAAATTAGGTTTTGCAGCCATACATCTTGCTATTTCTAATCTTCTTCTTTCTCCACCAGATAGTGAGAGTGATGGTGAATTCCTAACGTGCTCAATACCAAAATCAGATAATAATTTTTCCAAGGTTTTTTTTATTTCATCATCTTTTTTTAAAGATTTTTGTAAAATAGCTAAAATATTTTCTTCAACATTTAAACCTCTAAAAACTGATGATTCTTGAGGTAAGTAACCTATGCCTAATTTAGATCTTCTATACATTGGGAATTCAGAAATTTCGTTTTTATCCAATAAAATTGAGCCGCTGTCGCTTCCAATTAACCCCATTATCATATAAAATAAAGTAGTTTTACCAGCTCCATTGGGTCCAAGTAAGGCAACAGATTCTCCTC
The DNA here is from genome assembly GCA_902537615.1 of uncultured Alphaproteobacteria bacterium. Taxonomy (GTDB): domain Bacteria; phylum Pseudomonadota; class Alphaproteobacteria; order Methylaequorales; family Methylaequoraceae. The sequence continues at coordinate 42,350 of CACBBU010000003.1, forward strand.
TATTAAGTTTAATTGAAACATTGTTCACCACTTTTTTTTTGTTGTAAGTTTTTGAAATATTATTTATTTCTAGTCCCTTATTATGAACAGCAACAAAAGGTATATTAATTTGGTTCATTTGTCTCATAATTTTCTGTTTTATCAATTAATGCTCTAACCCTATTTTCATTCAAATTATTTAAATTGGGTGCGGGGAGTAATTTACTAATTCCTTTATTCATATCTACTTCAGCGTAATCACCTGTAAGAAAGCTTGAACCTTTCTGCAGTCTAACATTACCAAATAATTTACAAATACCAGTATCTTTATTATAAAGCGCTTTATCACTAAATGCTACTTCATTATTTGTTCTAATTGAAATATCAGTAAAACCAAGAATCTTTTTAACATTCATTTTTTCGTCAACTTCGTTAATGTACCAAATTAACTTTTCGCCCTTGATAACAAACTCTGCATCTTTTATTGCAGTAGCTTTACCAGATGCTATGGCAACACCTTTATTTCTCCAATATTCCATTTTTTTGTTTGATTTGAGCTTATTTTTCTCTGATGTTAAAACAAGATTTTTTCCAAAAATTGCAAAGTAATCCTTTTTTAAATCGTATTCTGCAGAATGACCACCAATAATTTCAAGTTTTTTATCTGTTATTTTAACTTTTTTATGAGCTTTTACCAATTTTATATCCATTGCAGAATCTTCTACTTCATTATAAAATGCTTCAATTTTTTCTGATGTTAGAGACATTGTTCCACTGCTTGCTTTTGCGTTACCAATTGCTAAATACTTTTTTTCGTTTTTGTGCCATTCAATTGCATCTTCAGCATAAATTTCAACTGGGTTATCTTTTTTACCGTCAATTAATTGTTGTGATTGAAGTTCAGAAAAAATAAAAATTAATAATATTAATATATACATTTTTATGTTCACTTATTTAAGGTAAGGTAAGATTTTCCAAAAAAAATAACTTTATTTTCTTTGTTTATTATTTTAAAACCCTCAGACTTTATAATTGAATCATTTTTTCTTCCTACCACTGATTCATTTCCCGTCAATATTTGCTTTTTGAAGTCAAATTTTGCCTCAGAGGTTTCAAATTTGATAGAATTTTTATTTGTAAACTCAACGTCACCATTTATTAATAAGGTTTGATTACTGTTGTTAAAAACACCAGTGTTTCCATAAATATAAAATTTTTCAGAGTTTGTTTCTATTTCGCCATTTGGTTTATCTAAATTAAAAATATTATCACTAGTGGTAAACCTTGTAGCTTTTTGAGCAGAAATTCTAAAAGGTTGCTGTTTTTTATCTAAACCCATAAAAAGGGGTTTCTTTAAAACTTGTGTTGTGGAGCTGAGTTCTTCACTTTCAAATGTGATTAAACTACCTTGGTTAGGACTTTTTTGTGTAATACTTTTAATGATCAGGATTGTAAAGATAGAAATGGATAGAAATAATAAAAAATATTTTAGCGATTTTATTATTATGGAATACTGCATTTTTATCTATAGGATATCGTGTAAATGAATTATGCCTATTGGTTTTTTCTTTTTTGTTATGAAACAATTTGTAATTGATTGATTGTTCATAAGTTTGAGGGCTTCATTCACTAAAGTATCTGGAGAGAGTGTTTTTGGGTTTTTTGTCATTATTTCTGTTACGTTTTTTTCAAGTAAGTTTTTTGACATAAATCTTCTTAAGTCCCCATCTGTTATTATTCCTATCAGGGAACTATGCTTTTTTGATAAGACGCCAACACAACCTTGACCCTTTGAGGTCATTTCTAAAATTGCCTCACTTACGTTCTTATCTTGTTTAATAAGCGGAATAAGCCTTTGAGTTTTCATAATATCTCCAACTTTTAGTAATAATCGTCCCAATTTCCCCCCAGGGTGAAGTTTTAGAAAATCTTTAGATGTAAACTTTCTTTTTCTAAGAAGAGCAATTGCTAGGGCGTCCCCAAGAACGAGTGTACATGTTGTAGAACTAGTAGGGGCTAATTCTAGTGGACAGGCTTCTACATTCTTTGGAATGAGTAATATTGTAGAGGACTGTCTCGCTAAGGTACTTTTTTCTTCGCTAGTTATAGAGATAATTGGAATATTTATCTTTTTACAAAATAGAATTAAATTAAGTAATTCTGAACTTTCTCCAGAATTTGATATCAAAATTATACAGTCTTTCCTTGTTATCATTCCAAGGTCACCATGGTTAGCTTCAGAAGGGTGTAAAAAAATAGATGAGGAACCAATTGATGAGAGAGTTGAAGAAATTTTTGAACCAATATGTCCACTCTTACCTATTCCAGAGATTATTATTTTTCCAGAGGTTTTATAAAGACAATTTACCGCTTTTTCAAATTGACTCTTTCGTATACTTTTTTTTAAAAGGTTTAAAGCTTTAATTTCAATGTCAATTACATCCTGTCCAATAGAAAAGGTCATTTTATGTATTAATGTGAAAAGATATCAATATCATTCCATCCTAAAAAATCTAGGTCTACTCTAGTGGAGAGAAAAGTAAATAATTTTTCTGACAATTCATATCTACCTTCTCTTTTTAACATCAACTCAAGTATTTGTTTTAGTTCTACTAAAAAAATAACATCATTAGATGCGTATTTTAGTTGATTTGAAGATAATTCTTTTGCAGACCAGTCTGAAGATTGCTGGGTTTTATTTAAATCTTTGTCTAAAAGTTCTTTGCACAAATCTTTCAAGCCATGTTTGTCCGTATAAGTTCTAACTAATTTAGAGGCAATCTTTGTACAAAAAATATTTTGACAATTCACCCCAAAAGCTTTCTTGATTACAGCGAGATCAAATCTTGCATAATGAAAAACCTTAATAATTTTCTCATTTTCAAATAATTTAGTCAGATTTTTAGCAACAATTTTTTTTTGGGAATCTGTTTTTTCAAATTTTATCAAATGACATTCATTTCTAGATGTCGCAACTTGTAGTAAGCAAAGTCTATCTCTCACCAAAGAAAGTCCTGTTGTTTCAGAATCCACAGCGATCTCTTTTGGATATATCAAAGAATCTGGAAGGTCATTTTTGTGCAAATAAACCCTCGTATCACCAAAATTAAAAGTTTTCATTTCTTGAATAATATTAGTTATGATATTACTTAAAAACTAACTTACAAGGAATTTACATAAAAAAATGAGCTCTAATTTAAGAGGAAAAAAAGTTGTGGTTTTTGGGGGTAACGGTTTCATCGGATCACATCTTGTTAACTATTTATGTGAAGAGGCTTGTGAGATAAAAATCATTACTAGACAAAAAAACTCTAAAAAAAAGATTTTTTTTGCGAATGAGCCGGGTCAGGTTTCATTTGAAGAAATTGATTATAATCAATCAGCTATTAATAAAGCAGTTAGTAATTACGATATTGTCTTTAATTTAATAGGAATCCTAGCTGAAAATAAAAATTCAAAGTTCAATTTTGTTCATACTGAGATTCCAAGAATGATTGCAAAAAGTTCTAATATAAATAAGGTTAACAGTTTTATTCATATGTCAGCATTAAATGTTAACATAATAAAAGATTCTAAATATGCTTTATCAAAATTCAGAGGAGAGATGGAGTTAAAAAAAGAATTTTCTAACGCGGTGATTGTTCGGCCAAGCGTTGTTTTTGGAAAGGGAGATAACTTCACAAATTTTTTTTCTAAGCTCTCAAAAATTAGCCCGTTTCTTCCTTTAATAGGAACACCTTATATAAATTTTTCCAAGGATCTCTTTAAAGTTATTAACTTCAAAAAAAAGGTTAAATTTCAACCTGTATACGTTGGTGATCTATCAAAGTTTTTAATTAAAATGATTGGTAAGAAAAATAAAACTTATGAGATCACTGGCCCCTCAACTAAATCATTTAGTCAAATCTTTGATTTAATCTTAGAACATAAAAAACGAACACGACTTTATATTCCTATTCCTTTTTTTCAAGCAAAAGTTATAGCTTTTTTTTTGGAATTTTTACCCGGACAACTTCTAACTAGAGATCAAATTACTCTATTGAAGTATGATAGTATTTCAAAAAAAGGGTTAAGTAACCTCAGAACAGTGGTACCCAATCCATTAAGTATGGAAACTGTTCTTAAAACTTACCTTTAATTTGTTTGGACTAACTTTTTTTGAGCATTTTTAAATATTTTTGAATATTTTGATATGTGGTCAATTTTAAATTTGAGTATTCTTTTTTTGCTTTTGTATTATCTATTCTTGGCGTAAAGTAACCGTAGTTTCCAAATTTAACATTATTTGAATTTATGTAATTTTTGAGATCAATTAATTTTATATTCTTGCTAGCTGAGACATTAAAAATACCGAATTTTTTCTTCTTCATTACAATGTTGATGAAATTGAATAAATCTTCATAAAGTATATAATTTAATGTGGAATTAGAAGATAAAGATATTTTTCTATTTTTATTAGAAATTATTTTTTGAATTGAATTTTCTCTTGAAGATTTGTCTAAAAGTCCAGCAACTCGTAGAATGGTAAATTTTTTTGAAAATTTCTGAATATAATTTTCACTCATAATCTTTAAAAATTCATAATTGTTTCTCGTTTTAACTTCAAAGTTAGTTTTTTCGTCATAAACTTGTATTGATTGAGGATAGATACCAATAGAGGAGATAAAAATAAAATGTTTAAAACTTAGCTTAAGTAGTTCAGTGGTAAGAAAAAAATTATCATAAGAAAATTTATAAAAATTTTTTAATATAATATGTTCAGCCGAATTACTGGCGCAGTGAATAATCACATCATAATTTCTATCTAATTCACTTAATTTTGAACTTCTATCAAATTTATAAGTATTTAGTTTATTAGCTATAAATTTCCCAAAACCTCTTCTTGTTCCTGTGGTTAGGATTTTTAATGATTTTAAAGCCATAAAATTGTTAAATTATAAAAGTACGTTATATAATTTCTAGATTTAATTTACAAAAAATAAGTAAATTAAAGCGCTTCCAAATATAAACCGATAAATTGCAAAAATTAAAAACGAGAAGTTTTTTACCCAAGTTACTAAAAATTTTAAAAAAATTAGAGAAAAAATTAAACTAAATAAAAAAATTCCAATTGAATGTAAATTTAAATAATCAGTTAGTAAAAAAATCTCTTCATTTTGTATGATTACAAAAATAGTAGCTGCTAAAATTACTGGTATACTCAGAAGGTTTGAAAAAAAAACCGTAAAATTTCTATTAAATCCAAAAAAACGAAGAAAAATAATTATGGAACCTGATCTACTTACTCCAGGAATTAATGCGAGACATTGGAAAATACCTACAAATAAAGATGTTAAAAAGGTCATCTCCTCATTACTTTTTACAGTTAGACAAAATTTGTCAAAAACAAATAAAATAAATCCGAAAAAAATACTAGATGTTCCAATTATCAAAAAGAGGGTCTTATCATCATAATTAAAAAATTTGGAAAAAAAGTATCCACATAACAATATAGGAAGAGTTGCTACTACTAGGTGAATTGTCAAAGTAGCATTTTTGTCAATGTCAGGTCTTACTATATGCCTTAAAGAAATTAATAATGAAAAAAGTTGTTTGCTATAATACAGACACACAGCAACTAAGGAACCTGCATGTGCAATTACATTAGCTTCAAGGATAGTAATATTAGATTTCATACTAATATTGAAAAATTTATTGAATACTATTAAGTGACCCTGAGAACTTACAGGAATGAATTCGGTGAAGCCCTGAAGTAAGGCAAATAGAAGGATTAAATACACAATAATTCCCTTATTTAACTAACATCATACTAAAAAAAAATCCAAAAACTAAAAATTTCTTTAAAAAATAAAAATGATCAATACAATTCACTTCATGAATATCAGAAATTTTGATTTAAATTTACTTATTATTTTCAAAACACTTTTTGAAGAAAGAAATGTTACAAGAGCTAGTAAAAAAATTGGTATAACACAACCTGCTATGAGCAATGCTCTTAATAGACTAAGATACTTGGTAAAAGATGAATTGTTTATTAGAGGGCCAAAAGGTATGAGACCAACTCCAAGGGCAGTTGAACTTTCAATACCAGTTAAAGGTGCATTGAGTAACCTCGAATTTGCTTTGTCTACAATCAATTTTAATCCAGCAACAGCTGAAAAACTCTACAGGATCTCCATTTCTGATGATGTTGCTCCTTTAATAGTTCCTAACTTAGTAAGTTTTCTTCAAAAAAAGTCACCTAATTCATCACTAAGGATAAGATCAGAGCAAGGTTCTGGAGCGATTAAATTATTAGATAGCAATGATATTGATTTTGCAATTGGAAGATTTGAAATTGTACCTAATAGATTTGGGTTTATTGAACTTTTTACAGAAAATTACGTCTGTATGATGAATAAATCTCACAAATTTTCTATAGAAAAAAGACTTTCAATTGAGCAATACCTTTCCTCAAAGCACCTAAGAGTAGCACCACATGACGCCCCTACAGCTCCGATTGATAGATCATTAAGTCAGCTAAATCTTGAAAGAGAAATTTTTGTTAGAATAGATCTAATAACAATGGCTCCACTTATTTTAAAAAACTCTGATTTGATCCTTACGTTACCATCTAAAACTGCTCAAAGAATGGCTAAAAACTATAGTTTTATAATTGCAGAATTACCAATAGAGTTGGAAAAAAGGAAAACAAAATTAATCTGGCATAATGAGTTGTCAAGTCATCCATCATTTGATTGGATAAAAAAACAAATAAAAGTAGATCTATGCTAAAATTTATTTTTTTGGGGGCAGGTTACTGCTCAAAGTACGTAATTCCTCTTCTCCCAAAAAATTGTGAAATTATATGCACACATAACCTTAAAATAAAACAAGAATCAGATGATCACAAATATAATCTCAAAAGACTTTGTTTTAAAGATTTTTTAAGGCAAAAAGATACACTCTTAAAAGATGTTTCATTTATCTTAAATTCAATTCCTCCTTCAGATAAAGGAGATATTGTAATTAATAATTTAAAGGAAAGTATTTTAAAAAACCAAGAAAAACTTAAGTGGTTCGGTTATTTTTCATCTACAAGTGTTTATGGTAACTACGATGGTGATTGGGTTGATGAAAATTCCAAGCTTATCCCTAAAACTTCAAGAGGAATTTTAAGAAAAAGATCTGAATCCAATCACCTTGATTTGTTTAGATTACATAGTTTACCTATTCACATTTTTAGACTTCCGGGAATATATGGTCCTGGTCGATCAGTGTTTGATAAAGTAAGAAATGGCGAGTTGACAGAAATTATAAAAAAAGATCACTTTTTTTCTCGTGTTTATGTTGAGGATATTGGTTCAGCTATCAGTAAAAGTATCAATAGTCCGACTCCTGGTGAAATTTTCAATTTATCTGATGATATGCCCTGCCAATCAAGTGATATTGTAAGATATGCTGCATCTTTAATAAAAATTTCTAATATTAAAACTCTTAGTTATGATGATCCAAGATTAAATGAAAAAATTAGAAGTTTTTATTATGATAATAAAAGAGTTAAAAATTTAAAAATAAAAAAAATATTGGATTGGACACCTAAATATGGAAATTATAAATTAGGGCTAAAAAGAATACTTGAGATTAGAATATGAAAACAATTCTGCAAATACTTCCGTCATTAGATAAAATTAATGGAGGTGTTGAAAGAGGAACCCTTGACATAGCTAAAGAACTCGCCAAACGAAAATATAACTCAGTGATTATTTCATCAGGTGGAGAAATGGCAGATAGATATAAATATAAGGGAGTAAGTCATCATAAAATTGAAATAAATAATAAAGGATTAATTAATTTTTTTTCATCAAGAGGTAAATTTAGAAAATTATTGGACCAAATAAAACCTGACCTGATACATATAAGAAGTAGATGGCCATCTTTTTGCTTTACCTCTGAAATCAAAAAAAGAAAAATTCCTTATGTGACAACTTATCATGGCACATATAGTGGTAATAAAAATTTTATTAAAAAATCTTATAATAAAGTAATGACTAATGGTGATAAGATTATTTCAATTTCAAAATTTATTGATGACCACATAAGACATTTTTTTCCAGAAGTTAAAAACAAACTTGTTCAAATAAATCGTGGGATAGACACTGATAACTTTGACCTTGATTCAGTGTCTCAAATTCGGAAAGAAAAACTTTTAAGTGACTTATCAATTCCTGAAAGGTCACATATCATTTTGTTACCTGGAAGATTATCCTCTTGGAAAGGACAAATAGTTGGCATAAATGCATTAGATTATGTTTTAAAAAAAGACCCTAGTCTAAATATTGTAATGTTACTAGTTGGGTCAGAGAATAGAAAAAATAAGTTTACAAAACAAATTAAAAAAAGGTTAAAGAAATTAAGATTAACTGATAGGGTAATTTTTTGTGGAAATATTTCTGATATGGCGACTGTTTACTCTATTTCAGATATTGTTTTATCAACCTCAATAGAACCCGAAGCTTTTGGTAGAATCACAGCAGAAGCCTCCTCAATGACTAAACCAGTAATTGCATCAAATCATGGAGGTTCAAGAGAAATAATTGAAAATAATCTTTCCGGATGGCTTGTCAATCCAGGTGATGAAGAAGCGCTTGGTGAAAAAATTCTTCATGTATTAAATTTGGACCAAGAAAAAAAGGATTTGATCGGAAGCAATGCAAGAAAAAGAATTATTGGAAAGTTTAATTTAAAACAGATGCTCGACAAAACTATTAATGTCTATGAGGAATTAATTGAAGCAAAAGAAAACTTTGGTAATTAAATTTGGTGGGTTAGGCGATGTTATTTTATCGCTTAATGCAATGTACTCAATTTATAAGCATTTTGGTAAAGTTTCACTTTTGACTGAGGAACCCTTTGATAAACTTTTAAAAAAGTCAAAATGGTTCAAAGAAATATTTACAATAAAAAGATCAAAGTTTTATTTTTATGATATCTATAAAATTAGAAAACAAATTGATCCAACTTTTTTTTCTAATGTATTTGATCTTCAAACTTCATATAGATCTTCCTACTACTTAAAAATTTTTAAAAATTTTGATTGTGATACTAATGGTATTGGTAAGTATTCAAAAACAAAACATCAAAATGCTGGTCGAGATAAGATGCACACAATTGAAAGACAAAAAGACCAATTAAGTTTTTCTAAAGTGAAGTTTTATACTAGACCAAACCTGTCATGGTTTTACAATAAATCTAACAGATTTAATATATCTGGAGAATACGCGCTTATTGTTCCTGGTGGTTCCGGAAAAAGGTTAAATAAAAGAATTCCAATCAAATTTTTTTTTGAAATAGTTTCTGTGCTTATTAATCAAAATATCCAACCCATACTAATTGGTTCAAAAGATGACTTTCATGCCTGCAAAAAAATAGAAGAAAAATTTCCTAAGGTACAAAATCTTTGCTTACAAACAAGTTACTTTGACATTGCATCGCTAGCCACTAATTCATTATTTTCTATTGGAAACGATACTGGTCCAATTCATATAATATCAAGAGCTAATAAAAAAACGATCGTTCTTTTCACCAAAAATTCAAATCCCGATCTTTGTGGACCAGTTGGTAAACAGACTGAGATTTTAATTTTTGAAAAAACTAATACTTATTTCAATAAACTTTTACTAGAAAAAACCAAAAAAGCTATTCAACATGATCAATATTGACATAACAAAACAATTACTCTAATTAAAATAATGTTAAAAATTACCTTCCCTGATGGAAAGCATAAAAATTATGAACCTGGAATAACAGGCCTTGATATTGCTAGAGATATTTCAGTATCACTTTCAAAGGCGGCAGTTGCGATAATTGTAAATGGTGATCAAAAAGATTTATCCGATCCTATTAATGAAAACGCTCTAGTAAATATTATTACAATTAAAGATGACTTAGGACTTGAAATAATGCGTCATACAATTGCGGCACAGGTTCTTGCCAGGGCTATCAAAATTATTTACCCTGAAGCAAAGTTGGCCATAGGACCAATAATTGAAAATGGTTTTTATTATGATGTTTTGTTGAAAGATTCAATTTCTTCTGACGATTTAACCTCTATTGAAGAGGAAATGAAAAAAATTGTAAAAGAGGGTCATTTAATAAATAAAAAAATAAAAAATAAAGATGAAGCAATAAAATTATTTCAAAAGTTAGAAGAGCCATATAAAGTTCAAATAATAAAAGATTCATTACAAGAAAATGATTTTCAAATTTACCAGCAAGGGGAAACAAATTTTTTTGATTTGTGTAAAGGTCCCCATCTTCCAAATTTAATGTTTATAGGTGAGTTCAAACTAACAAAAGTTTCTGGCGCATATTGGCGAGGAGACTCTAAAAATGAAATGCTTCAAAGAATTTACGGTACTGCATGGAGAAATAAAAAAGAATTAGATTCATATTTATTTATGTTAAAGGAGGCAGAAAAAAGAGATCATAGAAAAATAGGTAAAGAAATGGATCTTTTTCATTTCCAAGATGACGCACCTGGGTCAGTTTTTTGGCATTCTAAGGGTTGGTTGATTTTTAATGAGTTAGTAAAGTATATGAGAAATAAACAACAAAATTCTGGCTACACTGAAATCAGTACACCAACAGTTCTAGACAGATCACTATGGGAAAAATCTGGGCATTGGGAAAAATTTCAAGATAACATGTATCTTGCTAAAACAAATGATGAGAGAATTTTCGCGTTGAAACCAATGAACTGTCCTGGGGGAATACAAATATACAATAATTCATTAAGAAGTTACAGAGATCTTCCATTGAGAATCGCTGAATTTGGAAAAGTTTTTAGATTTGAACCTTCCGGAGCCCTTCACGGATTAATGAGAGTGAGAGAATTTACACAAGATGACGCTCATATTTATTGTTTAAAAGAACAGATGGAAGACGAATGTGAAAAGGTTATTAACCTAACTTTAGATATATACAAAGATTTTGGGTTTGAGAAAATAAAGATTAAATTTTCTGATAGACCAAAAAAAAGGATTGGTGATGATGATACCTGGGAATTTCTTGAAAATTCACTTCTTAGCTCTCTAAAAAAATTAAATTTAGAATATGATATTAATAAAGGGGAAGGAGCTTTTTATGGACCAAAAATTGAATTTGTATTAGTTGATGCGATCGGAAGGGAGTGGCAATGTGGAACATTACAAGTAGATTTAAATTTACCTCCAAGATTAGGCGCAAATTTTGTAGATAAGGATGGGTCAAAAAAACATCCAGTAATGTTACACAGAGCATTTTTTGGATCTTTAGAGAGATTCATTGGAATTTTAATTGAAAATTATTCTGGAAGATTACCTCATTGGCTTGCACCAGTGCAAGTTGCTATAGCTACAATTAACGACAATTGTATTCAATATTCAAAACTTATAGGTAATCATCTCAGTAAAGATGGCGTTAAATTTAAATTTGATTTTAGAAACGAGAAGTTAAACTATAAAATTAGAGATTTATCACTTGAGAAAATTCCTTTTATTGTTGTGATTGGTGAAAAAGAAATTTCAGATAAAACAATTTCATTAAGATCATTTCCAGAGAACAAATTGGTTTCAATGCAATTAAATGAATTTTTAAAAAAAATAAAAAATTCTTGCAGTATAGAATAATTTATGACTAATCTGTCCTACTATAAGTATTTTAACGAAAGGCAAAAAAAAAAATATGCAAATAACTAGATTATGAACAAAGGTTCTTTCAGTTCAAATCGTGGCCCCGCGGTTAATAAATCTATATCGGCGAAATCAGTCAGAGTGATTACAGATAACGGTGAAATGTTAGGTGTTCTTCAAATTGAAGACGCGTTAAAAATGGCTTCAGAACAAGGGCTTGATCTTGTGGAGGTATCTCCCAAAGCCAACCCCCCGGTATGTAAAATAATTGATTATGGAAAGTACAAATACAGAGTTCAGAAGAAACAAGCTGAAGCCCGAAAGAAACAAAAAACATTTGAGGTAAAAGAGGTTAAATTAAGACCAGGTATAGAGGATCATGATTATGGAGTAAAACTTAAATCCATTCAGAGATTTTTGGGTGATGGAGATAAAGTCAAGATTACTCTTAGATTCAAGGGCAGGGAAATGGCTTATCAGCAAAGGGGTATGGAAATTCTTAAAAAGTTGGAAAGTGCTATTGAACAAGTAGCAAAAATAGAGCAGGTTCCAACACTTGAAGGCAAACATATGATTATGGTTGTTGCACCAAGGTAAATTTATTAATTAAATCATCCTTGCAATGAAATAAAAAAAATATATAAATATAAAAACTTTATAATACCAAATTTAAGATATATTATGCCAAAAATTAAGACAAAAAGCGGAACAAAAAAAAGATTTAAAACAACTGGTACAGGAAAAGTTGCAATGTTTTCTAGTGGCAAAAGACATAACTTAACAAAAAGGACAAAGAAAATGAAAAGATCTGCAAAAGGTCCAGTTATAATGTCTAAACAAGACACAAAGATAGTCAAAAAATACATGAATTCGAAAATTTGAAGAGGTAAATATGTCAAGAGTTAAAGCTGGATTTGTCACTAGGAGAAGACACAAAAAAATAATTAAGAGAGCAAAGGGTTATTACGGTAGAAGAAAAAACACCTTCAAGGTTGCCAATCAAGCTGTTGAAAAAGCTGGTCAATATGCTTACAGAGATAGGAAAGTAAAAAAAAGGCAGTTTAGAAGCCTTTGGATTCAAAGAATTAATGCAGGTTGCAGGTTGCATGGAATAAAATATTCCTCCTTCATAAATGGATTGAAAAAAGTGAACCTTCATTTCAACAGAAAAGTTCTTGCTGATTTGGCAGCTCAAGAACCTGATTCATTTAAAGAAATTGTAGCTAAAGTTAAAGCAGGCTGATAATTTATATTAAATGAAAAATTACGACCAACTCATTGACTCGGCATTAGCTGAATTGGAAAGTTGTGAAACCCCCGAATTATTAGATAAAGTAAGAGTCAAATACTTTGGAAAAAATGGTGAGGTAACAAATATACTAAAGAGTCTCTCTAAATTTTCTCAAGCAGAAAAAAAAGATATGGGAAAAAAAGTAAATTTGTTTAAACAAACTTTTTTTGATAATTTAGAAAAAAAAAAAAAAGTAATTGAACAAATTCAAATCAAAGAAAAATTACAAAAAGAACAAATAGACATATCTCTTCCAACTCGTGAGGAAAAAAAGTTTGATTCTAAAATTCATCCAATAACTCATACAGTAAACGAAATCATTTCTATATTAGGTAATATGGGACTAAATTATGAAGAAGGGCCAGATATAGAAAATGATTTTTATAACTTCACTGCTTTGAATATTCCGGAAAACCATCCTGCAAGAGAAATGCATGATACTTTTTACGTTAAAAATAATTCAGAAAAGCTTGTTTTAAGAACACATACATCGCCTGTACAAATTAGAAATTTAAAAAAAAAAAAATTTCCTTTAAGAATTTTTGCACCTGGCAGAACTTACAGATGTGACTCAGATATTACCCACACACCTATGTTTCATCAAGTAGAGGGATTGGTTGTTGACCACTCAGTTACTTTTGCAAATTTGAAATGGTTTTTGGAAAAGTTCTGTAAAACTTTCTTTGATAATGAAGAATTAAAATTGAGGTTCAGACCGTCTTACTTTCCTTTCACTGAGCCATCAGCAGAGGTAGATATTAATTGTTCCATAACAGCTGGAAAAATTACTCTTGGCGAAGGGGATAAATGGATGGAAATTTTAGGTTGTGGTATGGTTCACCCTAATGTCTTAAAAATGTCAGGTGTTGATGATCAAAAATTAAAAGGGTTTGCGTTTGGAATGGGTATTGAAAGACTATCAATGTTAAAATATGGCATGCCTGATTTACGTGATTTTTATGACTCTAATATAAAATGGTTAAGTCACTATGGCTTTTCTTTTTTGGAAACTACTGATTTAAGCTGGCGATAAAATGAAGTTTACTGTTGGTTGGTTAAAAGACTATCTTGAATTTGATTATTCTGTTTCAGATCTTTGCAACAAACTTACAAATATTGGTTTGGAAGTTGAAAAAGTTTCAGATCCTTCAAAAACTTTGAAAAATTTTAAAATAGCAAAAATTTTAAAAAAAATACCACATCCCAATGCAGATAAACTTAGTTTATGCGAAGTCTTTGATGGAAAAGAAAATTTGCAAATTGTATGTGGAGCAAAGAATGCAAGAGAAAATTTAATAACAGTATTAGCTCCCGTTGGCACGATAATTTTCTCGGGAGAAAAAAATGAATTTAAGATTGGTAAAAGTAAGATAAGAGGAGAAGAATCCAATGGAATGCTTTGCTCTGAAGAAGAGTTAGGGTTATCAGATTCTTCAGAGGGAATTATTGAGCTAAATGAAAATTTTAAAATAGGAGATAAATACTCTCAATATATCAGTGATGAAGACATTATGATTGAGGTTGCAATAACACCTAATAGAGTAGATTGTGCTGGAGTATATGGAATAGCAAGAGATCTTTTCGCTGCTGATTTTGGAAAGTTGAAGAAAAAAAAGATTTTCAAAATTGAAAGTAAATTCAAAACTGAGATCAACTTGGTAAATAAACTTAAAAATAGTGACTGCCCAGAATTTTCAATCAGACTAATAAAAAATTTAGAAAATAAAAATTCATCAGCAAACTTAGTAAAAAGATTTGAAAAAACAGGCCTTAAGGTGATTTCATCATTGGTTGATGTTACTAATTTTATTACAGTAGATCTTTGTCGACCTCTTCACGTTTTTGATTATGATAAAATCAAGGGTAATTTGACAATTAGGCATTCAAAAAAAGGTGAAAAGTTTTTAGGATTAGACGATGAAAGTTATGAACTTGATGATGGCATGATTGTTATTTGTGATGACAGCGGTGTGATAAGTCTTGCAGGAATACTTGGAGGTAAAAAAACAGCTTGCGATGATAATACAAAAAATGTTCTGATTGAGTCAGCATATTTTCTACCTGCAAGCATAATTAAAAGTGGAAGAAAGTTAAATATCCAAAGCGATGCTAGATATAGATTTGAAAGAGGTATAGATCCAGATTCTGTTATTGAAGGAATTGAGTATGCTACAGAAATGATATTAAAAACTTGTGGTGGTGAGCCTGGAAGTATTGTAAGTGACGGCAAAAAAATTGCTAAGAATAATAAAATACAAGTTGAAAAAGCATTTTTTGAGAGGATTTTGGGTGTTGAAATCTCTAATCAATTTATACATGACAAACTTAATAAAATTGGTTGTGATTTAGAAGTAAACGAAAATTTAGTTGTGACCCCTCCTTCATGGAGAAGTGATATAAAAATCAAGGAAGACCTTGTTGAGGAAATTGCAAGACTATACGGCTTAGAAAAAATTCCAAGTATTCCTTTAATTTCACAAAATGATGTAAATAAAAAAAAGATATCTGATATTCAGGTGCTAAGAAATAAAATAAAAAAAATGTTAGTAAGTAGAAATATTTTTGAGATTATTACATGGTCTTTTACTGACGAAAAAATACAGAAGCTTTTTGGAGAAAAGGATAACTTTTTAAGCATAACAAATCCCATAAGTTCAGAATTATCCTGCATGAGGTCAAATTTATTACCCAATATTATTTCAGCTATAAAAAAAAATATTAATAAAAACTTTAATAATTTTTCATTTTTTGAATTAGGACCGGTTTTTTTAGGAAAAGAACCAGATGAACAATTTGATAATATCTGTGTGGTACGATCTGGTAAGATAAATGAAAAAAGCTGGATTGAAAATGAAAGAAATTTTGACTTTTTTGATGTTAAAGCTGATTTATCTTCTGTATTAAATTGTTTAGAAATGGATATTGATAACTTTGATATTTTCCGAGAATCAAAACCATACTACCACCCTGGGAAAAGTGGTTCTTTATTAATTTCAGATGAGATAATTGGCTTTTTCGGTGAACTAAGTCCAGTTATTCTTAATTCATTTGATATTAAGAATAAGTTAGTTGCTTTTGAACTAAATTTAACCAAACTACTAAAATTTTATAAAAAAAAAGAAAAATCAAAAAATCCATTAATTGCATCCCAATATCAAGCATCAAAAAGAGACTTTTCATTTGAATTAGATAAAAATATTTTTTCATTAGAGATTATTAAATTAATAAAAACTACCAATAGTAAATTAATTAAAAGTGTAAAAGTGTTTGATAGCTACGAGGGAGAAAAAATTAGTGAAAACAAAAAAGCTGTTGGTTTTGAAGTTACAATTCAGTCTAATGAAAAAACATTGACAGATGATGAAATAAATGAAATTTCTGACAATATAATTTTTAAAGTAAAAGAAAAGTACGACGCAAAATTGAGGTAATATGAGCCTAAGAAAAATAAGAAATTTTTCAATTATTGCTCACATTGATCACGGCAAATCCACCCTAGCAGATAGAATTATACAAAGCTGCGGAGGATTGTCCGACAGAGAAATGAAAGAGCAAGTTCTTGACTCAATGGATATTGAGAGAGAGAGAGGTATTACAATTAAAGCTCAAACAGTTTATTTAAATTATAAAGCGAAAAACAAAGAAATTTATAATTTTAACCTTATGGACACCCCTGGTCATGTAGACTTTTCTTATGAGGTAAGTAGGTCATTGGCCTCATGTGAGGGATCATTATTAGTTGTTGACGCTTCTCAAGGTGTTGAAGCCCAGACTCTTGCAAATGTATATAAAGCTATTGACAGTAATCATGAGATTATACCCGTATTAAATAAGATTGATCTTCCATCTTCTGAACCCGAAAGAATAAAAAAACAGATCGAAGATGTTATAGGTATAGATGCTTCTAATTCTATATTGGTATCAGCAAAAACTGGTAATGGAATTGACACTTTACTAGAGGCAATAGTTGAACGACTTCCATCTCCAGCAGAATTTGATTCTACTAATTTGGTAGCCATGTTAATTGACAGTTGGTACGACACATATTTAGGTGTAATTATTTTGGTAAGAATTAAATCTGGTTCTTTAAAAAAAGGTATGAAATTAAAAATGATGGGTACAAAGGCAACATATCAAGTTGAAAGCTGTGGCTTCTTTACTCCGAAACTTAAATACGTAAACGAACTCAATTCTGGAGAAATTGGATTTATTACTGCTGGTATTAAACATGTGAGTGATTGTAAGGTTGGAGATACAATTACTGATGAATCAGATCCAGTAAGCAAACCTCTTCCTGGGTTTAAACCAAGTATCCCAGTTGTTTTTTGTGGTCTTTATCCAGTAGATGCTGATGATTATGATGTTTTAAAGGACAGTCTTGCTAAACTAAGTTTAAACGATGCTAGCTTTACTTATGAACCTGAATCCTCAGCTGCACTTGGGATGGGTTTCAGGTGTGGATTTCTTGGTTTACTTCATCTAGAAATCATTCAAGAAAGATTAAGTAGAGAATTTAATTTAAATTTAATTACAACATCGCCATCGGTTGTTTACAGAATTGTACAAACAAACTCTGAAAACCTAGAAATTCATAATCCATCAGAGATGCCTGATGTTGTAAAAATACAGTCTATTTCTGAACCTATTATTGAGGCAACAATTTTGTTACCTGATGATTATCTGGGGCCAGTCATGAAACTTTGTACAGATAGAAGAGGCATACAAAAAAATTTAACATACGTTGGTAAAAGAGCAATGGTGATATATCAACTTCCTCTAGCAGAAGTTGTTTTTGATTTCTACGATAGACTAAAATCAATTACTAGTGGATATGCTAGTTTTGATTATGAGTTTAAAGACTATCAAGAAAGTGATTTAGTTAAAGTTCAAATTTTAGTTAACTCAGAGCCTGTTGATGCATTATCCTTTATTTGTCATCGATCCAAATCAGCAACAAGAGGAAAAGTGTATTGTGAAAAACTGAAGGATTTAATCCCTAGACAACAATTTAAAATTCCCTTACAAGCCTCGATTGGTGGAAAAATTATTGCTAGAGAAACAATTAACAGTTACAGAAAAGATGTAACAGCAAAGTTGTATGGAGGTGATGTTACTAGAAAAAATAAATTATTAGATAAACAAAAAAAAGGAAAAAAAAGAATGAGACAATTTGGAAAAGTTGAAATACCGCAATCTGCATTTATAAATGTATTAAAAACATCACTTGATTAATGGAGAGGTGGCCGAGTGGCTGAAGGCGCACGCTTGGAAAGCGTGTAAACAGGAAACTGTTTCGAGGGTTCGAATCCCTCTCTCTCCGCCATATTTTAAAGCCCAAACATATAAAGGCTTCTAGGGACTTCAAATTGGCTTTTAATACCTTGGCCTCATACTTAAAATAAAACTATTAAATATATAGATTGATTAATATTTTTGTCATCTTCTAAAAAATTTAACTATTGTTAATAAAATTTCGTCAGTAATCTTTTCAATGGTGTCATATAAAATTCTAAAGAACTCAAATGGATTTAGTAAACCAATTATACGAAAAAACATTATGATAAATGTAAATACAAAACTATACATCACACCCTGGATGAAGTCTGAACCAGTTACATAATTTAAAAAAAATGTATTAAATAAAAGAAAAAATAAAAAGTTTTTTACAAACCCTACCAAAACGGATCCCCAAATATTAAATGGATAGAATTTTGGATTAAGGGTATAACGATAAATTTTAAAGAGAAGTTTTTTCATTAATATTTTTTTTTGTTGTATTCTTTTAGCTTTATAACCAAACCCACAAAGATCCAAAGAGAAGTATGTCAATTATGATTACTTTTGTGAAATCACTCATTTAATTACACTTTCCATCCCTAATAACTCTAACCTTTTTTTCATAGTAATTATAGATATATAAATCCTCGGTTGTAATAGTTAAGTACATTTTAGAATCTAATTTTAAGGCACGATTGCGATAAAATTCCTTTGGAATCTCCCTTCTTTTAGAATCAATGTTTAGTTGATCATTTTTTTGTTTATAACTTCTTTTACTAGAAACAAAACTATCAGATTCGTTATAGCTGTAATTATTTTCTTCTTTCCACACATTTATATCATCATGTAGAGCATCTGTTGGATATTCCCATAACCATTGATTTTCTGGTTCATGATAAATTGAAAAGATGTCGTCTTTATCAACTTCATGATCAGTTTTTTTTCCATTAACTTCAGATAAAAAAGAATGGAATTTGCAATTTAGCTTTAGGGAATAAACTGAGCCCGAGGACAGAAATAAACAAACTAGAGTAAGTAATAATTTTTTCATCCTAACTAATAATAAATTATAAAGACAATCAATGTCTATATAGAAATAAATGCAAGGAGAAGTAGGAGGAAAAATACACCGGCTTTTTTTGGCTGTTATAGTGTCCTTTATTTTTTTGAATAAGCATAAAAAGGTTTTTGATATTTTGTCAAATCGTATATAAACACTTCTTGTTCATATGGGATTAATATATATTTGATATTTATAAACTATCCAAATTAATTTGGGGTATAGTAACGACCTACCGTTCTGGAATAGCAACGACCTTACCGTTCTTTCTCAAACAGTAAACAGTTTCCGTACATTCAAATTTTCTTGGTTAATAATAACTAACAGGAGAACTAAATGAAGAAGAAACAAACTAATTATCTTGAAAAAGCAACTAATAGATTTGTTAGAGAGTTGCGAAGAAAAGGTTTAGAAGTCCAAACATTAGAACCTCAAGAAAGTGGAATATCTAAAATTACTTTTGTTCCAAGAGTTAGAGTAAAGGAAAATGATCATGGTTAAGTTCACTCTAAAAGAAGCTGATGAAAATAGTGGTATTTATAAGACTGGGTTTATAATTTTACCTATTAAAATAAAAAAGAGGACTAAAAATGTTAAGTAGAAAACAATCCAATGAACTATCACAAAGAGTAATTTCAGTACTGTCAAAAGAGAGATTATCAAAATGCTCTAAAATACAAATACAATGGATGGATCGATTGATAGATCAATCATTAGAAAAAGTAGATAATGACCCAAATCAAATAACCAACGAAATGATAGTGGGAATTTATGAGATGGTAACAGAACACCTACAACCATATGACTTTTAAAAAACTATGGACGTTCTCACACATCTAGCCTATGGAAGAGGCTTTTTATTAGCAATCGTACTCATAGGGGTAGCAATTTATTGGTTTTTGAAAAAAAAATAGCTCAACAAAAACAATGACTTAGTAAAAATAATTTGACAAAAGCATCTACATTTAATATTCTATTAACATATGTGATTGTAAACCTGACTTTCTGTCAGGTTTTTTTTTGTCTAGATACTATACAAATAAAACAAAAGGGCTATTTTTTCCTTCGCCAAATTTATGAAGGACCACAAATAGAATTAATTTTAACATAGTCTGTACTATCAATTGATGGATAAACCCAGTTTGCAGAACTTGATTCATCTGTAATATTTTTTGTATATCTAAAGTCCCTACCTTTACCCATACTAGTTTTATATTCTATTATACTTAAAATTTTATATCTCATTTCATTGCAGTCATACATTGAGTAATACTTAGTACTAAGATTTCCATTCTTTTGTAATTTTTTATAATCCATCAAACTCCAAATAAAAATAATGTCATTAATTTTTTTTACAGCATCTACCTCAAAATACTCAGTAAAAATTTTATTTTCATGAACTTTTTCCCACTTTGAAAAACAAGGGAACGATACAAAAAAGACGATAATAGTGTATAATATTTTTTTCATTAAAATTAAATAATAGATTATAAATAGAACAAATGTCTACATAGAAAGTAAACACAATTATTTTAATCATTGAATTTCATTAATCCGTATTTTATTTTTAAATTGTTATGTCTTATAAAAACTTAAAAATTTTGTTTGAAGAGCAAAGTCTTATCAATGACATTAGTGGGATTTTAAACTGGGATATGGCTACTTATATGCCAGAAAATTCAAGGGAACAGAGAATTAAACAAATCACAAAGTTATATGACTACAAAAAAAATATTTTTAATGAAATTAAAAAAAATGAATTTTTTAATAAAGTTAATGAGTTTGAATTAAATAAATTTGACAAAATAAACTTTGAACTGATGAAAAATAAATTTGATTATTTTAACTCTATTTCAGTTGATAAATTAAAAAAAAAAGCTGAACTGTCCATAGAATGTGAGGGTTTGTGGAGAGAGGCTAAAGAAAAATCTAATTTTAACATAGTTAAAAATTCTTTTGTTAAACTTGTCAATTTAATTAAAGAGGAGTCAGAAATCTTGTCTCAAATTAAAGATAAAAAAAAATACGATTGTTTACTTTTTAAATATGATAGATCTCTTGATTCAAAACGACTCTTTAAAATTTTCAATAGAGTTGAGAAATTCATAAAGAAAAAATTACCATTTATAATAAAGAAGCAAAAAAATCTAAAGCTTAAAGATTATTTAAATGAGAAAGATCAGTTTAATTTATCAAAAATCTTCATGAAACACTTAGGCTTTGATTTTTCCAGGGGAAGAATTGATAAAAGTTTACACCCTTTTTGTGGAGGAGGAACTCAAGATGTCAGAATTACAACTAGATTTAGTGAAGAAGATTCATTTTCATGTTTTGATGCTCTGATGCACGAGACAGGGCATGCTTTATATGAACAGGGATTACCAAAAAAATGGGCTCATCAACCAGTTGGTTCTGCAGGAGGAATGTCTTTACACGAAAGTCAGTCACTTTTCATAGAAATGCAAATAATAAAATCTCTTCCTGTCAGCCAATTTATTCAAAAAATTTTACAAAATAAGATAGGTAAAGATCCTAGCGTTTGGAGTAGTGAAGCTATCTATAAGATAAGAAATAATGTTAAACCAAGTTACATTAGAGTTGATTCTGATGAAGTTCATTATCCTCTTCACATAATTCACAGATTTAACATTGAATATAAAATAATAGAAGAAGATGCTAATGTAGAATATTTACCAGATCTATGGAACGAAGAATTTTCAAAAACCCTGGGACTTGATGTTCATGATGATAAGAGAGGTTGTTTACAGGATATACACTGGTATGGAGGAGATTTTGGATATTTCCCTACTTACAGTATCGGTGCATTTGTTGCTGCACAATTAGCCTATAAAGTTAGGACAGAAATAATAGATTTTGATTTAAATTTGAAAAAGGGTAATTTTAAACCAATAATTAAGTGGCTTAGAAAAAATATTCACAGTAGAGGAAGTTTATTAAAAATTGATGAATTATTAAATGAATCAACAGAAGAAAACCTTAACATAAAATACTTTGAAAAACATATTACTGATAGGTATATAAAAATGAAAATCTAGAATTTGGTTTAGATTTTTCATTAGATTCTAACAAAAAAAATTGTCTGATTCCTTGTTAAAAAAAGTTGAGCAAGTTGAAGTTTACATAGAGAAATATAAGCTAGTAGAATTTTTATGATAAAGGGTTCTTTCAACTGAAGCTAAGATTGATGAGGATGGGATGGAATTAATTAGGAAAATGATCAGAAGATTGAATATATGAGATATTTAACCAGAGGGAGTTTGAAAAGAAGCAGAGGAAAATCTTAAAGAATATAGCAAGTAATTAGATTAACCAAATTAAAATATTTTTGATCTATTAAAATAATCTATTGTTTTTCAAAACTTTACAGTATCCAGTCCTGTAAATAGTTTCATTGTTAGTTCTAAACTCATGTTTTATAAACCCACTATATCTGTCTAACTCAATAATATTTTTTTTTACTAAAAGTCCATTAGCCTCCAAATAAGATATTGAAAAAATTAGTGAATCACTTATTTTGAATTCCGTCTTACTAAAGCTACCTCCATCCTTTTGTAAATCTTTTTGAGATTTCACAGAAAGCCATTTATTCTTAATGTCTAAAAAAAAAGTTTGAGTTTGGTCAATTAAACTTAAGTTTCTAAACTCAATATCCGTTTCGTCGTTTTCACCAGATATACCATAGTTCATTTTACAAGATAAAACTTTCTCACTTGCATAAGAAAATGAAAAAAACAAATTTAAAAACAAGATTGTTAATGAATATCTCAAAATCATGTATAAAACTATGAAATTTTTAAATCATAGTCAAACATGAAAACTAAATAAATGAATAAAAAAATTCCATAAATTTATCTAATTTTTAGAATTAAATTCTGGCACTTAATTTGCTGTATCTTTTTTATGCTAAATAATTCTCCAAATCCATTAGGCTTGCCTAGACTTTCGGAAATAAAAAGTTTTGTTAATCTTCCAAAACTAGACTTTGGGGGATTTGCATTGCTAGAATATCTCCTTTCTCATAATGATTTTAAAAAAAGAATTGAAGTTTTAGATATTGGAGGTGCATTAGGTAAACACTGTAAAATAATGAGAAGGTTTGGTTTTTCAGTAGATTCAATAGATAAATATGAAAAAGATGCAGAATTTATTGGTGATTTTAATCATCATAACTTTGAGAAAAAATATGATATGATTCACTGTTCTCATGTAATTGAACATCAACGAAACCAGGGACTTTTTTTAGATAAAATTTACGATTTGTTGAAAGATGATGGCGACTTAGTTATTTTTGGTCCAAAACATCCAGCCGAAAGATTTGTTGAAGGACATATTTCATCAACAATTTTACCAGTTTTTTTACAAATTTTGATTTATGCTGGATTTGATTGTAAAGAAGGTAAAATAATGTCTATTGCTGGAATTGAAAATTCATTTATTGTAAAGAAAGCAAAAAATTTTTCATTAGATGAGAGAAGTGAAGCAGGCTTCAAATGGAAAAGAAAACACCAAGAACGTTCACCTGTCCAATTAAGACAAGGTTTTGAGGTTTCACCAATGGGTATTTACCTACATAATTGTAAAATTTTTTCTGCAAATTATTTTAACAGAAATGGAAAACAAGAAGTTTGCATAAAATTAAATTTCCTTAAAGACTATAAAAAAAAAGATATTAAATTTTTTTTGAATACATTTAATAGTCTTTATCTTTTTGATTCTGAAAATAAAGAACTTTCTAATCCAAATGACGATTATATTATGTTAGAAATCTAATATTATAGACTAAAGCGTAACTGTAATTATTTTTTTTAGGTTAATTTTCAGGTTTTATTTTTAGTTGATCTTTATTGAAAAAAATTTATTTGAACTTTCATAATTGCATAAAAATTATGTATGATATATTTTTGAGTTATATGAATAAAAGTGAAAACACTTTTAAATATAGACAACTCCTTAGCTGTAAATGTTTGAGAATGCGTAAAGCCTCAAGAATTACAACACAACTATATGATAAAAAGTTAAAACCTTTAAAAATTAGGATAACTCAATTTTCAATTCTATCTTTATTAGCCTCTGGAGGGAATGAAACAGTTAATAGTCTTTCAGAAACTTTGTTAATGGATAGAACTACGTTAAGTAGAGGCCTTGATATATTATATAAATATAAATTAATTGAAAATTTAAAAAGTAAAGATGCGAGAAAAAGAATAGTTAAACTAACCCCAAAAGGATTTGAAACCCTTGACCAGGCGATTCCACTTTGGAAAGAGGCAGAGGACGAAATTTTTGGTGAATCCAAAAAATATGGCTTTTCTGCTTTGTAAAAATTCTAAGTACCACAGAACGTATTTTTAATATCTTGATTAGGTTTTGGTGGTTCACTTAGATTGAAATTTTCTTTATACTCAAATGGTTTTTTTAACACTTTTATAAGATCATTTGTCATAGAAAAGTCACCCTTTTCAACTGCATTGTTAATGGCTTTTTCAACTAAATGATTTCTAGGAATAAAAAGCGGGTTTTTATTTTGCATTTTTTTAGAAATTTTTTCTTTAGAAGAGTTTTCTTTATTTAATCTTTTAATCCAGTCGTTATACCAGGTAGTTATAGGTTTTTTATTTTTAAAAGAAGAGAAAAACTTTATTTTTTTTTTCTCATTTTCAATGCTTTCTGATAATGTCCTGAAAGTTAATGTAAAGTCAATTTTTTGTTTAAACATAATTTCTAAAAATTTTTCAATTAATTTTCTATCTTCTTTTAGGCTTAGAAAAAAGCCAAGCTTTTCAGAAATAGCTTTGATCCAAAATTTTTCAAATAGTTGAGGAAATGTTGATAAAGAGTTTAAAATTATTTTGTTGGCTTTTTCCTCATTTTGATTAATCAAAAAAGAAATACATTCGGCAAATTTTGATAAATTCCAGAGCATTATTTTCGGCTGATTACCATAGCTATATCTTCCATAAGTATCAATAAAACTATATACGGTATTTGGGTCAAATTTGTTCATAAAAGCACATGGTCCATAATCAATTGTCTGTCCGGATATACATGTATTATCTGTATTCATAACACCATGAATAAAGCCAACATTCATCCATTGTGCAACAAGTTTAGCTTGACATTCTATTACTTTGTCTAAAAATAACTTGTAACGATTTTTACTTGACCAAATTTCTGCAAAATGTCTTTTAATTGAGTAGTCAGAAAGTTTCTTGACTGAAACTAAATCTTTTTTTGCGCTAAAAAACTCAAACGTCCCTATTCTTATATGACTTGAGGACACTCTTGCTAAAATTCCTCCAGGTTCAATTCTTTCTCGCTTTACGAATTCTCCAGTACTTATGATTGATAAAGAACGAGTTGTAGGGATACCAAGATAATGCATAGCTTCACTTATGATATACTCTCTTATCACTGGTCCAAGAGGTGACCTTCCATCTCCCTGTCTAGAAAAACTTGTTTGCCCTGAACCTTTTAATTGTATATCGTATCTTTGACCGTTTTTTGCAATAATCTCGCCTAATAAAACTGCCCTTCCGTCACCAAGCTGCTTAACAAAATTTCCAAATTGATGACCTGCATATACCATTGCGAGAGGTGTTGTATTTGAAGGAACTTTGTTTCCTGATAAAATAGATATTCCTAAGTTACTCTTTAAAGAATTCTCGTCCAGGTCTAAAAAATTTAAAAGTTCATGATTTAATTTTATAAGGGTGGGTTTTTTTACAGGAACAGGGTTAATCTTCTGGTAAAAGTTTTTGGGAAGACTTACATAAGTATTGTCAAATTTGAAAATTTGCGATTTGGTTTTTTTTTTCAATTAAGACTTCCCAGTATTCCTAGTAATAACCCAATTAAAAAACCAAACACTCCTCCCCATACAACTAACCATCCTAAATGTTTTTGAATCATTTCCTTCATTATGATTTTTATATGTTCAGGAGTTAACTCCTCCAACCTTTTGTCTATAATATTTTCTATGTCTTCCTTAAGTTTTTCTGAGGGGTTAAAATTTTCATCAATTTTTTTTAATGATATATCGTTAAACAACTCCTTTATTTTTTTTTTAACTGGTTCTTTAAGGGGATTGAGAGCTTTTTTTCCTCCGAGCATATTTAGCATTGAACCTAATGATGATTCTTCAATAGCCTCAACAAGCTTAATAAAGATTTTGTCGTAATCTAAGTTTTTAAGAATATCCTCACCAGCTTTATCAGTTTTGTTTTTTAAAAATTTTTCTAAAATGATATTTGAAAAAAATTCATTCATAATTAAATTTCTGATTCCGTTTTTAAAATCCTCAAATCTGTCAGGGATAACACCAGAACCATAAAGAAAGGGCACTTTCTCAAAAAGCATGTGAATTGCAATCCAATTAGTAAGACCACCTGAGAGGGCGAATAATCCTGCCATAAAAATTTCTGTTGAATAAATTGGTGAAATAAGGCCATAGATTGTTATAGCAACTGAGATTAAATTAGTGATTATACTTTTGTTCATAAAAAGTTTTATTTTTTTTACTTAATCATTGTAAGGTAAAGAGGAGTGATGCAAATTAATTCTTAATTGATCAGGACTAATCTTAATAAACCCAAATGTGTATTCAACTTTTAGTAGATCGTTCTTTTCATCTTCAAAGTAATAATTGCCCATAGAAAGTAACAGGTTATTGTGATTAACAATTTTAAAGTTTTCAAACTTTATTGACTTCCAATTCTTTATAGCAAAACCTTTATCTTCTTTGCATACTTTATTTTGTCCAAGAAAATAAGATATAAACTCTTCTTTTGTTGATCTAAATTGATTGTGCTTGGCTAAGGTTGGTTTAAATAAAATACTACAATGATCAAATGCATATATTTTATGAAGTAGTTCAGACACTAGATCATCTAAATTAGTTTTTTTTCTATATGCATTTCCAATTTTTAATACCATATCAGCCCATTTTTTTTGGGTAATATTAACTAAATCAACGTCTTTATTAGTAGTCATTTATCCTCACAAATATAATTTTTTGTTTTAAATTTTTGAAAATTTGAAATAGATTTACATTTTCTTTCATAATATTAGAGTAAAGTTTATGAAATTATTTATTACTATAACCTTCTTTATAATAGGTGTAAAAATTAATGCAATGAATTTGCTTGATTATAAAGTTGATGAAAAAAAAATAATACTTGAGGATTGGAAATTTTTTTCTGATCAAGTAATGGGAGGAGTATCAGAAGGAAAAACATCTCTAAAAAAAGATCAAAATAAATTTTTTCTAAGATTAGAAGGTAATGTCAGTACTAAAAATAATGGTGGATTTATTCAAGTGAGAAAAGAATATCAAATTAAAGACAATAATTATAAAGGAATTAGACTTAAAGCAAGAGGTATTGAAAGTGAGTACTATATTCACATAAGAACAAAAAAACTATTTTTACCATGGCAGTATTATGCTGGTAAATTTTTTGTTTCAAAAGAATGGACCAATCTAGAAATTAGGTTTGACGATTTTGTAAAATCTAACTTTTACCAACCACAAAAGTTCACCCCATCTGAAATAAAAAGTATAGCGTTTGTAGCATTTGGAAAGGATTTCAATGCAGAGCTGGATATAATAGAAGCGGAACTATTTTGATGTCCAAAAAAAGTGACTTTCCACAAACAAAAGTAAAAAATGCTGAGCCTTCAATTGAAAATTCAGATTGGATTATTTGGGCAGCATGGGCAGACCGAATAACTTTTGAAGAGATTTTTGAAAAAACAGGAAAAACCGAGGCTGACGTAATTAAATTGATGAGAAAAACTTTGAAGCCATCTAGTTTCAGACTGTGGAGAAAAAGAGTGGCTGAAAAATCAATTAAGCATAGAAAGTTATTTTATCAATCAAGGAAAAAATTAAGAGCAAAAATATCTATAGATGAGACATAGCTTTTTTCTTTGCATCAGATGATTCTTTTCCTGTAAGATGGAAAAGTCCAACTAATTTACTCATCAATGCTGCTTCAAAATCATCAATCTTTCCATCAGCTAGTACAACAGACCACAAATACTCAAAGATTTCTAAGATTTCTTCTTTGTCAAAGTTGTCTCTGATATTCTTAGTAAGAGAATATAATTCAACATTCTCCTCAACTATTTCAAGTGACTTGTCAAAAATTAAATTTATTTTTGATTGGTCAATCTTTAGTTTTTTTTGGATAAGATCTTTAATTTTAGAAATCTCTTGATCTGAGAAATCATAGTCTCCCTTAGCGCATTCAATTAGAAGAGATATTACAAGAATATTTTTTTCATCTTCTGTAGCATCTTCGGTTCTTTGTTCTTTTTTAAACTTTTTAAGAAACGGTATCATTAAACTAAATTGTAGTTAAGTTATCTTTAGTAAATAACTTTTAGTTTTTCAATGAAATTTCAATGAAAATTTTTGTTTTTAAAAATTTACACAGCTAACTTATTGTATTTATTCATTTTACCAATTTGACTTTTTTTTAGACTTTGTTAGATTAATGATCTTATAAACGAGGAAAGATGAATAACTTAAGTAAATATATTTTTTTAGGTTTAACCCCTTTTGTTTTTAGCAAAGCTTCTGCTCAAGATAAAACTTATATAGCTCCAGATGTTAACGTTATATCTGTCTCACCAGTCCAAGGCTCAGGAATAAATATTGAAAGAGTTCCCTCTAATATCCAAAGTTTTGATCTTGAGTCTCTCACTAAAAAGAAAAACTTTTCAGTTGTTGAAACGTTAAATAGAGAAGCGGCAGGAGTCTCAATATCTAACTTAAATAGTTCTCCAATGCAAAATGATATTAATTTTAGAGGTTATGTATCTGGACCACTTCTAGGATCAGCTCAAGCTTTGGCAATTTATCAAAATGGTATGAGAGTTAATGAATCATTTGGTGAAGTTATTCAGTGGGACCTAATTCCGGATTTTGCCATAAATAGCATGCAAATTTTCTCTGGTGGGGATCCTATTTTTGGTCAAAATGCGATAGGCGGAGCTATCTCAATGCAAATGAAAAATGGATTTGACAATGAAGGTGTCAAAACAACATTTTCTGGAGGTGATCATGGAAGAACGAATGAAGTTATAGAGTATGGAAAAGCCTTTGGTGATTACGCAGTTTATTTAGGCGCTAACTTTAATGTTGATAAAGGGTGGAGAGATCAATCTGAGTCTTACTTAGAAACCTTTTATAGTGATTTTAGGTACAGAGGAGAAGATACAGAGTTGTTTATGAATATTGGACAGGCTTTTACTGACTTAAGAGGAAATGGTGCTGTTCCTTTAACTCTGATTCCACTTGAGGGAGAAAGTGCTGTTTACACCCATCCTGATAACACCCACAATAAAAATTACTACGCTAATTTTGGTGGTAATCATTTCTTTAACGATAAACTTTCTATTCAAGGAAACATGTATTACCGTCATATGGAGAGAAGAAATTATAATGGTGATGAATTTGATGGAAGAGATTGTGGCTTTAATTTTGATAGAGGTGGTGGTGCTGCTGATGGCACATTATGCGGCGAATATGAATCAAACGCTGCTGCTGATGCAGTAAATATTTTAGATTTAGCTGGAGCGGAAATCAATTATGAAAGATTAGGACTGGAGCTAGATGATGACGAAAATGAACTTGAAAATGGTGGTGCGATCAATCGATCAAATACTAAAACTAATGCTTTTGGTCTTAATCTACAGTCAACTTTTGACTCGTCACTCATTGGTAAAAAAAACACTTTCATAGGTGGTGTTAATTATGATTTTTCAAAGAACAGTTTTGCTTCTTCCACAGAATTAGGGATAGTGTTGGCTGATAGAGGTGTTCAGGGAACAGGTGTATTATTATCTACAGATGCAGAAGGTGAAGAGCAATTTATAACAAATATGGAGTCTACAACACATAATACGGCATTGTATGGAAGCAATACAATTGATCTTGATAACACAACTTCATTGAATCTGTCAGCGCGATGGAATTGGGCCTCTATGGAAATTAATGATCAGCACGGAACAGCTCTTGAAGGACATCATTTTTTCTGGAGAATTAACCCTGGTGTTGGAATAGTTAAGAGATTCAATGAGGTACCTTTGTTTGGTTCTGCAAAAGTTTTTGCATCTTACAAAGAATCAAGCAGAACACCTTCAATTGCAGAACTGGCATGTGCTGACCCTAACGCGCCTTGTAGGCTACCAAACTCATTTCAAGCTGACCCTCCATTAGATCAAGTTGTTAATAGAAACTTTGAAATTGGTGCCAGTGGTATTAAAAGTGGTTATCAACTTATGGGAATGGATCATACTATTAATTGGAACATGAGTGCATATGCAGGAAGAAATTATAATGATATTATTTTTATAGGTGGTAACAGAGTTGGAACTGGTTATTTTAGAAATGTAGGTAACACTCAAAGAATAGGTGCTGAATTTGTGCTCAATGGCCAACTTGGTGAAAAATGGTCCTGGTTCACAAACTATGCATACGTTCGCGCGACTTTTGAAACCTCACAGATGATTTCAAGTGTAGGTCATCCACACAATACTTTTGAAGATGATGATTTTGATGACAATGTGTTAAGAGAGCAATACCAAATTCCAATTGGACATGGTGATCAGATACCGGGTATTTCCCCTCATATTGGAAGATTTGGACTCGGTTACTCTCCTTTAAAAAACTGGACAATAAATTTAGATGTTGAAGCTAATTCAGCACAACTATTCAGAGGAGACGAGAGTAATGCATCAGGTTTAGAAGTTCCCGGTTATTTCTTATTTAACGCAAGAACAGAGTACAATTTTTCTTTAGGTGAAAAGTTTAGAGATGGTGCAAATGCTACTTTCTTTCTTGTGGCCAGAAATATTACTGATGAGAATTACCGAACAGGTGGACTTTTTGGAGAAAATGAGGTCTCAGGTACTGGAGGAGGTAGTATATTTGCAACACCTGGGATGCCTACGTCAATCTTTGCTGGTATGAATGTAACTTGGTAGATAATTCACTATCTTCTTGAATTATTGAGCTTACGAAATTATAGTTTATCAATGTATAAATATAAAATCTCATTAGTCTTAACTGGGTTTCTTTCGTTTCTATACTCCTCATTTGCTGACGCTGATACAAGAGATCTAGATGATATTAAACTATATGATATTGTAAAAGTTGAGCAGTGTTTAGATCAAGCCTACGACACAATCCCAGGCCATGCTAGAAAACTTGAATTTAAAATAGAGGGAGACGACCCTATTTATGAATTTGATATTGAATCATCTAAAGATGGCTCAACCTACAATGTTGAATGTAACGCGGAGGAGGGATACATTATTGAAGTTGAGAAGGAAGTTGACGAGAATAATCTTACATTTAAAAATGGGGCTAAGATTAGCATTGAACAGGCAAGAGTAAATGTTCTTGAAATTCACCCTGGAAGAATTGTTAATGAAGAAAGAGAAATCGGTATGGATGGGTCACTTACATACGAATTTGATATCCAGTCTAACGCTGGATATGAAATTAAGGTTGATGTTGACGCTAAAACAGGTGATATCGAAGAAGCTAGCTTTGAGTTATACGAAATTGGAATGGAAAAAGAGTAATTTCTAACTAAGCATAAATTTTTTTTTAACTTTTATTAAGATTGGTAAAGTAAATCTACTTAATAATGCTTCCTTTATAACCCCCTTGAGAATCATATATATTTCCGTTTCTCTCAAGCTTACCTTGGTAACTTCCCAACGAATCATACATATTACCAAATTCGTCAATTCTACCTTTAAACCCACTAAAAGTATTATTCCTATTATTGTAATTTTCAAATCTTCCTAGATAATCACCATAAGAATTATAAATACTTCCATTACTATCTACTCTTCCTTCAAAGCTATTTGAGAAATTAAACATATTTTTACTCTTACCAATTTTTGTAGAATACTCTTCCGCCGAGTTATAAAGTGAGTCACTCTTAATTTGAGAATAGAAAAAAAAAGTTATAAATAAAGAGGACAAAACGATTAAATATTTTTGCATAATTTATTTTAAAAAAAAATAACAAGATTTTAAAGGAAATGTTTGACTAAAAAAATGGCATGAAAAAAATTAAATTTATTTCATGCCATTAATTTTTAATAAAACATTATCGCTCTAGAGGGACTAGGTCAAACAAATGAGCATTCATCCATAAATGTACAACTATACAAGCTGCATATCCAAGCAGAATTGCCCACGCCCACTTGAGGTGAGCAAAGAAAGTATAAACTCCTCTTGCTTGCCCCATTAAAGCAACACCTGCAGCAGAACCAATAGATAGTAACGAACCACCAGTACCCGCTGTTAGTGTAATAAGGAGCCATTGCCCCATATCCATAGCAGGATGAGCAGTTAATACAGCATATACTATCGGGATATTATCAATAATTGCTGACAAAATACCAACTAAAACATTAGCATAAGTTGCACCTAAGGTAACGTACATATCATCAGAGATAAGTTTTAGATAACCTAAGGAAGCAAGCCCACCAACAGCAACTAATATTCCATAGAAAAATAGAAGTGTGTCCCATTCAGCTCTTCCAGTTATAACAAAAATATCAAATTTATTTTTATCAGGATATCTAGTTTTAAGAAAGTAACCGTAGGTTCCAAGCATTCCTAAACCAAACATCATACCTAGAATAGGAGGCATATGCAGAACGTTATGTCCAGTTACTGTTAGAGTTATTGTTAAAATTCCAAGGAAAGCAATTACCTTACCTCCAGGAAGTATGGTTACCTTTTTTCCGTCCCCTTTAGGAACTTCGTTAGGAATCGCAAAGTACATAATTGCTGCGGGAACAACGTAATTTACAACAGATGGTACAAAAATAGCGAAAAAGTCAAAAAAGGAAACAAATCCACGTTGCCATACCATTAAAGTCGTTATATCACCAAAAGGAGAAAAAGCTCCTCCAGCATTAGCAGCAACAACAATATTAATTAGGCCAGGAACAATAAAAGCCTTATTACCTCGACCTGCAACCATAACCACAGTTCCAAGAATTAAAGCCGTTGTTAAATTATCAGCGATAGGGGAAAGAAAAAAAGCAATAACTCCTGAAATCAGAAATATTTTTTTATAACTAAAATTATTATTGGATAACCAAGCGCACAGAGCATCAAACATTCGTCTTTCTGTTAATGCATTAACATAAGCCATTGCAACAAATAAAAAGAAGAAAAGTTCAGCAAACTCTAATACTACATGTCTAAATTGAGTTTCAGCCCATTTGGCACCAATATTTGGATCTTGTGAGGCAACATAAGCAATTATGACCCAAATCAGAGTGGCTGCCAGAATTACTGGTTTAGATTTTCTAAAATGCGTAAATTCCTCAGCCATGACGAATGCATATGCCACGATGAATATGATAATACAGAAGATAGCAGCAGGACTTGTAATCATATCAAGACTTGTTGGGCCACTTGAACCCTCGGCTGCCATGGTTGATACAGGTAAAAGTGAATATAAAAGTATAGTTAAAAATGAAAGCGTTAATTTAGATAATAAATGCATAAATCCCCTTTTTTATTGCTTTAAAAAAAAACAATTATATATTCCTTAGAAAGTTATGACAAGTAAGAGTAAACAATTAAAAAAAATACCCATTTATATTTTTTTTGTTAAAAATCAAATTCCTCAAGAATTTAAAAAATTATCTTTTGAAAAATTTACATCATACTCTGTTTATAAGAAAGATGATAAAATTCTCCTCAATTTAGAAAAAATATCAAACCTCAATACTCTTCAAAAAAACTATAAACTTTTCTTAATTGGTCAAGCTTTAAGTAAATACTGTAAATCTGGTGATTTCTTTATTGATTACTTTGGATGTGAACAAACTGATGTAAAAAACTTCATTTTAGGATGGAATCTAGCTAATTATGATTTCAATAAATTTCGGTCTAAAAAATTCCAAAAAAAAATTCCAAAAATTTTTCATGAATCTAACAACGAAATCAGTCTATTTACGGAATCCTATTTTTTTATAAGAGATTTAATCAATACACCTGCAAATATTTTAGGTCCGAAGGAAATCTTTAATGAAGCAAAAAAATTTTTAAAAAAATTTACTCTAAGCAATTTTGTGGTTGGAAAGAAACTTGAAAAAAACTTCCCCCTAATATCAGCTGTGGGCCAGGGAGCTGACGATTTAAAAAAACCAATTTTTTGTGAATTCAAATTCAATAAAAAAAAATCAAAGAAAAAAGTATTTTTAATTGGAAAAGGTGTTTCCTTTGATACAGGAGGGTTAAATATAAAAACTGGCTCAGGAATGTCATTGATGAAAAAAGATATGGGTGGGGCCGCAAATTGTATTGGTCTAGCAAAGTTAATTAGTGATTTTAATCTTGACGTAGACTTGAGACTGTTGTTGTGTTTAGTTGAGAACTCTATTTCAAAAAAATCAATAAGACCGTCAGATATTATTAAAAGTAGAAATGGTAGTTTTGTTGAAATAGGTGATACAGATGCCGAAGGAAGACTGATTCTAGCTGATGCAATAAGTTATGCTTGTGAAAAAAATGCTGATCTAATTATTGACATGGCAACATTGACAGGAGCGTCGCGTGTGGCAATGGGTACAGAGGTTCCAAGCTTTTTTTGTAATGATGATGATTTGGCTATGAAATTAATTGATCTATCACAAAAAACCGGTGATCCTCTATGGCAGTTACCATTATGGGAAAATTACTCAGGTCAATTAAACTCTGCGCATGCTGATTTTAAAAATATAGGAAATAGTATGTTTGGTGGAGCAATTACAGCAGCACTATTTTTAGAAAAATTTGTTAAAGATGTTCCATGGATACACGTTGATCTTATGGCATGGACTAGGGCCAATAAATTTTGTTCTTATGAAGGAGGAGAGGCGATGGGTATAAGAGCAATTTTGGAACTTATCAAAAGAATTTAAAAATAAGCTGAACCAAGTAACTGTTTTGTGTATTCATTTTTAGGATTCAAAAAAATTTTATTTTTTTCTTCAAACTCAATAATTTTCCCTGACTTCATTACCATTATTTTATCTGATAATGCCTTAACTATTTTTAAATCATGACTAATGAATATGTAAGTTAACTGTTTTTTTTCCTGTAGATTCAAAAGTAAATCAACTATCTGTGATTGTACAGTCATATCTAATGCACTGGTCGGTTCGTCAAGAATTATTAGTTCTGGGTTTAAAATAAGTGCGCGAGCTATCGCAATTCTCTGACGTTGTCCACCTGAAAACTCATGGGGGTACCTAGAAAGCATTGAAGAATCAAGACCAACATCGTTGATTATTTTTTGTGTTAAACCTTCCATTTCTTTTTTTGACTTTTCTTTATTATGTACCTCTAGCCCCTCGCTTACAATATCCTGAACAGTGAGACGTGGACTGAGAGAAGCAAAAGGATCCTGAAAAATTATCTGAATATTTTTTCTGTAAGACCTAAAGTTTTTTTCGCTAAGATTTGAAATATTTTTATTTTTAAAAAAAAAGTTTCCCTCAGAATCTATAAGTTTTATTAAAGCTTGGGCAATAGAACTTTTTCCAGATCCACTTTCACCAACAATTCCCAGAGTTTCACCTTTCGCGATCTCAAAGCTAAGATTTTTTACAGCCTGAAAAGCATCATTTTTATTTTTAAAGAAAAAACTATTTGTATTTTTGTAATAAACACTGAGATTTTTCACAGACAAGATAATTTCATTATTTTTTTTTTTTATTTTTTTCTCTCTAGGTTTTGCATTAATAAGCTTCTTGGTGTAAGTGTGTTTCGGTTTGCTAAAGATTTCAGAGGTTACGTTTTGTTCTACAATCTTACCCTTTTCCATGACGCATACTCTATCAGAAATTTTTTTTACAATTCCAAGATCATGAGTAATTAGTAATAGAGACATTTTATATTTTTTTCTTAATCTATCTAAAAGATCTAATATTTGTTTTTGAATTGTAACATCAAGAGCAGTTGTTGGTTCATCCGCAATCAGCAAATCAGGGTTGTTAGCTATTGCCATTGCAATCATAACTCTTTGTCTTTGTCCCCCTGATAACTGATGCGGGAAGTGCGACAGTCTTTGCTCTGGATTTTCTATACCAACCTCTTTAAGTAATTCTACACATTTTGATTTATTTGAATTTTGTTGAAACCCTAGACACTCTGTAATTTGTTTTTCAATATTATGAAGTGGATTAAGAGATGTCATAGGTTCTTGAAAAATCATTGAAATTTTTTTTCCTCTTATATTTTGTAAACTTGACTCATCTGAATTTAAGAGATTTTTTTTTTCATATGTCGCACTTCCCGTGATTCTAAGTTGTGAGTTTGACCTTATTAATCGCATTATTGCTAAAGCAGTAACTGATTTTCCAGATCCACTTTCACCAACAATTGCTAGACATTCACCTTTATTTATTTTAAAACTGCTATCACGAACTGCCTGAACAGTTTGTCCATTAAACTCAAAGGTAATACCAAGGTTTCTAATCTCAAGTAAAGATTTCATTTTAAATTACCTTTCTTGGGTCAAATGCGTCTCTAACAGCTTCACCTATAAAAACTAATAAACTTAATTGAAGTGATAAAGTAATAAATGCAGAAAGACCGAGCCATGGGGCTTGTAAATTAGCTTTACCTTGGGCTACCATTTCGCCTAGAGACGGAGACCCTGGGGGTAATCCGAATCCTAAAAAATCAAGTGATGTAAGTGTAGCTATTGAACCTGATAAAATAAAAGGCATTAATGTTAATGTTGCAACCATGGCATTTGGGAGCACATGTTTAAACATAAGTTTAAAATTTCTTACTCCAAGTGCCTTTGCTGCTTTAACATATTCAAAATTTCTTGCTCTTAAGAATTCTGCTCTTACGACTCCTTCAAGTGACATCCAGCTAAACAAAAGCATTATAAACAAAAGAATCCAAAAACTAGGCTCAATGAAGCTAGAGATAATAATAAGTAAATATAAAACTGGTAGTCCTGACCAAATCTCTATAAATCTTTGACCAAATAAATCAATTTTTCCTCCATAAAACCCTTGCACTCCTCCTGCAAATATCCCGATAATACTTGATAGAATTGTTAATATTAGACCAAAAAAAACTGAAATTCTAAAACCGTAAATTAGCCTAGCTAATACATCTCTTCCCTGATCATCTGTTCCTAATAAATTTTCAAAAGAAGGAGGTGATGGGGATGGAACTTTTAAATCATAATTAATAGTATCATAGGAATATTCAATTAATGGCATAACTGAAAATCCTTGTTCATTTATTAAATCTTTTACAAAAGGATCTTTATAATCAGCTTCAGTTTCAAACTCTCCACCATAATAAGTTTCCGATATTTTTTCAAAAACAGGAAAGTGGATGTGACCATTGAAAACAACAAGAATGGGTTTGTCATTAGCAATGAATTCAGCAAAAATGGAAACTAAAAACAATAATAAGAATATCATGGTTGAGTAAAAGCCTCTTTTATTTGCTCTAAAATTTCTTAATCTTCGAATTGTTAAAGGTGAAACATTCATTAGTTTCCTCTACTTTCAAAATCAATCCTAGGATCAATTAGCACATAAGTTAAATCACTGATTAATCTAAGCAGTAGACCAATTAATGTAAAAATGTATAAACTTCCAAATACAACGGGATAATCTCTACCTAGCGCTGCTTCAAACCCAAGTAGGCCTAGACCATCTAGTGAAAAAATAACCTCAATGAGAAGAGAAGACGTAAAAAGAATGTTTATAAAGGCTGCTGGAAAACCCGAAATAACAATTAGCATTGCATTTCTAAAAACGTGACCATAAAGAACTTTTTGCTCACTAACTCCTTTAGCTCTTGCTGTAAGTACATATTGTTTATTAATTTCGTCAAGAAAAGAGTTTTTGGTTAACATAGTAAGGCTTGCAAACCCTCCTATAACCATAGCAAGTACCGGTAGCGCAAGGTGCCAGAAATAGTCAATAATTTTTTCAAAAAACGAAAGCTCTTCCCAATTTTCAGAAACCAATCCTCTCAACGGAAAGATATCCAGATAACTTCCCCCGGCAAAAATAACTATGAGAAAGATGGCAAATAAGAAACCGGGAATCGCATAACCGATTATGATTAAAGAAGAAGAGTACATATCAAACTTTGACCCATCTCTAACAGCTTTTTTTATACCTAGTGGAATTGAAATTAAGTATACAAACAAAGTAGTCCATAGGCCTAATGAGATTGAGACGGGCAATTTTTCTAAAATTAATGATATGACAGTCTTGTCTTTATAAAAGCTTTCACCAAAATCAAAGACTAAATAATTCTTAAGCATTTCAAAAAACCTCTGAACAGGAGGTTTATCAAACCCGTATTGTTTTTCTAATTCTTTAATTAAATCAGGATCAATTCCTTGAGAACCTCTATATTTACTCTCTTGAGTATTAAAATTTTTCTGAGATTGGTTTTTTGATAGTTGTTCTCCTCCAGATGAAGTAAATCTCTCTGTTACAGATACCTCAGTACCTTTAATTTGTGCAATAGCTTTTTCAACGGGTCCACCAGGTGCAGCCTGAATAATAATAAAGTTTACCGTTAATATGCCTAAGAGGGTTGGTATTATTAGGAACAGTCTTTTAATAATATAGTTTAACATTAGCTAGTTTTTCTTTTAATCTTCCACAGAATAAATAATAAGAAAATTAATAACAGAAAATAAATTGTATTGTCTTTTTTATTTTCTTCATCACTTATGGGAGAAGAGATTACATCAATGTTTTTTGCCTTTTCTGGATCAAACCACCAAAAATCAAAACCCAAGTCATATTTAGGAGAAACCTCAGGCTTGGAGATTTTATTCCAATAAGCTACTCTGTAATGACCGATGTGAAATTGAGGAATAAGATAATAATTAAACAATAATACTCTATCAAGAACCTTAGTGTATGTTACAAGCTCTTCTCTGGATTTTGCACTAATGAGTTTGTCAATTATTTCATCAATTACTGGGTTTTTTACTCCTATGTAATTAGGACTAGCTTTTTGATCTGCTGAAGCTGATCCCCAGTAATTTTTTTGTTCATTACCTGGGGAAATTATTGAACCATAGTTCACGACAATCATGTCATAATCAAAATCTTCAAGTCTTCTTATATATTGAGAATCATCTTGAACTGTTCTGATAGAGACATTGATACCTAATTTTTTGAGATTTCTTTTCATTGGTAGAACGATTCTTTCAAAAAGAGGAGATCTAAGAAGAATCTCAAATTCAAAAATTTCACCAGTTTTTTTATTTATCAATACGTTATCTTTTATTATCCAACCTTCTTTTTTTAGAAGTCTTCTTGCAGTTCTTAGATTTTTCCTTAAACCATTTTCTTCATCAGTGTTTGGAGGAGAGAAGATTGTAGTAAAAACTTCATCAGGAATTTTACCTCTATAATTTTCAAGAATAGCTAACTCTTGTTTATTTGGTAAATTTTGAGATGCAAGTTCAGAGTTATCAAAAAAACTTTTGGTTCTTGTATAAGCGTTATAAAATAGATTTCTGTTAGACCATTCAAAGTCAAATGCGTAGGTTAACGCCTTTCTAACATTTCTATTTTGGAATATAGTTTTTCGCGTATTGAAAGCAAACCCTTGCATTCCACTGGGTCTGTAATATTTAATTTCTTCAACTTTTACTTTACCTTCTTTAACTGCTCCAAACGTATATGCTGTTGCCCAGTTCTTTGAAGAGTTTTCTTGTTTGAAATCATATGCTCCAGATTTAAATGCCTCAAGAGCAACAGTTTCGTCTCTGTAGTAATCATAGTGAATGGTGTCAAAATTATAACGGCCAATATTCACATTTAAGTTGTTACCCCAGTAATCTTCGTTTTTTTTTAAAGTAAGACTTCTTCCTGCTTTAACATCTGAAATTAAATATGGACCACTTCCTAGTGGGGGTACGAGAGTAGTTTTGCTAAAATCTTTTCCTTCCCAATCTTTTTTTGAAAAAATTGGTAATTGATACCCAATTATTAGTGGAAGTTCAGGGTTGGGCTCACCTTTAAAATAAAATTTCACTTCATTTTCACTAATTTCCTCTACTTTATCTACCTGACCCCAGTAAGTTTTATAGGTAGGATGACCCTTTGACATTATTGTTTCAAAAGAGAATTTAACATCTTTAGCTGAAACTTTACTTCCATCAGAAAATCTTGCTTCCTTTCTAATTTTAAATGCTACCCACGATCTATCAGGTGGAACTTTTACTCCCTCAGCAATTAAACCATACTGACTAAATGGCTCATCAAAAGAGGATTTCATTAAGGTTTCAAAAAGGTATCCCGCTTGATAAGCCGGAACTCCCTTTAAGATATAAGGGTTCAAATTGTCAAAAGTGCCTATAGAAAATCTATTTATTTTTCCACCCTTAAAGGCATTTTCGTTAGCGTAGTCAAACTTTTTGAAATCTTTTGGGTATTTCAGATCACCATGCATTGCTATTCCATGCTTATAATCAAGGGTCTTTGAGTGAATATTTTTTAATAAAATTATTTGGCTAAAAGAAGCAATAATTAAAAAGTATAGAAATTTATAAGAGAGTTTATTTAATTTCATTTAATAATCCTAATATAGTCTTATGGTGATTGGGGTCATAAGATGCAACCACCTTTCCATTAGAATCTAAATTTAATTCGTTACCATTCCAATCGCTTATACATCCACCAAATTCTTTAATTAAAAAAGCCTGAGCCATATAGTCCCATGGTTTCATATTTGCTTCTACTATTATATCTACTTTGCCCGAGAGCAAAAGTCCGTAGGCATAGCAATCAGTTCCAAAAACCGGAATTTTTACTTTCTTATAAATATTTTTAATTTTTTTTTGTTGTTTATCATTAAACATTAAAAGTGAGGTTGAAGACATAATTAAATCACTAAATTTTTTTTTTTCTTTTCTAATTTTACATTTTTTATTATTAAGTTGTACACCAAATCCTTTTGTACCAAACCATCTTTGATTCATTATAGGAATATCTATGAGACCCATGATTGGAATCTTATTCTTCATACAACAAATTAAAGTTCCAAAAAGAGGTTTCCCACTTATAAAACTGTGGGTGCCGTCCAGAGGGTCAATAATCCATACGTGCTCATTGCCGTCTTGATAATTTTCAAATTCTTCTCCTATGACGCCATGTGAAGGAAATTTTTTTTTAAGAAGGCTTCTAAACTTAGATTCAATCTTCTTGTCTATCTCGGTCACTAGAGTTCCATCATTTTTTTCCTCAACCTTGAAGTTTTTAAAATAGTATTTTTTTAGTATTGATTTACTTATGTCAGCAAATTCATTGGCAAATTTCAGAAGCTCAACATTGTTAAGTTTCATTAAAGTTATTTAAGAGATTCAAGGTAAGATATTAAATCAGCTCTATCAGAGGGTTTTTTTAAACCTTTGTAAATCATCTTTGTACCCTTAATGTAATCTTTGGGCTTTTCCAAAAAATAAAAAAGTTCCTCTCTGGACCAAGCTTTTTTAAAATTGACTAGTGCTTCTGAGTATTTAAAGTCACTAATACTTGCTGCACTTCTGTTTACAACTCCCCATAAAGGAGGACCTACCTTAACTTTTAAGCTGTTATCAAAACTATGACAAGCTACACATTGCTTTGCAATTTTTTCTCCACCTTCAAGACTTGCCTGAGAAAATAGTGATTGATAATCAATTTTTTCTTCTTTTATATCTGATTTATTTTCAGCCACAGTTACTTCATCATCGTCATTTTCAAGAACAATATAACCTTTTTTTTGGTCTTTTTGACCGTTAAAAATTTCATCTGAAACTTTGAAGGATTGAAACAGAATTAAAATTGACATTAGCGATAAAAAATATTTATTCATATTAAGACCTTAAAGTTAATATCTAATATACTATTATAAATATAGTAAAAGTGATCAACAAAAAAAATAAAAGTTTAATAATAATTATTCCAGCAAGGCTAAACTCAACAAGATTAAGTAGAAAGCTGATTAGAAAAATATCAGGTATTCCAATGATCCTTAGGGTAGCTAAATCTGCTTCTAAAACTAAACTTGGTGACGTAATTGTTGCAACAGATAGTAAACAAATACAGAATTTATGTAGTAAAGAAAAAGTAGACTCAATAATGACACCTACTGGTATAAAGAGTGGTACCGATAGGGTCCACTACGCTTATAATAAATTAGATAAAAAGTATGATTTAATTTTAAACCTCCAAGGTGACTTACCAATTTTTAATAAAGAAGTTTTAGAAAAGACGGTTAGTTTGTTTAATGACAAAAAAACAGAAATCGGTAGTGCAGTTTGTGATTTAAATATTAATGAGTTTGAAGATAAAAATATAGTTAAGGCTAAAGTTTTATTTGAAAAAAATGATGAGGGTTTTGCTGTTGATTTTTGTAGAGTAATTAAAAATCAAGATTCCTTTTACCATCATATAGGTTTATACATTTATACCCACGATTCTTTAAAAAAATTTATAGAATTGAAGCAATCTCAAAATGAACTAAAAAGAAATTTAGAACAAATGCGTGCTATGGACAATAACATGAAAATCAAACTCGTAAAAGTTAAAGAGATTCCTCCTAGCGTTGATACATATCAGGATTTGAAAAAAATAAGATTGCTTTTTAGGAAAAATAAATAATAGTTTATAAAATGAAAAAAAAAGTTATTTCATTCCAGGGTTTACACGGTGCCTATTCAGACCTAGTTTGTCGTAAATTTTATAAAAGTTTAAAGACTCTACCCTGCAACACTTTCAGTGATGCTATACTAGCTGTTGAAGATGGTTTTGCAGACTTAGCCATGATACCAGTTGAAAATAACATTGCCGGTAGAGTCGCTGACATGCATTTTCTATTAGAAAAAATAAATCTTAAGATTGTTGCAGAATTTTATCATAAAATTGAGCACCATTTAATGTCAACAAGGCACTCTAATTTAAAAAAAATCACCAAAGTTTATAGTCATATTCATGCATTATCTCAGTGTACGAAAAATATAAAAAAGTACAAATTAGATGCTATTAATTTTATTGATACAGCAGGAGCAGCTAAATTTATTTCAGAAAAAAAAAATGATAATTTGGCAGCAATTGGTTCCGAATTATCATCCAAGATATATGGATTAAAAATTTTGAAGAAAAATTTTGAGGATTCTAAAAACAACATAACAAGATTCTTGGTTTTTTCCAAAGAAAGTAAAAATATAAGTACAAAAAAAAAGGTTATTACATCTATTGTGTTCAATACCAAAAATTTACCTGCTTCTCTTTACAAAGCATTAGGAGGTTTTGCTTCAAACTCTATTAATCTAACAAGGTTAGAAAGTTTTTTTGTAAATAAAGACTTTAAACAATTCTCATTCTTAATTGATGTAGAATCACATCCGAATACAAAAAATTTTAAAAAAGCCTTGAAGGAACTCAAAAAGTTTGCGTCAAAAATTAAAATCCTTGGATTTTTTGAGGCATCTTCTTTTAGGAAATAAAGTAAAATAATATGTTATTTTAAATTGGGTTCTAAAATGCTATTTTTGATTTTGGGAGTTGGGTCTGGACGATAGTTTCGCCAATCCGGTCAGGACTGAAAAGAAGCAGCCGCAACGAATGCTATTGGGTCAGTTTCCAACTCCTTCCTAGGAAATTAAATGTCAAAGAATAATAACTACATAGTTCTAGCAAGGAAATATAGGCCTAAAAACTTTCAAGATGTTATCGGGCAAAAGGATATATGCTCAGTTGTTGAAGGTTCAATAAA
Source organism: uncultured Alphaproteobacteria bacterium (assembly GCA_902537615.1). Lineage (GTDB taxonomy): Bacteria > Pseudomonadota > Alphaproteobacteria > Methylaequorales > Methylaequoraceae. Next base: position 86,419 of record CACBBU010000003.1, read on the forward strand.
ACTAAATAGAGTGGCACATGCATTTCTTTTTTCAGGCACGCGCGGAGTAGGAAAAACAACCTTAGCTAGGATTCTCGCGAAAATTCTTAACTGTGAAAGAATTAAAGGAGAACAAGTGGAAGCTTGTCATAAATGTTCAAGTTGCATTTCTATAGAAAATGAAAGTAACATGGATGTTGTTGAAATAGATGCGGCAAGTAGGACTGGTGTGGCTGACGTAAGAGAGATAATAGAAAACATAAACTATAAGCCTGTAAGTAGTAAAAAGAAGGTGTTCATTATTGATGAGGTTCACATGCTTTCAAAAGCAGCGTTCAATGCATTATTAAAAACTTTAGAGGAACCACCACCGGACGTAATTTTCATATTTGCTACAACAGAAACAGAAAAAATTCCTGTTACAGTTCTTTCAAGATGTCAGCATTTTTCTTTAAAAAGAGTGAGCCTAGAGTTAATTGCTAAACACTTAATTAAAGTATCCCAATTGGAAGGATATGAATTAGATGAAGAATCAAGCAAATTAATTGCACAGTGCTCAGAGGGCTCAATGAGGGATGCTTTATCTATACTTGAAAACGTATTTGCAAAAGGTGAAGAAATTAACGCTTCAATTGTCAGAGATGTTCTTGGTATCAGTGATTTGTCAACAATAATCCTCTTGTTTGAAAATTTATGTAAGGGTGATGTAAATTTATCTTTTGATTGCTTTGAAAAGTTATATAGAAAAGGTGTTTCAATTGATAAACTAGCTAAATCTTTAATGAGTCTTGCTTATAACCTCTCTCTTGTAAAATCAGGTATAAAAAATAATTATGAGTTTTTTGATGAAGAGTCCTTAAAAAAGCTCACCAAAATTTCAAAAGATTTTGATATGGACTTTATTATAAGGTTTTGGGAGTTGATGCAAAAATATGTAAATGAACTTACAGATATTTTTAACGAAAAGCAATGTTTTGAAATGATTATAATGCGCCTTTGTTATGCTTCTTTAATTCCCACACCGTTTGAAGTTATCAATAAGAAAATTGAAATTGAGGGTACAAAAAAAAATGCTGAGATTCTCAAACAAAATACGGCAGATCAAAATATAAGGACGAACCTAGACACTAATACAGATGAAAATGTTTTAAATGATAATTTGGCTAGAAAAAAAGAAACACTGACAGAAAGTGCTGAAAATAAACAGGAAATTGAACTAAGAAAATTTTCAGAGGTAGTTAGTCTTATAGAAAAAAAATCTGAAATGCTAGCCGCATACCATTTAAAAAACTCTTTTCGATTAGTAAGCTTTTCTGAACCTAAATCCCAGCAAGGTGTTGGTAATATTGAACTTGAAAGTATAAACGACAGTCATGAGTCTAAAAAAATTTTGTGGAGAGCATCTAAAACCCTTGAATTGATAACAAAAAAAAGATGGATTCTTTCCATTTCAAATAAAGCTGGCTTAAAATCTCTTCAGGAAGTTGAGGACGAAAAAGTAAAAAAAAATATTGAAAAAATAAAAAACGAAAAATTAATAAAAAAAATTCTTGAAATTATTCCTTCTTCTGAAGTAATTTCAGTTAAATCAATAAAAAAAACTATACAGGAAGAGTAAATGACAAATATTTCACAAATTATGAAACAAGCAAAAGCAATGCAAGAAAAGATGGCAGAGGTTCAAAAAAAAGTTGAAGAAACTGAAGTTCAAGGTAGCTCTGGCGGAAATTCTGTAGTGGTAACTGTTAATGGAAAACATGAGTTAAAAAAAATTAAGATTGATCCCAATCTTGTTGATAAAGATGAGGTTGAAGTCTTAGAGGATTTAATTGTTGCTGCTATGAATGACGCAACAAAAAAGATTTCAGAAAACATGAGTAGTGAACTTGGATCTATGTCCTCTGGTATGGGTTTACCTCCAGGAATGAAACTGCCTTTTTAAATTAAATGTCTGCGTTAAGCGATCTTATAGATCTTTTTTCCAAGCTTCCTGGTCTTGGCCCTAGATCGGCTCGTAGGATCGTTCTTTATTTGTTAAAAAACAAAGAACGCTTAATTCCAAATATTTCTGAAATGCTTAAAAATCTCAAGAATTCTGCAATTTTCTGTCAAATTTGCGGTAATATTGACACAAGTTCACCTTGTAATATTTGTTCTAATAAGAATAGAAAAAGCCAAAAAGTATGTGTTGTTGAGGATATTGGTGATCTTTGGGCAATTGAAAAAAGTGGAGCATATAGCGGTCGTTATCATGTTTTAGGTGGTGTGCTATCGGCAATTGATGGAATTGGTCCCAATGACTTAAACATCATTTCTCTTTTTCAAAGGGTTAAAAAAGGTGAAATTGAGGAACTTATTTTAGCAACTAATGCAACAATGGAGGGTCAAATTACTGCTCAATTTATTGCTGATAGTTGTAAAGATGAAAAATTAAAAATTACTCGGCTGGCTCAAGGTATGCCAATCGGAGGTGAATTAGACACTTTAGATTATAATACTTTATCAACAGCTTTTGATTCAAGGTCTGAAATGAAAGCTAATCATTAGACTCTAGTTTTATAAGCTTGTCTTTTTTATTACTAATTTTTTTTGTTGTAATTAAAATATCATTCAAGTCGTTTTGTGCATTTGAAAAGTGAGAGTCCATTTTTTTTACTCTTCCTTCAAGTCTTGAAATTTCGTTTGTTAAATCCTTAAGATGTTGATAAATAATTTGAGAATTTTCGTTGATTTTGTGGTCTTTAATTATACTGACCATATAATTAAGGACTATCCATAAAGTTGTTGGGGATATAAGGAATGTTTTATATTCGTAAAATTTTTCTGTTAGATCAGGGATAATATTAAAGATCTCTAAATAAATTTGTTCGCTAGGGATAAATACCAGAGCTATTTCAGATGTTTCTCCTGGAATAATATACTTGTTTTTTACATCCAATATATGATTTGATATATCAGACTTAAATATTTTGGTATATTTAAGTTTATCTTCCTTATTTTTAGATTTAATGATTTTTTCGTAGCTCTCTCTCGGAAATTTAGCATCAATGCAAAGGTTATTTAAATTTCCATTTGTTTTTAAAATACAATCAACTCTACAACTATTTGAAAGAGTCTTCTGAAACTCATAATTATTTTTCGGAAGATAGTCACTTATTAGATTTTCTAAAATTATTTCACCGAACCTTCCTCGTCGTGAAGTGTTTGAAAGTATATTTTTTAAATCTATAACATTATCAGTAAGTCCAGTTATATTTTGTTGGGCTCTATCAATTATTGAAATTCTTTCTTTTATTTGATGAAGATTATTTGAATTTTGGTTTGAAGATTTTTCAAATTTTGAGTCAATAACATTAAAATTTTTTTCAATCATTTCCAAAAGAGACTTTTCTAAATTTTCCTGTCTCTCAACGAGAAACTTGAGTTTTTCTGAACTACCAGAATTTGAAAAAAAAAATTGAAAACATAACATTATTAAGAGTATGCTAAATAAAAAAATGATGACGTAATGTTCTAAACTCATCTTAATAATTTGAAATGACTATACTAAATATATTAACTATACCAGACCCAAGATTGAAGCACAAATCTTCTGACATAGAGGTTTTTGATAAGGAGTTAAAAAAAACAGTTAAAGATATGTATGAAACTCTTTATGCATCAGGAAATGGTATTGGACTTGCCGCGCCTCAAGTTAATATAAGAAAAAGAATTGTTGTAATAGATTTAAATGAGGATGGAAAGTCTTCTCCAATTACTTTTATAAACCCAAAGATAATTAATTTTTCTGATGAAAAGTTTATAAATCAAGAGGGCTGTTTGTCTGTACCTGAATATTATGCAGATGTAGAAAGAGCAAAAGAAGTTGAAGTAGAATGGTTTGACGATAATGGGGTAAAGAGTAAAAAAAATCTTTCAGGTCTTTTGTCTATATGTATTCAACATGAGATTGATCATTTAGACGGTATATTATTTATTGATCATTTATCAGCCTTAAAAAGAAAAATGGCAATTCAAAAAATAAAAAAAACCAAAAAAAATGTAAGTGATAATGAATGATTTAACGGGAGTAAAAGTTGGTTTTTTTGGTACACCTGATTTTGCTTTAAAATTTCTTAGTTATTTATATGAAAATAATGCTGAAATATCATTTATAGTAACGCAGCCAGCCTCTGTATCCGGGAGAGGAAAAAAAATTAATCCTTCACCCGTTGAAAAATGGGGATTAGAAAAAAATTTGAAGATTTACTCTCCAACAAAATTAAATGACCCAAATTTTAGAAAAAATATAAAAGATCAAAAAGTTGATTTTATAATTGTTGTTGCATATGGAAATTTAATTGATGATTTTATAATCAATTTCCCAAAATTTTTAACAATTAATGTTCACGCCTCTCTGCTTCCAAAGTGGAGAGGAGCTGCACCTATACAGAGGTCTATTTTGAATGATGATAAAGAAACCGGCATTTGTATTATGAAGGTAGAAGAAAAATTAGATGCAGGTCCAATAATAAAATTAGAAAAAATAAAAATTAATTTTGATGATAATGCAGGTTCTATATACGAAAAAATGATTTTTAAAGGTCTACCTTTGTTAGTTAAGACAATAAAAGAGATCATGAAAAAAAATTATAAAATGACTTTTCAAAAAGAACATCTTTCAACATATGCAAAAAAAATAAAAAAAGGTGAGGCTAAAATTAAATGGGAAGATAATGCAGAAGAAATCAATCTCAAGGTAAGGGCATTTAATCCATTTCCAGGTGCATGGACAAAGATTAGGGGGGGGGATAAAAGGATTAAGATTTTAAAGTCAGAGGTAGTAAAAAAAATAGTACATCAAAAAAATGCAGTCATTGGGAGTGTCTCAAATAATTTTGAAGTTAAATGTGGTACTGGATCTTTAAAAATCCTTGAGCTTCAACTTGAAGGAAAGAAAGCACTAGAAAATAAAGAGTTTTTAAATGGATATAAAAAAAAAAACCTAATACTTGAATAATGCCAAGAATTAAACTTAAGATAGAATATGATGGTACTAATTATGTGGGATGGCAGATTCAAAGAAATGGTGTTTCCATTCAAGGAGAAATTGAAGATTCACTAAAAAAAATCTTTAATCAGGAAATTAAACTTTATGTGGCTGGTAGAACTGATGCAGGGGTTCATGCGTTAAGTCAAGTTGCCCATTTTGATATTGAAAGATTATCTATTAAAACTGAAAATATTTTTAGGGCATTAAATTTTTTTTTAAAAAAAAAAAAAAATAAAATAACAATTTTAGAATCAAAAATTGTAAATAAAAATTTTCATTCACGTTTTTCTGTAAAAAAAAAATACTATCTTTATAAAATTTTAAATAGAAACACTCAGTCCTATATTCACGAAAATAAGGTGTGGTTTATTCCTCAAAAAATTAATATTAAAAAAATGAAAGATGCTTCAGATTTTTTTTTAGGGAAAAATGATTTAAATGCTTTTAGATCAATTGATTGCCAGGCAAAGTCATCAATAAGAACAGTTGACGAAATAAAAATAAAAAAAGAATCGGATTTTATTAAACTTAGAGTATCAGGAAAATCATTTTTACATAATCAAATTAGAATAATGGTTGGAACCTTGATACAGGTAGGAAAAGAAATTTTTAAAGAAAAGGATATAAAAAGTATCATTCAATCTAAGGATAGAAGGAATGCAGGCCCAACAGCCCCGCCTTCTGGACTTTATTTGGAAAAAATAATCTACTAATCTGTGGAGTTAAAGACATTATTTATGAAATATAAATAAATTTTTGATAAGTCCTCTAAATCTTTAATATTTATATTTTCATTTATTTTATGCATTGTTTTTCCTACAATACCAAATTCAATAACAGGACAAAGTTTTGATATAAATCTAGCATCTGAAGTGCCCCCAGATGTACTTAACTTTGGTGTTTTTGTTGTCACTTTTTTTATTGAATGAACAAGGGGGTCAACAAGTTTTTTGGAACTATTATAAAAAGATTCTCCAGAAACTTTAATATTTAGTTCATAGTTACTCTTGGTTTTCTTAAGCCTTTGCTTTATAAGTTTGACAATATCTTTAGATTTATGTTTATCACTAAATCTTACATTAAATTTAATTGTTGCTTTGTCTACTACTAAATTAGTTACTTTATTCCCTACATCAATTGAAGTGATTACCAATTTAGAGGGTTGAAATAATTTAGATCCCTTATCAATGGGTAGTTTTAGTTGATCACAAATTTTTAAAAGGTCATCAATTGGGTTCTTGCATTTTTCAGGATAAGCAACGTGACCTTGTATACCTTTAACGATTATTTCTCCGTTAAGACTTCCTCTTCTCCCTACTTTTATCATCTCTCCAAGATAATTAGGGTTTGTAGGCTCTCCAACCAAGCATAAGTCAATTTTATGGTGTTTTTTTTTTAACCAATTCACTACGCTCTTTGTTCCAAAGTCTGCTTCACCCTCTTCGTCTGCTGTGAGAAGAAATGATAAAGATCCATTAAATTTATTTTTACAACCAGATAAAAACTCTAAAGATGCATACAAAAAAGCAGCAATCGCTGTCTTCATATCTGATGCTCCTCTTCCATAAAGTACACCGTTTTTTATTGTTGGTTTAAATGGGTTGGTGTTCCAATCCTTTAAATTTCCTGCAGGAACTACGTCAGTATGTCCGGCGAAGCATAAATTTGGGCCTTCTCCCCCTTTGATTTCGGCGTAAAGATTTTTTATTTTTTTATTACCAAATTCAAGAAGGTGACAATTAAAATTATTTTTTTTTAGGATTTTCTCAATAAATTCAAGCGAACCAGCACTTTTAGGTGTAACACTTTTAAATTTGATAAGATCAGACGAAAGTTTAATTAAATTCATTAGGACCTTAATAGCTCGTTTATAGAAGTTTTAGACCTCGTTTTTTCGTCAACTTTTTTGACAATTACAGCACAGTAAAGATTTAAATCATGAGAAAAGCCCTTTGGCTTATTTGTAGATACTGTACCAGGAACGACTACAGAATAAGGAGGAACTCTTCCAAAAAATATTTCTCCAGTGTCCCTATCAATTATTTTTGTTGAAGCTCCAATATAGACACCCATTGAGATGACACTTCCAGTTTCAACTATAACGCCTTCTGCAATTTCAGATCTTGCACCAATAAAACAATTATCCTCAATTATAACAGGGTTTGCCTGTAAAGGCTCTAAAACACCCCCAATACCAGCACCACCGGAGATATGAACATTTTTACCAATTTGTGCACAAGAGCCAACAGTGGCCCATGTGTCAATCATAGTACCAGAGTCAACATATGCACCAAGGTTTATAAAACAAGGCATAAGTACAACATTTTCTGCAATATGAGAGGAATATCTTATTACTGCTCCGGGAACTGATCTGAAACTTCTCTTTGTCCATTCATCTTCAACCCATCCAGATGTTTTTAAGTTCACTTTATCAAACCAGGTATATTGTCCTCTCCTCGCGTTTGATATTCCACTTGAAAATATAGAGTTGTCGTTTACTTTGAATGACATGAGGATTGCTTTCTTAATCCATTCATAAGTAACCCATTCTCCATTTTTTTTTTCACATATTCTTAAAATGCCCCTATCAAGTTGATCTAAAACCGTATTAATTGTTTTAGTTAAACTTTTATTACCAGAATTAATTGAATTTTTTTCATCCCAAAAATTTTCAATAGTTTTTTGAAGGTCTGTTTTTATCATATTTTGTGCCTAGTTGTATGTTTTGTTAATTGTATTTAAAGCTTCTAATATACTCTCAAAAGTAAAATCAATGAATGGTGAAGTTGACTTTTTTATATTTTTTTGATCCTTTATATGAACAGTTGTTATTCCATACTTATGGGCATTCTCAAGATTCTTTTCAAGGTCTTCAAAATATACACAGCTGTTAGCTTGAATTTTATTTATTTTTAAATAAGTAATTAGCGGATCAATTGAAGGTTTAGGGATAAAATTGCTTTTAGTTATGTCAAGAATATACTCAAAAAGACTTTCAACACCAAGCGAATTAAGAACTTTTTTTGCGTAATCTTGATCACCATTAGTATAAATAATTTTTCTTCCTGGTAACTGGTTTATTTCTTTGAATAGACTAGAGCACTTTTTTAAGTTGCTAAGATCCACATCATGAACAAATTTCAAGAATTCATTTGGTTGTATTTTATAGTGTTTCATTAAGCCTGAAAGAGTAGTTCCGTATTCTTTATAGAATTTCTTTTGAATTTTGAACGCTTTTTCATGTGATATATTTAATTTTGAAGATATAAACTTTTTCATTCTCAGGTCAATTTGATCAAATATTTTTAAATTTGGATCATAAATCGTATTATCTAAATCAAAAATCCAAAAATTTTTTTTCTCAAAACTACTTTTTAGCATCTAATTAGTAATTAGTGTACCAACGCCATGTTCGGTAAAAATTTCCAATAACACTGAATGTTCAAGTCTTCCATCAAGAATAACTGCTGCTTTGACTCCATTTTTAACAGCATCAACACACGTCTCAACTTTTGGTATCATTCCTCCTGATATCGTTCCATTACTAATTAGTTTTTTAACCTCGGATACCTTAATTTGAGTTAACAAATTACCTTTTTTATCTAATACTCCTTTAACATCTGTTAATAGAATTAGTCTTTCAGAAAAAATAGATGCAGAAATAGCACCAGACATCGTATCAGCATTAATATTGTATGTTTCAAAATTTTCACCATAACCAATTGGAGATATGACTGGAATGAAATCTGTTTGAATACACCATTTTAAGAAGTCAGTATTAATTTTGCTGGGTAGACCTACAAAACCCAAATCTAATATTTTTTCAACTTCACCGGTTGCATTTTTTTTTTTGAACTTCTTAGTTTTGGCCAATAATGCGTCTTTTCCTGAGAGGCCTATTGCCATTCCACCTTCCCTATTAATTTCCATCACTATTTCTTTATTTATTGAACCAGATAAAACCATTTCAACGATATCCATAGTTTCTTTATCTGTAACCCTTAAGCCGTCAACAAAAGAACTTTTAACTTTTAGCCTATCTAACATTTTTCTGATTCTTGGACCTCCTCCGTGAATTACAATAGGATTAATACCGACTTGTTTAAGAAGTACGACATCTTTTGCAAAACTTGAGGAAAGTTTATTTTCTCCCATAGCCGAGCCACCGAATTTAATTGTTATATTTTTACCAGCATATCTTTGCATAAATGGTAAAGCTTGAGACAAGATTGATGTTTGCTTGATCCAGTCATCATCTTTTGTTTCAGAAATTTTAATCATTAATATTTTGAGAATTGAATAAAAATTTTTTAAATAAAATTATCCCATTACTTTCCTTAATACTAGTATTAAAGATATTTTTATTGAATTCTTTTTTTATAAGGTTAAGAGATTCATTATTTTTTTTTTGAAGTTGTAAATTTTTTATTTTATCTTTTTTTGTAAAAACAAAAATAATTTCCTTTTTAGAAGTTTTTTCAAGAAGTTCTATTATTAATAAATCAATGGGTTTTAAAAGGCGTCTGGAGTCAATTAGCAGAAAAATTTTTTTTAAATTTTCTCTTTTTTGAAAATATTGGTCTAACAATAAATCTAACTTGAGGATTTGGTTTGCGGAAATTTTTGAAAAACCATAACCTGGAAAGTCAACAATTCTAAAAATATTTTTATACTGAAAAAAAACTAAAGACTTTGTTCTTCCAGGGGTCCTTGAAGTCTTTGCAATTTTTTTATTAGTCAAAGAATTTATAAGGGAAGACTTGCCAACATTAGATCGGCCCCAAAAAATAAACTCTGGTATTTGATCTGAGGGTAATTCTTTAAATGAGTGAACTTCTTTAACAAATTTCCAATCTTCACTCACGAGTTTTTCCAAATTTTTGTTATTCTTTTTTTTGTTTTTTTAATAAAATATATTGTTGCCCTATAGATAATACATTATTCACGGTCCAATAAACAACCATACCTGAGGGAAAAGTTGCCAATAAGAAAGTAAAAATAAAAGGTAACATCATAAAAATTTTTGCTTGAATTGGATCAGGGGGTGGTGGATTAATTTTTTGTTGCAAAAACATGGTAAGTCCCATTAAAAGAGGCCAAATTCCAATGGTTAAAAATAATGGTGGGTCCCAAGGAATTAATCCAAAAAGGTTAAATAAACTTGTAGGGTCAGGGGCTGACAAATCTTTAATCCAACCAAAGAAAGGGGCATGCCTCATTTCTATTGAAACAAATAATACTTTGTACAATGCAAAGAAAATTGGAATCTGAATTAATATAGGAAGGCATCCTGCCGCAGGATTAATTTTTTTTTCTCTGTAGAGGGCAAACATCTCTTGATTCATTTTTTGTCTGTCGTCTTTATACCTTTCTCTTACTCTTTGAATTTCTGGTGTTAAAATTCTCATTGAGTTCATTGATTTAAAAGATTTATTTGCGAGGGGAAATAAAATAATTCTTATAAAAATCGTAAGGATTATAATTCCAATTCCAAAATTTTGAAATTTAGTAGACAAAAAGTTAAGAGCGTAGAAAAGAGGTTTTGTTAGAAAATAAAACCAACCAAAATCTACTGATAGATCAAGTTTATTAACATTAAGTTTTTCTATGTAATTATCTATTAAAGGTACTTCTTTAGCTCCCGCAAAAACATAGGATTTTGTAGTTAAGGTTTCATTTGATTTAACAGATTTTACGTTATCATTTATAAAGTCTATTTGAATTGAATTACGTACATTATTTAGAGTTTTAAACCTTGCTTTGAATGATTCATTAGTGTCCGGAAAAATTGCAACTTGCCAGTAATGGTCAGTGTAACCAATCCAGCCATTTTTTGTGGATTCAATAATTTCTTTACTTTCCTGAAGCTCGTCATAGGAAACTTCTTTTAACGTGTCATTAAAAACACCAAGTGGTCCCTCATGTAGTATAAAAAACTTATTTTCTGGTTCATAGTTTTTTCTTCTTAGATAGGAAAAATTTGTTAAGTCAATTGTTTCAGTTGTACTATTAATTACTTCATCTGTTATAGTTATCATAAAGTTTTCGTCAAAAGATATGTTTCTTATAATTTTAAGTCCTTTATTGTTTGACCATTCAAGTTTTATTTTTTCATTATTAAAGTTATCTTTATCAGCTGTCCAAAGGCTGTTTTTATCTGGAAGTTCAATAGATTTATCTGTAGAGGCCCAACCCATTCTTAGAAAGTATGGAGAGTTACTATTTTCCCTATAAAGAACACGGACTTTTTCTTTTTTTTCAATTGTTTGGAAATAATCACTCAAAATTATGTCATCAATTGTGGCTCCAAATAGATTAATGCTACCTTCAATTCTATTTGCTTTAAATTTTATTCTTTTTTCAGATGATTTAGTTTTGTTTGATTTTTTCAACAATGAGGTATCAATTGAAGGCGCGTTTTTATCTTCAGTTTCTTCAGAAATATTTTCATTTATTTGTACTTGATTAGACCCGTTTTTCTTGGGGGCAAAAAAGAAGTCGAAACCAATTAAAATGACTAGTGAGAAAACGACTGCGAGTAATAAGTTTTTTTGGTTATCCATTTTTAAAAATATACTAATATAAGAAACTAATCAAACTTTCAATGATTTTAGAAATTCTATCTATTTAAAACTTCCTTAATATCTTTTTCAATTTCGGTAAATGTATGGTTTAGAATTCTTTTTTTTGGGATTATTTCAAATGAAATGGACTTTTTGATACTTACCCAATTATTTCTTATTATTGATCTAAAAACCCTTTTTAAATAATTTCTTTTCACAGCATTTCCAATCTTTTTGCTAACGGTAAATCCATATTTTGTGAAATTTGAATCTTTATCAATGTTAATGATTACAAGTTTGCCATGAAATGTACTACACTTATTTCTCAAACTTATAAACTCCACCCTTTTTTTTAGTCTATTGGACTTATTAGGCAGATAAGGTTTTTCTACCTTTTTGTCTTCTTCTGATGAGTACTTTTTTTCCACCTGGTGTAGACATTCTGGATCTAAATCCATGTCTTCTTTTTCTTACAATATTACTTGGTTGATAAGTTCTTTTCATAATCCAATCCTTATATCAAATTTGTCATATTTGTAAAATAAAAATTATTTTCCTCTTACTGACCCATCTCTTCTTGAATCTGCAACTCCTATGTAAAATTCATCCCTTTTTTTTATGATTGCAAGTCCACTAGTTAGATTCCTAATTTTTCCACTTTCTGACGAAATATCATTTAATATTTTTTTTTCAAAAAAGTTTTTTTCATTAATTTTTATAAAGTTAGGTCTTTCAACAATGTCTCTTATTTTATAGTCAGAAAAAAAATCTTCACTAATAACTCTGAATACATATGAGATTATAGCTTTACCTCCAGGTGATCCGACCGTCATGTAAAAATTATCATCTTTATCAAAAATAATTAATGGTGACATAGAACTTAATGGCTTTTTATTACCCTGTGGGATATTTTTAAGAACTTTTCCTTTCATATCAGTTGTTTTGAAACGAAAATCAGTAAGTTGATTATTTAGAAAAAAGCCGTCAGTGTAAAGTCTTGAGCCGAACGAACTTTCAATACTTGACGTAAGAGACATTACATTTTGGTACTTATCTATTAAAGTAAAATGAGTGGTTGAATTAAAAATTTCTTCAAGGTTTTCATTGATTATATTACTCTTGAGTTTTTTAAATAAATTGAATTCTTCTAAAAGAAAATTGATATCTAATAATTTATCTATGTTTACAATATCAAAATTATCATCTCCAAGATATTTATCTCTGAGATTATATATAAAATTTAGTATTGATAATTTCAGTCTGAAATTTTCCTTAAAACTGTCTACTTTATTTTTACTATATAAATTTTCGTAAAGCATTAAGGACTGTATTACACAAATTGTTCCCGAGGAGGGTAAACTAGGTCCACAAACTTTAAACCCATTTCTTAATTTACGACATAACGCATTCTTTTTATTGACTTTATAATTAGCTAAATCACTACTGGTCATTAAGCCTGGATTTTTTGAGCTATTTACTTTTTCAACTATATTTGAGGCTATTTGACCATTATAAAAAGCCTCAATATTTTCTGATATTTTCTCTAAGGTATTAGCGTAATCAAAATTAAAAAACTTTTTTTTAGGGTTATTTATTACTTCTTTAAATTTTGAATTAGAATTTACATCAAATAAGTACTTCTCTTTTTTTAAAGCACTAACAAGTCTTTGTGGTGGAACGAACCCTTCTCTAGCAAGTTTAATTATTGGTTTTACTAAATGTTTCCATTTAATTGTACCATAATCTTGATTAAGTTCATATAAAGTTTTTAAAGTCCCAGGTGTTCCAACAGATAACCCTCCAACCACCGCAGAAAAAAACTTTTTAGGTTTTAGGTTTTCATCAAGAAATAAATTTTGAGTAATATTTTTTGGGGCGGTTTCTCTACCCTCGTAAGTCATAATTTTCTTTGAACTATTGTCAAAAAAGGTTGCGAACAACCCCCCTCCAAGCCCCGATGATTGCGGCTCTACAAGACCAAGAGCTAGTTGTATAGAAACAGCCGCATCAAAAACAGTTCCTCCATCCCTAAGAATATCATATCCAATTCTTGTGGCGTAGTCATTCGCTGTAACTACAATTATATTTGATCCTTCATAGTATTTATTATTATAATTAGAGTCACTTATATAAGGCTCTGGATCAATGTAAGCATCATCAGCAAGTGAGTATGATTGTATAGTACAAAGTAAAAATATTACTAGAAAATTTTTTATTCTCTTTATAGTCATAAAATGTGTTATTTTAAAAAATCTAATGCTAATTGTATAAAAATAATTTGCTAATGTTTTTGAAAAAAAAAAAAATAATTGAGAAATTTAAAAACAAAGTACCTATTATTTGTATCACATCATATACAGCACCAATTGCAAAAATTGCGGATAAGTATGCAGATATAATTTTAGTTGGTGATTCTGTTGGGCCAGTTTTGTATGGATTCAATTCAACAAGAAAAGTAAGTATAGGTTTAATTTTACAACATGCAAAAGCTGTAGTGAAGCAAGCGAAAAACTCAATAGTTGTTGTAGATATGCCATATGGGACTTATGAAAAAGATATTAAACAAGCTTATAAAAATGCAAAAAAAATTTTAATAGAAACTGGAGCTGATGCAGTTAAGCTAGAGGGTGGAGAAAAACTTTTTGATACAATAACTTTTCTTACAAAAAAAAAAATTAATGTGATGGGTCACATAGGCTTATTACCGCAACAGCATGATGGTAAATACCCAGTTTATGGAAGAAAAAAAAATGAAGAAAAAAAAATATTGGATGACCTTAATTCTTTGGAGAAGGCAGGTGTTTTCTCAGTTGTAGTTGAGTGTACGGTTGAGTCAATAGTTAAAAAGTTAATGAAAAACTCTAATATTCCTATTATTGGTATTGGCGCTACATCAGATTGCGATGGACAAGTTCTTGTTGCCGAGGATCTTTTAGGTTTAACTGATTTTAATGCTAAATTTTTAAAAAAATACTCTAATTTGGATATTATTATTTCTCAAGCATTTAAAAAATTCTCATCGGATGTCATAAAAAGAAAATATCCCCAAAAAAAAAATTATTATAAGTAAAATGATAATAAAAAATATAAAAGTGCTAACAGAAACTTTAAAAAAAATAAGAGGAAAAAAAAATATTAACTTTATACCCACAATGGGAAACCTTCATGAAGGGCATTTAAGTCTATTAAAAAAATCCCAAAAAAGAGGTTGTGTTTCAATCGTCAGCATATATGTAAACCCACTTCAGTTTTCTGAGAAAAATGACTTTAAAAACTATCCAAGAACCTTGAAAAAAGATTTGGAACTACTAGAAAAAAACAACGTTGATTTAATTTTTCTGCCAAATAAAAACTTTTCTGATACGTCTATATCGCTAGAAATTGGACAATTAGGGAATAAACTATGCGGTTTGGATAGACCAGGTCATTTCTCAGGGGTTGCATCTATAATGTTGAAATTTTTAAACCTTATCCAGCCTCATTTTTTGACATTAGGACAAAAGGATTATCAACAGATCTTAGTAATTAAAAAATTAATTAGGGATTTTTTTTTTAAAACGAAATTAATAATTGTACCAACATGCAGGGAAAAGAATGGTTTAGCTTTGTCTTCACGCAACCAATTAATAGGTGATAAAAAAAAACATTTAACTAAAATGATATTTGAAACTATGAACACAATAGCATTTGATATAGAAAACTGTGGATTAAAAAAAAATAAAATAAATTATTTTGGACGAAGACTTTTGAAATTCGGTTTTGAAAAAGTAAATTATATTGAAGTTCTTAAAGAAAAAACTTTATCTGAACCTGACTGCGTACCTTCTAAATGTAGAGTATTTATCTCAATAACAATAGATGATGTCAGGCTCATAGATAATATAGCTATCAGAAGCAAACTTGTAAAACAAAAGGGTTTAATTAAAAGTGTGAATAAAGAAAGTTAATTCTTAAGATAAATGTGAACTTCTTCAGCCTGTGCTGTAGTGCTATTTGACGATGCTAATGAGACTCTTTCGGATGGAACGCCCATTTCTACGACCTTATTGAAAACTTCGGATGCTCTCTGTCTAGCTTTTTCTGCAAAACTTGCCCCACCGGTTGGACTTACTGCCACTACTTCAAAACTAGCTGAAGGCATTTGCTCAAGAGCATTAGAAATTGATTCAAACAATGCCGTTGAGTAGTCAAAAGTGGTATCGTCAAATTTAATAACTAATATGGCGTTGTCATAATTTAGTGGAGCAATTTTAATTGTGTCAATTGCACCTGCCTCTTCCCCACTAGTTGAAATCGTAGAGGACTGAGAGCTTCTTGTGGGTGGAGCGGAGACCTTTCCACCAAACTTACCTACCTCAACGTCTGCAGATAATTCTTTCATGTATTGTCTTTCAGCGTTTAATATTTGGATCTCTCTAGAAATCTTCTCCTCTAACTCATCCATTAGGCGAGAATATAACACTGATGTCCTTTGAACATCATCTTTAAGTACTTTCAGTTGGTTATGATCTTCATCAATAGCTCCCGAAATAAAGAAACTTGAGTCAATTGCATTTTTTAAATGTGTAATGAGTGCAGCGTCAGCAGTGACACGGTTATTAACAATTTGCAAATTATTTACGTTATTTTGAATGTCTTCTAGGGCTCTTTGCGCAT
The DNA here is from genome assembly GCA_902537615.1 of uncultured Alphaproteobacteria bacterium. Lineage (GTDB taxonomy): Bacteria > Pseudomonadota > Alphaproteobacteria > Methylaequorales > Methylaequoraceae. The sequence goes on from CACBBU010000003.1 coordinate 102,649, forward strand.
CATTCCATTGTCCAACTAAAATAGGGTTTCCAGGTGTCGTACCAATCTGTAATCTTGACCGAATAGCGCTTGAAAGACCTTGATAAACTGAGGTTTGTTCGTCAACAAGATCTTTGAATCTTAAAAAATCGTTGTTGTGAGATGAAACTGCATTTTGAATACTTGATAAATCAGCTCTAAATTGGTTTATTTTTCCCCCAACAAATGTACCAGTTGGACCTGTATCGTATGCTACTTGAGGTTGTGCCACTGCGGGCTGTGCATACTGTGAAGGCGGTATTTCTTGAGTAGGGGACTCAGCAGATTCAATCGTAGCTGGAACTTCCTCTAAGGCAGGAGGAGCAACTACTTCCTCATCTGATAAGGATGGAAAAACATAATCTTGTACTCCAGTACAAGAGTAGGTTGTGAAGATAAATGATAGGAGTAAGGGTTTGATGAGATTTTTTTGCATAGGGATATGTTAGTTTGACTTAATTAGTTAATATCATAAAATTTTGTTAACAAATAAACAATAGATATATCCTATAAAAAGTTTAAAATAAACAAAAAAATTTTAATTATTGATTCATACACTTATGAATTTTTTTTTTTTAAATTTTTTTTTAATAACTTCTTAGTATAATTTTTTATTTTATGCGCCCGTAGCTCAATTGGATAGAGCATCTGACTACGGATCAGAAGGTTGGGAGTTCGACTCTCTCCGGGCGCGCCAAAAATCTTTTTACATACTAGTGGTTGACATTAATTAAACATTAATTACTATATATAGTGTTCTTAAAATTTTTCGTAGGAAATTATTATGCAAAACCTGACTTCTCTTAAAATTCTTCCTTTGGATAAAAAAATCCAAAAGTTAAACAACAAGAATGTTGAGGAAAATTCATTTTTACAACCAAATTATTCAAGGGATGAAAATTTAACAGATTTTGGAAAAGCTACACTTTTAGATAGATATTTACTTCCGGGTGAAAAGTTTCAGGACATGTTCTTGAGGGTATCAAAATGCTACTCGGATGACGATGATCACGCAAAAAGAATTTATGATTATATTTCAAAGTTATGGTTTATGCCTGCAACACCAGTTTTATCAAATGGAGGAGCAAAAAGAGGACTTCCGATCTCCTGTTTCTTAAATACTGTTCACGACAGTCTTGATGGAATTCTTTCAACATGGAGTGAAAATGTTTGGTTAGCTTCAAATGGGGGAGGTATTGGAACATATTGGGGAGAAGTTAGGTCAATTGGAGAAACTGTAAAAAAATCCGGACAAACCTCAGGAATAATTCCTTTTGTTAGGGTAATGGACTCACTGACACTTGCAATCTCTCAGGGCTCTTTACGAAGAGGTTCTGCAGCATGTTACCTGGACGTTCATCATCCTGAAATTGAAGAATTTTTGGAGATTAGAAAGCCATCTGGAGATTTTAATAGAAAGAGTCTTAACTTACATCATGGCATTAATATTACAGACGAATTCATGGAATGTGTTAAAAATAACAAAGAATTCTCTTTAAGAAGCCCTAAAACTAATGAAACATTGAAAAAAATTAATGCTAGAGAGTTATGGCAAAAAATTCTAGAAACTAGAATGCAAACTGGTGAACCCTATTTGGTTTTTATTGATACTGTTAATAAAAATATGGCTAAACACCAAATGAAAAAAGGTATGAAAGTTAAAACATCTAATTTATGCAGTGAAATTATGCTTCATACTGGCCTTGATCATCATGGTAAAGAAAGAACAGCTGTTTGTTGTTTGTCCTCTGTAAATCTTGAAAAATGGGATGAATGGTCAAAAGATGAAAACTTTGTTCAAGATATCATGAGGTTTCTAGACAATGTTTTAGAAGATTTTATTAAAAATGCTCCTGACTCCATGAAGCATGCAGCGTATTCCGCTAAAATGGAAAGATCAGTGGGACTTGGTGCAATGGGTTTTCACAGCTTTTTACAGAAGAAAGGAATACCGTTTGAAAGTGCATTGGCAAAAAGTTGGAATATTAAATTCTTTAAACATCTAAAGCAAGAAGCTGACAAGGCTTCAGTAATATTAGCCATTGAAAAAGGTGCATGTCCTGATGCCCAGGAAATGAATGTCAAAGCAAGATTTAGTCATAAGTTAGCCATAGCACCAACTGCCTCCATCAGTATCATTTGTGGAGGGACAAGTGCATGTATTGAACCAATTCCGGCTAACATTTACACCCACAAAACTCTGTCAGGATCCTTTACAGTCAAAAACAAATATTTGGAAAAATTATTTGAAGATAAAGGACTTAACAACGAGGTTACATGGCAAAGTATTTTAGAAAACGATGGTTCAGTTGCTCACTTAAAGGAGTTAACTCCCGAAGAAAAAGATTGCTTCAAGACTGCATTTGAAATAGACCAAAGGTGGATAATTGAAATGGCGTCTGACAGAACGCCATTTATATGTCAAAGTCAATCAATAAATCTTTATTTGTCAGCTGATGTAGATAAATGGGATTTAATGATGCTTCATTGGAAAGCATGGGAACTCGGAGTGAAAAGCCTTTATTACTGCAGGTCTAAGTCAATTCAGAGAGCAAGTTATGCAGGTGTAGAAGGTGACAACACCAGCAACTGGCCTAAAAAAAATATTACTGAAACTAAAACTGATTATGAGGAGTGCTTATCATGCCAATAGGCTTGACGCAGATTGATTATGGACGGATTTAAAGAAAAAATAGAAGAAAAAGTTGGACTGCTAACCTCCTCACACTCGTATAAGCCCTTTAGATATCCATGGGCTTACGATTTTTGGAAACGACAGCAACAAGTTCATTGGATGCCTGAGGAAGTTCCATTAGGTGAAGATTGCAAGGATTGGGCTGTAAAGCTAAACGACAATGAAAGAAATCTTTTAACACAAATATTTAGATTCTTTACTCAATCTGATGTTGAAGTAAATGATAATTATATGGAAAGATATTCACAAGTTTTTAAGCCAACCGAAGTTAAAATGATGATGTCTGCTTTTTCAAATATTGAAACTGTTCACATTGCGGCATATGCGCTTTTATTAGAAACAATAGGTATGCCTGACACAGAGTTTTCAGCTTTTTTAAAATACAAGGAAATGGCAGATAAACATGATTATATGCAACAATTCACTGTTGATTCAAATCACGAGATAGCTAAGACTGTTGCTATGTTCGGTGGGTTTACCGAGGGTTTACAACTCTTTGCTAGTTTTGCTATGCTTCTAAATTTTCCAAGACATAATAAAATGAGAGGAATGGGGCAAATCGTGACATGGTCTGTAAGAGATGAGTCTCTACATTGTGAAGGAATGATAAAACTTTTTCATGAGTTTGTAAAAGAAACAAAATGTATGACTAAAAAATTAAAAAGCGAAATTATTGAATGTTGTCAAAAAGTCGTATCCTTAGAGGATAATTTTATAGACTTAGCCTTTGAACTTGGCCCAGTTGAGGGAATGGAGCCACTTGATATAAAAAATTACATAAGGTACATTGCAGACTGGAGACTTAAGCAATTAAAATTGGACCCAATTTTTGGAATAAAAAAACATCCTCTTCCTTGGTTAACTGAAATACTTAATGGCGTAGAACATGCTAATTTTTTTGAAGCAAGAGCCACTGAATATTCTAAAGTAGCAACAAGAGGTTCTTGGGAGGGAAAAGACGGTGTGTGGGAAAATTTTGATAAAAAAATAATGAGCTTTTAGGGACGAAATTTATTAATTTTTTTCCACATATATTGATTGTGAAGGAAATGCAAAAGAACCTCCTCTTTTTTCTACTATCTCTTTAATATCAACAGCCAATTCATTTTTAGCCTCTAAAAGTTGATTATAATCATTTGTTTTAGTAAAACATCTGACCAAAATATTTATAGAACTGTCAGAAAATTCATAAATTTTTACTATTACTGGAGTTGCTTTATTAACACTAAAATTTTCTTTTCTGCTAGTAATCTTATTTTCTATATCATTGCATATGGTTTTTAACTGTTTAGTTGTACTTTTGTATTCAAGACCAATAATCCAGTTTATTCTTCTGTTTGATATTTTTGTTATGTTGGTTACTGCTTTTTCAGCAAATTGATTATTAGGAATAAAACAAAGTGACCTATCAAATTTTCTAATTGCTGTTGATCTAAAACCAATTTTTTCAACTGTACCTTCTATTGTATTTTCAATAATAATTACATCACCTTTTCTAAATCTTTTTTCTATAAGTACAAGAATTCCTGATATTAAATTTTTGAAAAGATCTTGAGCACCTAAAGCTACAGCTACTCCTAAAAGACCGAGTCCAGCAATTATAGGGCCAACCCTTATACCCCATAACTCTAGTACCGCACAAAAGCCCAAGATGAAAACTAATATTTTTAAGAAATTAGTTATCCATTCAATTAAATCTTTAGTAAGGATCTGTTCAATTGTTTTAATTTTTGAAAATAACGGTTTTATTATTTGACTTAAAAACCAGAAGGTGACAATTGTAAAAATAGAAACATTAATTTTGTAAACGAACTCACTTAATTTTTCATTCTCTGTGAGAAAAGTTGATGCTAAAAAAATTGCGAGTCCTATTACAAGTAAATTAAGTGGTTCGTATACGTTTTTAGTAAACTCTTTATTCTTTTTATTAAGTTTAAATAAAATAAAAAACCTATTAGAAAAAAAATTAATTAAAGGCTTTTTAGCAATTAAAAAGAATAGAAAGACAATTATTGAATATAAAACATTTAATACCTTAATTCCAAAAAAAGTATTTCCGTTTAGTTCTAACAATAGATAATTTAAAGAATCAAGGGTAATCATAATAATTCAATTTTTTTTTTAAAAATTTTAGGGAATCATTATATTCAAACCCCATGTTGATAAATTTACTAAGCATTTTTTTAAAGTCATTTTTTTTTAATGTATTATTTATTAATAGTTTAGATCTATTAAAAAAATTTTCCATCAAATCATAATTTAGGCTCTCATCGGAATAAAGGTGAGACATTTTTGAATCTAATATTTCTTTATTAAAAGATAATTTTATTAAGGTAATCTTAATTTTTTTTAAAGAATACCCCCTTTTTATTAAGGAGTTAATTTTAAACTCTATGAGATTTTTTTCGTTAAAGCATCCATTCTTAATATGATGATCTAATATAAAAGGAATCTCAGAAATATATTGATTTTTTTCTTCACTCGTAATTTTTTTTTGAAAATAGTCTTTTGAGATTTTTCTTTTTAATATATTCTCAAATTTTTTTTTTGTAACAGAGTACCTTGTTAAGTAATAATAACTATATTTTTTAAGGTATTCCGAAATCATATTTGAATAAATATTTATTTATAGAATTATTGTATGCAAAAATTTGTAAAAATTAAACACTTTAAAGGTTTTAACTGGTATGGCTTTTATACTCTTTACTTAAAAGAGGTTAAAAGATTCTTCAATGTTTTTGCTCAAACAATCTTGGCACCAGCAATTACTACTTTGTTATTTTACATGATTTTTACAATTTCAATAGATAGAGAATACCTAAGTACAGAAAATTATTCATTTTCTGAATTTCTTGCACCAGGTCTCATTTGTATGGCAATAATGCAAAATTCCTTTGCTAACACATCCTCTTCAATTCTTATATCAAAAGTACAAGGAAATATCGTTGACGTTTTGATGCCACCTTTATCTGAGTACGAGTTAACTTTTTCATATTTACTTGGTGGTGTTACAAGAGGATTACTTGTAGGTCTATCAGTTTCCTTAGTTATTTTCCTACTAATACCGATAAGAATAACTAACATTGCAATTATCTTTTATTTTGCATTCTCTTCTTCATTTTTACTTTCAAATCTTGGAATATTATGTGGAATATGGTCAAAAAAATTTGATCATATGGCTTCAATTACAAACTTTGTAATTCTTCCATTAACTTTTCTGTCTGGTACATTTTACTCAATCAAAAGATTACCCGAATTCTGGCATTTTGTTGTTCATTGGAATCCATTTTTTTATATGATTGATGGTTTCAGATCAGGATTTATTGGATACGCAGACAGTAATATTTTAACTGGTATTTTAGTTTTAGCTTTAATAAATGTATTTTTTTTATTTTTAACAATCTATGTATTTAAAAAGGGATTTGGTTTAAAAACTTAATCATGAGTATTTTACAAGTTTATAATCCAATTAATATTGAGGTTGATCATGGTGACGGAGTTTATCTCTATGCAATAGACGGTACTAGATTTCTTGATTTTACGAGTGGAATTGGTGTAAATTGTTTAGGTCACAGTCATCCATCATTAGTAAATGCTCTTAAAACTCAGGGTGAAAAAATTTGGCATTGCTCAAATCTTTTTAAAGTATTGGGACAAGAAAATGTAGCTGACAAACTAGTTAAAAACTCATTTGCTTCAAACGTTTTTTTTTGTAACTCAGGTTCCGAAGCAACTGAAACAAGTATTAAAGTTGCTAGAAAGTTTTTTTATGAAAAAGGTTTTAAATCAAAAAATAGAATCATCACTTTTGAAGGTGCTTTTCATGGTAGAACATTAGCATCACTTTTTGCTGCTAAAAATCCTGATCATACGAGAGGATTTGGTCCAGATGTTGATGGGTTTGATCAGGTTCCGTTCGGAGACCATGATGCATTAGAAAAGGCTATCAACAAAGACACAGCAGCAATAATGGTAGAAACTATTTTAGGAGAGGGAGGGATAAGAGTTATTCCTGACTACTGTTTAAAAGGATTAAGAGAGTTATGCGATAAAAGGGATATATTACTAATTCTTGATGAAGTGCAATGCGGCCTAGGAAGAACTGGAAAGCTATTTGCTTTTGAATGGTCTAAAATTAAGCCAGATATTGTCCCAATTGCCAAAGGAATTGGAGGTGGATTTCCACTTGGCGCCTGTTTAATGAATAAAAAGACTGCTAGCACCATGAGTCCAGGTTCCCATGGTTCAACTTTTGGGGGTAATCCTCTTGCGATGTCAATTGCAACTGTTGTGTTAGATTATGTATTAAACAAAGATTTTTTAAAAAACGTTATAAAAGTTGGAAATTATTTAAAGAACAGATTAGAGGAAGAGATTATCAAAAAATACCCAACCTTGGTTTCAAGTATTAGAGGTAAAGGTTTAATGTTGGGTATCGAGTCAAAAATTAAAAATGAAATTTTAATTAAAGAGATGATCAATCATAAACTACTTACAGTAAAAGCAAGTCAAAACATCATAAGAATTTTACCTCCCTTAATTCTTGAAGAAAAGCATGTTGATGAAGCAATAATAAAAATAGATAAGGCTTTTAAAAACTTAAAATGAAAAAAAAAATCAGGCACTTTTTAAATATTAATAAACTTTCAACAAAAGATATTTTGTTAATTATAAAACAAGCTCATTTTTTAAAAAAAAATTATGGAAGAAAGTTTTTAAATGATAAGAAAATTCTAGCAATGATATTTGAAAAGCCCTCTACCAGAACTAGGGTTTCATTTGAGGTAGGAATGAAAAAGTTAAATGGAGATGTTGTCGTATTAGATCAGCATGATAGTCAATTAGGACGTGGCGAGTCTTTGCAGGATACAATTAAAGTTTTAGGTAGATACGCTGATATAATCCTTTACAGAGGTTCTGATGAAAAAATATTATATGATATCTCAGAGTTGTCTGAGGTTCCTATAATCAATGGATTAACTAATAACAGTCATCCATGTCAAATTATAGCTGATATAATGACATTAGAGGAAAATTTTAAAGATATAAACAAATTAAAAATTTGTTGGGTTGGTGACGGAAACAATGTTTGTAATTCCTGGATTGAAGCTATAAACCATTATGATTTTGAATTAAATATTTCATGTCCTGAAGGTTGTTTTCCATCAAAACAAATTATTGAAAATTGCAAATCATCTCAGGTAAGACTATTTGATAAACCTGCTGAAGCTCTTAAGAACGCTGATGTTGTTATTACTGACACATGGGAGTCAATGGGAGTTAAAAAAGATAGAGAAAAGCTAAAAAGGTTTCATAAATTTAGAGTCGATGCAGATCTGATGTCAAAAACTACTAAAGATTCATTTTTTTTACATTGCCTTCCAGCTCACAGAGGTTGCGAGGTAACAGATGAAGTTATAGACGGAAAAAACTCTCTTGTTTGGGACGAAGCTCAAAATAGGTTATATGCTCACCAATCAATTCTGCTGTGGTGTCTTGAAGATTTCTAGATCTACTTTTTCCATAACTCTGGAGAAAATAAAATTAGCAGTGGAAAGAGTTCAAGCCTTCCTATGAGCATTCCAATTGCAAGAAAAAATTTAGAAAAATTAGACATAGATGAGTAGTTTCCTGAAGGCCCGATCATTTCGCTTAAACCAGGACCAACATTAGCTAAGGAAGCAGCTGAACCAGATAAAGAGGTGATAAGGTCATGACCATCAAAGGATAATAGAAGAGTTAGTAACCCAAAAATAAGTAAATAAAGAAAAAAATATCCAGTTACAGAATTTAAAATTTCTTCGCTTATTTCTGATGAATTATAGGTTGGAATGAAAATTCCTCTTGGCTGAATAATTTTTTTTATTAGTGTTATTGATGACCTTAAAAGAATCTGAACTCTAAAAATTTTTAGTCCACAACTAGATGATCCCGAACATCCGCCAATAAGCATTACAAATAAAAACAGGGTAGTTGTGAATGTTCCCCATAAACTGAAATCGTAAGTGCTAAATCCACTCCCAGTTGCAATAGAGATAACAGAAAAAGAAGCGATTCGGAGTGATTCAAGATAGTCTACTTCATAGTTTTTTTGAAGCCATATCATCACAAAAAAAATAACAAGTATAATTAACCCTAAAAAGAACTGAACTTGGGAATTGTTAAAAAACTCACTGTTACCTTTTCTCAATGATTGAAATATTAAAATAAAGGGTAATGAAGAAATTATCATAAAAATCATAACAACTAACTCTGTGCTAACAGAATCAAAAAAACCAATTGACATATTTTTTGTTGAAAAACCTCCTGTTGCTATAATTGTCATTCCATGTGCAAGACTATCAAAAATAGTAAGTCCAGTTGAATATAAGAAAAAACTACATAACAGTGTTAGCAGAAGATAAACCAAACCAATTGCAGCAGCAATTTGTGTAGTTCTTGGAAGTACTTTTTCATTTTTAGAACTAAATTCAGTTTGGAATAATTGCATCCCACCTATTTTCAAAATAGGGAATATCGCAATTGCAATAACTATTATACCGATACCTCCAAGCCACTGTAACATTGCTCTCCAAAGAAGAATTGATTTTGCTGTATTATCTAAGTCCTGAATTATAGTTGCTCCAGTTGTTGTAAGACCAGACATTGATTCAAAAAAAGAATCAATAAATGATAGTTTTGGAGAACCTGAATAAAAAGGAATAGCAGCAATAATAGTTAGAATTATCCAAGAGACAAGAGTGAGTAAAAATGCTGACAATATTTCAACATCTTCGTTTTTCTTTTTAAAAGTAAATGAAATATTTAATCCTGTGAAAAAACAAACAATAGAAATAACAAAAAAAACGACCCAGTCAGAGCCATTTGAATAATAATCAAATAACCCTGGTATAAGAGAGTACATTGAAAAAAATATAAGCAAGTTTCCAATAACAAAGAACGACGATTTTAAATTGTCTATCACCAGCTAGTTAAGTTTTATATTAGTATTGGGAACATCTAGGGAAAACGGTGGTATTAAAACTTCAAAAGATTTTCCCTTAAAATCCTCCATTTGATAACTTCCATGCATCAAGCCTGAGCTCGTTTTTAAAGGGGTTCCGCTAGTATATTCAAATTCATGTCCTGGATGAATAACTGGTTGCTCCCCAACCACCCCTTTTCCTTTGACTTCACGGTAACTTCCATTGGAATCAAATATTTTCCAGTGTCTACTTATAAGCTTGATTGTATCATTGCTGTTATTTTTTATTTTTACGGTATAAGCCCATAAATATGAATTTTCAGAAGGATCCGAATGATCCTCTAAGTATGTTGGTTCAACTAAGATTGATACTTGGTATTTTAGGTTCATTTTTCTCAAGCTTTCGTTAGTGCGTTGTTAATGTCTTCAATAATATCAATAGAGTCTTCTAATCCAACAGATAGTCTAACCAAATTTTTCGTTATGCGTAAACTAATTTTTTCATCTGAGGTTAATTTATGATGAGTAGTTGTATCTGGATGTGTAACAAGTGTTTTAGAGTCACCTAAGTTGTTAGATATTTCAATTAGTTTTAATTTATTTAAAAATGAAAAAGCAACTTTTTTTTTTTTTTCTTTTTGAGAATTTAGCTCAAAAGATATAATTGAGCCGCCATCAGTCATTTGTTTTTTTGTAAGTTGTTTTTGTTCAAAACTTGAATCTGTTGGATAGTATATTCTACCTATTTTTGAGCTTTTTTTCAGATATTTAACTATATCTTTTGCAGTTTTAGTCTGGTGTTTTACTCGTAGTTCTAGAGTCTCTATTCCTTTTAGCAACACCCAGGCATTAAATGGACTTAGGGAGGGTCCAGTATTTCTAATGAAAGGTTTTACAAAATTTTTACAAAATTTTTTTGATCCTAAAATGGCTCCTCCTAAAACTCTCCCCTGACCATCAATATGTTTTGTTGCTGAGTACATAACAATGTCTGCTCCATGCATAAGAGGTTTTTGCAGAATTGGTGTTGCAAAAACATTATCCACAACTACCAAGGCTCCAGCTTTGTGAGCAAGCTTTGATACTTCTTTGATATCAACAAGGTCAAGACAAGGGTTTGAGGGTGTTTCAAAAAAAACAATATTAGTCTTTTTTTTTAAAGCTTCTTCCCAATCATTCAAATTCGTTCCATCAACAAGGATAACTTCTATTCCAAATCTTGGAAGTATTTTTGTGACAATATAATGACAACTTCCAAAAAGTGCTCTACTTGAAACAACTCTATCCCCACTATTTAGGTATGACATTAAAATTGTAAATAGGGCTGCCATACCTGTAGCTGTTCCCCAACATTCTTCAGCTCCCTCTAATAGTGCCATTTTCTTTTGAAATGCTTCGACTGTAGGATTACCAAATCTTGAATACATAAATCTTTTTTTTTCTTCCCTAAAAGATTTTTCTGCTTCCTCGGCAGACTTATAAATAAATCCTGATGTAAGAAAAAGTGGATCGCTTGTTTCCATAAATTTGGATCTATTAATTCCTGTTTTGATTAAATTTGTTGAAAGTTTTTTTTTGTTCATTTTAACTTTTAGATTAACATTTATTAAAATGTATTTATAGTAAG
>CACBBU010000004.1:0-92500 GCA_902537615.1 uncultured Alphaproteobacteria bacterium
TTATTTAAATTTTTATCATCTAGAATTTCATCTGACAAATTTTTTTTTCTCTTCATTCTTTTTTCAAAAACCATTTCATAAGAAATCAGCAATAAAAAAATACCACCAACTATTTGAAAGGAGTTGATTGATATTCCCATAAACATCAAAAAAATATTCCCAAAAAATAAAAAAAATGTTAACACAGATGATGATATTAGAAAAACCATTACAGAAAGTTTTAGTGTTTTTTTTGAATCAATTTTAGACGTAAGAACCACGAACAAAGGAATTAAGGATAAAGGGTCTATAGCAACAAATGTTTTTAACAAATTTTGAAAAAAAATATCATGCATAAAAAAACAGAATTTCAAGTAATATCATTCTATGAATTTATTAATCTTAACAGGATTGAGCAACTAAAATCTGAACTCATTAATTTTCTAAAAAAAACAAAAGCTAAAGGAACCATTCTTTTAGCTAAAGAGGGCCTTAATGGAACAGTATCAATAAAAAAAATCTACAGTCTTAAATTTAAAAATTTTATAAATAAAATTTTGAATAAAAAAGTTTTTTTTTAAAACTCACAATTACTATGATCATGTCTTTTTAAGGCTAAAAGTTAAAATCAAATCTGAAATAATAAGAATGGGACAAAAAAATATTTATCCTAATGAAGATACAGGGCTCCGAATTACTCCTCAAAAATGGGATGAATTAATATATGATAATAATACTCTATTAATTGATACCAGAAATACTTATGAATCAAAAATCGGTACATTTAAAGGTTCAATATTAGTAAACTCATCCAATTTCTCAGAGTTTCCTGAGTGGGTTAAGAAAAATGAAAAAAAAATAAAGAACAAGAAAATTGCTATGTTCTGTACTGGAGGAGTAAGGTGTGAAAAAGCAAGCAGTTATCTTAGAAAAATTGGTTTTAAAAATGTTTTTCAACTTGAGGGAGGTATAATTTCGTATTTTGAAAAAACAAAAAATAAAAGTAAAAATTGGGTAGGTGAATGTTTTGTTTTTGATGAAAGAGTATCTATTAACGAAAATTTGTCTAAAGGAAATTATGATCAGTGCTTTGCATGCCGAACACCAATAAATAATAAAGAAAAAAACTCTGTTATGTTTAGAAAAGGAGTTTCATGCCCAAATTGTTATGAAACGACTACAACAAAACAAAAAAAAGGATTTGAAGAAAGAAGTAAACAAATTTCGTTAGCAAAGAAAAAAGGAATTATACATATAGGAGGCTAATCATTACCAACTCTTGGAATAGAATACTTTTTCATTTTTTCGATCAAGGTTGTACGATTTATTTTTAGACTTTTTGATGCAGAGGTAACTGAACCATCATTTTTTTTTAGCGCACCTTCAATTAAAATGCATTCTACTTCACTTAGGTGCCTTCTAAGATCAATTTTTTCCAAGTAATCAAACCAGCTCTTATAGTTATTAGGGTGAGGTAGAGAATTGTTGTTTGTATCAGTTTCTTTTTTTAAATTTTCAGTATTAGTTAATTCTGAGGTCATTTCCCAAACATAATTACTTTCCTCTTTAAAATCTGGTAAATTTATTCTAAGAAGATTTTCTCTGATATTTTTTGCATTAATTTTTTTATTAGCAAAAATAATTGAAGCTCTTTCAATTAAATTTTTTAGTTCCCTTACATTTCCTGGCCAAATATATTCTTTAAGAGCAGACACTGCTGAATCGTCAAATATCGGTAGATTGTTGTTATTATCTTTGCCTATTTCCTCAAGTATATAGTTTAATAACTCTGGTATATCATCCTTACGCTCTGCAAGTGTTGGTATTTCAATTGGAAAAACATTAATTCTATAAAATAAATCGGCTCGAAAAAGTCCATCCTCTATTTTTTTTTCAATATTTTGATGGGTGGCACAAATTAATCTTAAATTCAATTTTATTTCTCCTTTACCACCGACCCTCTGAATTGTTTTTGTTTCAATAGCCCTGAGTAATTTTGCTTGAAGTGACATTGGCATATCTCCAATTTCATCTAAAAAAAGAGTTCCTTCATTTGATGCTTCAAATCTTCCTTCTTTTTTAGAATCAGCGCCTGTAAAGGCACCTTTTTCGTGGCCAAACAACTCTGATTCTAATAGTTCAGATGGAATAGCAGCACAATTTACATTTATTAGTGCACCCTTTCGATTTGAAGTCGCATGAATCGCTCTTGCTACAACATCTTTTCCACAGCCTGTTTCGCCCCGGAGTAAAACAGTAGAATTTGAAATAGAAACCATGTCTACTAACTTTTTAAGTTGTTGGGTTACCTCGCAATTTCCGATAATAAATTCACTCATAATATCAATAGAAATAATGTCAGAAAAATGACAATATTCAAATTGTAAAAAAAATAAAAAAAATAGGTATCTGTAAGTTATTGTATTTACTAATAAAAATAAAAATAAAAAAAAATCTTTTATGGTTTGGTAAGTTTCTTGCTTTTGTTACTCCAAATACAATTAAAGGTTTATGATGAAAGATATATATATTATTAAAGATTTTTTTGAAAAGTCAGATGAGCTTTTTAAATTTTTAAAAAATAAGAGTTGTAATGTAAGTTTAATAGAAAAAAAAGAAACTCTTAATTTAGAAAAAAATAAGTCCACTATTATTTGCTCAAAAAAATTTCAAGAGAATATTGGGGGGAAATCAGAAATTTTAAAAACCTCTAGAAAGATAGGTTGTACTAACGTAATCATCCTTGATAATTCTGATGTTAAATACTCAATTTTTAGCGAACTAGGTGGGGCTTATTTAATAATTTCTTTTTCACAATTTGATAACGTAATCAACGAAATTATTTTTCAAGCTATTCAATCAGAAAAATATAGTTTTTCAGATCCAAAAACAGAAAATCTAATAAACCTGGCAAAAAAAGTTGCAGAAACAGATGTCACAGTTTTTATTCATGGCCCAACAGGAACAGGTAAAGAAGTTATATCTAGTTTTATACATCAAAACTCAAAAAGAGAAGAAAAACCTTTTGTAGCAATTAACTGCGCTGCAATTCCTGAAAATATGTTAGAGGCTATGCTTTTTGGACACGAAAAAGGTGCATTCACCGGAGCTTCATCAGCTAACAAAGGAATTTTTCGTGCAGCTGATAGTGGAACATTATTATTGGATGAAATCTCTGAAATGCCACTCTCACTTCAGGCAAAATTATTAAGGGTTCTTCAAGAAAAAAAAGTTACACCAATAGGTGGTCAAAGAGATATAGACGTTGACGTCAGAGTGATCGCAACCACTAACAGAGATATGATAACTGAAGTTAAAGAAAAAAAGTTTCGTGAAGACCTCTACTATAGGTTGAATGTTTTCCCATTAGAGACTTTAAATTTATCAGAGCGAGCTAATGATATTATTCCAATAAGTGTTGCATTGTTGAGGCGACATACTGATTTTGATAAAATTCCTTATATAACAAAAGGTGCCCAAAAAATTTTAACAGATTATGACTGGCCTGGAAATGTTCGTGAGCTAGAAAATGTTCTTCAAAGAGCTATAGTTTTATCAGAAAATAATATAGTTGAAGAAGGAGACATTATGATTGATTTAAATAAAAACAAAAACCTTTACCAAAATTTTAATCAACATAATGAAAAGCAGGCAATAATTTAGTCTTCGTGAAAGGATACAACTTATGAAACCAAATCTTAATACAGTATTTAAGCCAAACCTAGTTAAGGCTAACAACAATCAAGAACAAATTAAAAATATTCAAGAGGGTGTAGCAAACTTAACACCCAAAATTGACGAGCAAAAAGATAATGATTTTTTAGAAAGTATTAAAAATGCAATTGGTGATGTTTCTGATGGACAACTGAAGAGTGCAGAATTGACAAAGAATTTTGAGTTGGGGTTAGAAAATGACTTAACTAAGGTAATGATTAATCAACAATTAGCAAGTCTTGGGTTTCAAATGACACTTAACGTTAGAAATAAGGTGCTAACAGCATATAAAGATATTATGAATATGCCGGTTTAATTAGTGAGGTAAAAAATGGCAGAGCAAACACAAACTACAGAATTAGCAAGTAAACCCTCAACAAATTCAGGGGGAGGACTAATTTCAAATATTGGTGACACTTTAGAAAGAATAAAAAGGTTTTCCAACGAACCTGCCGTTCAAAGATCAATTCCGGTAATGATAACTCTTTTTGTCATTTTTATTGGAATGGTTTTTTTTATTTCTTTTAGAGAACCATCTAGAACAACTCTTTTTTCATCTCTTCCTGAACATGAAAAGTCTAGAGTAATTGATGTTTTAAGGTCAAACGGAATAGATGTTTCAATTGATTCAACTACTGGTGAGGTGCTTGTTCCGTCACCAGAATATTACGAAGCAAAAATGAAGCTCGCTGCTGAAGGTCTTCCGAGTTCGGTCCCTCAAGGTTATGACTTGTTAGAAAAAATTCCAATGGGAACAAGTAGATCCGTTGAATTTATGAAAATGAAGCAAACACAAGAAATTGAATTAGCAAGATCAATTAATGAAATTTCTTATGTTCTTGGCGCGAGAGTCCATTTAGCTATACCTGAAAGATCAGTATTTGTTAGGGATGCAGGATCTCCAACTGCATCAGTATTTGTTAAATTGGCCGATGGAAGAGTTTTAAATAGAGAACAAGTTAGAGCCATAGTACATATAGTTTCTTCCTCAATTCCTAACATGTCATCAGATAATGTTACTGTTGTAGATCAATATGGAAAACTTTTATCAAAACCAGAGGACGATCCAAACATTGCACTAACAGAAAAACAATTAAATCACAGAATTAAAATTGAATCTCTTTACAGAGAGAGAATTTTATCCTTGGTTACACCAATGGTTGGAGCTGGTAATCTGACTGCCCAAGTTAATGTAGAAATGGATTTTGCCAATACACAGGTAACAGAAGAAACATTTGATCCAGAGAGTATTTCTACAAGAAGTGAGCAAAATAGTGCAGATGAATCAACTGATAGACCAGCAAGAGGTGTTCCAGGTGCTGTAGCAAACCAGGCGCCTTTAGCTGCAGATCTTCAAATTGACACGCCAACTGAGGGAACTGAACAAGAATTCAAACAAAGATCAACATCAAATGTTAGAAACTACGAGGTTAGTAAGAAACTGAGTACAACAATTGGACAGATCGGAAAAATTAGAAAAGTCAAAACGGCAGTACTGGTAAAAAATAAAATTATTCAGACTCCTGAAGGAACTATTACTGAACCATTAAGCGATGAAGAAAAAGAAAAAATATCATCATTGGTAAAAGAGGCTGTTGGCTTTAACGGTGATAGAGGCGACAGCATAGTTGTCACCAGTGGAGAATTTATTGAAGAACTAGAAGTCATAGTAACAAAATGGTACGAACAAGCATGGTTTCAAAATATAGCAGGACAAATTTCAACTGTTTTAATCTTAGCAATTATAACTTTTGGAGCTCTTAAACCTTTACTAAACAGAATCCTCGTGCCATCAGCTGGTGTCGCCGGAGCAGGTGGACCTGGTGGTGCAATCTCAGAGGCTGATTTAGAGGCTGAAGAAGAAGGAGAGGTTGAAGTTCAAGAAGGAGAGTCATTAGAAGATATTAAAGCTAAATTAAAGCCTAAAAAAGCTGCTATTTCTGCAGAGATGCTTGATACAGCTAATACTTATGATGATAAAGTTGCAGTTATAAGAATGATTGTCGGAGATGAGGCTGGAAAAGTTTCAAATGTATTTAGACAATTAATGAAAAAAGATGCACTATAACATTACATATAAAGGAAAAGTTAATGGCTGAAAAAGAAAAAAAAGACGCAAATAATGAAGAAGATTTGTCACCTTATGATAGACTTACAAGTACTCAAAAATGTGCAATCTTAATGATGCTTTTAGGTGAAGAAGAGGCATCTGAGATACTAAAAAACCTTGGTCCCAAGGAAGTTCAACAGCTAGGAAAGGAAATGTACAATGTCCAAGGCCTAGACCAAGAAACAGTCAACAGAGTTTTAGACGAGTTTTTAGCAATTATAAAAACTCAAACTGATTTAGGTATGGGTTCATCTAATTATATTAGAAATGTAATGACAAAAGCTCTTGGTGAAAACAAAGCACAATCAGTTTTAGGAAGAATAACGCCTACAGAAAGCGATAAACCAATTGAAATTTTAGATTGGATGGATGCAAGGTCAGTTGCAGAATTAATTTCTGATGAACACCCACAAATCATGTCACTCATTATCTCATATTTGGAACCAGGAACAGCAGCAGATGTTCTGGTTCTTCTCCCTGAGGACGTTCAATCTGACATAATTCATAGAATTGCAACCTTAGAAACTGTTCAACCAGACGCTCTAGAAGAACTTGAAAAAGTAATGCAACTAAAATTCAAAACCAATACATCATTGAGAGCTTCATCTGTGGGAGGAGTAAAAGCGGCTGCTGGAATTATGAACTTTACAAAACAAAATATGGAGCAAAGAGTCATTAAAGCACTTGGAGAAAAAGATAGACACTTGGCTAAAGAGATACAAGAAAGCATGTTTACTTTTGAAACTTTAATTTTAATGGACGACAGAAGTATGCAGACACTTCTGAGAAATGTCGATCAAGAAATTCTTATTATTGCTTTAAAAGGAACAGACGATGAATTGAAGGAAAAGATATTTAACTGTATGTCTCAAAGGGCTGCAGCCAATATTAAAGACGAAATGGAGGTTTTAGGACCAATCAGATTAACAGAAGTTCAAGAAGCACAAAAAGCAGTTATAAATGTAGCGAGAACTATGTCTGATGAAGGTACCATCGTTCTTGCTGGTAGAGGTGGAGACGACTTTGTATGATGCCGCTAAAAGAACAATCAATAGAAAAAAAAATTCAAGAAAAAGAAGACTCCGAAGCTTTGAAAACTGAGGAAATACTTAGTCTTTTAAGTAAAACAAGACAAGATTTTATTAAGGATCAAGAAATTCTGGAAAAGATACCAAACTTGTTTAAAAAAAAAACTTTAATTGAATTAGCTGATAGATCTGAAAGTAAAAAATTAGAAGGCCAGAACCAAGAAAAGCCAGAAATTCAAGGAAAAGATGAAAAAAAAAAACTTAACAATGAATTAAGTGCAGATAAAGAAGAAGAATTAGAAAAAAAAGTTGATGAAAAAAAGTATACAGAAATTGAAGCAAAAAAAATGGCTAATGACCTAGCCAAAGAATACTACAATAAAGGTTATTATTTAGGTATAAAAAAAACCAAAGAAGAGTTAGAAATGGGTGAGAAAGCACTCGCTGTAACTTTAAAAAATATTACCGATAATATTTTTTTGACTACACCTGAGTTTTCAGAAAAAATTACTAACAAATTGAATCAAAAGATTTCAAGAGTAATTAAGGAAATAATAGGTTATGAAATTGATACAAAAACAGATTTTTTTATAAAAAAAATCACAGAATTATGTCAAATTTTTGATGAAAATAATAAAATAAACATACTATTAAATGAAAATGACTATAGTTCTGTAAATAAGTTCTGTAGTGAAAATAAAATTGATTTGAATTTTAATCTGTTAGCTGACAAAAGTCTTCAACGTGGTGATCTAAAAATAAAATCTGGGTCAATTGAAGTTTCTGAAATTATAGATGATAAAATAAAGCTCTCTGAAAGTAGCAATATCAAAAAAGAACTCAACAATTTAGAAGATAAAATTAGTATTCCGAATAAAAAAGACGATAAAAGTCTTAAAATCAATCCGCTAGAAACTTCACCAAAAAAAAAAGAAGAAAATGCTAATAGCTGACCAAATGCTATCTACTGTTGAAAAGCTTACCTTTTCTAACATAAAGTCTTTTAAAAGTAGAATTACAAAATTTGATGGGAAAATTGTTGAATGTGACTCTTTCCCCTCACCCATTGGTACTCTTTGTAAACTACACTGTAACAATGGAACTTTTGTTACAGGAGAAATTATTGGGTTTAGAGAAAAAAAAAATCTTATTGCTATTCACGATCAAAATGCAAATTTGGTTTCTGGTTCCTTAATTGAAGCCTCTCAAGGAAGTACAGAGATAGAAGTTGGAAAAAATATATTAGGAAGAGTAATTGATGCATTTGGGCAACCAATTGATGATGATGGACAACTTTCACTCAACGAGACCTGGCCAATCAGTGGAAAAAATATTAATCCAATGAAAAAAAATCCAATTAAAGAAACGTTAGATGTTGGAATAAAGGCGATTAATACTCTTTTCACTGTGGGGCGAGGACAAAGACTTGGTATAATTGCTGGCTCAGGAGTTGGTAAATCAATACTATTAGGGATGATGACAAAATTTACAGAAGCAGATGTAGTAGTAGTTGCTCTTATTGGTGAAAGAGGAAGGGAATTAGGAAATTTTGTTTCTGAAGTACTAAACGATGAAACAAAAAAAAGAACAACAATTGTTGCGGTACCAGCTGATAAATCCCCTTTATTAAGAATTAAAGGTGCTGAAAGGGCAACATCCATTGCAGAATATTTTAGATCAAAGGGGAAAAATGTTCTTCTAATAATGGACTCTTTGACAAGAATTGCTCATGCAAAAAGAGAAGTAGGTTTAGCACTTGGAGAACAACCAACATCTAAGGGTTATCCACCATCAGTAATTTCTATGATACCTAATTTAATAGAAAGAACTGGAACCGGCTCAGGAAAGGAAGGATCTATAACAAGTTTTTATACCATCCTAGCAGACTCCGACGATACAAATGATCCTGTTGTTGATTCCGCTAGAGCTATCCTGGATGGTCACATTGTTTTATCTAGAGAATTTGCTCAATTAGGCATCTTCCCAGCGATAGATGTGAACAACTCACTAAGTAGAGTTATGAACTCTATAATTACAAAAGAACACCAAAATAAAGTAGAATTAATTAAAAAAATGTTTTCTATTTACCAAGAAAATAAAGACCTTGTTCTCATGGGTGGATATAATCAAGGACAAAACGAACAAATTGACAAAGCGTTAGATCTTTGGCCTAAAATTTGCGAACTCATTAAACAAGACTACAGAAAAAAAACTAATTTTGATGAGTGTCTTGCTATTTTAAAGAGTTTCACTTAAATGAAAAAAAGATATAAATTATTAACGATTCTAAAAAAAATTAAAAAAAATAATTTGTTCAATTCTTTAGGAACACTAAACGACGAAAAAAATAAGTTAGAAAATGTAAGTTTAGAGCTTAAAAAACTACTGGATAAATCAAGTTTTAAAGAAGGTTCTGTTATAAATTCTGCGCAACTAAAAAATAATTCTTTTTTCAGGGAAGATATTAACCAAAAAATGGAGATATCTAGAAATAGAAAGTTTCATATTGAAAAGGAAATTTCCGGCTATGTAAGTCAAATATCTAAAGTCAATAAGCAACAAGAAATTATACAAAAAAAAATTCATGAGGATTTTATAATTAGACAAAATGAGAAGGATTTAAAAAATCATCAAAACTTTAAAGTAAAAAATATTTTGTAGCAGTGTTATGGCACTATTATTGCAGCCTAATTTATTATGAAAATGGTTATAAATAATAAGTTTGAAGGTAACAACGAACTAGTTGGAATCAAGTCATCTGAAAAAAGTTCAGATATAGACGCACTTTTTGCTGAACTTTTTGCTTTAGTGAATTTAGATAGTATTGATTCAGAAGAAACCTCATTTAAAGATCTTGACGCAAATGAAATTGACGAACAAGTTAATCTAGTCAACTCAAATAAAAATACAATTAATGTTGCAAAGTCACTTGCAGAGGTTTTTTACAAAGAGCTTGGTATTTACAATAAATCGGTTGATAAAGAGACAATTAATATCAACAGTACTAAGAACACTGA
Organism: uncultured Alphaproteobacteria bacterium; assembly: GCA_902537615.1. Taxonomy (GTDB): domain Bacteria; phylum Pseudomonadota; class Alphaproteobacteria; order Methylaequorales; family Methylaequoraceae. Next base: position 9,849 of record CACBBU010000004.1, read on the forward strand.
CTATAAGGAAACAGTTTTAAAAGAACTTAGAAATTCAAATTTGTTGGGTGATTTGAAAAACAACACATTTTTGAAAGAGAATAAAAAAGGATTTCAATCTAAAAATAATATAGAATTAAATAAAGATATTAATGAACAAAAAGAATTTAAAACACAGAGTTTAGAAATCAAAATAAAAAAAATTGAAAAAGGTAATTTTGAAAGTGATATTCAAAAAATTACCACACAAAATAAAACAAATAAAAACCCTGAAATTGTTCAACTTAAAAATTTAGACTCTCATTCAAATGTAAACAGGGTAAAGTCTTCAAAAGAAATAAACACTATACTTAAAGATAGAAAATTAAATAAAAAAAAAAGTGAAAGTATTAGTTTAAAAAATAATAATGAACAAGAAATTCCTCAAGGTAAAATAAATAAAGAAAGCAGTATAAAATTAATCAATAATTTTTCAAAAAATATTTCTAAAAAATCAAATGATGGAAGCTTTAATTTAAAAAGCTCTAATGGAAATAAAGTAAAATCTTCAGAAAAAAATCTTCTAAATAATCAGAGCTTTAATACCAGAGAAACACTTGACCTTCTTGAAAGTAGTTGGGGAGAAAAATTCTCAAAAATTATTAAAAATTCCATTGATAGAGGAATATCTAAACTAAGTTTTGATTTGAAGCCAAAAAATCTGGGTAAAATTAGTTTAGAAATAACCGTTAAAGATAGTAAGACTAGTATACAAATTAACACAGAGAGTCAAGAAGCCGCAAATATGTTAAATGACAATTTACCAAAGTTAACAGATTTAATTGAAGAAAAAAATTCTAAACTTTCTATGTCTAACGATGCTGATAATCATGGTAACTATTTTAATCAGCAGAAACAAAAACAAAACGGTAAACAGGAAACCACGATTTTAAAAAAAAAGGAAGTAAACGAACTTAAAAAAATTAAAATGAATAATTATAGTATTGACGTAAATGCTTAATTAAAGTTTTATTTAGTTAGGAGTAAAAAATGGCTGAAGATAATAATCAAGAAGAAGAAAAAAAGAGTCCAATTAAATTGATCTTAATGATTGTTGGAGGCATTGTGTTACTTGGCGCTGGACTAGGTATAGGTATGTTTATCGGTGGGGATGATTCATCAGATCCTTCCACTGAAATCTCACAAATTATTGAAAAAAAAGAAAACCCAGAAGTTTCTGATGAGGAACAAAAAGAAGGTGAAGAAGTAGCTGAGGAATGTGCAGAAGAAGAAAAAGATGCAGATGGAAATTGCCCTGTTGGACCAAAAAAAATTCCAAAAATTACTCCAGAACAAGAAATTTTTGCAACGACTTATTATGAATTTCCAGGAAATTTTACAACTAATTTGAAAGGTTCAAAAAAGTTTTTACAACTATCACTTGGTGTTTCAACTCAATATGACGAACAAGTTATGGCAAACGTTGACAGTCATCAACTCGCATTAAGATCAGAAATTTTAACAATTATGTCAACTTTCTCTTCTGAAGATATTGCAGGTAGAGAAGGTAAACAAAAGTTAGCTGACGCTTTGAAAGAAGGAATTAACGAGGTGTTAGTTTTAGTTGAAGGGTTTGGTGGTGTTGAGAATGTACATTTCACATCATTTGTATTACAATAGAATTATGATTATTGGATTTGACTATGTCTGAGCCATCAAGAAAATTATCAACTGAAGAAGTAAATGCGTTAATGGAAGGACTTAGGTCAGGTGATTTAAGTACATCTACGTCAATAAAAGATTCTTCAACTATTGAGTATAAAACTTTTAACTTTGGCTCAGATGATTTAACCCTTCTTGGAGATTATTATGCATTAAGACTTATTAATGAGAGATTTGCAAGAACAGTAAGAAGTGTTTTTCTACCTCTTCTTAGGGTTCAACCAAGGATAAGTTCTTTCCCACCAGAAGTTAAAACATTTGAAGAATATAGCTCCGGACTGGATGCTTTTATGAGTATGACTAATAACAGGATAGAAGAACTACGCGGATCAATGTTAACTGTTCTTCCACCAAATTTTGTGAGTCTATGTACAAGTAGTAGATATGGTGGAAAACTTGAGGTACACGAAAACAGTAGAACTGAATTCACCTCAACCGAAGATAAAATCATTGAGGTAATAAATAACGGAATAGGCCAAGTATTAGAAACATGTTGGAAAGATTTGACGCCTATAAAAATTCAGTTTCACAGTAGAGAACAAAATCCGCAATTTGCTGCATTTGTGGAGTCATCAGATTTAGTAATTGTTTGCTCCTTTGTAATGCAACTCCCAAAAATAGATTCCTTATCATTTGATATCGTTTATCCTCTACAAACACTAAAACCCGTTTCATCGTTATTAAGATCAAGAGTTCAAGCAGATGTAGTTGAGTCAAGTTTATCTTGGAGAGATAAGTTAGAGAAAGCTATTCTAGAAATTCCACTAAAAGTAAGTAGTCATCTTGCAAGACCAATTGTATCTATGTCAAAATTACTTAGAATGAAAAAAGGTGATATTATGAATATAAATGTTGATGAATTAGTAGATTTTTTTGTGGATTCTCAAAATTATTTTAAAGCAGAAATGGGCGAGATTAAGGGAAATGCTTGTGTTAAATTAACAAAAAGATTAAATTAAGGAGTTAAAAATGAACGCAGAAACTGTAAAGCAAGAAAATCAAGAAGGTTTAGATAAAAAAGAAGACCAGGAAGAAACCGTTGAAAAAAATACAACGGATCCTGTAAGTCAAGAAAAATCAGGTGGTAAACAAAAGGAAGCTGAACAGGGTGCTGCAGCCGTTAGTAATCTAAGAGTCTTAGAAAATATTGAGGTGAAACTTACGGTTGAGGTAGGAAATACTGAAATAAAGATTAAAGATTTACTTCGCCTAAATGAAGGTTCTGTAGTTGAGCTTGAACGCTTAGCAGGTGAACCTCTTGATATATTAGCAAACGGGACAAAAATAGCAAAAGGTGAAGTTGTAATGGTTGGGGAAAAATTTGGTATAAGATTTACTGAAGTCTCTGATCCTGAAGAGATGGTTCAAAATCTATAGTGCCATAAAATTGACAACAATAAATAATTACTATTTTTTTATCAATAAATTCAACACCTTAGTAAAAAAAAAATAATTCTGGCAATATTCTTGCTTCTATAATCTAAAGAGAGGTAAAAATGCAAGAATACACTGGACCAGGCCTATATAATTATTTGTTAGTTTTAGGGTTCTTATTAGTAATGTTTATTGGCTTTTATTATCTAAAAAAAAATAAACATATTATTTCCAAAAAAATTAATTCAAAAAAAAGAATGACAGTATCCGAAGTAACTATCCTTGGTCAAGGTGATAGAGCTTTAATACTAAACCTTGACAATAAAGACTATTTATTTATTTCTGGAAAAAATTCAGGAGCACTTCTCACAGAAGTAAAAGACAATAATAATTTAAAAACAAATAAACTTGAAAAAGTTTTTGAAAAAAGGTTATTAAATGAAAAAATTTAGCCTTACATTTGCCATTGTTCTTTTATTTCCTATCATCTGTTTTGCAGAACCGAGTGGGTTAGAGGCATTAACAATTACTGAGCTTGCAAACGGGGATAAAAAATACTCTGTTTCTTTAAAAATTCTTGCACTAATGACAGCCTTGACTGTTTTACCATCATTAGTTTTAGGAATGACTGCGTTCACCAGAATAATAATTGTGATGTCAATATTAAGACAAGCACTTGGTACTCAACAAACACCTCCCAATCAAATTTTAATCGCTATTTCACTTTTTCTTACCTTTTTCGTAATGGCTCCTACATTTAATAAAATTTATTCAGATGTTTCTGGGCCTTATCAATCAGGAGAAATGGATTTAACCCAGGCAATAGAAAGTGGTGGTAGTGAATTAAAAAAGTTTATGATTAAAAATACTAGAAAAAATGATTTGGTTATGTTTTCAGATATGGCAAAAGAAGGAAATTTTATGGATTCATCCGAAATACCATTTTATATAATTTTACCTGCTTATATGACTAGCGAACTAAAAACAGCATTTCAAATTGGTTTTTTGCTATTTTTACCTTTTCTTGTAATTGACATGGTGATTGCATCGGTCTTAATGTCCTTAGGGATGATGATGTTGTCTCCAATGTTAATAGCTCTTCCTTTCAAACTTTTATTATTTGTATTAGTAGACGGTTGGTCAATGACAGTCGGATCATTAGTGGGAACATTTTCATAAAAGGATTGGTTAATGGGTTTTGATGAAAATATTGAGATGGTAAGATTGGCTTTCTATCAAGTTTTAATTTCAAGTGGACCGTTTTTAGGAGCAGCTCTCGCAATTGGATTAATAATTGGGATAATTCAAGCTGCAACCTCAATTCAAGAAATGACATTAAGTTTTGTTCCAAAAATTGTTCTTGTTATTTTAGCGATGGGAATGATGGCAAACTTTTTTTTAGTCAGTCTCACTGATTATTTTCAGTTTATTTTTGAAACTATTTCAGGAATTAAATAATGTTTATTCCCCTTCCCTTTTATTCTCCAATGGATGCTGTTCCAGGTTTGGAGATAAATACTCTCTTAGACTATTTATTTAAGTTTTTTTTATCATCAATAAGGTTATCAGCTTTTCTAATATCAAGTCCTTTTTTGGGTTCAAGAAATATACCTCTTAACGTAAAAATAGTATTTTCAATGGTAATTTCTTTTTTTTATTTTGGTTATATTTCTGATACCGAAATAAACATTAATGAACTTGAAAGTTTATTTGTAATTGTAATTATTGAGGCAATAATTGGTATTGCTCTGGGACTTTCTCTAAGTATATGGTTTAGTGCAGCAACATTAGCCGGCGAAAAAATGGCTTCCTCAACAGGTTTAGGTTTTTCAATGATGGTTGACCCACAAACTGGCGGTCAAACACCAGTCGTAAGTATGATTCTTGATTTATTTCTTATTACTGTCTTCCTATCTTTGAATGGACATTTAATTGCTATTGATTTTTTAATAAGAAGCTTTGATATATACAACATTAGTACTGATTTACCTCCAATAGCCTTAGTTAGTTTAGGAATTGAAGCAGCAGGCGCAATGTTTTACACAGGTGGCTTAATTATGCTACCTGTTGTTGGAGCACTCTTACTGACAAATATAGCAATCGGGGTGATCACCAGATCATCCCCCCAATTAAATATGTTCTCTTTTGCATTTCCAGTTACATTACTCTTAGCTTTTTTTGTTCTTTACTTATCATCAAGAACTATAGGAAATGCATTTGCAGATTTAACAAAAAATTCGCTTGAATCAATTGATGTATTATTTTTAGGAAAATAAATGGCAGAAGATAAAGACGAGAGTCAAGAAAAGACCCAGGACCCCACCTCAAGGCGACTAGAAAAAGCAAGAGAAGATGGCAAAGTAGTTTCTTCAAAGGAAATGTTTGTGTTTACCATCCTTACCGTCGGTGTGATTTTAATGTACATTTTCCCACCTTTAATTGAGGATTTTTTAAAAATTTCTAGTTCATTTTTTAATTTTGGTCCTGAATTACTTCATGGGAGATCACCTTTACAATCTATAAAAGAAGCAATTTATTTTTTTCTAAAAGTAACTATAATTTTCTCAACTCCACTTTTTTTAATATGTGTTCTGACCCAGTTCTTAGTTGGTGGTGGTCTTAATTTTTCATTTAAAGCCATGCATTGGAAACTTGAAAAAATAAATCCAATTAAAGGATTAAAAAGGATTTTTTCAATGAAAGGGCTTGTTGAATTAGGAAAATCTATCCTAAAAGTAGTATTTTTAGGCGGCATCTCTTATTTTATTTTGTTACGTTATTTACCAGAGTTAGTTAACATTAGTGATTCAAATTTATTTTCGGCTGTAAACAGACTTGTGTCGCTATTTCCCATTCTTGTTATAGCATTACTTGTTGCATTGGGATTAATTGCGGCAATAGATTTTGCATGGCAGAAATATGATTATATAAAATCCTTAAGAATGTCTCACCAGGATGTCAAAGACGAATATAAGGAAACAGATGGTCAACCTGAAGTAAAACAAAAAATAAGAAAGTTACAACTAGATGCAGCTTCAAAAAGCAGAAAAGAAGGTGCTTCAGTTGACAACTTAAGTGAAGCTACAGCTATTATTACTAACCCAACTCACTTCGCTGTTGCTTTAAAATATGAAGTTGGGGATTCAAAAGCTCCAATTGTAATTGCTAAAGGAAGAGGTAAAAATGCAGAAAAAATTATAAATGAAGCTAAAAAACTAAATATTGGAAATATGCAAAGCCCTAAGCTTGCGAGAGCAATTTATTATACTTGTGAAATTGGTGAAGAAATTTTAAGTAAATTGTATAATGCGGTAGCCATTGCATTAGCATATATATATAAATTAGATAAGGGTGAAAAAATTGATAAACCAGAAATTGAAATACCAAATGATTTAATTTTTGATGAATTCGGAAATAAAAATGCTTTATAGAAATATATCAAAACTGATCGTTACCTTTGCGTTTTTTTACAGTGCAATAATTTGTCACTTAAAAGCTATTGAACTTTATGAAAAAAGAGAACTGTTGTTATCATACTTTTTATGGTTTTGTTCTTTAACATCATTTTTGGGAGCTTTAAGATTTCAAATTGCAAAAATAGTTGAGAAGTTAAAAAGTTTAAACAAATGAAAAATCTTAATTGTAATAAATGTAAGCATTTTTACGTTACCTATAAACCTAAATTTCCTTACGGTTGCAAGGCCTTTAGAGTTATCTCAAAAAAATTACCTTATTTAGAAGTCAAGAATATTTCTGGCATAGATTGTGCACTATTTTCAAATAGAAATAAAAATGTTATTATTAAGAATGAAAAAGGAAGACTTGCATGAATCAACAAGTTAATGCAATGCAAGAAAGCATAAAGATAGCTTTAGACGCAGCAGATGCTGCGACTGATGTAACATCAGAATATAAAAGAATAAAAAATGAATATCTTAAAGCGGAGCAAAAAGTGAAAGAAATACATAAATATACAACAATTGTTTTTTCAAGTTCAATTGCGACAGCTATAATCGCTATAATTTTAACAGGACTTCTATATTTTAAATCTTTGTCTGAATTAGAAGAAATGACAAGTACTAGCAAGGAAGCACTTGTAGTTTTTGCCGAAAACGTTGAAAACGTGAATAAAGCAGTTGATGATATGAACTCAAGTCTTTCAAAACACACAGACTTAGTAAATGCTAACGAACAAATACAGGTTGCTTTAGATAATCTTTCTGATGCAATTAAAGCTAACGACAAAAATCTTATGGTAAATTTATCAAAAGAAATATCAAATCTCTCTAATGGTCTTTCTAAATCCATTAAAGAAGAGTCCAATAAGTTGGGAAAATCAATAGCTGAAAACAACGTAGTTACATCAGCCAGCTTTAATAAAGAATTCAAAAAATTAATGCAAGAAAGTAAAAAAAGTCAAAATACTAAGCTTTTAAAGGAATTATCTAATAGCACATCTTCGCTTAATGCTGCTCTTGAAGCAATCTCAAGTCAAAACAAAATGCTTGTTAAAGAAATAAGAGATCAAAAGGAAAGCATCACTTTTCCGTAAAGTAAAATGATGGCTGAAGCTGAAAAAAAAACACCTACATCTAATTTTCTAATTAAAATTGATAAAATTAGAAAAAGGTCATATGCAAGCTCTATATTCTTAAAACCAGATGATGTTATAGTTGCTTTAAATAATCAGTTTTATACCTATGGAGAAAAAAAATTCATTGAAGAACTAAAAGATCTAAAAAAAACTAATGAACGTGCTGTTCTGACAATACTAAGAAACGATCTTTTTATTGATATAATTGTAGAAAACAGTCTTGGGTGTGGTTTTATAACAACTGACAGTAATGAAACAGAAAAAATAAAAGACAGATTTTCAAAAAAGAATAACTATGATATTGACGAACTTAACGAATACATCGCAATGAGAGATGTTTACAGAAGATATGATGTGTATGAAAATAGTAACTCACTATCTGCTGGTCTGTTTCCCCCTCTTTGGTTGGCGTATTCTAGAAAATGGTGGGTTTTGTTAGCATTTTCAATATTATTTTTTATGCTATTTTCTGTAAACTTCTTTTTATTCCTACTTGGGTGGGTCTTGACATCAGTTTATTGTTACAAAGCTCAATTAAATCTCTTATTTAGTTTTTCAATGCTTGAAGGAAAAGCTTTTAGTATGAAATTTGCTGCTAAATCTATAGACGAGGCTCAAGGCTTAATAAGAAATATTGACCCAAAGTCACGCTTTATGTATACAAAGTTAGATGACCCACAAATAGATGAAGATTCCACTGAAAATACTAAAAAAAATGAAGAAAAATCAAACATTATTGATGAAAAATCTGAAGCTTTAGTATAAAATAAACTATATTTAATCAATAGTTTTATAGAAATGGCAGAGCAATATTCAGTTCAAGCAGAAAATTTAATGAAAACTGCCGTTGAGGAGTACGTTGATGCTTTGAAAGATATCAAGGCTACCGATGCAAACTTGACTGTTATCAGAAATATCAGAATTAGTATAAGTGGAAAACCAAGAAGGCTTGTAGATGTAGCTGACTTAAGAAAAACTGATGATCCTCACCTTCTAGAACTTTTAGTTTTTAACACTGAACACATTGACTTATTAGTAGAGAAGATTGATGAGGCTGGTTTTAGTAACGAAATTGATGGACAATTTATCAGAATAAATGTTCCGGATCCATCATATAAACAACTAATGGAAGTCGTTGATGATTTAAACAGAAAAAAAAATTCAGCTATGGGAAGACTTACTAAAGCTAAATCTGAAGCTACAAGTAGAGCAAGGACAGCTGTTGAAAATGAATTTATTGCCCAAGGAGTTGCTAGTGCTGCTTCCAAAAAATGTGAAGAGTATTATGAAAATTATGGCGATCAAATAAAGGATTTAACCATGGAAAAAATTGAGTCCATTCTTGGCGCAGAATATTTTGAAAAATATAAAACGGAAGAATTAGATCTTAATATTTAAACATTAAGACTAAAAGAACTCTTTTTACCAATATTTTCAATGTCTAAATACTTTATTCTAGAGGATAGAGGTTTGTTTTCTAAAGATTTACTTTCATCTTCGCTTGGGCTCCACTGTGGGTAGGAAAAATTAATTTCCCTAAACTTTTCTTCATTATCAATTGATATTTTTTTAGTCTTCTTTTCTAAAAAATTCTCACGCTTTTTATTGGAACTCTTCAAAATATTAGAATCAATTTCTTTGATTTTTTTGTTTTTAGGAATGTCTAATTGTTTATCTTTTCCAATAATATTTACATCAGGTGCACTAGGTATTGAGTCTGCTTTTTTTTCGGTCACTATATTTGAGAGCGACTGCTTTTGAATATCATTTTTTTGATGAATTCCAGAATATTGAATATAGAGCTTTTTATTATCATTATTGGTTACATCATTTTTTTTTGAAATTTGTTTTAATTCCTCTTCATCATTTTTCCAAATATCACTGATACCTGTGGCGTCTAAAGCTAATTCAGTTGGAGTTTTATCAAAGATCTTGTTGAAAACCCAGTTTCCAAAACCGGCTATTGCACCAAAGGGTCCCCCATACAAGAATCCTCCTAAACTATTTTGAATCAAGTCTCTATCAGATTCATTATTTTCTGAATTCACACTGGAATAAATTCCACTTATCAATGGAAGGTTTTGCAAAGGATTAACTAAACCCTTAAACCAACTCCAAAATGAAAATCTATCTTTTTCTGATTCTTGAGAAGATGAATTCTTTGTAACTAACTTATCAGAATTCTCACTGTTTAAATTAAGTTTTTTGTTATAAAATGGGCTTTTTTCAATAATCATAAAAGTAATCAGTAATTAATTTCAATTTCTATTCTTCTGTTTTTTTCACGACCCTTAACGTCCTCGTTACTTGCAACAGGTTGTGTTTCTCCATAACTTATAGCTTTCATTCTATCTGGCTTAAGTTTACCGGAACTTGCCAATTCTTGAACCACTGATGATGATCTAGCAGCAGCTAAGTCCCAGTTATCTCTATAAATAGATCCAAACGTTAATGGTTTATTGTCTGTGTGTCCTGAAACAAGTATTTCACTTCTTCCCTTTTCATTCACTTCTGCAATTTTTGCCATTATTTTTTTTGCTTTACCTGTAAGTTCGGCAGAGCCGGATTTAAAGGCACCACCAGATCCAACGGTAATAATAACTTTGTCATCTTTTCTTTCAATATCTATTAAACCCTGACCAATTTCTTCTTTAAGAGCAACCTTAAATTTATCTTCAGCTAATTGAGCCTTTTTCTCCTCTTGCTTAGCAGTTTCCTCTGATTCACCACTATTAATTCCTTCCTGAGATTGAGCATCTTGTTTTCCTTTAGCTGATGAGGCTGTGGCCAACATCGCAAGCTGTTTATCCATTCCACCAATTAAAACTTCTGTTTCAGATTTTCCTGAGCCAGCTTTTGCTGATTCAATAGAATTCAATGTTTCCTGAAGAAGGTTTGGTAGTTCCCTTTCATCAGCCTTGGTAGGTGTAAAATTTACAACTACTTTATCTCCAAGAACTTCAACGTCAATATCACCTCTAGAAATTGCGTCTTTAATATTTTCAGCTAATTCTTTAGCATCCTCATTTTCTCCATCATCCTTTGTATTGTCTTGTTTTTTTGTTTGAAGCTCAACCTTTGGTTGATCTGTTTCTGTGGTTTGTTGTTTAAGGTTTTCTTGAACAGATGGTGTTGGATTAGGACTAAAGCTTAATGAAAGTACTGTAGTTCCTTTAGGCTGCTCTACAACGGGAACTACCCTTTGTATTCCAAATGCATTTTTTAAACTTCCACTTATTTGTTTGAACTTGGGAACATTAAATTCAGCAAAGGAAAGAATCAAAACAAAGAATGCCATAAGAAGCGTCGCCATGTCAGCAAAAGTAGCCATCCATGCAGGAGCTCCTTTAGGGGGACACTCTTCACATTCATGCTCCTCTTCCTCAGTCGTTTCCTTTTTTTTTTCTTTAGCCTCTTCTGCCATTTGTTTCTATTCCTAAGCTGCGGCTGACTCAATTAGTTTTTGTTTTTCTTTAGGAGGGAGGTTTGCCACTAACTGATCTTGAATATTTCTTGGACTTTCGCCTCTAGAGATAAATTGCAAACCTGTAATTATCATTTCTCTGTAGGTAGTTTCATAAGCAGAGTATCCTTTTAATTTTATAACTAAAGGCATGAATATTGTATTTGCGATCATTGCACCATAAAGTGTTGTCAAAAGGGCAACAGCCATTGCTGGACCGATGGCTTTTGGATCTGCCATATTTCCTAGCATTGCTACTAAGCCTACAAGTGTTCCAATCATTCCCATAGCAGGAGCTATATCTACCCATGATTGACAAACACCTATATTTTTTTCATGTCTAGTTTGCATAGATTTTAATTCTTTCTTTAATTGAACCGTTAGCTTTTCTTCATCTGCTCCATCAACAAGCATTTGAAGTCCGCTATCAAAAAAAGCATCGGGAGTTTCTTGACCTTCTAAAGCCATCATACCATCTTTCCTGGCAATGCCCGCGAGTTCAACAATACGTGTTATTAATTCGTCCATTTTTTTTACAGGAGGTTTAAATGCTTTTGCCATAGCGCCATATGCACCAAAATATACAGGAAGTGGAGCCGTGTACATCACAGCAAAAAAAGAACCACCAAAAACTATCAAAATTGAGGGAACATCTATATAGGAGCCTAAGCCACCTGCTGAAATCATCGCACCTGCGATCATTCCTAAAGTCCCTAAAAAACCTATTAAAGTTGCTAAATCCATTTATAATCCATTAACGTTTATATATATATATAAAATAATATTTTGGTATAGAAACTGCAACTTTAATACCAAAATTGATTTTTTTTTAAATTTAGGCAATATTAATATTAAATCATGCAAATTATATTTTTTACAATAGTTTTTAGTTTTTTTTCATTCGGAAACTCAATTTCATCTGATTTCATGGACAAAGGTTTCTATGTTATTGACTTAAAGAACAAAATTGAATGGCTTAAATGCACAACTGGTCAACAATGGAGTGATGAAAAACAAGATTGTTTAGGTTCACCTGTTAAACTTGATTTTGAAGAAATTACGCTTGCGTTGGACATACTAAATCAAGAGATTGAAGGTGCTTGGAGACTTCCCAACAGAAAGGAACTTGAAACCTTAGTTTGTAGAAACTGTGAAGGAGCAAAAATTGATTCAGTGTTGTTCCCTCAGACTCCAGCTCAACCTTTTTGGACATCTCAACGAAATTGGTGGTCGCCGAAATTTTTCTGGTCTGTAAATTTTTTCACAGGTCATAGTTATGGACGTTTTGTTCCAGAAAAAAAACTTTTTGTAAGGTTTGTCAGAGATCGTTAATTTTTAGATTTAAAATATTCATAAACCTTGTATACAAAGACAAGTAACCCTAAAAAAAGCACAAAAATTGCTGCATTCCATGAGTTTACAAAGGAAAGGTAGTGTAACTTATCGTTCACAGTTAACGCTAAAATAATAATTAAGACAACTGCTACTAGGAAATATCTAATTATAGTGCATATTCTGCAATTTTTCATTGTTTCTTAAAAAGACAACTTGTTTTCATTTTTTTTAAAAAGTCACATACTTTTTTTGCGTTACCAATATCATTTGTTTGAGAAATTAGTTTATAAAGCTTTTTTTGTTCATCAAAATCTAAGTTAATTAAAAAACCAGGAAATTTTGTGCTAATTTTTTCCATAACGGAATTTTTTAAATCCTCAGCATTCTTTTTCTTTGAAAAGGCTCCTAACTGAATAAGGTAAATATCTGTTTTTTCTTTAGTAACTGAGATATTGTTTGTTGATTTTTTACTTACATTGGAACTACTTGGTATTTTTCCAGTTTTTGCAGAAAGTTTTTTTTCAATATTTTTTTTTTCTGTGTTAACGGATTTTTCTTCTATTTCTTCGGTATTTATTATTTTTTTTTCTACATTGGTGTGTTCTTTGTAAGTTGCGGTTTTTAGTTCTATTTCTTCAATATCTTGATTATGTAAAGTAATTTCAGCTTTATCATTTTGATCAATGTTGTCTTTATCTAATGAGAAATTTCCTGTCAAATTTTTAACACCTAAAAAAATTAGGAAAAAAGACAAAGGGAAAATTATTAATGGTATTAATTTTATCACGGTTTAATTTTATCAAATATGTCACAAATCTCTTAGGATTACCAAACAAAAAAATAGTTATTAGTGTTTTACATGAAAATGTCATGTTTCTGACATAGCAGGTATGTCAAATTTAAATTTTGCATTCCTTTAAAAAAAGTTGTCAAATTAGAATGAAAGGAGAAAAAGAATGCAAATATCTCAAAATTTAAAGTTGAAACAAAGTCAGTCGTTAGTAATGACACCTCAACTTCAACAAGCAATAAAACTACTTCAATTAAATAATTTGGAGCTATCTAATTTAATAAATAAAGAATTAGAAGAAAATCCTTTCCTTGAAAATGAATCATCAGAGGAATTTAAAGAGGTCTCAGATGACAAAACAGAAGATTTGAGTGAATCCTTTTCATCTGGAGAATCCATTTCTGATGAACCAAAGAATGATTATGAGAATAGATGGGATACAGATTCTTTTCAAACATATGAAAATAAAAATTCAAACTATGATTCCATTGATCCCGGGTCAGTTTTAGAACAAACTCTTTCAGAAAAAGTATCTTTGAAGACTATTTTAAAAAGTCAGGCCCAGTTAGAGTTTTCAAACGATACTGAAAAAAAAATTTCTGAATTACTTATTGACTACATTGAGCCAAGTGGTTGGTTTTTACAGTCTATCGAAGAATTAGAATCTTTTAGTGGTTACAATAAAAATCAAATTAAAGATGTATTATTTAGAATGCAAAAATTTGAACCAAGTGGAGTATTTGCTAGAAATCTTAAAGAATGCCTAATATTACAATTAGAAAACCAGGGAATTCTTACAGAAAAAAATAAAATAATTATTGAGAATCTTGAAATGTTAGGTGAAGGTAATCTGAGAGAGCTTCAAAAACTATGTTCAATAAAAGAAGAAGAATTAAAAGAAATTATCCGGAAAATTAGATTATTGAATCCAAAGCCTGGTTTAAAATATTCAGAAGAAAACATTGATTTATTGAGTCCAGATGTCATAGTTTCAAAAAATAAAAACAATTGGTCGGTTGAACTTAATAATAGTACTCTTCCAAAAATTACAGTTAACCAAGAATACGTTGATGAAATTGAAAGTTTAAAATGTTCGGATGGAGATAAAAAATTCATTTCTGAGAATATTAACTCTGCAAAGTGGTTGCTCAAAGCTATTGAACAAAGAAATATTACCACACTTAAAATTAGCTCGGAAATAGTAAACCAGCAAAAAGAGTTTTTTGAAAAAGGTAAGAAATTTTTAAAACCTATGATTTTAAAAGATGTAGCAAAAAAAATTAATATGCATGAAAGTACAGTTAGTAGAGTTACTTCTAATAAGCTTATACTAACACCAAGAGGAATATATGAAATGAAGATATTTTTTAGTGCATCTATCAATAGTGTTACAGAGGGTGAAAGTCACTCTGCCGCATCAGTCAGAGAATCACTTAAGAAACTAATAAGTTCTGAGCCTGTCAATAACCCCCTCAGTGATGAAGCCTTAGTTAGTAAACTTCAACATGAGGGAATAAATCTGGCGAGAAGAACAGTTGCTAAATATAGGGAGTTATTGAATATTCCATCTTCGTCTATAAGAAGAAGAATGATGAAAATACAACATTTAAATATTTGATTTAATATCAAAATAAAAATTAATAATTTTTAAGGAATTGACTTTTTAAATTTTGTTATTTTTTTAAGATCAAAAAAATCTAATAATCAATTTTTGTAAAATCAATTATACGTTACTTTTTTAAATTCACTTTCAAAAGCCTCAAGGAAATGAATCATTGGAAATGTTTCAGTCTTTTGGAGTTTGTCATCTTTGTAATGCGATATTTTGATAAACATACTATTACAATTTAACTTTTCATCAACATTTACATTTTTCAAATTTTGTTTATTTAGACTCATTTTATTCTCCTTGTTAGGTATATATGTGCAAATTTCCTGCCATAATTAACTCTCTAAACGATTTAATTGATTACTTAGTTCTCTTTTAAAAAACTCAATCTTTTCTTTGGTTCTGTCATTATCATTAAGATGTAAAATAATTTTTTTTTGCCTTACATCTGCCCAATAATTTTTAACTTTATTTAAATATTGTTTTTTTCTTTTTGGAATTGAAGAATGATAGCGTGAAATTGCTTCGTTCCACCTTTTATGTTTTAAAAACAATTTTTTTAAAAATTTAGCTGCATATTTAACATTTTTATCGGGATCCAAAATATTTTCAAGACTATCAAATTCATTTATATGGTATTTCAAACTTATTTGCATACATCCAACATCAATATTTTTATTTTTGTAATTTTTTTTCAAAAAATTCAATGCATCATTTTTGTTGTCAAAAAACATTGATTTTCCTGCAACATTTAAAGTCCAAGGCCATGAAACAAAGTCATTATTTTTCTTTATTCCTGACTCAACCAGTGAAATTGATGTCAATAATTTATCTGGAATATTATATTGTTTACCGTATTTCTCAGTAAAATTAAAACAATTAGTTAAGGAATTTGAGTATGCAGGTTTAATATAGATTAAAAGGCATGCCAAAAATAAACTTTTAAATATTTTCATGAAGGATAATCAGCAATATTAATGCCATTATCTTCTAAGTATTGAACTGCTTATTAATTCTCTTCCTATTGAAATGAAGTCATATGGATTTACAGGTTTGTCATTAACTTTAATTTCATAATGTAAATGAGCACCAACTGCTCTTCCTGTTGAACCCATCTTTCCAATTATATCACCCTCACTCACGAAACTACCTTTTTTTACTGCAAGTTTATGTAAGTGGCCATAAATAGTTGAAACACCGTGTTTATGTAAAATTTTAATTGATTTTCCAAAAGAACCATTTCTTCCCGCTGAAACTATGTATCCATCAGCAGGTGCCCTCACCTCCTCTTGCCAAGTACCAGCCATGTCAATCCCATAATGCATTTGTTTTAATTTTGTCTTTGGGTGGATCCTGTAACCATAAGGACTTGAAACGTAATAATATTGCATTGGTGGTTTAAGTGGAAGAAATACAATTGCATTTTTTAGTTCTTCAATGAACTGGAATCTTAAGGAAGTATGATCAATTAATTGATCATTATCTATACCAAAACTTTCAACCCCAGGTTTCAAAAATGACTCTATCTCAGTCAAATTAATTTCATCAGGTTTTAGCTTTAAAGTCCTAAAAACGCTTACTAATTGCAGAATTTCTTGATCTAATTTGTTGGTAAAGTTGATAATTTTTAACTTCTTTGTTCTTGGCGCAACATAAGGCACCACCGGTAAATAATTATATGAAAAAGAAGATCTTTTTTTATAGGGCTTTGCATCAGGTTTGTTTCTACTAATAGTATGTTCCATTGCTATCATTTCCGGACTAGCTAACCTTGAAAATTGGTCAAAAACAACTTCATCAGAATGATTAATTTCATACTGAAAACTTCTTCCAAAATCTGAAACAAGATTTTTTATGTTATTCAATTTTTCTTTTAACTGTATTTTTGTATTTGGTATTTCTTCTGAAACTTTGATATCTGTAGATGGAAATTCTGCAATTATCTCGTCAGTACCTTCTATACTTTCATTATTAATTGCATTATTTGCTATACTTTTTAATGTTTGAATTTCTGACTCAGTAAACTTTTTCTTTACGATTTCATCGTTTTTATATGATACATAGCTGAAAAAAGAAGAAACACCAAAGAATAATAATTGAAGCATTTTAATTATAAAAGCAACAGATATAACAAAAGCAGATATATAATGCTTTAAGTTAAAAACAATTTCTATAGGTCCTTTTTTTGTAAAATATAAAAATCTTCTTTCTCGAAAGATTTCTCTTATATTGTTTGGGTTTACTGGTAGTCTTCCGAATTTTGGGCTAGATTTAAAGTTTTGATCAAAAAATCTCTTTATTAAATGTTGCATTTGTAATTACTTAAGATACAAAACCACAACTAACATAATATTAGTTAGCAGTTGCATTAGCATAATTAAAAGCATTAATTTCCAAGAAATAGGATTACTTACATTTAAATTGAATTGAGGGAAAGGCTTATCTTCATCCAACCTGACATTTTTTTTATTATCATCAATTATATTTTCATTTTGGTAATCTTTGTAAGTTTTTTTATTTGATGCTTCAGTGTTCATATTCATATTTGAAAAATTATATGCTTTTTTATAATTATCAATTTTTGCTTTTTCAGTTTTATTTAATGAATTAATCTCATTTTTTGATGTTTGAGATTTTTCTTCATTAGCACTTTTAACAACTTCAGCCTTTTCCAATTTTTCTATTTTAATATTATTTTTAGAATAATTTTTACTTTCTTCTTGTATTTTATTAGGATTTTTGACCTGGCCAGACGAGCCGGTCATTTGAGTTCTCATTTTTTCAATTCTATCTCTAATATCTATTACTTGTTCTGTCATAGGTGTATTTTAAATTTTAAAGTATTATTTTTATGCATTTCGTAAGCCAATTATAAAATATTAATACTTTTTTTTTAAATATTTTTGTGATAAGCATTATAAATCTTTAAATATTTTAAGCAATGTTTTCTAGAGATTCAGATAAAACAACCAAAGTCACTACTTCTTCAAGTGTGATAGGAGTTGAGATGCAAATTAATGGGAATATAAAATGTAGTGGTAACCTAGTACTTAAAGGAAAAGTTAAAGGTAATATAGAATGCGATCATATAAGTATATCATCTGAGGGTTTTCTTAAGGGTAATATAAAGTCTCTAAACACAACTATTGGTGGAGATTTTGAAGGTGACGTTTTTGCTGATACCCTTGCAATTGAGTCTACCGCCAAAATTAAAGGTAACTTACATTATAATAATTTAAAAGCTCAAGGTGGTGCAACACTTGACGTTCAGTTGATAAAAGGCTTAGACAATGAAATTAAAGAAAAGCCTCAAAAACAAAAAAAGACGAAGAAAGGTTAAGTTATGGCGGATAATCAATCTATTATAGGTAGAGGAGCAATATTTAAAGGCAAAATTTCTAATGCATCAACTATAGAAATCAATGGAAGAGTAGATGCAGATATTAAATCTGACAAAGTCACTTTAGGAAAAAATGCCACACTTGAAGGTTCAATTACCTCAGAACTAGTCGTTATATCAGGTAACTATCAAGGAAAAATAAAGGCAGACTCAGTTTGGCTGACAGACAGTTCTGTAATTACTGGAGAGATAAACTATAAATCTTTGCAAATGGATAGAGGAGCTGCATTAAATTGTAAAATTATCCACAATTGGGACGAAAGAAAGCTAAAAGGTAAAAAAGCTGGAAATATTGATGATGAAATTGCAGAAGATGAAAGCTAGAAATTTAATTTGGAGAATATAATTGAGTGACATTACCTACATAAATAAAGACCTTTTCATGGAGGGAACACTAGAGTCAAAAGAAGGTCAGGTAATAATTGCTGGAACCTTTAAAGGAAATATTACAGCTAAATCATTAATAATTGAAAATACTTGTAAGTTTAATGGAAACATTAACTCTGAACATGTTCGTGTAGAGGGAAACGTTGTAGGGGACATTACTGCTGATCATTTAGAGGTATCTAATAGTGGAAATGTAGATGGTAAACTTAAAACAAATTCACTTTCAGTTGATTCAGGAGCACAAATATCAGGAAATGTGTCAAGAATCGCTTAGTCTTTTAAACTTGACTTTTTTTGAGTTTCAACACAATTTTTAAAAAAATCCATTGCTTTTTCATCGCCGTCAATTTTTTGAAGGTTCATTGCAGCAAATCTTCCCGCTGCTAATGAAACAGCCCACAAATCTTTTTTGTTTAAGGCATAATTGAATAACATAGATTCAACCTCATCTCGAATTTTTATGTATTTAGCTTTTTTGAAATTAATATTATTTGGGAACTTAATTATGTTTTGATTTTTTGACATAATTGATTTAACGACTAATGTATTGTAAATTTTAATAAAATATTATTTATGAAAATTCTTAATTATAAAAATTTGAGATAATGACTAAAAAGACAACAAAAAATCTTCCTGTTAAAGCAAAATCTACTGAATTAATCACCGTTAATCAGGAAAAAATTAGTCCCTTAGATATAACTCAAAAACTGCATCATTTAAAAAGTAGGGCCGATGTAAGAAAATATTTACCAGACATTCTAGGACGAGTACTTGCCAGAATATGGATTGATTCAGGGTTTAAAGAGGAGTTTGCAAAGGACCCACAAAAAACACTTGAATTTAATGGTGTTTATTTACCAGAAGATATGTCTATTGAGTTTCAAAAGCCCAATTCAGATAGACCAAGAATTGTTGTTTATGAACAAAGACCTAACTCCAAATTTAAACTAAGAGTTTTATATTTACAACTGGTAATGATGGCTGGAAGGTGATTTTTTTTAGAATAATAATTTGCTTCTTTTTTTTCAACAGTCTAAACGCTGATGAGATTTTAGGTGATGAAGAATTTTATGATAAAGGTGTTTCACTCTATGAAAAAGGTTCTTTTGACGAATCATTTATAGTGTTTTTCAACTTAGCAGAAAAAGGCCATAACGACTCAATTTTCAACCTATCAAATATGTATTACGAAGGTATTGGAACTATACAAAATTATAAACTATCTTTAAAATATTGCTGGTTATGTGCTCTTAACGGTAATAAAAGATGTATTGAAAAACTAGATAAAATAAAAAACAAATTAACTGAAAATGTTGTTCAAGAAATAGCTGATCAAATTCCACAACTTTTAGAAAAAAATTTCGTTGAATATAATAATTCAAAATCTGCCTTTAAGTTAGGCTTTTGGTTTGAGAATTTTTCTCCGGAAATTGATTATGAACAATCCTATTTATGGTATTCTGTATCTGTAAGTGGTGGTATTTATAGAGCTATGAAACTTAGGGATAGAGTTGGTGAGGAAATTGAAGCAGAAAAAATTGTTGAGTTACAGACTAAAGCTGAAGAGATTTTAACTAAAAACAAATATTTTAATCAAAGAGAAAAAACGGAAGGAAACATATGAAATTTAAAGTACATTGGATCATTGACGGAATAGCTGAGATTGAAGGAGAATCAAAAGAAGATGCAGAAAAAAAACTTCAAGAGTCTTTGGAGGAATATGTTAAAAATTCTGAAGACTTGATGAACAAATTTATTGCAAAATCTATTCAAGGCACCGCTTATTTAGAAGGAGAGAAAAATAACGAAAAAGAAGATGAAAATGAAAAAAAAGAAGACTAGCTTTCTACTGCTTTTTGTTTTTTTTTTACCGCTTGAAGTTGATTCTGTCGGTAGAAAGTATGAACCAGAAGAAGGCACATTTGATAGAAGAAAAAGAATAGAAATAAGACCGCTTTGTAGATTAGTAAAAGAAACAATAGTTCCTGACGACGTTATTTGCGAGTACCAATCCCAAAAGAGAGGAGATAAAAATAAGGAAATCTATCTTGGTGCACCCGGAAATACATGTCAAAAACAAATTGTTTGTCCAAAAAAATGACAGTCTT
Source organism: uncultured Alphaproteobacteria bacterium (assembly GCA_902537615.1). Lineage (GTDB taxonomy): Bacteria > Pseudomonadota > Alphaproteobacteria > Methylaequorales > Methylaequoraceae. The sequence continues at coordinate 30,589 of CACBBU010000004.1, forward strand.
AAAAAATTTAAATCTTACTAGAAATAGAGTTTGGAAGCTTTTAGAACCTGCTGAAGATAACGATAATTTTTCAAAGTTTATTGATATTTTTTTAGTTAATTTAATTTTTTTCAATATTTTAGTGGTTATTTTAGAAACAGTTGAAACACTTTATTTAAAATATAAATTATGGTTTATATACTTTGAGTTATTTTCCGTAACAATTTTCTCACTAGAGTATATTAGCAGATTTTGGTCATGTGTTGAAAATAAAAAAAAAAATGAGACAAATGGAAAAGCTAGGCTCAGATATATTTTTAGTTTCGCAGCCATAATTGACCTAATTGCTATTCTTCCCAGTCTTTTAGCTTTTTTATTTCCAACTGTAGATCTTAGATTTGTAAGAGCCCTAAGAATTTTTAGATTACTTAAATTTTCAAGATACTCTAACTCAATAAATACACTGCTTGTAGTTTTATGGGATCAGCGAAAATCCCTTGGCGCAGCATTTTTTATACTATTCATAGTCCTAATCATATCATCAAGTGGGATGTATATTGTAGAAAAGGATGTACAACCTGAAAAATTTGGGAGCATTCCTCAGTCAATGTGGTGGTCAATAGTTACTTTAACAACTGTAGGATATGGAGATGTTTATCCGCTTACTTCAATGGGTAAGTTTTTTGGATCAATTATCATTATACTTGGAATTGGAACAGTAGCTCTTCCATCCGGTATTTTAGCCTCAGCATTTACTGAATATACTAGAAGAAACCAAAAAAAATACGAAGATAAATTAAAGTTTATGTTATCCGATAACATTATTGACGATAATGAAAGAAAAGAATTAGATGAACTGTCAGAAAAACTTAACCTTTCGGACGAAGATATTGCCGCAATTGAGGCGCATTATAAAAATAAAAAAAAGAAGCCTTAACCTACAGCACCAATAAAATGCGAAATACCTGTACTGACTCTTCTCGCACATTCGTAAAGAGCCTCTAGTTGTCTGAAGATATTTTTTTCCTCTTTTGAATAATCTATATTCTGCTCACTTAAGTAATTTGAGGGTTCGCCAAAACCGGAGTATGAAGTACTAACTTTTTTTACTGGAAAGATTTTTCTTAAAGTTTCTACAGCATCTAACACATCAAATCTTATTAACTTAGCGATTATTTCATCTCTAGATGTACCCGCTTGATCACTAAATTTTGGAACTCTTACAGATAATAGAAAAATTTCATGAATTATAGATACTCTTATGCCATGCATAAGTAAGAGTTCATCTCTAATTTCTTTCTCAACAACTCTCCCCCTACCAACTGCGATTCTCCCTCTATTTTTTCTTCCTAATATCCAATTTCTAATTTCCATATATTCTTGGTGCAATGTTCTATAGACTTTGTTAAATCGCCAATGAACATCAAACTTTTCAAGAAGATTTGCAACTTCTTTCATGTTCTCGCTTCTGTTAGAATCTGCTGTTCTTGTAGACCAAGATAACCACATACCTGGATCGTAACAATCAACGTAAGCTTTAAGAACCTCAATGTCACTAAAAGCAAATGCATATTTTATCATATCCATGATTCTTCTAAATCTGCTTGAAGTTTTATAGTATTTATTAAATTGCTCAGGGTTTTTTCTCAAAAATTTACCCACCCCTCCAAGAGTGTTAGCTAACATACCAAGTTGTTGTAAAATATTATTCTGAGGAATAGCTCTAGTTTGACTGGGATGGTAAACAAGTGTTTTTGAAGATCCATCCACAAATCTTTTTACAGCTCTTGAACCTGTAGAATGTGTTAGATTCACACTGAAATTATTTAATAATGCTGCATAGTTCGGATCGTCCATTATGTCAGTATTAAATTGTTTAATAGTATTTACAAATTCAATTCCAAAGTCTGCTGATTCGTAAAGTGAATCATGTGTTTCTAAATCATTATTGTTAAAACAAAAATCTAAAATTCTTGCTATAGAGGCAAAAGCTAAATCATGATTCATAAAATATTGATAACCATCACCACCTTGAAAGCTAATTTCCTGTACTAAATTAATGTTCCATTCCCTTAATTTTTTTCTTGTGTAAGAGCAACTTACATAACCTAGCCTATCAAGAAGAGATACGGGGTGCCCCCCTCTTCCAATTGATTCACCGTGCGTGTTAAAAATTAAAAGCTTTACATTAGACAAATTATTAACTGATAAAACTTTAGCAATTTTTCTTTGAAGATTTTCAATTGACAGGACTGCTGCTGACTGACCTAAATATCTTCCTGCATCAGAATACCCAGTTTGAACACTGAGTTTTTGCCTTTTTATAACATATTTTTTATAGTGAATATTTTTCAACAATGATGAGATTACTTCATGGCCAGTTGAAAGTCCCTTTTCTGTTTCAAATAAAGGTGATATATCAATTTTTTCATCAACACCAAAAAGTTTTGAAAAATACAAAGCTGTCATAACTGTCAAAGCATAATCACATTCAGCAATAAGAAATCTGATGGTTTGGTTTTCATCAATATATTTAAACATTTGTTTAATAATCATGAAGTACCTTCTAGCATTCATATTTTCCTCAAGTATGCTCCCAAAATTAATTTTGACTGGCGTTACATTTTCAATCAATCTTGAAATTACTTGAAGATAAGTTCTTTTATTTGATGGATCATCAGGATCACCTTTTAAATCAATTTCTTTAGAAATTGCGTTGTTCAATTGATTAGCATTCAACCTAACTTGGGTTCTACCTAGTCCTAAGCCAAAATTTTTAATCTCAATTTTAAAAATGATTAAATTATCTAGCAATTTTTGGTAGTTTTTATTTTTTTTTAATTTTACAGAATCAATAATATCATTAATTCTTTCAACCAATGATTTTTCATCTGTAATTAATTTATTTTTATTTTGGAATAAAAAATTTGAAATATATTTAACATCGTCAATATTATCTAAAAGTTTAGGGTTTGAAAAATACTCAAGAATTTTTTTGTTAATTGATATTGATTCAGAAATTAATTTATTAAAACTTTGTATTTGCTTTCTTAGGGCTTTGTCTTTAGAAATTTTTAAAATTGCTTTAATACTTTTTTCATATTCAAGTAGTTGCTCTAACTTTACTTTAAGCCTTTTAGAAAAGGTGTTACTCCATGAAATATCGCCTCTTCCATCAACATCATAACCTACCCAAGTATGTAATCTGAAAATTTGAGGCATAACCTCATAATATTCATTTGGAAAAATCTCTTTTGTTACATTTACGACAATCTTAAAAAAGCTACTTAAAGCCCGTTGTAAGTTTTTTAAAGCGATGATTGATAATTCATGCTCAAAATCCAAAGATATATTTTTTTCAGGTTTTTGTTCAGTTTTAAAAATATCTTTTATAATTGATTTTAGTTCTGAATCACTAATTTTTTTTCCTTTTTCATTCTTATTTGTTGCAAGCTTAGCCAAATTTATCATTATTTGGTGTGTCATTCCAAAAGTAGGGTGAGCCGTAAGTACAATGCCAAAAGTCTCTTTTTGTAATTTTTTATTAAACTCGTAGAATGAAATTTTTTGATTTTTTTTGAAGGCAAGGGATTTGATAATCTTATGTATAGATTTGCTATTTTCCTCTTTACTTACACTTCCCATATAATTCTTTAAACGATCCGCTCTAAAGCCAAGCGAGCCAACTGCTAATCTTTGGATTAAAGCTTCTAAGGCTGAATAGTTTAATAAATTTTTTTCTAATCTTCTGGAAATATCTAAAGCTAACATTGTAATAGAATTTGAAAAAGGATCTTTTTCAGCACCAGACCTAATTTTATCAAGATCTTTTTGTAATATTTTTCTTAACATTTGTGTATCAATATCTTTGTCTACTGGAAAACAACTCCAAGTTTTTGGTAGGAGTGGTTTTCTATATAAATCCATTTCTGAATGAGAAAGTTTTCTAATATTTATACTTGTCATTGTTTAAAAAATCCTATAGATAAATGTTTATATCATAGTTTCAATCCTTATGAAGTTTTTTTAAAAAATCAATCTATGGCATTATTAAAAGAAAAAGTCTTAAGTGTTCATCATTGGACAGACAAAACATTTAGCTTCAAAACCACAAGAAATATGGGTTTTAGATTCAAAAATGGTGAATTTGCTATGATAGGGTTGGAAATTAATGGTAAGCCTCTTTTAAGAGCCTACTCGGTGGTAAGCCCTAATCATGAAGATCATCTTGAGTTTTTATCAATAAAAGTTCCAAACGGTCCTTTAACAAGTAGACTTCAACATATTAAAGTTGATGATCAAATTTTGATTAATTCAAAACCAACTGGGACATTAGTTTGTGATTATTTGCTTCCAGGTAGAAATCTTTTCATGTTATCAACTGGAACAGGACTTGCCCCATTTATGAGTATTTCCAGAGATCCTGAAACCTATGAAAAATTCAAAAAAGTAGTACTAGTTCATGGAGTGAGAACAGCCGAAGAACTTGCTTATAAGGATACATTAAATAATCTGAACAATGATCATGTATATTCGGAAGTTACAAAAGGAAATTTTATCTACTTTAATACTGTTACAAGAGATGAGTGGCCTCGTAAGGGTAGAATAACAAAATGGTTGTATGAAAAAACATTATGGGCTGCTCTCAAAATTGATGAGTTTAACCCTGAAGAAGATAGAGTTATGATTTGTGGTTCAGAGGAAATGACATTTGAAATTAAAGACATATTTGAAAAACTTGGTTCGTTAGAGGGTTCAACTAAGGTTCAAGGTGGATTTGTAATTGAAAAAGCTTTTGCAGAGAAATAAGAATAATTATGATTAAGCTTGTATATTTTGATTTCAATTTTTGGCGTGTAGATATTTTAAGACTCAGTCTTGGATATTCTGGCATTCCCTATGAATATAAAAGAATTAAAAGGCAAGAATGGCCAAAAGAAAAACAAAACTTTCCATTCGGACAATTGCCAATCATTATTTATGATGATAAGCAATATGCCCAAACCCATTCTATTGCAAGACTTTGTGCAATAGAATCAGGGCTCTATGCAAATGATAAACTTAAAGCAATTGTTATTGATCAAGTTCTAGATTGGGCCAACGAAATTACAAACAAAATTGCACCATCAATAAGAGCGGCTATCAGAGATAAGGATTTAGAAAAATCAAAAAGACTAAGGGAGGAGTTTATAAAAAATGATCTTTTAGTTTGGTTTTCTTATTTGGAAAAACTTTTTGATAAAAATTCTTCAAAAAAAATATTTTTTAATGATAAATTTAGTATGGCTGATATTGTGGCGTGGAGAGTCACGTATTGGTTTTATTGTGGTAGACTTGATCAAATAGATAATATGTTTTTAAATGAGTTTCCTTTAATTCAAAACTTTTTTAAGCAAATGAACACCTTTAAACCCTTCATCAAACTTAGTGAGTATAAAGATATTATTAATTAGACTTTTGCATTTCTAATTGAAAGTTTTTTTTCATCCAAAATAAAACAAAAATTGCTGGTATACCTAAAAATATTGATAAAACAAAAAAGTTAGTCCAACCAAAAGATTCAACTAAAAAACCAGAGGGTGATGATAAAACTGTCCTCGCTAACCCCATAATTGATGATAAAAGAGCATATTGCGTTCCAGTATAGTTTTTATTACATAGGGCTGATAAATACGCAACAAAAGCTGCCGATCCCAAACCACCAGAAAAATTTTCACCTGCAATAGTAAGATAAAGATACGAAATCTCAGGTCCAACTAAATTTAGCAAAACGTACATAAGGTTTGATATTGCCTGAAAAAAGCCTGAAGTAATTAAAGCATTTATTATTCCAATTTTCTTAACTAAGTATCCACCTAAAAATACACCAATAATAGTCATCAATACGCCAAAAACCTTGCTTGCATTTGCAATGTCAATATTTGAAAATCCTAATTTTACATAAAATGGGTTTGCCATAACCCCAGCAATTACATCACCAAATTTAAAAGAAAATATTAAAATTAATATTAGAAAAATTTTAATAGCCGAGTGTCGGAACAAAAACTCGTAAAAAGGTTTTAGTAAATTTTTTTCACTTTCTTTTTTAAAAGAATAATCTTTCTTAATAGGAATAAATAAGATCAATAATGCCAAAAATAAAATTATTAAACCAACAATTGTAAAAACTATACTCCAATTAAAGTAATATTTTAGGTAAAGTGAACCAGCTCCAGCTAATATTCCACCTATTCTGTAACCGAATTGTGTGACTGCAGCCCCTGCGCCCTGAGAACTATCATCTAATATTTCTATCCTATAACCATCTATAACGATGTCTTGCGAAGCCGAAAAAAATGAAACTAATAATGCAAAAAAAGCAGTTAATTCAATATTTTTAGTTGGACTACTTAAACCCAGTAAAAAAATAGAGAAAATTAGGAAAAATTGGATTACAAAAAGCCATGATTTCCTATGACCAACAATCTTATGCAAAATTGGTATTTTAAAACTGTCAATGAAAGGAGCCCATAAAAATTTAATAGTCCATGGAATTTGAGTTAATGCGAATAAACCTATTGTTGAAATATCTATGTTTTCTCTCGTTAGCCAGATAAACAAAGTAGATAAAATTAAATAAAGTGGAATACCACTTGATATCCCCATCAAAAAAATTAAAAACTGATTTTTATTTAAATATAAAGATGAAAAATTTTGAATCATACATTGAAATTTTATAATAAAATACAATAATAATAATATGAAATTTTTAATCCATATAATATTTACCGTTTTATTTTTTTCTAGCTCACACACTATAGCAAGTAACGATATACCCAATCTAGTCGGAACGTGGATAGGAATTAATAAAACCATCTCAGAACAACGTGGATATAGATCCTGGGAAAAGAAAGTTGAAATTCTTGAACAGGATGAAAGACGTTTTAAAGGCACCTTCTCCTACACTGATGGAACTAAGAACTTCTTCGGTGTAATTCATCCTGATAACAAAACTATTACCTGGGTTGCATCTAACAGTCGAGGATATAACATGGGAAAACTACTTACCAAAAATAAGATTAGCGCATGCTATGTAGAATCAGGTATTGACGCAACTGCCGGATGTGCGGAATTAGTAAGAGAATAGCCTCACAATAGTTCCCTAATTAATGAAGTTGGTTTCTTCATAAACTCTTTCCTTGAGCCTTGCCAGTGCACTCTAGCCCTATCTATTACTATAAATTCTTTAAAATACTTCAATGCACTTTTAATATCAGAGGATACTGCTAACATTGTAATGTTAAACTCTTCACAAAGATTTGAAATAATGTTAAAAATCATATTTGTTTTTATCGGGTCTAAACCTGCTGTAGGTTCATCTAATAAAAGAAATTTAGGTTCGTGAGAAATCGCTCTTGCTATTGCAACTCTTTTTCTCATCCCACCTGATAATTCTGAAGGATACAAAAAAGCATCATTAACATTCAAACCCACTTTTTTAAGTAACTTTTGTGATTTCTTTATCAAAGCAGATTTTTTATTATTTAAGCTTTTAAACATTATATTTTCCCATACCTTCATACTGTCAAAAAGTGCATCTTTTTCAAAAACCATTCCTATTGAATTCACTACAGCATTAAATTCAATTCTATCCTCAACTGATATATTATTTATTTTTATTTCTCCACTAGAAATCTTAGTTAGGCCTATTATTGATTTAAGTATGGTGCTCTTACCTGACAAACCTTTGCCTACTATGCATTTAGGAGCATTCGGTCTTACCTCAAAAGAAATATCATTTAAAATTTTTTTTTCTTCAAAATGAAGATTAACTTTATCTAAATAAATTGTATTATACATAAAAAACCTAATTCAATTTTATTGTGAATATTAACTTTAATCAATCCAACATTAAATTTAAAAAAGGGACAGTCATTTTTGCAAGCGCTGGACCAGGAGAACCAAGTTTAATAACACTCAAACTAAAATATATTCTAAGTCTTGCAGATGTAGTGATTTTTGATGCACTTGTAAATAAAAAAATTCTTGAGTTATGTAAGCCAAATGTAAAACTAATTTTTGCAGGAAAAATAAAAGAAAAAAAATCGTGCACTCAATCAGAAATAAATGAATGGCTTCTTGAAAATTCAAAAAAAAATAGAAAAGTTTTAAGACTTAAAGGGGGCGATGTTAGTTTTTTCAGCAGAATAAGTCAGGAAATTAGTTTTTTAAAAAAAAATAAAATTAAAAATGAAGTATTTTCAGGAATCACATCCTCTCAAGCTTCTTTAAAAATAGCTAAAGCTAGTTTTTTTAATGAAAGCAGTTTTTGTAACCTAATTACAGGTCATAAAATCATTATAAAAAAAAATCGCGAAGTTAATTACAGTGAAATTTCTAAAAATGAGGGTAAAATTATTATTTACATGGGAGTAGGTCAAATAAGCTCAATTGTAACAAAACTTATTTCTAATGGAGTTAATGAAAATGAAAAGGTCACTGTAATTGAAAATGCATCCATGAAATCAGAGAAATTATTTTTTACGTCTTTAAAAAAATGTCCAATGTTTATAAAAAAGAATAATATTACTTCACCATCAATAATTATCGTAAGATAATAGAATTTATTATCATAAGCAGCATTAATGAAAAATAAAATTGAGTTTTTTTTACTATTATTTTTTTATTTGATTTCTCTTTTAATCGGAATAAATCTCTCATCACGTTTAGGAGGAGTTTTAGCATGGACCTATGGATTTTTCTCCAATAGAAATCTTATTGGTATGAAGAACCTAAATTTAGTTTTTCCCGAAAAAACTTACACTGATAAAAAAAAAATTTTAAGAAAAATGTGGTTTCATTTTGGAAGAGTTATTGGTGAATATCCTCACCTTCATAAGATAAAGATTAAAAAAAACAAAAACATAAAGATAGTTGGAATTAACAATTTACTGGGTCCACTCAAAAATGAAAAAAATTGCATTTACTTTTCGGCACATATTGGAAACTGGGAATTATCCTCTCATCCTTTAACACAAAATGGGTATAAAATAAATTTTGTATATAGAGCATTTAATAACAAATATATTGATGATCTACTTAAAAAAATTAGATTTAGATATGGAGTAAATCTTATTAAAAAGGGGCCTGAGGGAGCAAAGGAGTGTATAAAAGCATTGAAAAATAAAGAAAATTTAGGAATGCTTATAGATCAAAAAATGAATGATGGACTTCCTGTTAATTTTTTTAATAAACTTGCAATGACAGCACCAGCAATTGCAAAATTTGCTCTCAAGTTTAAATGTCAAATTGTACCAGCATTATGCATAAGAGAAAAAGGTGTAAAGTATAGGATAGAGTATTTTAAACCAATTAAACATTCGCACTTAAAAAAACTAGGTTCGGAAGAAAAAATAATGTTGTATTTAAACAGAATTATTGAAAAGTGGATAAAAGAATTTCCCGAACAATGGATTTGGGTTCATGATAGATGGAAAAATTAAAGTTGTAGAGTTTTTATCAATTTTTTACAAACCTTTTTTGTTTCTTCAAGTTTTTTATATTTCCAATTTTCAAGCTTACCACTAAATATTTTTGCCATTTTTTTTTCTAATATTATTTCTATGAAGTTTTTTATTTTTGTTTTTATTTTTTTTATAGGCACAATATAAACCTTCTTTCCAGTTGAAAGAGAATCTGAAATCATACTTATTGAATCAGATGTCACAAAAATGTATTCAGAAATATTAAGTAAAACCCAGTAAGGGTTTATTTTTGGCTGTGGAAAAAAATAGTTATTTTTAGATGCTTTTTGCCTTATGATATTTTTAATATAGCTTGGAGTTCTTCTTGAAAAACAATAAATAACTTCAAATTTATTAGATAACAAGTTTAGTTCTTTTATTGTATTTTCAAGTTCTTTGAACATAATTTTGGAACTTTTACCATCTCCTCCAACAAAAAATGATATTTTTTTTTTTTTTGAATTAAAATATTTGCGAGTTATATTTCTTTCTGTTTTAATTTTAGTCAAGTCAACCAAAGTTCCAAATGTCGTAATAACATTTTTATCTATTTCTTTTTTAACATCATGTTTAGGAATTATAATTTTATTAAATTCACTTTTTTTAAAATAGGGATTTAAAATATGACAATTTTTTGCAGAATTAATTTTTTTAAATACCAAATTAAATGGAGCAGATATTCTCCCACATGAAATTATAAAATCAATTTTTTGAGATGAATAAAAAAGATACCTAACCCTTAAAAAGAAATAAATTAAAATATTTGGCAAATGACGAGTTAAACCAAGGTTAATCTCCATATATTTAACAGTTATTTTTTTTTTAGAAATTCTTTTTAATTCATTAAGAATAGAATTACATTGGTTAAGGCTGCTCAGTTTATTATCAGTAATAGCTAAAATACTAAACATTTTTTAATTATATTTTTTTCTTTTCTTAATTACTAAATATTTAAAGGCTATTGCAAGATAAACCATAAAAAAAAGGGCAAATAGATTATCACTTAAAAAGTGACCACCCATTGAAATTCTGCAAAAACTCACAACAATGCCGAAAATAAGATTAATAACAAAGAATAAAGGGTTTTTTAATATTAACGTTCCAACAAAAAAAGAAAAAGCTGCTGATGATTCTCCACTTATCCAAGAACAATTTCTTTCGCATTGATCTGACCTCACAAAAGCCTGCGTAAAATATTTATCTCCCCCAAACTCACTGATATGAACTGGTCTTGCCCTACCCCACTGATCTTTAAAATACCAATTAGCTATTATTCCTGATCCTACAATGGGACCAATTATCAGACCTATTAAAGTTAACTTCATTCTTATACTTAAAAATGTTTTAGATTTTTTTAGTTTTTTAACATGATTAACTAGTAAAATAAAAAGTGAAAGTATTGGAATTAAAACCATTAAATCCTTTAAAAAAGATCTAAGAGTTTTTATAAAAATAATTCTCTCAGAGATAAATTTGTTATTTTCATAGAAAAGTTGAGAAAAAGAAATATCAAAATTTGGAAAAACTGAAAAAAAAATTAAAAAAAAAAAAAAAAAAGAAGTATTTAAAATTAATAAATTTTTAAGCTTTAAATAATTCATAAAATATTATTTTGAGCCTCTTTTTGGTTTAAGAACATTTAGATATCTAAGCCTCAAGACGATTATAGCTAAAGCTAGAATTAAAATAGCTAATGACTCATAAATTAAAATTGCAGGATCTAAATCTTTTTTTTGAAGAATTATTAAACGTGAAATTGCTGTTATGGCTATTATTAACGGATAAGTGATTCTTATTTCTTCTTGAAGTAAATAAACTCTGATCATTCCCATAACTTCAACATAAATAAATAGTAATAATAAATCTGCTAACTCAACTTTTTTAATATTAATCATATTAAAAACCTCAATTCCAAATCCTATTAAAGCACCAAAGAAAATTAAAAGAACTGCTGATACTTGAACATTTCTAATTATTTTATTTATTTCCATAATCTAATAATCTTACTTATTTGTTTGTAAGTCAATGAAACAATTTCTCAATTTTAAAAACGAAACAATAAGACTTATAAATAAGATTTATTACTAAAATTTTCTTATAATATGAGATTCAAGTGTTTTAGTAAAAATTTAATGATATAATGTATTTTTAAATTTTGAAATTAGATGAAAGATAAAATTTATCCCGTCATAATGTGTGGTGGTTACGGAACAAGACTTTGGCCAGCATCAAGAAAAAGTTATCCTAAACAATTTATGAGTATTAACTCTAGTGATCCTTTATTTATTAATACTGTAAAAAGATTTTTGAATAAAAATTTTTATGATTGCACGTTAATTGGAAATTACGAGCATCGTTTTCTTTTAAAAAACTACCTCAATAATTATAAGGTTAAATATCAATCAATAATTTTAGAACCATTTTCTAAGAATACACTTATATCAGCAATATTAAGTGTACTAGAAATTAAAAATTTGAATAAAAACCCAAAAATACTTCTTGTTCCGGCTGATCAAATAATTGAAAATAGTGAGAAATTAATAGATAGTATTTTAGAATCCTATTCATTGGTAGATAGCGGTTACATAAATACATTTGGAATTACACCATCACATCCATCCACACAATTTGGATACATAAAACCAGGAAGAAAAAAAATTTTAAAAAACTCAAGTTTAATTCAAAGGTTTCTTGAAAAACCAAATCAACAAAAAGCAAATACCTTTTTTAAATCTAAATCCTATTATTGGAATTCTGGAATTTTTTTTTTTTCAGCAGAAGTTTTTTTAAAGGAAATTAAAATATATGCTCCTAAAACATATCAACAAGTAAAAGAAATATTTTTTAAAAAAAAAAAAATTTTTGAATTCGTCTCATTTCCGGAAAAAAAATTCAAATTACTTCCTAGTCAGTCAATAGATAAAGGATTAATGGAAAAAACAAAAAATGGTACAATAACCATCACAAATATTAAATGGAGTGATATAGGTTCTTGGGAAGGAGTGTGGGACAACTCAATTAAAGATAAAAAAAATAATTATTCAAATCATAAAAATCTTATTCTAAAGAATGTATGTAACTCATTAATTTGGTCATCAAAACCTGAAAAAAAAATTGTAGGCATTAATCTTAATGATCTCATAATAATTGAAGAGGGTGACATAAGTTTAATAATGAATAAAAATAAGAACAATAATAATGAAATCAAAAAGATTATAACTGAATTAAAGAAAAAAAATGATCCATCTACTGAAATCCATAAACATGTTTTTAGACCTTGGGGAGAATTTAAGAATATTCATACCGAAAAGGGTTTTCAAATAAAGATTTTAATAATTTATCCAAAAAATAAAATTTCTTTGCAGTATCATAATAAGAGATCAGAACATTGGATTGTTGTGGAAGGCAAGGCAACTGTTACAAAAGGAAAAAAGACCTTTGATTTAAAAACAAACCAATCAACTTTTATTGATGTTGAGGAAGTTCACCGCCTTGAAAATAAAACTGACAAGATTCTAAAATTAGTTGAAATTCAAACAGGAAAATATCTAGGTGAGGATGATATAATAAGAATAGAAGATAAATATGGTAGAAAAAAGAATTAATTACTCGCTTAAAAACAAGCGTATTTGGATTGTTGGTCACAATGGAATGGTTGGAAGTGCAATTTTAAGAAAATTAAAAAGATTGAATTGCCAAATACAAATATGCCAAAGAAAAGATGTTGACTTGAGATCTCAACCAGATGTTTTAAATTGGATGAAAAAAAAAAAACCCGAGGTAATTTTTTTAGCCGCAGCGAAAGTTGGAGGTATCTTTGCTAACATGAATTATCCTCAAGATTTCTTATACGATAATATTATGATTTCTTTTAACATAATTAACAGTGCAAAATTAGTTGATGTTGAAAAACTTATATATCTTGGCTCCTCGTGTATTTACCCAAGAAAGGCTAAACAACCCTTCTGTGAAAGCTCACTTTTAACCGGCGAACTTGAGAGTACAAATCAATGGTATTCGCTCGCAAAAATATCAGGAATTAAGCTTTGTCAAGCATTTAGAATTCAACATAACTGCAACTTCATTTCAATTATGCCAACTAATTTATTTGGTCCAATGGATAATTTTGACGAGAAAAATGGTCACGTTCCTGCAGCATTACTGAATAGATTCCATAAAGCAAAAATTAAAGAAGTTCCGAGTGTTGAAGTTTGGGGAAGCGGAAATCCACTTAGAGAATTTATGTATGTAGATGATTTAGCGGATGCATGTGTATTTTTAGCAAAAAATTACGACTCTATAGAGCCAATAAATGTAGGTTCAGGGCTTGAAATCTCAATAAAAAATTTTGCTTTTCTTATCAAACAAATAGTTGGTTACAAAGGAAAAGTTATTTTTGATAAGTCAAAACCAGATGGGCCAAAAAGAAAACTATTAGACTCCACTAAAATAAAGAAATTAGGGTGGAGTCCAAAATATAATTTAAAAAAAGGTTTAAAACTTTACTATAAATGGTATCTAGATAATATTACTCTTTTACGAAAATAAAGCAGGTCTCAATTGAAAAAAACAGCTCTCATAACAGGTGTTACCGGTCAAGATGGCGCTTTTTTATCTGAATTTTTATTAGAAAAAAACTACGAAGTTCACGGAATTAAAAGAAGATCTTCATCATTTAATACAGGAAGGGTTGATCATTTATATAAAGATCCGAAAGAATCAAAGACTAATTTTTTTCTTCATTATGGTGATATGACTGATGCCACAAACCTCATTCGACTTTTAAAAGAAATCAAGCCCGATGAAATTTATAATTTAGCAGCCCAAAGCCATGTGCATGTTAGTTTTGAAACACCAGAGTATACTGCAAATGCCGATGCTCTTGGCACGTTAAGGTTGTTAGAAGGAATAAGATTACTGGGATTAGAAAATAATGTTAAATTCTATCAAGCATCAACGTCAGAATTATACGGTAAAGTTCAAGAAGAATTCCAAAATGAAAAGACACCATTTTATCCCAGAAGCCCTTATGGTGTTGCTAAATTATATTCTTATTGGATAACGAAGAATTATAGAGAGGCTTATGAAATGTTTGCTTCAAATGGAATTCTCTTTAACCATGAAAGTTCTATCAGAGGAGAAACTTTTGTTTCAAGAAAAATAGCAAGAGCTGTTGCAGGAATTGTTCATAAAAAACAAAAGTTCCTACATTTAGGGAACTTAAATGCTAAAAGAGATTGGGGACACGCTAAAGATTTTGTTGAGGGTATGTGGTTAATCTTACAACATAAAAAACCAGACGATTTTGTTCTTGCTACTAGTAAAACATACTCAGTTAAAGATTTTGTCGAACTAGCCTTTTCTTTTGTAGATATAGAAATTTTTTGGAGTGGTGAAGGAAAAAAAGAAGTTGGAAAAAATAGAAAAAGTGGTGAAATAATTGTTAAGATAGACGATAGATACTTTCGCCCAGCCGAAGTTGATTATTTAAGAGGAGATTTTTCAAAAGCAAAAAAGGAACTAGGTTGGACACCAAAAATTCCTTTCAAAAAACTTGTTGAAGAGATGGTTAACTCTGAATTAGAGACTTACAAAAAAACTAAATAATTGAATAAATTTTTTTATATTTTTTAGCAGTCAATTCAATACTAAAATTTTTATTAATTTGCTTATTCCCATTTCTACCAAATTTAATTCTCAAATTGTAACTATTAAGAAGAAGATTTAATCTATTAGCTAATTCATCTATGTCATTTTTCTTAACTAAAAAACCATTAATATTGTCATTGACTACATCTGAATTACCACCAACATCAGTTACAACTACAGGAAGAGAAAAACTCATATATTCTAATAATGAATTTGAGAACCCTTCTTCATTTGAAGTAAGAACACCTATATCTGCATTTTTAACATAAAAATTTACATCATTTTTTTGGCCTAAAAAAAAGATTTTCTTAGTTAATTTCAAACTAGAAACTAGTGACTTTAAGTATCTAACTAAATTTTTATCTGTAAAATTTCCGACAAAATCTAATTCCCAACTTATAGATTTATTAATTAATAAACATGCTTTTATGAGCATTTCATGATTTTTATATGATATAAAATTTGCTACCATGATTATTTTTATTTTTTTTTTCTTCTTTCTTTTGAAGAAATTTTTTTTTTCAACACCATTATGTATTAAATGACACTTATTTTT
This sequence comes from uncultured Alphaproteobacteria bacterium, assembly GCA_902537615.1. Lineage (GTDB taxonomy): Bacteria > Pseudomonadota > Alphaproteobacteria > Methylaequorales > Methylaequoraceae. Next base: position 46,276 of record CACBBU010000004.1, read on the forward strand.
ATTTACTAATTCGCTCTCAATCAATTGATCAACAACTTTTCTAGAATTACCGATTATAAGATCCATTCTTTTATGTAAAGTTATTTCAAAAAACTTTAATAAAAAGAATTTTTTTTGGTAATAATTCATAGATCTTCTTGACATTAAAAATTTTGTTTTTCCTTTAAAAAAGGATAAAAAACCTCCGATTAAATATGCGTGTGGAAGTATATAATGGACAATTTGAGGTTTTAAGATTTTTTTAATTTTAGTGAGAGTATAAATTATTCCCAATATTTTGTTTCCTAAAAATTTTGTTTTGTAAAATTCATGAATTTTTAAATTTAGTTCTTTAAATTTGGAAAATAAAGAACCTCTTTTCCAAATAAGAGCGATGTGAATTTCATAAGAATTATTTAGTCTCTGCAATATTTTTAATAATTGCTTTTCTGTACCTCCTAAATCTAAGGAGCCAATAACTATCAATATTTTTTTCATAACTAATAAAACAACATAACTACAAAAGTAACCACAAAATTCTGGTCATGACTAATTGACAAAGATATTTTATGATTTTTATAATTTTCCTTTTTTTTTTTAAGCAATTTTAACGTGCTATTACTTAAAGAAATATATGGTTTTCCTAAACTATCTTTAAAAACTTGAATATCCTTAAATTTTACCTCATCATAAATTCCTTTACCAAGTGCTTTACTCATGGATTCCTTAGAGGAAAAAATTCCGGCTAATGTTCTTATATATTGATTTTTTTTATTTTTTAGAAAAATAATTTCTTGGTTTGATAATATTTTACTTTCAAATCTACCACCAAATTTCTTATAAATTTTCTCTATTCTTCTTATGTCTAGAATGTCAATTCCATTAAAAATCTCCATACTTATGCCTTTTCGTTAATCCATAATCCTACCATATAAAAATTCCAAATGACCGATGCGGTACAAAATTTATATTTTTTATATCTTTCCCAATAGTTTATAATTTCTTGTTTTTCAATGTTACATTTTTCCCAATCACAATTATAAATTACATTATTGACTTGCTCTTTTATTTTACTGTCGTTTATCCAGTCACTTAGTGGAATTGCAAAACCCATTTTTGGTCTATTAAACAACTTTTCCGGCAAATAGTTTTTTAAGTTATTTTTAAGAATACATTTTAAACTATTTTTTTTCATTTTTTCTTCAACTGTTATTTTTGACACCTGTTCATATAGTTTATGATCAAGAAAAGGAGATCTTACTTCAAGGGAACTTTTCATACTGGCTCTATCAACTTTTACTAAAATATCATTTGGTAAATAATACTCTAAATCAAAATATTGTATAACTTCAACAAAATCTTTTTTGGCTATTTCATTCTCAAATCTATCCAAATTACTTTCTAAAAAATTCAAAAATCTGTTATCTACTAAATTTAGTCTACAATAAAAATCTGAATAATCTTTAGAATCAATTATATTCATTATTTTTTGCATTTTATGAGAAAATGCTTGAAGGCCAAAAGCTTTAGAAAATGGTTTGCTTATTAAGTCGTAAAAAAATGGAGGAAAAAAGTTTATTAGATTGTATAATATTTTTTTTCGGTAATATGACTTAGAAAAAATTAAGCTTTCAAAATTTTTTGCAAATTTATATCTATTATAACCAAGAAAAACCTCATCCCCACCATCTCCAGAAAGTGCAACTTTAACATGCTTGCTAGCAAACTCACTTAAAACTAATGTAGGGAGACATGAGGAATCTCCAAAGGGTTCATCATAAATTTTTGGTATTTCAGATATTCTATTTAACATTTCATCAATTGATAAAATTAATTCATGATGATCAGTTGACAAATAATTAGCTATTTTTTTTGCATAAGTGGATTCATCAAATTCTTTTTCCTTAAAGCCTACTGAAAAAGTTTTTATTTTTCTTTCAGATTTCTTTTGCATTATGCTAGCTACCAAAGATGAATCAATACCGCCTGATAAGAAACATCCTACTTCAACATCAGCAACCATCATTTTTTCAACCGACTTTTCTATTGCTTTTTCCACAGAAGTAATTGAGGAACTTTTATTATTAGAAAGGGCATTTTTTTTCCAATATTTTTGTCTTTTTTGTACTTTGAAATCTTTAATCGTTAAAATTTCTGATGGAAGGACTTTGTAAAGATTTTTATAGATGGTTTTGGGGGCAGGAATATAACCTAAAGAGAAAAAATAATTAAATGAGTCGTTATCAACTTCAACTTTAGAGGGATTAAAAAATTCAGTTATTACTTTAATTTCAGAGCCAAAAATAAAATTATTTTTATTTAAAAAATAAAATAATGGTTTTTCACCAAACCTATCTCTTATAAGAAAAAATTTTTTTTCTTCTCTGTCCCACAGACAGAATGCAAACATTCCATCAACTTTATTTAATGTTTTTTCTAAACCAAAAATTGAAATTAATTCTAAAAGTAATCTGGTATCAGACTTAATATTTTTTTCTTTAATTTTTAAAGAATATTTTTTTATTAATTGTTTATAATTGTAAATTTCACCATTAAAAGTAATTACGTATCTTTTATCATAGGATTGCATAGGTTGAGAGGCATTTGCTGATAAATCAATTATAGATAAACGACTATGTCCTAAAAAAACATTTTCTTTTTCAGAGCACCAATATGCTCTACTATCGGGCCCTCGATGAAAAATTTTCTCAGTAATTTTTCTGATGTTTTGTTTTTGATTACCCAAAGAACAATTTACTTGGAATCCAGAAATACCACACATTTTAGGTTGAGCTCTTTCTAAAAAGTCTATCAAAAACAATGAGCAATAAAAAAATTATGATTGGATAAACAGGCATCAAATATCTAATCGTTGCAATATTTGCGAATGCGACAGTTATTAAATATAAATTTGAAAGTATTGAAAAAAAAGATATTAAATTCATTTTTCTTAAATTTATAATTGATATTAAAAAAAAAATATTAAGAGAAATTAATAAAATAATAAAAAAGATTTGGCTACACAAAAGAATTACTTTTGAGTTAAGTTTTACATAACCAGAAACCTCACCTAAACCTTTTTTAAGTGGATAGTCGTTTATATTATCTACTATTAATCTCATTCCTGTTGACCACTGACCGATATAGTTAAACATTGATAAATGAAGATAATCCATATAATTATTTTTTAAAAAATTAAAAAAAAGTGAAATATGTTTTTCTTGTAATTTTTTTTTTTCATAATTACTGATTTGTATTTCATTTAAAAAAATATATTGAGCATGCGCCTCATAATCAGCTGAAAACTCCGACCTCAACATTGGATTTTTAATATTTATTAAAAAATTATCTACATCCTTGTAATATGATTTTGATAATTTAAAAATATTTTGAAATTCTTGCGGATAATTTTCAATTTTAAAACTTTGTTTTCCGGAAGTTAAAAAAACTTTGCCAATTACAATATTGTAAAAAACACTTTGCCTTTGATCATGATGCTTAAAGAAAAGAAAATTTTCAAGTATTATCACAGCCAATAAAGGAAAAAACAGTGAAATAATATTTTTTATATTAAGTTTTGGTTTTTTAACTAAACAAATGTAAACCAACGTTATAATAGAGATAACAGGCCCAATTGATTTAAGAGAACATATAATCCCAAGTATCAAGCTTAAGAAAATCAATAATAGGTTGCTTCTGTTTTTATTCAATATCATTAGTCCTGCGAGAAAATTCACAGCACTAAAAAACAGTGACTCTGTCAATACTGTATTTGCATAGGATATATAATATAAATTTGAAAAAATTAGGCTTAAAAAGACGAAGGATAAAAGGATATTTAGTCCATAATTCACTAAACAAAAAAAAAGAAAAACTATACTTAGAGAAAGAATTAATTTTTGTACTATAAATAAATCATAATTTAAAAAATCTATAATTTTTATGAAATAGGGATAAAATGATTTTCTGTAAGGATTGAATTCAATATATCCTGAAGAATCTGGTTGAAAACTATCTAGTATAGATGGTAAGTTGTTCAACAAAGTTAATGAAACAATTGTTAGTAATACAAATGAAAAAAAGTTCAGAATATTATTATTAAAAATCTTTGGCATTTAATTTAAATTTTAATATTAATTATAAACAATATGAACTTTAATAATACAGAAGTATTCAATAAAAATGATACTTAAAGACGTATTCAATCTTTTAAATACTAATCTTAAGAGTAAATTAATTATATATTTATTAATTGTAATTGTCTTTGGAATTGTTGAATTAATTGGAATAGGCTCATTAGTATTGTTTTTTAACTTATTGCTTTCTGAAAATATTGAAAACTCAACCCCAGCTCTAAAAAAAATATATTATTTTTTTCAATTTACAAACTTTAGAGATTTTTTATTTTTTATGGGTATATTTACAATTTCATCTGTAATTTTAAGAAACTTATTATTAATTTTAGACAGCTATTACAGAACAAAATTTGCATATACGTTGCAAGCACACTTAATGAATAAAATTTTTAAAAACTATCTTACTCAAAATTATTCCTTTTTTTTAAATTACACCAGTAATCAGCTTAGTAAAAATATAATAGAAGAAATACCTGCATTAACTGGTAGATCAATTATTACAATGTTATCAATTATATGTGATAGCATAATTATCTTTTTTTTAATTTCTCTTATTTTTATATTTGAAACAAAAATAATTATTCTCTCACTACTTTTAGTGTCTATTTATTATTTTGTTTTTTTCCAAAATATAAAAAAAAAAATTAATTTTATTGGAACAAAGAGGTTTGATGCAACAGAAAAAATATTTGAAATTGTAAGAGAATCAATAGATGGCTACAAGGAAGTAAAAGTTTACAACTTTCTAAATTTACTGGAGTCTCGGTTAAGTTCTTTTCTTAAAACCTACACTAAAATATTTGTAAAATTTAACCTTTATAGAATTTTACCTAAACAATTTTTAGAAATTGGGATAGTTTTTTTTGTAATTATTTTTATTTTGACATTCTACGATATAGGTGTAAGCACAATAACATCAACATTGTCTATACTAGTTCTTACTCTTTACAGAATACTCCCGAGATTAGATAGTTGCATGCATAATTTTTTATCACTCAAGTTTGACAAAAAAACTTTCAAAGTAATAATTTCACATTTAAACCTTCAAAATAAAGACACTAATTATCATGTAAAGTTAATTAAGGATATAAAAATTAAAAATGTGGAATTTAATTATAAAAATGAAAGAAAGCTTTTTGGACCGGTTAATCTTAATATAAAAAAAGGTGAAATAATTGGCATTACTGGAAAAAATGGATCAGGTAAGTCAACTCTTATAGAAATAATATGTGGTTTTTTAAAACCTCAAAAGGGACGTATTTTTGTAGATGGACAGCCTTTAAAACATAACCTCTATCCGATCATTTCTTATGTCACCCAAAAACCATTTTTTTTTAATTCTTCAATACAAGAAAACATTACCTTTTGTAAATCCAAAAAAGAAATTAGGTTAGATGATTACAAGGTTGCAATTTCTGTATCAGGTACAAAAAAATTAATAAGTCAAAAAAAAGGGAAAGAAAAGTTTTTAATATTAGACAATGCAAAAAATTTAAGTGGTGGTCAGAGACAAAAAATAGCAATTGCAAGAGCACTTTACAAAAAATCCGATATAATTATTTTTGATGAAGCTACAAATGCATTAGACAAAAAAGCAGAAACAGAACTTTTTTCCAATTTACGAAAAATTAATTTAAATAAAGTTTTTCTAATTATTTCACATAGTAAAAATGTTTTAAATTTTTGTGATAAGAAATTTATTTTGAACAATGGTAGGTTAGAAGAAACAAAATGAACAAAGTGTTGATAACAGGCGGATGCGGTTTTATAGGCTTTCATATGATAAACAAGCTTATAAAAAAAAATAATATTATTTTAAATTTAGACTTTCTTGGTTACGCTTCATCAAAAAAAGATCTAAATTATAAAAAAAATTATAGTTTTATAAATGCAGATATCAAAAATTTTGCAAAACTAAAAAAAATAATTTTTGAATTTTCACCAAATTATATTTTAAATTTTGCAGCGGAGTCTCATGTTGATAATTCCATAGTAAACGCCAATCCTTTCATAAATTCAAACATTATTGGTACTTTTAATTTATTACAAATAGCTAAAAATCTGCCGAATACATTCAAAATGTTTTTACATATTTCAACAGATGAAGTTTTTGGGTCTTTGAGTTTAAATCAAAAAAAAAGATTTAGCGAAAAAACACCATATGATCCAAGCTCACCTTATTCAGCATCAAAAGCAGCATCTGATCACCTAGTCAAAGCATGGGGAAGGACATACAATGTACCATACATTATAACTAATTGTAGTAATAATTTTGGGCCACGACAATTTCACGAAAAACTTATTCCCGTTATCATTTTATCATGTATTAATAAAAGATTTATTCCAGTTTATGGTAATGGAAAAAATATAAGAGACTGGATCTTTGTTGAAGATCATTGCAATGCATTAGAATCCATAATGTTAAAGGGAAAAGTTTTTTCACAATATTTAATTGGTGCAAGAAATAACTATTCTAATATAAAGTTAGTAAAAAAAATATGTAAATTACTTGATAAAATAAAACCAAATAAATCAGGACTTAATTCTTATTCAGATTTAATTAAATTTGTAAGTGACAGACCTGGTCACGATGTAAAATACTCTATTGATCCCACCAAAATTGAAAATGAATTGAAATGGAAGCCTAAATATAATTTTGAATCAGCTTTAAAATTAACAATTAAATGGTATTTAAATAACGTTAATTATTGGAATTAGTTATGAAAAAAGGAATATTACTATCTGGTGGTTATGGAACAAGATTGTATCCTACAACCTTGGCCATGAACAAGCACTTTCTAAACATATACAGTAAACCAATGATATTTTACTCAATAAGTATTTTAATGTTAGCTAACATAAAAGAAATATTAATCATTGCCTTGTCAAAAGATATTCTATTATACAAGAATTTATTTGGAAATGGACAACGTTTAGGAATTAAAATTAAATATGAGACCCAAGACTTTCCCGGGGGAATTGCGGAATCTATAAAAATTGCAGATAAATTTATTGGTAATGACGATTTTGCCTTGATGTTAGGAGATAATTTTTTTTATAGCGAAAATTTAACAAAAATTCTTTCTGCTGCAGTTAAAAAGCTGGAAGGAGCTGTTGTTTTTGCTTATTATGTAAAAAATGCATCCGAATATGGAATCATTGAATTTGATAAAAAGAAAAAAGTGAAATCTATTAAAGAAAAACCAAAGAATTCAAATTCAAACTTTGCTATAACTGGCTTATATTTTTACAAAAATGTTGCAAAAAAAATGGTAAGTAAAATTAAACCATCAAAAAGAGGAGAACTTGAAATAAGTTCACTTAACAATCTTTTTCTTAAAAATAATAAACTTGATGTTGAGATACTTGGAAGGGGAGTTGCTTGGCTTGATACTGGCTCCTACGAAGGACTTCTTGAAGCTAGTAATTTTGTGTACTCAATTGAAAAGCGTCAGACACTTTTAATCAACTGTCCCGAGGAAATAGCATATAGAAAAAAATGGATAGATAAAAAAATGTTATTAAAAAGTGCTAATAATTACAAAAACTCCTCTTATGGTAAATATTTGCTAAGAATTTCAAAAGAAAGTTTATATTATTAAAAATGAGAAAAAAATTTTTAGTTTTTAGTAAACCAGAAATTACTAAAGACGATATTATTTCAGCATCTAAAGTTTTAAAATCTGGTTGGGTTGGAACCGGACCAATAGTTAAAGAGTTTGAAAAAAAGTTTGCAAGTTTCAAAAATATCAATCAATCTAATGTAATAGCCCTCAACTCCTGTACTTCTGCATTAACTTTAGCTTTGAAAGCTCTTAATTTTGAACCAAATAGTGAAATAATTACCACTCCAATGACATTTTGTTCAACAATTAACTCTATAGTGAATGCAAGACTAAAACCGGTATTTGTTGACATTAATATTGAAACAAGAAACATAGACGTGGATAAAATTGAAGAAAAAATTACTAAGAAAACAAAAGCTTTATTAATCGTTCACTTTGCTGGACTACCATGCGAAATGGATAAAATTATGTCTATTGTCAAAAAATATAAACTAAAATTAATTGAGGATTGTGCCCACGCAATTGAATCTGAATTTAATGGAAAGAAAACTGGAACGTTTGGCGATTTTTCCTGTTTTAGTTTTTATGCAACAAAGAATTTAACTACAGGTGGAGAAGGTGGAATTCTCATAAGTAAAAAAAAAAAAGATTCTTCATACTGCAGAAATTTATCTCTTCACGGAATGTCAAAGGATGCATGGAATAGATTTAACAAAAAAGGTTTTTTTCATTATGATGTTGTTTATAGTGGATTTAAATTTAACCTTACTGACCTCTCAGCATCCATTGGAATAGGAGGACTTAGTAGAATAGAAAAAAATTTATCAAAAAGACAAATTATTTGTAAGTTTTATTCAGACAATTTAAAAAAACTTCCTCTAATACTACCAAATTTTTTTTATGAAAAAAAAATTAAGCATGCACATCATCTTTATAATATTTTAATATCAAAAAAGTCTAAAATAAATAGGGACCAACTAGCTGAGAAATTAAACCAATTTAATATTGGAATTGGTATTCATTACAGAAGTATCGGTGAGTTTTCTTTTTACAAAAACAAATATAATTTAGCAAAAAATAAATATCCCGTTTCAGAGTTAGTAGGTAGTACTAACATAAGCCTTCCACTCTCTGCAAGTATGACAAAGTATGATATGATAAGTGTAGTAAAGGCAATAAAGAAAATTTTTCATGAATAAAAATTATACTTTAAAAAATTTATTTGACATAAGTTATCATAAAGTTCTGTTGACCGGTGCTAACGGTCAGCTAGGCATGGAAATATGTGAAGCTTTGTTAGATTTAGGAGCAGAAGTTTATGCGATTGATAAGACTTTAAGTAATATAGAAAAAATTGAAACAAGAAAATTAAAAAAATTTAAACTTGATATAACCAATAAAGGAGAATTAGAAGGACTGTTTACATTTCTAAAAAAAAAAAATATGAACCTTACGGCCTTAATTAATAATGCAGCAGTAAGTTTTTTTTCCCCATTTAAAAAGAGAACTGATTACGAACTTGATAATACCTACAATGTTAATATTAAAGCGCCCATTAAACTTATTCAAAACTTTTTAAAATTAAAAAATCAACTCAAAGAACACAGAAAAATTATCAATATTGCATCAATTTACGGTAATGTTTCTCCAAATTTTTCAATTTATGAAAAACACGATAGAAGAAACTCAGAAATTTATGGTGCGTCTAAGGCTGCCTTAATTCAATTAACAAAGTATTTTTCAACAATGTCTAAAAAAGAGAAAATTCTAGTTAATGCTATAGCGCCAGGAGGAATTTTTAATATAAAATCACCACAATCAAAAAGCTTTATAAAAAAATATTCTTCACTTTGTCCATTAAAAAGGCTAGCAAATACTAGAGAGATGATTGGTATAATAATTTATTTACTATCTGAATCTTCGTCATATACTAATGGTCAAACAATAATGATTGATGGTGGTTATTCATCTTGGTAATATGCAAAAAGTTAAAATCATTGCAGAAATTGGAATTAATCATAGCGGAAAACTAGAAAATGCTAAAAAGCTGATTCAAGCTGCTAAAGATTCGGGTTGTGACTATGGTAAACTTCAGACTTACATTACTGAAAAAAGAGTAAAATCAGATTCTCCGATTTTTGATATATTAAAAAAATGTGAGTTATCATTTTCAGAACAGGAAAAGCTATTCAAGTTTTCTAAAGAGATTGATTTTGAAATTTTCAGCACGCCCTTTGATTATGAGTCAGTGAATTTTTTAGAGTCAGTAGGTTGTCAAATTTTAAAAATAGCAAGTTTTGATTCAATTAATAAAGAATTACTTACAAAAGTATCGGAAACAAAAAAACAATCAATCATCTCCACTGGAATGACAAATGAGTCAGAATTAAATGAAGCAATATCAATTCTTGAAAATTCTAATTTTAAACCAATAATTCTTCACTGTATCTCCTCATATCCACTGCATGAAAATAATGCATTACTGTCAAATATAAGTTATTTAAAAAAAAAGTATCCAAAGAATTCTATTGGATTTTCTGATCACTCAGTAGGAATTAAGGTACCAATTCTTGCTGCAGCCGCTGGTGCAGAGATCATTGAAAAGCACTTTACAATTGATGACATTGATGAGGGTCCTGATAATAGTATTTCACTCAATAAAATAGGTATGACTGAATTAGTTAATGAAATTAAAAAACTTGAAACTATTTTTGGAAACCCTGCTCTTGGAATAAGAGGTTCAGAAAATGAAATTGTTCAGTATAGAAGAAACAGAATTTTATGAGACTTATCATTAGAACAGATGCTAGTGAGTCATCTGATTTTGGTACAGGTCATGTTCAAAGAATGACACTGTTTGCTGAAAATATTAAAAATTATGGAAATATTTTTTTTTTAATGAGAAGTAAAAATCAATTTTCCGTGTCAAAAACTATTCAAACCAAATTCAAAGTCGTCAAAATTAATTCAGATAGAGACTTAGAACAAAATACTAAAGAGGAGCTATTTTCTATTCTTAAACTTAAACCAGATATAGTTTTTTTTGATAGGCTTAATACAAAGTACAATTTGATTCATATTTTGAAAAAAAAGAATGTAAAGGTTGTAAGTTTTGATGATTCTGGATTCGGAAGTAAACTCACTAACTTAACATTTAATTCACTTGTCTCAAGTAAATTAGAAGAGGCAAATATACTTAATGGATATAAATATTTAATACTCAACAAAAATATAAAAAATAAGAAAGTAAGAAAAAATCAAATCTTTATTTCTTTTGGAGGTTTTGATAAAAAAAAACTTTGCCAAAAAATTTTACAAAAAATAGATTTCAACAAATTTAATAATTATAAATTTATTTTAGTTTGTGGGTCTAACAGCTACAAACGACAACTAGAAAAATTCATAAAAATTACAGGAATCAATAATGTAAAAATTTTAGCGAGAACTGATAATTTTTTAGAAATTTTATCAAATAGTAAGCTATCAATTACGGCAGGAGGAATAACTCTTTTTGAATCAATAAGACTCAAAACACCCTCTTTATGCTACCCACAATTTCATCATCAAATACGAAATATTAATCAATTAGAAGACTTAGGTTTGACAATTAAGATAAGAATGAATCAATGTTTGACTAAACAAATTTTAAAAACACTAAATCAATTAAACCATAAAAAAACTAATATTATAGACGGTTTGGGTGTTGACAGAGTAGTTAAAGAATTAAAACAACGGAAAATTTTATGGACGTGACAAGACTTGACTGGGATTCTAATTTCTTTGGTTTCAATGTGGCAAAAATTAAAGGTAGTTCAATTAATGAAAATCAGCTTAGAAATGTTCTTGAATACTGTAGGTTAAATGAAATTTCACTATTACAATTTAAGTCAAATCTTTATCAAAAAAAGAATATTAATTTAGCTGAAAAATATAAGTTTAACTTTGTGGATTTGAGAATAACCTATTTAAAAGAAATATCACAAATTAAAGGAAAAATATTCAAAATTAAGTTAGCAAATGAGAAGGATATTCCAGAACTTAAAAATATTTGTAATAATCTTTTTAAATATAGTAGATATTATTATGATTCCAATTTTGACAAAACTCTTATCAATAATTTCTACAAAAACTGGATTGAAAAATCAGTTATTGGTAACTTTGATCATGGAGTTTATGTATATAAAAAATTCAAAAAAATTATGGGATTTTTAAGTTTTCGTACAAACAAGTCATTCGGAGAGATAAGTTTAATTGGTACTGCAAAAAAATATCAAAGAATAGGAGTAGCTCACGAACTGTTAAAATTTTTTGAACACCAACTTTTGAAAAATAAAATAAATAAAATTAAGGTTACTACACAAGGAAGAAACATATCAGCCCAAAACTTCTATCAAAAAAATGATTTCTTAACACAAAAATTAGAGGCATACTATCATTTATGGATAATTTAAAAAATCTTGCAATTATTCCGGCAAGGTCGGGTTCCAAAAGGATTCCAAAAAAAAATATTAAAGATTTTTTGGGGAAACCAATAATTGAATATACAATCAAACATGCTATTGATTCAGGTGTGTTTGATGAAATTCACATCTCTACTGACTCTGAGGAAATCGCAAACTATGGAAAAAAATTTGATCTTGTACCAAATTTTTTAAGAAAAAAAAATATTTCATGTGACAACTCAAGCCTAAATGATGTAATAAAATTTGTGCTTGAGAAATTTAATAATCAGAAAAAGAAATTTGAAAATATCTGTTTATTATGGGCAACTAGCCCTCTGAGAAAATCCGAAGATATAATAGATTCATTAAAATTATTAAATTCTGGAAAAATGAATGCGGTAGTAGCTGTGTCAAGTTATGATTTACCTGTTCAATGTTCAATGATTAAAAAAAGAAATAATTATCTTAAACCATTATTTCCTAAAGACTTTTGGAAAACTTCTAGCGAATTTCCAAAAGTGTTTTGCGATATAGGTTCCTTAGCCTGGGTAAAGACAAAAGCTTTCAATAAGTACGAAAATTGGTTCCCTCCTAAAACTTCTCCCTTTTATATTGAAAAAGAGAGAGCAGTTGATATTGATAATTTAAACGATTGGAAATTAGCTGAATACTATTTTAAAAAAAAATGAAAAAAATAATTACAATTAACCTTGTGGTATTTATAAGTATTTTATTATTAACTAATCTGTTGTCTTTAGTTCTCATTTCACTTAACAGGACATATCAATCAACAAAATCAAATATTCCAAATGTATATAAGTCAAATCCAGCCTTTCACGATAAGGATTATGCCATTGGTTATGCGAAAGATTACCAAAATATCAATTATTCATACCACCCTTATGTTGGTTGGATTATTGATGAATTTAAATCTGATTTTATTAATATAGATAAAAATGGAAGAAGAATTGTAAAGTCAAATAATGTTAATAATTCTAATTCCATAAACTTCTTCGGTGGTTCCTCAATTTGGGGAGTTGGAAGTTCAGACTATGATTCTATTCCTTCAATTATTGGAGAAAAATTTAAAAAATTTAATGTGAATGTTTATGCTACCCCCGGTTATACAGTTAGACAAAACCTAAGTCTTTTAATAAATAAAATTAACAATAAAAAATATAGTAATGGAGATATTATTATTTTTTTTGATGGCGTTAATGACTATTCTGTTTCTTGTAAAGATTCGCTAATATTAAATAGCAATGGTGTCAAAGACAAAATTTCCTTAGCCTTAAAAGACTATCAATACAAACAAAATATGACTGGCTTAGATACCTTTGTAGAGTTTTTAGATGTTGTTTTTTTAAAATATTCAAAAAGAATTTTAAATAGAATTAGAACAAATGATTCAATTAATGAAAAAAAAAATATTTGTTTTAAAGATGAAATAAAAAAAAAGGAACTTTCTGATTATATGATAAAAAATTGGAGAATTGCAAAAGAAATTTCTGACGCATATGGTCTTAAGTTTTATTCATTTATTCAACCTGTAGCTAGCACTCAAACAAATATAAAGCATTTAAAACTGAATGAAAGCCTATATGATCTTCAAAGTTTTTTAAGTATTTTATCATCTACATCAGCAGAAAATAGCAATAATTATATAGTAGATTTTACAAATATTTTTCTTAAAAAAGAAAATTTAAAAGTTTTCATTGATGAATATCATTTTAATAGAATTGGAAATAAAATTATTGCTGACGCTATTTCTGAAAAAATTTTTAATAATTAGTAGTCAGAAAATGCTCTAGCCAATAAGATTTATATAGTCTTTAAAAACAAAAGATAAATAATTTTTCTTCTTAATTTCATCAATTTTTAAAAAACCGAAATCATAAATTCTATACTTGCTTGACAAATAATTAAAAACTTTAATCAAAAAAAATCTTACTCTTGTTCCAAATGAATTATTTTTAACAATAAAAATTAACATGTAAAATAACAATGCATTAAAAAAGTTAAAGTTTTGTTCTGTTTTTTCTACGGTTCTATTGAGAGGCAAAATATTAAGCTTAAATTTTAAATCATTATTTATTTTTTTTTTTAAAATTTTTGGAAGATTTACTGTTTTCTTAAAAAAATAAAAATCATTGACTTTGAAATTTGAAAATTTTTTCTTTGAGAGTATTACTGAAATCTCATCATGATAATTACTTTTCCAGAAAAAAATGTTCATTTTATATTTTTGAGAAAGATAAAAAAATGTGTGTTTTGAAAATGAAAATAAATGTGAAATAAAGAAAATTTGTTCCATTGTTGGTTCAAATACAGCGTTGGGAACATTAATAATGATTAAACCGTTCTTTTTAAGTTGTTTTATTTTCCACTCTAAAAAATTCACAGGATCTATAACATGCTCCATTACATGATTAGAATAAACAATATCAAATTTTTTTTTGAAATTAATTTTTTTATAATCCCCAAACTTTATAAGTAATCCTTTTTTTTTGGCCTCTAAATAACTACTCTTATTTGGTTCACAACCTTCTATGTTAGTGAATCCTTTTTGCTTAAGTCCAGTTATCATTGATCCATTTCCTGTTCCAACATCAAGAATACTCATATTTTTTTTTTGATGAAAAAGTAACTCTAATATAGTTGCAATTTTAAAGTTAGCTTTAGGTGTGTTTCTCTTTTTTTTCCATTTATTTTCATAATATTCTTTAAAAAAACCTTCACTTGGAATAGATCTGTAAAAAAGTGTACAACAGCTTTTACATAAACCAACTTTTAGTGAAAAAGAAGTTTTTTGACCTTCTAGGCTAACTACATCATCTATATCATCTGACTTACAGATGGGGCATTTATTAAAGTTTATAAGTTTTTCTTTTATGGGCCAAAACTTCTGATCAAAGCCATGAAAAGAATTTTCTAAATCAATTTGAAATTCATTCATTTTTCGGGGTAAATTTTTGAACTTTTTTATTTACGTATTTTTTTTGACTATCATAAAATTTTTCATAATCAATTTTGTGTGCAAATTTGTTTTTAAGTGGTTTTATTTTATCATTTCGATTATACCAACAATTACCACACAACGTTCCTGAAAGATCAGAATTTAAATGTTTTTTTCTCATTTTTTCAAAAGTGCTTGAATACCAGGCTTTTTCTAAACTAATATTATTTAAGTCAGAAATTGCCAGATAATTATGATAATCAACACAACACATAGTCAAATAACCTTCGGCTGATATATGAAACCTGTTAAAAGGCATTGTACATACGTTTGATTGAGCTTTAGGAGTTTTCAATGAAAAGTCGTTATCAACCGAAAGAATTTTTTGTGCTTCATTCATTTGCCCCCCCTGCGTATCACAATTATGAAACATAATTTCATCAAAAATATTCTCAAATTTTTTTAAAAAAACTTTCTTTTCATGTATATTCTGTTTCATCACAACGTAAGAGGCATACAACTTCAAATTGATTTTTTTTGTTAAAATATATTTTTTTATAAAATTTAAATTTTTAATAACTTTGGTCCAATCATCTTTTTGATGAATAAGCTTATACGTTTTTCTTGTAGCTGCATTTATGGAAAACTTAATACTATCTAACCCTGCATTAATTACAGGTACAACTTTATCCGGAGTTGCCATTGCACCGTTTGATGAAATGAATATATATTCAAATTTTAGTTTTTTACAATGTGAAATAATTTTATCTAATTCTTTAAAAATAAAGGGCTCTCCAGTTGAATATAATCCAACTTCTTTAACTCCGATATCCCTCGCTTCATTTAAAACTTTATAAACAAGTTTATCATCAGCTATTTTTTTTTTTCTTTGCATTAAAGGGTTAGAACAGAAAAGACAAGCATGATTACATGCATTAGAGAGTTCAATGTGCATTAGCTTTGGAATTGGAGGAGACTCTTTTAAGTATTTTTTATTACTTAAATTTTCAAGTTGTTTTTTGAATCTTTTTTTTACTGACACTTATTTTCTTTTAAAAATTGAAAGATTTGTAAATTCATTAATATTTTTATAGTTTGTTTTTATTTTTTTACTCATTAGCATCTTTAGCTTTTTGTGCAAATCTTCTTCTGTTTGAATTAACTTAACACCAAAATAATTAAAATGTGACTCTTTTTTCCAATATTTTTTCCAAGCCTTGGTGATTTTTTGATAATGTATGACTGGTGTTTTAAATGCAAAAGTATCTATTATGGCCTGAGTGTGATGCGTTACAACTAAATCTGAAATATTTGCTAAAACAGCAGTGTTCAAATTTGAGTGAATAATTCTAAAATCACTTCTAGAAAATGTTTCAATAATTTTTAGAATTTTCATTAAAAACTTTTTGTTCTGAAGGGGATGAGGTTTAACAATTATAATGCTTTTTTGGGGTAACAACTTTTTAAAATTTAAAGCTATGGTTTTTGACCATTCCTCTACCTCACTCTCTTCAGTAATTCCTTTGACTACAGAAGGCATAAATAACGAAATAATTTTTTCATTTCCTTTTCTAAATTTTATATATTTTTTTGTATAATCGCTAACATAATTAATCCACGATTTGTAAAGTCTTGTGTAGCCTATCATGATGTTTGACTTTCTTTGGGTATATTTTAAAAAACCATGGTCATTTATACTTGAGTACAAAAAAAAATCTCCGTCTTCTTTAAATTGATTTTTTATAATTGGTGAATGTTCAGTTGGATTATTTTTCTCTCTTAGAACGATACTATGTTCACATCTTAAAATTAAACATTTTTTTCTTCTTAAAAAAAAACTAATAATCTTCAAGATATTACTTTTTTTTAAATTACTTGAATGAATAAAATAAGTATTTTTTTTTATACCCATTAAGTAAAAACATATTCGAAAGTAAAAAATAAATTTGTTAAAAAAATTAATTAGTAAGAATTTTGTTTTTTTATTATTAACAATAACCTGAGAAATTAAATTTTCTGTTAGGGATTTATTAAAATTATCAAGGAGAATTGTCTTTAAAACATCCTCATTAACAATTATGTCAATTTCAACATTCTTATTTATTGATTTCAACTCTTTAAATAAGGGAAAAAGATAATCAAAACCGGAATATCTTAATGGCATCCAACAAAAAATTTTCATACTTACAAATTATATCTCTATATAATATCTAAAGAAATTGAAGAAATTAAACAAATCTTAAAAAAATAACATTAATAAATTTAAATTTTATATTAGATAAATATTTTAATTAATTAAAAATATAATCATTATTAACTAAAATTATAAATAACGAACTTTTATTATAAAATTTATTTTGCTAAATTAAACTTTTCTTATTGAGTTAAGCTTAAAAAATAAGTATTCATTTAATTAATAATGTTAAAAGATAATATTTCTTATAAAAAATCTAAGCTAGACAGTATTTATTCTTTATCTAGTAAAATTAGCTGCGCTGATTTCGCAAAGAAGTTTCCTAATTATAAAGAAGACATTTATAAAATTAATGGACAATTATTGGAAAATATAGACTTACATACATTTAAACCATTGGATGACCAAATAAAATATAGAAAAGAATGTCCACTTTGTTCAAGCAAAAAATTTAGATTTATTTTTCAAAAACATGGTTTTGATCACATGATTTGTGACAATTGTGAAATAATTTTCACCCATCAGGTTTTAATACCATCAAAATCAAATCATTTAAAAAAAAGTGAACAGGGTGATGAATATGGTTCATACAAAGATCAAAAACTTGTTTCCAAATTAGATGAAAAAAAATTTAATATTGTTTTTGATCAACTCAAAAAAGTTTCAAAGATTAAGAATATTCTTGATATTGGTTCAAATATAGGAAAATTTTTAGAGTGGGCTTCTTGCAATTACAAAGTAACGGGTCACGAATACCATGATAACTTAAGAAAAATTGCTATTTCTAGAGGATATAATATAAAGAGTAAGGAATTATCAAAAATTAAATTCAAAGAAAAATTTGACTTAATTACATGCTGGGATTACTTAGATCACATATTGAACCCAAAAGAAACATTTAAAAATTTGAGTAAACAAGTAAAAAAAGGAGGATTATTATTTTTTGCAATTAATAATAGAGATAGTCTTTCGGTAAAGATTTTACATAAAGACTCACCTATTTTTATTGGACCTCATCACTCTATCCATTATGGAGCCAGACATGTAAAATTTCTGCTTGAACCCTATGGATGGAAACTTGTTAGCGCTGACTCTTATGTTTCGGAACTAAATTGGATTTCAAACTGGTTGAATTTTAAAAATCCAGAGTTTGGTGACTCTTCTTTACAAACTGATCTATTTAATCCAGAAGCAATTTGTAATAAAGGACTTGGGTTTAAAGTAAATTTAATTTTTATTAAAAAGTAATTTATAATGAAAAAAAAAATTGTTTTTTCTAAACCTCTTCGCTTATCAAAATCAAATAAGTTTTGGAATCAAACAATAAACTTTATTCCGGGAGGAGCACAAACTTTTTCAAAAATGCCATTCCAACATGGTGATGGAGTTGCTCCAAAATTCATTAAAAAATCAAAAGGTTGTTTTTCTTGGGATATTGACGATAACAAATATATAGATTTTATGTGTAGCCTTGGTCCAATAATACTAGGTTATTGTGACAAAGAGGTTAATAAGAGTGCAATTCAAATGATTCAACAAGGATCCTTAATTCCTTCACTACCTAACACCATAGAAACAAAGTTGTCCAAAACATTGGTAAGCCTAATTCCATCTGCTGAGATGGTAAGATTTGGTAAAAATGGATCTGATGTAACTCATGCAGCAGTAAGAGCTGCAAGAGGCTTGACAAAAAAGGACATTATTGCTGTCTGTGGATATCATGGATGGCATGATTGGTATATTGGAACAACATCACGTGATTTGGGTGTTCCTAACAACGTAAAAGAGCTTACTCACAAGTTTTTTTATAATGATATAGACTCATTAGATAAATTATTTAAAAAAAATAAATCAAAAATTGCAGCTGTTATCATGGAACCACTTACCTTTTACGAACCAGAAAATGACTTTCTTCATAAAGTTAAAGAAATTGCTCATTCAAACGGTGCTTTGTTAATTTTTGATGAAGTTATAAGTGGTTTTAGATCAAATCTTGGCGGAGCACAAAAGCTGTATGGTGTAACTCCTGATTTTACTTGCTTAGGTAAGGCAATGGCAAATGGTTTTCCATTATCTGCAATAGTAGGAAAAAAAAAATATATGGAAATTTTTAATGAAATATTTTTTTCTTTCACGTTTGGTGGTGAAGTTCCTTCCATTGCAGCATCTTTAACAACAATAAAATTAATAAAGAAAAGGAAAACAATTAGTAAGATTAATAATTTAGGTAACAAACTTATTAGTGGTTATAACAATATTGTTAAAAAATTAAAATTAAACCGTTACACAAAGATGATCGGTTTTGGTTGGTGGCCCGAGTATCTTTTTTTCTTAGAAGGTAAGCCAAGCATTAAACTGCAGACTTTTTTTCAACAGGAAATCGTTAGACGTGGAATACTTACTAGAAACGGAATGTTTTTGTGCGGTGAACATAATGAAAAAGTTATAAATAAAACTCTTAATATTTTTGAAGAATCTCTCTTTTTGTTAAAAAAGACAATTTCAGAAGGTAATTTAGATGAAAAAATCCAAAGTAAATTGATTGAACCTGTAATAAGAGATAGCTGAATTAAGAAGATATAAATAAAAATTACCCAAAAAAATTCAATGGTTTAGAAAATTAAATTTAAAAAAAATATTTTTTTTTGAATGATTTATTGGTAAATTTTCTAATTGTAAAGTCTAAATTTATATTACACATTTTTAGTAGGAGATATAATGGAATCTAATGAAAAGAAATCTAAAAATTTTGGGTACACCTTTTTCGTAATTCTATCTTTTGTGAATATTTATCTATACTATAATTATGAATGGTATAACTTTTTTTTAATTTTAATCACACTTGTATTTCTCTTTTTAACAATAACTAAACCTAAACTTCTTATTTTTCCATCTTTATATTGGGAAAAGTTTGGCCTTTTTCTTGGACGTTTTTTTTCTCCTATAATTCTTAGTTTAGTTTACTTATTTACAATACTCCCAATTAATTTAATTCTGAGAATTTTTTCAATTGATTTAATTAACATCAAAACAAATAATTCAAATAAAACTTATTGGACTGATAGACAAAAAAGAAAGACTAATTTTAGGAATCAATTTTAATGTTAGACTTTTTGAGAGAATTTTGTGCTTTTATTTTTGAAAGAAAGAAATTTTGGCTTTTGCCTGTTATAATTCTTTTAATGGTTTTTGGTTCATTAATTGTATTAACTCAAGGAACAGCGATCGCACCATTCATTTACACAATTTTCTGATTATGAAAAAAGTCAGGATATTAGGTATTTCAGCTTATTTTCACGACAGTGCAGTAACTTTGATTGAAAATGGTGAAATTATTTATGCATCTCAGGAAGAGAGATTCTCTAGGATTAAACATGATTCAAATTTTCCAAAACAAGCTCTTAAAAATTTACTTGAATTTAATAATTTAAGGCTAAACCAAATTGACTATATAATTTTTTTTGAAAAACCCTTTTTAAAATTTGAAAGACTTGTTGAAACTTACTTAGCATTTGCTCCTAAAGGTTTTAAACAGTTTTTATTTTCAATGCCCATTTGGCTTAAGCAAAAATTATTCATGAAAAAGGAAATAATAGATGAGTTAAAGAAGTTTGAACCTAAATTTGAAAAAAAAAAACTTTTTTTTTCTGAACATCATCTTAGTCATGCTGCTAGTGCTTTTTACCCGTCTCCATTTAAAAAAGCTTTAATTTTTACTGCTGATGGTGTTGGAGAATGGGCAACAACAACTGTAGGAATTGGTTCACAAAATAATATTAACATTTTAAAGGAAATTAACTTTCCTAGCTCTCTTGGACTATTATATTCTGCATTTACATACTATATCGGTTTTAAGGTCAACAGTGGCGAATACAAACTTATGGGGCTAGCACCCTATGGAAAACCTAAATACGCTAATTTAATTAAAAGCAAGCTTTTAGATTTGAAAGATGATGGGTCGTTTAGGTTAAATCAAGATTATTTTGATTATTCAACTGGTTTTAAAATGACTAACGAAAAGTTTAGTAATTTATTTAGAAATCCACCTAGAAAACCAGAATCTAGTTTTAAGAAAATACACATGGATATTGCAGCTTCAATTCAAGATGTTATGGAGTCAATTGTTCTGAAGATTTTAGAATCTTTGAAGAAGGAATACTCAATTGAAAATTTATGTTTAGCTGGTGGAGTAGCTTTGAACTGTGTAGTAAACGGTTTAATACAAAAAAAAAAAATTTTTAAAAATGTTTGGATCCAACCTGCTGCTGGTGATGCGGGGGGGTCGTTGGGCGCAGCTTTAGCCTTGTGGTATATGCATTTAAAAAAAAAAAGAATTATAAATAATAAAGACTCAATGAAGGGTGCGTTCATAGGGCCGAGCTTCAGTAACGAAGATATAAAAAAAAGCTTAGATACGTTAATGGTAAAATATATAAAATTGGAGAAGCAAAAATTAATAAAATTTGTAGCAAAAAAAATTTCTAAAGGAAAAATAGTTGGATGGTTTCAAAATAGAATGGAATTTGGTCCAAGAGCACTTGGAGCAAGATCAATAATTGCAGATCCTAGGGATAAATCAATGCAAAAAAAGCTTAATCTGAAAATAAAGTTTAGAGAAAGCTTTAGACCATTTGCACCATCCGTTCTTCAGGATCAATCAAATAAATGGTTCAATTTAGATTGTAATAGTCCTTATATGTTAATAGTTTCAGATTTGAAAAAAGATAAACTAATCACTATTAAAAAAACAAAAAAAACACTTTCTTCAATAAATGAGATTAGATCTAAGGTTCCAAGTATCACTCATGTTAATAACAGTGCCCGAGTTCAAACAGTCAATAAGAGTACAAACCCATTGTATTATGATTTGATAAAAGAGTTTTTTAAAATAACAAAAACCCCATTGTTAATTAACACCTCCTTTAACATAAGAGGTGAACCAATCGTATGTACGCCTGAGGATGCATACAGGTGTTTTATGGGAACAAATTTAGATATTTTAGTTCTAGAAAATTTCATAATTGAGAAAAATAGTCAACAAAATAAAATCAAGATAAATTATAAAAATAAATTTAGCTTAGACTAGATGTGCTTAAAAAAGAATATAAAAAAATTGAGATATGACTGATTTTGAGGCTACAATTATAGGTGCTGGGGTTGTTGGTTTGTCCATTGCAAGAGAACTATCTAAAAATGGAAAGAGTGTTTTAGTAATTGAAAAAAATAAATCATTTGGAGAGGAGAATAGCTCAAGAAACAGCGGGGTAATTCACTCAGGTATTTACTATAACCCGAATACATTTAAAGATAAATTATGTGCTAAGGGAAGTCTCAGCCTATATTCATACGCTGAAGAAAGAAAAATAAATTTTATTAAATGTGGTAAACTTATTGTTGCTTGTAATTCTCATGAAAAAAACCGATTAATTAAAATTAAAAAAAATGCTGACAGAAATAAGGTAAAAGTTGATCTTTTATCAAAAAAAGATGTGGAAAAGTTAGAGCCGAACTTGAATGTTAAAGATGCATTATTTTCTGAAAATTCAGGGATAATTGATGTTCATGGTTTAATGATTAATTTTATCACAGATATTGAAAATAAAGGTGGGATTATAAACTTTAATTCAAAATTTTCTTTCAGTAAAAATAATGAAAGTTATATTTCATTTTATGTAAATGATGATTGCTCTTTCAAAATTAAAACAAAAGTGTTAATCAATTGCGCTGGCTTGAATAGTCAAATTATAGCAAAAACTATAGATGGAATAGATAAGAGAAAGATTCCAAAAATAAGATTTGTTAAAGGAAATTATATGAGTATGACAGGAAGCTCACCATTTAAAAAATTAATATATCCAACACCACAAAAGGACGGACTAGGAATTCATTCAACAATAAACCTTCAGGGAAATACAATTTTTGGTCCTGATACAATTGAGGTTGATGATATAAATTTTAAAGTTACTGAAAAGATAGAAGAAAAGTTTAAGAGATCAATTTCAAAATATTGGCCTGACGTAAAAGATAGGAAACTAAATTTAGATTATTGTGGAATAAGGCCAAAAACTGGCACCAACGATTTTATCTTTATGTGCAAAAAAATAAATCAGAAAGTTTTAATACTAAATTTATTTGGCATTGAATCACCGGGATTAACATCTTGCATTGAAATTGGCAGGTATGTAAAAAAGTTAATAAATCAAGAATCACTTTAAAAACAATGACAAAAGCAAAAAGCCTTTTTATTTCAAAAAAAAATCCTTGTTTAATTATTGCAGAAATTGGAAGTAATCATGGAGGGAGTTTTGAAAAAGCAAAATTATTAGCAAAACAAGCTTTAGAAGCTGGAGCTGATTTTGTAAAATTTCAAATTATTTCAGCTAGCTCAATAGTCAATAAAGAATTAGATTATAAAAGATTTCAACATTTCAAAAAATTAGAGCTTACAAAAAGACAATTTTTTGACTTGTATAAATTATGCAACAAAATTCATAAAGGTTCGTTTTTGGCATCAATCTGGGACATAAATCTATTTGATTGGTATAATAAATTAGTTGATATGCATAAAGTTGGCTCGGGTGATTTAACAAATTTTCCAATGTTAGAACTTATGGTTAAGTCAAAAAAACCAATAATAATTTCTACAGGAGCTTCTAATCTAAAATTAATAAAAAAATCGTTAGATTTTATGTATAGTATTGATCCTGACTACAAAATAAAAAAAAAAATTGCAATCCTTCAGTGTACTGCCTTATATCCTTCAAAATTTAGTGAGATTAATTTAAGAGCAATGCAAACAATAAAACAAACGTTTAAAGTTACAACAGGTTTTTCTGATCACACAATTG
This sequence comes from uncultured Alphaproteobacteria bacterium, assembly GCA_902537615.1. Lineage (GTDB taxonomy): Bacteria > Pseudomonadota > Alphaproteobacteria > Methylaequorales > Methylaequoraceae. The sequence goes on from CACBBU010000004.1 coordinate 70,397, forward strand.
GTGCAATGGCATCAGAAACTGCTTTTACAATTGGTGCAGAAATAATTGAAAAACACTTTACGAATACAAAAAATAATAAGCTTTTTAGAGATCATCAACTGTCTTTTAATAGAGGCGACTTAAAAAAGTTCATTTCAAAACTTAATAAGATTAATGAATTATTAGGAAGTAGTCTTAAAGACTTTTGTAAAAGAGAAATTAAAAATAATTATGACTCACTTATTCGACGAGGTGTCTATGCAAGAAAAACTATAAATATAGGAGAAAAGATTACAAAAGAAAAAATTATTACTTTAAGACCTAAAGTAAACACTTGTGCCTCGCAGATAAAAAGTATTTTAGGAAAATTTACTAAAAAAAGAATTTTAAAGAATGAGGAAATTAAAATAAAATTTTTGAAAAACTAACCCCTAACATACTTGTTTATTAGGTACATACCTATTTTTTCATCTTGATCATTAGTAATATTATTTGATTTGTGAGTAAAACTAGTGAATTTACAAATTGAATAAAATGGATGCCATAGAAATAAACTAGAAAAATTCATTTTGTGTGAAAAAAGGTTGGTTTTGTAAAACTGTTTTTTGTAGTTATTTTTAGTGTCAAAGTCCATTAGAATTATGTGACCATTAGGTTTGAGTAACTTGTTTGTAATAGAAGCCACTTCAAATAAATCTATTTGATCAACTAAAAAAAGGCAAAAACCAAAAAAAACTATATCAATTTTTCCATAAAGTTTAGATGAAACTTTTGTTACTGAGCCAGTAGAAAAGTTAACATTGGGATAATTTTTTTTTGCATGAGATATTGCTTTTTTTGAGGGATCAACTCCGTAGCAATTAAAATTAAATTTGTCCTTAATTTCTGCCGTGCGCCACCCAGCGCCACATCCAAATTCTAAAAATGTAATTTTTTTGTATGCATTTGAATTGTTTTCTTTATAAAAATTAACGATATCCTGGATAAAACTTATAAGATAGTCCTGCCCAATTCTTTTTTCAAATGAAGAATTTTTTAACATTCTGTCAAAATAATCGTCACCCAGCTTTTCTTTAAAATATTCTATTTGTTTTTTCAAGATAACCTTCAAATTTAATAATTTACTTGTATAATTGATTTTGTAAAGTTTATTCACACCTGTTATAACAATTAAATTCTAATAATGAAAAATCTCAAAATTTTTAAAACTAAAATAATTTAATTCCTTTTTGATAAATGATTGATGTAAATTGCTACAATTGCAAAAGTAATAAAAAAAAGCTTATACTTAAACAGACAGGTAAAGACACGTACTTAGAGTTAATTCACAAGAATAAAGGGAGTTTATTTAATAAATGGTTCAGCTGCTTAGACTGCGGCTTCATTTATAGAAGTCCTGTATTAACAGAACCAGAAATAAAAAAAATGTACGATCTATACGATACACTTGTTATGAAACCTGATGCTGATAGTTATTTTGATAGAATTTTTAATCTTCCCAAAAAAATATCAGAAAATTATCAAAAATGTGTTTGGTTTAAGAAAAATGCTTTAAAAAATTTACCCAGCTTTAATAAAATATCTTTTATAGAGGTTGGAAGTGGAAGTGGTTTATTTATGGCAACTGCTAAAAAGTATCTAAATATTGAAAAGATCTATGGCGTAGAGCCTAATACAAAAATGAGAAAACTCGCAGAAAAAAAAGTGGGTACCAAGGTTTTTAAAAAATTATCTGAGGTCAGAGAAAAGTTTGATTTTATTTTTGTTCTTAAAGTGTTGGAGCATATTAAAGATCCAAGAAAGTTTTTAAAGGAAATAAAAAAAATTTCAAAAAAAAAAACAACTTTTTTTTTTGAGGTTCCTGATGTAGTAGATTTTATAAATTTAAAGGATGACAACTCAAGATTCTGGATTCCTCATATTTATTACTTCAATAGAAAAACTTTATTTTCAATTCTTAATGAATTTAATATGAAAGTAATTACCAGCAGAACTATAATTTCAAACAACAAAAGATCTTTTTTTCAATTATTAGTAAAAAATATTTAAAATGAAGAATAGTGTTGGAGTTCTTTTTTATGAGGTCGGAAATTTAAAATCAATAGCAAATGCTCTTCGTATTTTAGATATTAATTTTGAGTTAATTGAAAATTCTCGAGAAGTTAAAAAATTTAAAAAGATAATTCTCCCTGGCGTTGGTTCATATTCTGAAGCAAAAGAATCAATTAAAAAAAAAAAATTTGATTTAGAAATCAAAAATTTTGTTGAAAAGTCCGACAATTATCTTCTTGGTATTTGCTTAGGTATGCAATTATTACTAGATCAAAGTTTAGAGTTTGGAACAACTAAGGGCCTTTCTCTTATTTCAGGTAATGTAGTGAAAATAGATGACAATGATTTAACCATTCCTAATATTGGATGGTTTAATTTAAAAAAACAAAATGAATCTCAACTTTTAAATAATTTTAAAAGGCAAGAATTATGTTTCTACTTTGCACATAGTTTTTATTGTAGTCTTAAAAATAATATTCACAAAGTAGCTTCAATTGAATCAAAAGATGAAATAACTTCAGTAATTGAAAAAAACAATATTTTTGGTTGTCAATTTCACCCAGAAAAAAGTCAAAAATCTGGCCTTAAATTTCTTAAAAACTTCTGCGAATTATGAACAAAATCATTAGAATAATTCCTGTTTTATTTATTAAAAATGGTCATATAGTTCGGAGTCAAAATTTTTCAGAGCACCAAGTTATTGGAAACGTAATAAATCAATGCGCTAGGTATAATTCATGGAATATTGATGAATTAATTTATATAGATATATCTAAAAACAAAAAATATGATTCTTTAAGAGATGATCATAAAATTAAATCTTTAAAAAATATTAAAGAAATAGTTAAAGAAATTTCAAATGTCTGTTCAACTCCGTTAACCTTTGGTGGAGGAATTCAAACATTAGATGACATGAAAATTAGAATTTATAATGGTGCGGATAAAATTATTTTAAACTCTCTACTTTTTGATAACCAAAAAATTGTTGAAAAAGCAGCAATGACATTTGGAAGTCAGGCAATAGTAGCATCAGTGGATTATAAAGAAATTAATGGAGAACTAATTTTTCTTAAGGATCATGGATCAAAGAAAATTAAGTTTAAAAAAGAAGAATTAATTAAATATCTTGAGGATATAGGTGTAGGTGAACTATTTATTCACTCAGTATCAAGGGATGGCAAAGCACAAGGTTTTGACGACAAATTTTGTAAAAATTTAAGGGATCTAACAAAACTTCCTGTAATTTTGTGCGGGGGTGCTGGAAGTGAATTTGATTTTGTTGACGCAATAGAAAACTTAAATATTAATGCACTTGCTGCCGGAAACTTTTTTCATTTCAAAGAACTTTCTTATATTAATTTAAAAAAGTTTCTCAAAAAGTCTGGTTGTAATGTTAGAATTTAGGTATTTATTATGTCTAAAAAAATTTGTGTGTGTGTTCAAGCTAGGTTGTCTTCTAAAAGATTACCTGAAAAAGTTTTGAAAAAAGTGAACGAACTTAACATATTAGAACTACTTACCAAAAGATTATCAAAGGCAAGAGATCCTAGTCAAATTTACATATTAACCTCAAATGATAAATCAGATAATAAATTAGTTAAATTTTGTCAAAGTAAGGGCTTAAAGTTTTTTAGAGGAGATCTAGATAATGTCTATAAAAGATATAGAGATTTTTTAAAAATTAATAACTATCAAGCGCTGGTAAGAATTTCAGCTGATAGTCCTTTATTAGATGATAAAATCTTAAAAAGAATGATAAATTTATTTTTAAAAAAGAATTATGATATTGTGACTAATGTATTTCCAAAGACTTTCCCTAGCGGACAATCAATTGAAATAATTGATAGAAAATGTTTTTTAGGTCTACAACCAAATAAACTTAATAAAAGTCAAAGAGAGCATGTTACAAAATACTTTTACGAAAACGACAAATTTTACAAAATTTTTAATGTTACATGTGACTATAATCATCTTAACATAAAATTATCAATAGATAGCCCTGATGACTTTGATAAGCTTAAAAAAAACTTTTTATTTAATAGAATTAATGTTGATTCATCAATAGACGAGATTTTACAAAAATGGAATGATGTAAAATGAAAAATTTAAATGTTGGAGTAATTGGCCTTGGAGTAGGAGAACAGCATATAATTGGCTTCCTTAAATCAAAACATATTAGATCAATTTCCATCTTTGATAATGATAAAAATAAGGTTAAGGAAATTCAAAAAAAATATCCTATAAAAAAAATATATCTAAGAGACTCAGATATGATTCATGATAATGAAATTGATATTATTTCAATTGCTTCATACGATAATTTTCACTTTGAACAGGTTGTAATGTCTCTTGAAAATAATAAACATGTTTTTTGTGAAAAGCCTATTTGTCAAAATTTAAAAGAACTCAACAAGATCTCAAACCTTCTAAAAAAAAAAAAAAATCTAGTCATGACAACTAACACAGTTCTTAGATGCTCACCGAGATTTAAAAAACTTAAAAATGAATTTGAAAATAATACTTTTGGAAAAGTATTTTTCATGGAATTTGATTACAATTATGGAAGACTCAATAAAATTACAAATGGCTGGAGAGGGAAAATCAAAAATTATTCAGTGGTTCTTGGAGGAGGAGTTCATATGTTAGATTTATTACTCTGGTTGAAAAACTCATACCCAAAAAAAATTAAATCCTTTCAGAATAATATCTGTACCAAAGGATTTTATAACCCAATTCAGGATTTTGTGGTTTCTTTACTTCAGTTTGATGATGGTTCTGTGGCTAAAGTTTCATCAAACTTTGGTTGTATTTATCCACACTTTCATAGAGTTATGATTTATGGTAAAAAAAAAACCTTTGAGCAATCATTTCAAACAAATAATTATTTATCTTTCAATAGTGATAATAATATTCTAAAAGAAACTGCCAAAGAGAAATATCCAGGTATTTATAAATATGACCTTATTGACAATTTCATTTCTGCAATATTAACTAATAAAAAACTTATTATAAGCCAAAAGCAGATGTTAAGTGTGATGCAATTGTGCTTAGGAATTAATAAATCTCTGAAACCTAAAAACAAAAAGTAATAATATGAAAATACCCTTCGGTAAACCCATTATTGGACAGGCAGAATTTAATTCAATTAAAAAAGTTTTAAAATCATCACGTCTTGTTCATGGAAGTAAAACAGAAGAATTTGAAGAATCTTTTTCTAATTTTGTAGGCGGCGGTTTTGCAACTTCACTTTCATCATGTACTTCAGGTTTACATTTAGCAAATATAATACTAGAAATAGGACATAATGATGAGGTCTTAGTTCCTTCACTTTCTCATGTAGCTACTGTTCATGCCGTGGAATATGTTGGTGCAAAACCAATTTTTATAGACGCTGATGTTGAAACGGGAAATATTGACTTAAACCTATTACAATCTAAAGTCACCTCAAAAACAAAAGCACTAATCATAGTACATTATTTAGGTTTGCCATTAAATATGGATAAAGTTACAGAATTCTGTAAAAAAAATAAGATTTTTCTTATTGAGGACTGTGCTTTGGCATTAGGCTCTAAGTTTAAAAAAAAACATGTAGGTTTGTTTGGAGAAATAGGTTCATTTTCATTTTATCCTGTTAAACACATAACCACTGCTGAAGGTGGAATGGTTATATCAAAAAATAAAACAATCATTGATAAAGTTAAAAAATTTAAAGCATTTGGTTATGATAGACCACTTAATAAAAGAATTATACCAGGTATGTATGATATTAATCTCCTAGGATATAATTTTAGAATGAACGAGATTGAGGCAGCGATAGGAATAGAGCAACTTAAGAGGCTACCAAGTTTTATTAAAAAAAGAAGTATTAACATGAACATCTATAAATCAAAAATACGACATATAAATAATCTACGCTTGGTAGATAATAATCTTAGTGAAGCTATAAATTCTTACTACTGCGCAGTAATTATATTAGAAAATTCTTTAAAACGAAAAAGAAACCAAATTTTAAAAATCTTAGTAGACAAAGGTATTGGTTGTAGTATCTACTATCCAGGACCAATTCCAAACTTCAAGTTCTATAAAAAAAAATATAAAACTAAAGCCACTGAATTTAAAAATGCTTCTCTATTCAGTAATTCTTCAATTTCACTACCACTTGGTCCACATATCAGTAAATCAGAAATTAATTTTATTTGCCAAAAACTCAAGAATATCGTAGAAAAGTTCTCGTAAATGCAATTAAAAAAGAAAAAAATTATCTTAGTTGGTGGAGCTGGATTCATCGGTCATAATCTAGCAATTTCACTGCAAATGAAAGGAGCTAACGTCAAGATTTTAGATGCCCTCCAAGTGAATAATATTGGTGAACATTCTAACTCAAAAATAGGAAAAGAAAATCCAATTTATATAAATTTTTTAAATGAGAGAGTTTCATTACTAAAAAAAAAAAAAATTTCATTAGAGAAAGTTGATGCCAGAGATTATCATCATTTAAGTAACAGATTAAGTGATTTTAAGCCAGATGTTGTAGTTTTTTTAGCAGCAGTTGCCCACGCAAACAAAGCAAATAAAGACCCCTACAATACCTTTGATCACAGTCTTCGAACACTTGAAAATACCCTTGACACCATAAGAGATTCAAATGCACATTTAATTTATTTTTCTTCATCTATGGTGTATGGAGAGTTTAAAAAAAGAAAAGTTAATGAACTGACGGAATGTAACCCAATAGGTATTTACGGAGCTTTAAAATACTCAGGAGAGAAACTCCTTATTGCCTACAATCAAGTTTTTGGTCTAAAATATTCAATTATAAGACCCTCGGCACTGTATGGTGAACGTTGTGTAAGTAGAAGAGTAAGTCAAGTTTTCATTGAAAATGCAATTAATTCAAAAAATTTAGAAATTAATGGTGACGGTCAAGATTCACTAGATTTCACATACATTGATGATTTAATAAATGGTGTTGAGCTAGTTATTAAAAATAAAAATTCTTTAGGCCAAACATTTAATATAACTTTTGGTAAATCTGAAAAAATTATAAACTTAGCTGAGTATGTTGCCAAAAAATTTAATGTTAAGATTAACTTTAAGAAAAGAGACAAATTAATGCCAAAAAGAGGAACTTTAGATATTTCAAAAGCAAAAAAACTTTTAAATTATTCTCCAAAATTTAATATTTATAAGGGAATAGATAAATATATTGATTGGTATGTCCAATATTCAAAATGAAATTTAAACTTGAGAACGATGAGTGGCTAGAAAAAATACTTGGAAAAAAATGTTATAATTTAATACATGATAAAAGAGATGGCAAAGAATTTTTATCTTTTCCCAAAGGGTTTATTACCTGTAAACTTAACTCGGAATATTTTAAAGAATCATATTATCTTCAATCAAAAAAATTCGTATTTATTGACAACCAACTTACATTTACCTGGAAATTTCAGGAAAAGACAACTGGGAATTGTTGTTATTTAGCAAGTAAGAAAGATGAAAAAAATGTTTTAAAATTATGTAAATTTTTAGAAAATTCCAGATTTCACATTGACAAGAACATAAGTTTTAAAGAATCAAAAATGATAAAAGAACAATGGGTTAAAAATTTTTTTTATGGTCACAGAGGTGATGGACTTATAGTGTACAAGGAAAAAAATATAATAAATGGGTTTTTGCTCTACTTAAAAAAAAAAAATCACTTAGTTATTGATTTAATTGTTGTTAATCCTCAAAAAAGAAGAAAAAATATTGGAGAGAATATGGTCTATTTTTTAAGTTCAATGTATAAAGGCCTAAATATTGAGGCCGGAACTCAATCTTCAAATTCAACTGCAATAAACTTTTACCAAAAAATTGGATTTAAATTATCTTTGTCAAAGATAATTCTTCACAAAAGTTAAAAATTAAATTAAGTTAAATAAATTTCTAACTTGTTTTTAAAAATGAATAATTCGCTCTCCAAAAAGATTTTAATTTCCTAAAAAATAATTAACTAAGAATGAAACTAAACATTAATGAATTCCAAGAAAAGCTGAAACCCATGAAGTTTTGCTCAAATTGCGTTTATCCAGAATCATCTGCAGTTACTTTGCAGTTTGATGAAAAAAATATTTGCTCTGGTTGTAAGGTTTCACATCAAAAAAAAAAAATTGACTGGGAATATAGAAAAAAACTTTTTATAAGATTGATCAAATTTTACAAAAAGAAGAATAATTATGATTGTATAATTCCAGTAAGCGGTGGTAAGGACAGTTATTACCAAACTCATTTAATAAAAAAAGTTTTTGGTTTAAACCCACTTTTAGTCACGTATAACGGAAATAATTATTCAAAGGAGGGATTAGAAAATCTTCAAAATATGAGAGAGGTTTTTGGAGTTGATCATATTTTTTTTACTCCCAACATTGATGTTTTAAAAACTCTAAACAGAATGGGTATGCTAATAATGGGAGATATGAATTGGCATGCGCATGCAGGAATTTTTACTTATCCGATTAAAGTTGCAGTTCAAATGAATATACCACTAATTATTTGGGGAGAGCATGGTAGATCTGATGTTGGAGGAATGCACAACTATGAGGACTTTATTGAATTTACATACAGGCATAGGCATGAACATGCTTGTAGAGGTTTTGAATGGGATTATTTTTTAAAAAAAGCGAATGATTTTGGAGAAAAACTCTCTAAGGAACAATTGATCCCATGGATGTATCCATCAGACAAGGAAATAGAAAAGATTGGTGTAAGAGGAATATACATATCTAATTATTTTAACTGGGATGCCAATGAACATGTCAAACTTATGAAACAAAAGTATAATTTCAAAGAATCAAAAAAAAAATTTCAAAGAACATATAGAAAAATGTCAAACCTTGATGATATTCATGAAAATGGAATTCATGATTATTTAAAATTTATCAAATTTGGTTATGGAAGAGCAACAGATCATTGTAGTAAAGATATTAGGGCTGGGTTAATGAGTAGAGAAAAGGCTGTGAAAATTGTAAAAGAAATGGACCATATCAAACCTGATGACTTAAAAAGATGGCTTAAATACGTAAATTGGACGGAAAAAAAATTTGATACTGTATGTGATAGTTTTCGAAACCCAAGAGTTTGGTGGATTGAGAAGAATATGTGGTTTAAACATGATATTGATGGGAAAAAAAAAGATTATGGAAAAGTTCATGTCTAAAATAAATTATGATTTAACAAAAGTAAAACAAGGTAATCGTTTTTATAAAAAATATTACTGGCCGGTTTCTAATAAATTTTCAAAAAAATTTGTAAAAGATCTTGTTAAGAAATTTTCACCAATCATAAATAAGGGGTCAACAAATTTAAACTTAACACTTAAAGTTTTTGATAAATGGTTTTATTCAGAAATAATAAGATGGTACTACGCATGCACATTAAGCAAAAGTTTTAAAAAAAAAAAAATAAATGCACATTTAGGTAAGGGATTTGAAAAATATAATATGATAATGAATAAAAAAAATTCTTACGAAAGAATATTTAATACCTTTAGTAGTTACCAATCTAAGATTAATTTCTTACCTTTATCAATCAAAGAAATGATTTTAGATATTAGAAATAATAGAAAGGTTAGCTTAAACTTCAAATCGTGCTTTTTCCCTTCTGGACTATGCTTACAACATGCTGTTGAAGAAGGCTATTTTTTGAGAGGCTTGCATCCAAGAAGGTTTTTTTCAGAATATGACAAAAAAGATTTGAGTGAAAGTGTTTTGTATTGTAAGGAAGAACGTTTACTTATTACAAAAATATTTAATGAGTTGATAAAATTATTTAATAAAGAGGACCTAGATTTTAACCCTCTAGTTAAAGATTATATTAGTGAATGGTTAAAAATTTCTCAAAATTTTTTTCTTTTAAGTTACAAAAAGTTAGAGAAAATAAGTTTGCCAAGTGAAATCTGGATTTCAAGTATTGGTTCTAATGTTTATAGTTCAGTGCTAGCCTTTTATGCATATCAAAAGGGTAAGAAAATTATAGCTCATGACCACGGCAATGGGGATGCATATCATGATCAATTTGCTAACAATCTATTTGAGTATAATTTTTGTACTCATTTTTACACATACAATAAAAATCAAGCTAAAATAAAATCTTATGAGTGTAAGAAAAACCTTTTTTTTCACTCAAATAAAAAAATATCTTTTTTGCATAAGAAAAAAAAAGCATTCATCAAAACACAAAAAAGATTAAAAAAAATTAGAAGTATTATGTATTTGAGTACAGCTTTTCATGATGAGAGAATGAGATTTAGACCTATTTTTCAAAATTATCAATATCTTGATTGGCAGCTGAGATTACTTAATTTTTTGTCAAATAAAAAAGAAGTTTTTTATAAATCACACCCAGAAAGATTTCAATTAAATCAAGAGGTTTTAGATAATAAAAAAGTAAGTATAATTAATGAAAAAAGATTTGAAGATTGTGATGTTAAGGTAGATTGTTACATCGTAGATTTTATATCCTCAAGTACTACAAAACAAGTGCTAAAATCTAATGCTGTAGTTATTTATTTAAATCCTGGATATCCTAAGCTATCAAAACATGCACATGAACTTCTAACAAAAAGATGTTATTTTCTTGAACTTAATGAGACAAAAAATAACAGGCTAAATATTGACTGGAAAAAGTTGGAAAAAATCTTAAACAGAGAAAATCATGCATTCAGCTATGAATTTTATAATTATTATTTTAATTAATTTTTTTCCTTTTATGTTAACTTCTGGAACGTTTATAAGCCTGGAAAAAAATAAAAGCTTTCTACTTCAAAAGTATAGTCCAGTTTATGGAATGTTCATGTATAAAAAAAAATTATACATTCCAAAATTTCACGAAAATGAAGTTAGTATTTTTCAGGAAAATGGAAAACATTTTAAAACAATTGAAGGGCTTCATTCGCCACATTCAATAGTTGTTAATGACGATTACATTATAGTTGGAAGCTATAAAAGAAATACTCTGTATTTTATTAACCAAAATAATAACTATAACATAGAAAGTACTTTTACATTCCCAAAGACAGTTGGAATAACCTCACTTGGAATTATAAATGATACATTATTCGTAGCAGATTATAAAAATGGTAGTATTTTTAAATTTGATTATCGTAAACAAAAAATCACTAAAAAGTATTCAAACGAATTGTCACAATTCCATGATATGAAAATTTTTGTGAATAAAATATACATACTAGATAGACCCAATAAATTTATAATTGTTGCCGATACTGACTTGAATATTTTAGAAAAGATTCACTTAAAAATTAATTTAAAAGATTTTGACCCGCTCTCATTATATCTATTTGAAAATACTTTTTTTATCACTGATTACAGTGACAGCAGTTTAAAATTATTTTTGAATTCAGGAGAATTCGTTTCAAAAATAAAATTTAAAACAAAAATTGAAGATGTATTTCCAACAAACACACTCATAGATGAGGAGAATAGATTATATTTATGCTTTCAAGGATTTGATAGAGTAATTAGGTACAATATTTTAAAAAGTAATAATTAGTATTTAAATTTGGCTGTTATTAATTTTTGAATAAATTGAAAAGAATCCAATAGATGTTATAAAAATAGTCCATAATGAATATTCCAAATATAAAATGAAATTTGAACTCAAAAAAAAAGGAGATTTCAATCTTTATAAGGATTTGGTTGTTTTATTAAGAAAAAATAAAAAGGACCACCTAAAGATTAAAAGTATAATCCTTAAAAACAAAACTAACTTTGGACTTATTTTAAATGATAAAAATTTCACATTAGCAGTCGCAGATATAATCAATTCCTATCCCATTTTTTTTAATAAAAGAACAAAAAAGTTTTCATTTAATGCCAGAAAAATTTTTACAAATGAAGATAGAGTAAACCAAACATATTTAGAAGAATTTATATGCTCTGGGTATAATTGTGAAGACAGAACTATAATGAATAATATTAAAAAAGTTCAGGCAGGAGAATATTATTTCTATAACAAAAAAACAGATAAACTCAAAAAATATATTTATTATTCATACATACCATCATTTAAAAAACAAAAGAACAAACTGTGCTCACTGTCAAAAGTTTTTGACTCTGTTTTTAACAGAGTTAATAAAATTACAAAAAATAAACCTATTTGTCTTTTTTTAAGTGCTGGTTTAGATAGTAGGTTTTTAGCTTGCAAGCTTCACGAAATGGGGAAAAAAGATTTAATTTTCGTGAGTTACGGTATTAGCAACAACTTTGAAAGTAGAGAGGCACAAAAAGTAGCAAAAAAACTTAACATTGAATGGAAACATGTAAACCCTTCTGCAAAACAATGTCGTGACTTGCTTATCTCTGGCTTAGTTGAAGAGTTTTGGAGGTCAGAGGATAATCTCTCGTGTTTACCATCTCTACGTGAATTTTTTGTATTAAATGAAATAAAAGAAAAAAAAATAATTCCGCGTGATGCCATTATCATTAATGGTCAATCTGGTGACTTTATAACTGGTGGTCATACAAATGTTATTTTAAATCAAAAAATTAAAAAAATTAACATTGATAAGCTTCATGAAACCATTATTAATAAACATTTCACACTTAACAAAGATTACTTAACATATAATTTGAAAGAAAGAATAAAGGAGGACCTTATTAAAAGTCTTTCATACTCAAAACTGAGAAATAAATTAAGTGACTTTATTAAATTTTATGAATTTTGGGAATGGAAGGAAAGACAAACAAAATATATAACTCAATGCAGAAAAACATACGAATTTTTTGGTTATAAATGGCTCATGCCTCTATGGGATTTTGAATTAGTTGATTATTGGAAAAGTGCTTCCCTAGACGAAAAAAAAAACCAAAGTCTCTATATTCAATACTTAAAAAAATATAATTACGCTAACCTTTTTCAAAGTTATATAAGAAAACAAAGTCTTTTCCCTCCTCAACTACAATGGTTGATACTTCTCGTCAACTTTTTATCACTTTTTAAGGACAATAAATTTAAATTTAATTTATATAAAAAACTTTCATATTATGGTCAATACAATCATCAATATAAACTTTTTAAATTTTCAGAGTTTATAAACAGATTAAAACATATTAAAAATCCTGTATCTCTTTATTTAACATTATGGTTAAAAATGAATAAGGATATATTATAGAATGAGAAAAATTATTGTTACACAAAGGGTTGTCCACGATTCAGCTTCAGGGGAAACGAGAGACTGCTTGGACCAACGGTGGATTGTTTTTCTAAAAAAATGTCAATTACTCCCATTAATCATACCTAATAATATCAGTTTCAGTGAATTTATTGGTAACAACAAATTTCATGGTATTTTACTGACAGGAGGAAATAATTTAATGTCATATAATGGAGATGCTGAAAAACGTGATCTCCTGGAAAAAGAACTACTTAAACATGCAATAAAAACAAAAACTCCTTTGATTGGAGTTTGCAGAGGTATGCAAGTAATTCAAGATTTTTTTAATATAAAACTAACAAAAATAAAAAATCATGTAACAAAGGAGATGGAAATTTTCTACAATAAAAAAAAAAGAATCGTTAATAGCTTTCATGAATATGGAACAAAAGAAAATAATAAAAATTTTAAAATTATTGCGTACTCTTATGATAAAATAATTAAAGGAATAAAACATAATAATCTTCCTATATTTGGTATGATGTGGCACCCAGAAAGAAATATTTCAATTGATGTATTAGACGTCAAAATCTTTGAAGAAATTTTTACCGAATAATGAGAGCAGTAATTTTAGCAGCAGGTAGAGGAAGTCGCCTCAAATCTCTAACTCAGAACAAACCAAAATGTCTTAATATTTTGAATGAATACACTCTGCTAGATTGGCAACTTGCTACTCTTAAAAAAAAGGTTGATGATATCTACTTAGTCAAAGGATATTTATCAGAACTTTTTATTAATAAACAAATCAAATACATTTATAATGATGAATGGGAAGAAACTAATATGATTGAATCTTTATATATTTTTTTAAAGCAAACAGAATGTTGTGATCTCATCATTACTTATGGTGATATTGTTTATAATGAAGAAATTCTAAGTAAGCTTATTGATTCACAACAAGACATTGTAATTCCCTATGATAAAAATTGGTATGAATTGTGGAAAAAAAGATTTAGAGATCCACTAGAGGATGCAGAGAGTTTTATTATAGACGACAAAAACTGGCTAATAAGTCTTGGTAAGAAAAAACCTGATTATGATGAAATACATGGACAGTATATGGGAATAATAAAGATAACAAAAAGAGGATTTAAAATCATTCTTGAAAATTTACTAAAAATGAATGTAATTGAAAGAAGGAAAACTGATATAACAACTTTTTTAAACAATCTATTAAAAAAACAAAAAATTTTTACCATTCCAATTTTTGGGAATTGGATGGAATTTGACATACCAAGCGATTTTGAAGTTGCAAAAAAGCTTATTTCAGAAAAGAAGCTCAAACTAACAACAATTGACTAATTTTTTATAAATTATAAATGAAAAAAAAAAAGAATTTATTCTCATTTGGTACCAAAGCAGAGACATTAGAAAGGCTTAAGGAAAAGATAAATTTAGATATTTTTTGCAGACAATTTTTTTTTTCCTTCAAAGATTGGTCTAAAAATAGAGAGAATATTCTTAAACATATTTTGCAAAGCTTTATAAATGAGAGAATTGTTGTTAGATCTAGTGCATCAACTGAAGATAATAAAAATCAAAGTAATGCAGGTGCATATTTATCAATTCTAAACATTTTAAATACCAAAAAAAATGTTTTGAAGTCAGTTGATAATGTATTCAAAAGTTACAAAAAATTAGTTTCTTCAGATCAAGTTTTGGTTCAACCACACATAATTAATGTAAGTGTTTCAGGAGTTTTAACAACAAAAGAAATTGAAACAAATTCACCTTACTATGTAATTGGTTACGATGATTTTTCTGGAAAAACAAATACAATAACTGGGGGGTTGAAAGGCAAAACATTAATGGTTTTAAAAAATAAAGCTTCATCCCTAAAATCTGAAAGATTTAAAAAATTAATTAGTACAACTAAAATAATTGAAAAAATTACAAATAATTCAAGTTTAGATATTGAGTTCTGTATTGATAAAAATGAGAGAATCTTTATTTTACAGGTTCGTCAACTTACCTCAGATAAGAAAGTTGATGAAAATTCTTTTTTTAAAAAAATAAAAAAAATAAGAAAAAAAATTACCAGAAAACATATTTATAGCACCATGACAGATTGGAACCCTGCAGAAATTATAGGAACCAATCCCAAACCTCTGGCACTTTCACTTTATAAATATCTTATTACTGATAAAAATTGGTCTTTAGCAAGAAAAAAAATGGGTTATAAATTTGAAAACTCTCACTTGCTAATAGATTTTGATGGAAAACCTTACATTGACGTAAATAAGTCACTTAGATCATTTATACCTGATGAACTAAGTGAAAAGCTCTGTAAAAAGATAATAAATTATCAATTAAAATGTCTTTCTGATAATAATAATCATCACGATAAGGTGGAATTTGAAATAGCGCACACATGCATTGATTTCAGTTCAGATAAATATTTTAGTCGCATGAGGCAAAATAATTTTTCTGATGCTGAAATTGAGAGTTTTAGAAAAGTTTTATTAAAGCTTACAAAAGAATTAGTTTATAATTATAAAGTTGAATTTGAAGAACTAGAAAAACAAATTCAAGTATTAAATTTATATGTCAAGAACCAAAAATTGAACAAAACAATCACAGATGCATTTAAACTTTTACGTATGTGCAGAAAATTTGGTACAATTCAATTTTCTATTTTTGCAAGACACGCATTTATTGCAAACTCACTCTTAAGATCTCTTATTAATGAAAACATATTATCAAGAAGTGATTATTCAAAATTTATGCACAGTATTGAAACCGTTACATCAAAATTTTTAAAACAATTAAACTTAGTTAATACGAAAAAATTATCCATGTCCGATTTTCTTGAGACATATGGTCATTTAAGGCCAGGAACCTATGACATTACAACCGATAGCTATCAAGATAATCCAGTTTTTTATTTATCAAAAAAGTTTAGATTTAAAAATAAAAGATCTGACTTTTCATTCACCAAAAAGAAGAGAGAGAAAATTAAAAAAAAAATATTTGAAAAGGGATTTGAAATTGACCCGGACTTTTTACTAACATACATAAAAAGAAGTATTCAGATGAGAGAGTATTCAAAATTTATTTTTACCAAAGGGGTCTCTAAATCTTTACATTTAATAAAGAATTGGGGAGAAGAACAAAACTTAAGCTCAGAAGATTTATCATACTTTTCAATAAATGATTTAAAAAAAAAAATAGACAATAAGCAGTTAACAAGACAAAAAAATAAATATAATTCATCAAAACTTGTTTTTTTGCCACAGGTAATAGAAAGTTGTAGTGATATTGATGTGGTAAAGTTACCTTTAGGACAACCAACTTTTATTACACAAGAAAGATTAATTTCTAAGATAATTAAACTTAATGATATGACAAAAGATTTGAAAAAAATTAAGAATACAATTGTCTGTATTAAAAATGCTGATCCAGGTTATGATTGGCTTTTTTCTCAAAATATTAAAGGACTTGTTACGGCATATGGAGGAAGTAATTCACATATGGCAATACGATGTGCTGAACTTTCAATACCTGCGGCAATAGGTTGTGGTGAAAGATTTTTCAAACAAATCATATCTGGTGATTTGTTGTATTTAAATTGTAGTGAAAAAATTTTAAAAATAGAGAAATAAATGATTCTTTAACTTAGTAACTTTACGGATCTCATTGCACAAAAAAAATGTAAACTTATAAAAAATTTGTTTTAATAAAATTTATCCTTGCTCTTAATTGTCTTAATTTCCTGCAAAGATAAAATGAAAGGGCTTGTTATTTTTTTTCTTGTATCTGAAAGATCTATTTTTTTTTGTTTAAATCTTACTCCTCTTCTGTATTTATCTATTTCTGAAAAAAAATTTAGTTTATAAAAAAAAGTCATTTTACCATCACATATTCTATAGTTTTTATTCTTTTTTCTCCATTTTTTCCCATATCTATATTCAAGGTAAAACTCGGTATTAGTGGGAATATTAAATTTTAAATTATAAATCTTGTATTTTTCAAATTTTTGAAAAAGGTAAGCTGGAAAAATAAAATGAATCGTTGACGCATATCTAAAATAAATCTTCTCAATTAGTTTAGCAGCATCAAAATTAATAAATGAAAAAAATTTTTTCAAATTCTGAAAAAAGTTTATTCTGCAATTTGTTTCAAAGTTCAAATTAAACCATAATCTGAATAAAAAACAAGAAAAATAAGAATGCTGGCAAGGTTTATGAAAATTTCTACGAACTGCAAATTTTTTCACCTTGTGGTAAATATATATATCAAAGTGAGGTGTTTTTAAATTAAATCTCTTAGGTATATTAACTCTTATAAGATCCTCTAAAATTGGTAGATTTAGGTTTCCTTGGGAAAAAACACTAAATCCTTCTTTTTCTAATTCTTTGCTAAAAGCTACTATTCTATTGATATCAGTTGACCACGTACCAAAGTCAAAATCAGAGGAGCCCAAAATATCACGATCTCTATAAGCTTTAAGTAGAGTTCCTGCATCTAGCCAGTAAAAAATTTTATGCCTCTTAAAGGAAACATCAATGTTATTTAAAAAGTTTTTTAGAGATGATATTTTATCTTTCAGAATAGCCATTAAACAATGAATTAAGTGATGATATAAAATATATTAAGAATTTGGAAGTATTTTATGAAGAAAAGAATAGGCATTCTTTACCCTTTTACAGGAAAAACATTTGGTGGATCACATGTATCTGTAATTAATATGATAAAAAAATTAGATAATAAATTATTTCACCCAATAGTATTTCTTCATAAAAAAGGAAGAATCTTAGAAGTTTTAAAGAAAGAAAAAATTGAGTTTATTTACGATAAAAATATTGATTTAGTTAAATCTAATAATTTTATTCAATTTTTTATTTTTTCATTAAAAAACTATTTTAAAATAAAAAAAGTTTTTAAAGCCAACGAAATTGATATTGTTCATTCAAATGATGGTTTAATTCATGCCACATGGAATATCCCAACAATTTTAAATTTTAAAAAATTTATATGGCACATTAGATCCAGAGATGACTCCAGAAGATTATCAATATACGCTTTTTTTGCTTCAAAGATTCTTAGCATTTCAAAGTTTTGTAAGGAAGGTATCACTAGAGCTTTTAGTCATAAAGTTAAAGTTGTAAAAAACTTTTTTAGTGAAATTAAAGAGAATAAAATAAACGGCTCAAATAAATTTAAAACTATTTCTTTTGTAGCAAATTATAAGTCTCAGAAAAGACCTGAACTATTTTTTGAAATTATTAATAAACTAAATTATAAAAAAAACAATTTAAAGTTTAATGTTTTCGGATCTTTTTTAATAAATGAAAAAAAAAACTTACTTAATTTAGTATCTTCAAAAAAAACTAGAAAAAAAATAATTTTTAAAGGCCATAAATTTCCAATAGATTCGCATATAAATAATTCTGATATTATATTATGTCTGGGTGAAAGAGAGGGCTTTGGAAGAGTTGTAATTGAATCAATGCTTAATAAAGTTCTAATAATAGCAACTAATGAAGGTGGACATAAAGAAATAATTCAAAATAAAAAGAATGGTATTTTAGTTGATTCAAAAAATATCAATAAATTTGTGTCGGAAATCAAACATTATCTAGATAAAAAAATAGAACGAAATAAAATAATTGACAATGCTTTCAAATTTGCAAAAAAAAATTATATTATTGAAAACAAGGTAAAAGTAATTGAAGACATTTATCAAAAATTAATTTAAATTGATTTGTTTTATGAAATAACTGCAAAATTGATCCATACCTTCATCAGATATTGATTTACGAAATTTTTTTTGAGCATTCACTGATATTTTTCTTGAAATCTCAAAGTTATTCAAATAATACTTTAACTTACTACCTAGGTCAGAAAAATCCCATTTTAGTGGGATGTAGGTTTTGAACGGAACAAAAAAATTTGGCCACGTCTTCATATGATTCATATGTGGTTTAAAAAGAAGAGAACCACTAATTATAGTTTCAAAATCTCTAGCACCAATTTCACCCCAGCCGAATGGACTTACCGAAACTTTAGATTTACTCATGATGTACATATATTCTTTAATAGAAAGTCTTTTTTGCGCTTTCTGCAAAATCTTATTATGTGATTTAGGGTTAATAACGTTAGAACCAATAACGCCCACCAAATTTTTTTTTCTAACTATCTCATTACATTTATTATAAATCAATTCACGATGATACTTTATTGTATTTCTGTTGTAACTCAATGATCCCCTAAACATCAAATCTAAAAATCTTTTATTTTCAAAAGGATGATAATCTAATCTATAGATATTTTTTGCTAAAAATGGAAAAAACTTACGTAGCATTACATTCGTTTTGTTGAATGTTTCAAAGACGTTACCTAAACCAATATTCCAAGCGACATTTAATTTATTTTCGTATTTTTTTTGTAATGGAAAAAACTGATTAAACTCTTCTTCATCTTTAATTTTGAATTTTTTATGATAATAATCTGAGAAAATTCTTCCACCATAAAGTTTTTTTTTATAAAGACTCTTATTTTTAAAAATTTGTTTTTTTAAATATAAATCTATGTAAGGCATAATTTCAAAATGTGTAACTGTAGTACTATCAGAGGTATCAAACCAAATAAGTTTATTTACTTTTTTTTTTGCAGTTTTGAGAAACGAAATTATTTTTCCCTCATTTGTAAATACATTTTTTTCATCATTTAAAAGACGAATTAGGGATTTTGAGAAAATTATTAGATAATCACATTCAAACATTTTAGAGGAAATTTTTTTATAAAAAGAAACTTCATATCCTCGATGCATTAACTTTTTTTTATTTTTAAAGATAGGAAATAATGAATATAAAATAATTTGATCTTTGCTGTAAAAAAAATTAATTTTTTTCATAATTTAGATTTTTTAAAACTATTTACATATAATTTAACTCTTTATAATTTATAAATAAAAAATGTAAATTGAAATGACAAATAAAGATATTGTTGTAAGAAGAATAATTGAAGATTATGGACCAAATAACAAGGTATGCATTGACTTAGGTCCCGGAAGTGGCAGGTGGTTAAGGTTTTTAAAATCATTAGGCCCAAAGAAATTATTGGCTAGTGACTTTGATAAAGGAAAAAAAAAAAATTGCCTAAAATATGCTGATTTTTTTAAAGTTTCTGATTTTGAAATTGATAGACTTTCATTTAAAGACAATACATGTGATTTAATTATCATCACCGAGGTATTAGAACATATTAGAAACTACAATTTTTTTTTAAGCGAGGTATTGAGAATTTCAAGAAACGATGCGCTTATAATTTTAACTATGCCAAATGTCTGTTCATTTATATCACGAATTCGAGTTATTTTTGGTTTGCTTCCAGTCGCTATTGCCTCTGATGATACGCATGTAAATTTTTTTAGGAAAAAAGATATAAATAGAATTTTCCAAAAATTCAATCAAAGAGTCATTTTTTATAACTCTTCATTTTCAATTAATCCATTGAAACCCAAAAGTAAATTTAGAATCAAAAGTATTTCTCCGCTTGGAGGTCTTGACGACAGTTTCATATTTACTATCAGAGTTAAAAAATAAATTTTAACTTAGTAATAAATCCTTCCAGGAATTAAACACGCTTTTTTCGTTAAAATTTTTTTTTAACATAGCATAATTATCTTTAGTTATTTTATTTAAATAGGATTGTTTTAATTTTATAATTTGTTTTAAAGTTCTTGATAAATCCTTTTCATCTTCACTTTTAAATATAAAAGAACTTCTGAAAAGTTTACATATTTCATAACATCTATCACTCACAACGAAAGGAAGCATTACGCTTACCGCCTCCAGAATTACATTAGGTGTTCCCTCATATCTCGACGGAAGTACTAGAAATGAAGACTCTGAATATACAGAATCAAGATTAAACATATAAGGTTTGAAAATTACTGAATTTAAGTAATCTTCTTTTTTACATTCTGATTGCATTTTTTTAATTAATGACCCGTTACCTATAAGCTGTAACTTCCATCCATTCTTAAAAATCTTGCTTAAAAAAAAAGCTTTAATTAGAACATCAATTCCTTTTTGATATTCAAATTTACCAATAAAGGTTATTACTTTTTTCTTTGAAGTTTTTTTTCTACAAATTTTTTTTATTGGATTAGGTAAATAAATGATTTTTTTTGAAAAATAAAACTTTTTAAAATACACAGCAGCTTCTTTTGAATTCACTGAAATTTTATATGCTATTCCATATGTTAAGAATCTAAGGAGTTGCCAAATTTTTTTTTTTTTTTCAAGTTTGGGGTTGTTTCTTTCAGAAACAATGAGTTTGTAACCTAAAAATATATTAGCTAATATTGTTAATATATTTGTTTCAGTGATGAAGGAAAAAATAGTATCCGGTTTGATTTGTTTTATTGACTTTCTTGCAAAAAGAATTTTCTCAAAATTTAAGAAAATACTATCAATTAAATAGTTTTTTTTTTTTTTAAAAAAAAAATACCTTATGTTTTTTTTATTGGACTTATCCTCATATTCATCATCTAAAACCAATATAAAAACATTATGATGAAGCTTGGCAAATTTTTCAGATATGATTCTTAAAACGTTTTCCGAGCCGCCTCCATTTATTTTTGAAGTAACGAAGAGAATTTTTTTCATCATTAATCTTTTGGTTGCGGGGGCAGGATTTGAACCTGCGACCTTCAGGTTATGAGCCTGACGAGCTACCAGGCTGCTCCACCCCGCGTCAGAAGCTGTAATTTTAAGGCCCGGCAACGACCTACTCTCCCGTGCCTTAAGACAAAGTACCATCGGCGCTGAGGGTTTTCACGACCGAGTTCGGTATGGAGTCGGGTGTTCTCCCCTCGCCATAACCACCGGACCATAAAATTACAGTTAAGTATA
>CACBBU010000004.1:95000-104705 GCA_902537615.1 uncultured Alphaproteobacteria bacterium
TACTGGCCTAGTCCGCGTTCGCTCGCCACTACTAACGGAGTCTCGGTTGATGTCCTTTCCTCTAGCTACTTAGATGTTTCAGTTCACTAGGTTCGCTTTACAATGCTATTAATTCACATTGTAATGACTCTACAGAGTCGGGTTTCCCCATTCGGAAATCTTCGGATCAAAGTCTGCTCGCAACTCCCCGAAGCTTATCGCAACGTGCTACGTCCTTCATCGCCTCTCAATGCCAAGGCATCCACTAAACGCCCTTTTCATACTTTATTGAACTCTCAAACTTTTTTTATACAAAAAAGTCGAAAATTTAGATTAAATATCAAGTATTACTTGGATATTATTAAAAAATATACACTAATCAAAAAACTGCCAGACATTAGAGCATGCTGGTGGAGGCGGACGGGATTGAACCGACGACCTATAGCTTGCAAAGCTACCGCTCTCCCAACTGAGCTACGCCCCCAAACAATTATGGTGGGCCAGGGAGGACTTGAACCTCCGACCCCACGCTTATCAAGCGTGTGCTCTAACCAACTGAGCTACTAGCCCATTTGGAAAATCTGAAATAAAGGAATGTGAAGGTGGTGATTGTAAGGTTAATTACAGAATAAAAAATTCTGTAATTCTCTTAGAAAGGAGGTGATCCAGCCACACCTTCCGGTACGGCTACCTTGTTACGACTTCACCCCAGTCGCTGACCTTACCGTAGCCGACTGCCTCCTTGCGGTTAGCTTATCGTCTTTGGGTAAAACCAACTTCCATGGTGTGACGGGCGGTGTGTACAAGGCCCGGGAACGTATTCACCGCAGCATGCTGATCTGCGATTACTAGCGATTCCAACTTCAAGAACTCGAGTTGCAGAGTTCTATCCGAACTGAGACGTATTTTTGAGATTAGCTGAAACTTGCGTCATCGCTGCTCATTGTCAACGCCATTGTAGCACGTGTGTAGCCCAGGTCATAAGGGCCATGAGGACTTGACGTCATCCCCGCCTTCCTCCGGCTTATCACCGGCAGTCTCTTCAGAGTGCCCAGCTTAACCTGCTGGCAACTGAAGATAAGGGTTGCGCTCGTTGCGGAACTTAACCCAACATCTCACGACACGAGCTGACGACAGCCATGCAGCACCTGTCACTGACCCAGCCGAACTGAAGGGAGTTATTTCTAACAACCATAGTCAGGAAGTCAAGACCTGGTAAGGTTCTTCGCGTTGCGTCGAATTAAACCACATGCTCCACCGCTTGTGCGGGCCCCCGTCAATTCCTTTGAGTTTTAATCTTGCGATCGTACTCCCCAGGCGGAGTGCTTAATGTGTTAACTGCACCACTTGTGATAAATCACAAACGGCTAGCACTCATCGTTTACGGCGTGGACTACCAGGGTATCTAATCCTGTTTGCTACCCACGCTTTCGCGTCTCAGCGTCAGATACGAGCCAGTTAGCCGCTTTCGCCACAGGTGTTCTTCCAAATATCTACGAATTTCACCTCTACACTTGGAATTCCGCTAACTTCTCTCGATCTCTAGTATGATAGTATCAAAGGCAGTTCCTAAGTTGAGCTTAGGGATTTCACCTCTGACTGATCAAACAGCCTACACGCCCTTTACGCCCAGTAATTCCGAACAACGCTAGCTCCCTCCGTATTACCGCGGCTGCTGGCACGGAGTTAGCCGGAGCTTCTTCTGAAGTTACCGTCATCATCTTCACTTCTGAAAGAGCTTTACAACCCTAAGGCCTTCATCACTCACGCGGCATTGCTGGATCAGGGTTTCCCCCATTGTCCAATATTCCCCACTGCTGCCTCCCGTAGGAGTCTGGGCCGTGTCTCAGTCCCAGTGTGGCTGATCATCCTCTCAGACCAGCTATAGATTGCAGGTTTGGTGAGCCATTACCTCACCAACAGCCTAATCTAACGCGGGCTCATCTAAAAACGGCCGAAGCCTTTGCCCCGAAGGGGTTATGCGGTATTAGCTGTCGTTTCCAACAGTTATTCCCCACTTTTAGGTAGATTCCCACGCGTTACTCACCCGTTCGCCACTAAGGGATCCGGAGCAAGCTCCGGGCCTTCGTTCGACTTGCATGTGTTAAGCATGCCGCCAGCGTTCGTTCTGAGCCAGGATCAAACTCTCAAGTTTGAGAAAACTAAGTAAAACTTAGTAATTTGAACCCAACACAAACATGTATTCATCATACAGAATGTGTTAAGTGAAATATCACCACCTACACATTCCTTTATTATTCAATTTTCAAACAGCTACTACTATTACAAAAAAATATTGATAATAGGTGAAAATTGTTATAAGCATAATAGTCTTAATGGTCAATCTTTTTTTTTGAAAATGATCATATTAATTAAAGACTTAGTATGTTAGCAAATGTTTGGCTCAAATTTTAAAAAATTTAACTCTGTTTTAATACTATTTTTAGTCTATATTTCACTGAAAAACATCTCAAAATTCACTGATGATGATATAAATATGCCTTCACAGGATTACTCCTACAGTTTTTCTCAAGATGACCTGTCAGCCTGGAATTCTCAAAATCAAGAATATATAGATTTTGACATTAATGAAGAAAAAAACTTGGAAACCTTTGACTTAGAATCAGAAATTAAACAATCATTACAAAAAAGATTTGAACTTAAAAGAAAAACTGGACCTTCAAATGAATCCCAAAACATGGCTAACTATATTGATACAGAGGTCGCTACTGACTATGTTTATGATCAAAGCGATGTTAACTTAAGTTTAGTCCCAGTAGAAGAAACAATCTTATTCTCTGGTATTCCTGAACCAAAAATTAAACCTATTCCTCTAAGACCCGAGTACTCAAAATCAGTTATTATATCAATCAAAAATAAAAAAATGCTCTTAAAAAATCTAGAAAATTACATAAATGATAGTCAATTTCAGTTTGTTTATGAGAGTTTAGAGAACAATCTCAATTTTAAAATAGAAGAAAACTTAACTTTTCTTATGAACGAAGACGATTATGTTCTAGAAATTCAAACATTTTCCAAAAATTATAAAAATTTGAATTCAAGAAGAGATAGTAATGAAAGGTTTGTTTTTTATTATGAAGAAACACCGACAGAAAGAAAAGTTACCAGAAACAGATTAGTTGTGAAAGAAAGTGTTAGTAGAACCTTAAAATCATCAGAAATTCCACCAGAAATTGCTAAAGAATTTATTCAGCAATTAAGTTATACAATTGACTTTCAAAGAGACGTGAAAACCGGAGATATTATAGATATTTTATACGAAGCAGACTTTACAAAAAACAATAATATCGTAGGCAAACCTAATCTTCTATACGGCCTTATGAATTTAAAGGATCATAAGTTAGAATTATTTAGATATACTTTAAGCAATGGAGTAACAGACTATTTTGACGCATATGGAAAGAGTATAAGAAAACACTTAATGAGAACCCCAGTTCAAGGTGCTAGATTGTCATCAAAATTTGGAGTTAGAAAGCATCCGATTCTTGGTTATAGTAAAATGCATAGAGGAGTTGACTTTGCAGCTAAAAGAGGGACTCCTATAATGGCTGCAGGTGATGGTAGAATTGCATTTGCTGGAAGAAATGGGGCATTTGGAAGATTTATTGAAATTAAACATCTAAACAATTTTAAAACCGGCTACGCACATCTTTTTAAGTTTGCAAAGGGGCTTAAAAAAGGAAAATTGGTGAAGCAGGGTGATATTATCGGTTATGTAGGAACATCCGGCAGAAGTACTGGTCCACATCTCCATTATGAAGTCAAACATAAAAATAGGACAATAAACCCGATGAAGTTAAGGCTTCAATCAACTATCAACGTTGAAGAAAAAGATATGTCAAACTTTTACGCTAACATATCTTTAGCAAGAGAGAGATTTTTGGCAACTAAATTTACAGAATCGGAAGGAGCTGAAAACTTTTAAGACGAGTGGCTTTCTTCTTCGCCAATATTAGAATGAAAAGGTTTAAGTGCTTCAATACCATCTCTTGTAAAACCTTTCTGTTTTTTTGAACTATCCTCATTTTCAATCTTTTTATATCTTTGATCTTGTGCATTTATTGCTCTCTGTGTTCTAGAAAGTTTAACATCACTGATTTCTTCTTGATTATTATTTTTGTTTTTAAGATTTCCATCTGCAGAGGAGTTATCGTGGCTTTTATCCTCATTTAATAACCTTTGATAATGTTCAGCATACTGATAAAAATTTTCTGCAACGATTCTATCTCCATTGGAATGTGCATCTTGCGCCATACTAATGTACTTCTCCAAGGCTCGTGTTATAGATCCTCTGGTTTTAGGAGAATTAGACCCATTTAAGTGTTTAAAAGCAGAAGGCTTTTTAGATGAAGGCCTAGACCTTTTTTTTCGAAATTTGTTTTTTTCAATCAATTTTTTAAATCAGGAATTAATTATACTTAATCTACTAATGTTTTACAAAAGGAGAACCTACACTAACATCTTAAAAAAAAAAACTCAAATTTTATTTTTTAAAAATTATTACTCTTTCCATGTTGGATAAATCTTTCACTACATCAAGTGTTACAAACTTTTTGTTTTCAAAAATTTTTCTAACCTTTTCACTTTGATAATTTCCAATCTCAACATAAATAACCCCATCTTTTTTTAAAAAATTTTTAGCTCCATGAGCAATCCTTCTGAAAGAATTAAGTCCATCATAACCGCCACACAAAGAAACCTCTGGGTCAAAGTTTTTGACCTCTAACGGTAAAAATTTAATTTCACTTTTTTTTATATATGGAGGGTTAGAAACGATAATATCAAATTTTTTTTTTATATTTATGAACCAATTACTTTTATAAAGATTTATTTTATTAGCTACATGATGATGTATTGCATTTTTTTTAGCAACCCTAAGAGCATTATTACTTATATCAATACCATCACAGGAAACATTTATTTTTTTTCTTAGTTCTAAGAACAGTGAAATAATAATACAACCAGTTCCAGTTCCTAAGTCTAAAATTTTTAAAGGTGTGACCGTTTTCCCTTTAAAATTTTTTATTAAATCTATTAATAATTCAGTCTCAGGTCTTGGGTCTAGAGTTTTAGTATTTACAAAAAATTCTCTAGAATAAAACTCCTTTTTTCCAATTATTTTGGAAAGAGGTTTACCTGTTCCTCTAAGGGCAATTTTTTTTAAAAAAATATTAACCTTTGTTTTTGAAATTTTTTTTTTTTTATTTATAAAGTACTCATTTATATTTATTTGATTAACCTTTGAGAATAATAAAATAGACTCATATCTTGGTCTTAAAATATTTTTTTTTGCCAAAAATTTTTCACCAACCTTAATTAAATTATAAAAAATCATAATTTTAGTTCGGAAAGTTTTTTCATATTATCATCTGTCACCAATGCTGAAATTATTTCTTGTAAATTTTCACCATTTAAAATTTGGTCTAATTTATATAACGTAAGAGATATTCTATGATCTGTTACTCTTCCTTGAGGAAAATTATATGTTCTAATTCTTTCAGATCTATCACCTGTGCCTACCTGACTTTTTCGGTTGAGAGCTCTTTCTTCATCTTTTTTTTGTCTTTCAAGTTCATAAATTCTAGATCTCAAGACTTTAAGTGCTTTGGCTTTATTTTTATGCTGAGATTTTTCATCCTGACATTGAGATACAACTCCCGTTGGAATATGTGTAATTCTTACTGCACTGTCTGTTGTATTTACCGACTGTCCTCCTGGTCCACTTGATCTAAAAATATCAATTCTTAAATCTTTTTCCAAAATATCAACATCAATGTCAGATGCCTCTGGTAAAACGGCAACGGTCGCTGCTGATGTGTGAATTCTTCCTCCCGATTCAGTTTCTGGAACTCTTTGAACTCTGTGGGTGCCAGATTCAAATTTAAGCGTTCCAAAAACACTTTCACCAGAAATATTAAGAATTACCTCCTTAATTCCATCGTGATCTGTTTCACTAATATCCATGACTTCACATTTCCAATTGTGTAGTTCAGAAAATTTAAGATACATTCTAAAAAGATCTGATGCGAAAAGTGCCGCCTCCTCACCGCCGGTGCCAGCTCTTATTTCAACTATTGCGTTCTTTTCGTCAGATGAATCCTTTGGAATGAGTAATACTTTAATTTCATCTTCTATTTTTTTTTTTTGTTCTAATAAAATAGTTTTTTCATTAACAGCTTCTGCTTTAATTTCATCATCCTCTGAAGTCAAAAGTTCATCTAGGTCTTTGACCTCTTTTTCATATTTAAAAAAATTATTTATTTTTTCTATTAATGGTTTTAGATCAGAGTATTCTTTAGAAAGTTTTGCGTAATCTGAAAAATCATTGTTATTTAGATTATTCAGTTTTTCTTCAAGATTAGAAAAATTTTCTAAGATATCGTTAAGTTTTTGGGTATCCATTAGTACTCTTTGAATGATTCAAAAAAATTATAAATTTTTTTTTTAAAATTAATATCATCTTCTTTTAAAAGAAAGGAGTTCAAATTGTCAAAAAATATTTGTTTTTGAGTTAGGTTAAAATTTAATTTATTAAAAAAACTGTTTAAATTTTCATTTTTTTCAATCTCTTCTAATAAAATGTTGTTTTTCTCTATAAATTTCTCTTGATTAAAAAAAGAAAAAAATTGTTCTAAATCATTGAGGTCAAATAAAAATAGATTGCTTAATTTTGCAACTAAAGGATCAATATTTCCGGGCAGTGCACCTTCTATCAAAAAAATTGGTTTTTGTCTTCTTACAGCTAAAAGTTTTTTGATTAAATTTTTTGAAAAAACTTTTTCACCTTTTTTAAATCCAATTAAGAAAATATCTGTCCTTTTATAATCCTCTAAAAATTTCTCCTCATTTATAATTTTTTTTAATTTTTTATCAAAAAAAGCATCAATGGGTTGATCAAAAAAACTAAACTTTTTAAATGAAAGTTTTTTAAGATTTTCACTTATATCCTCAACCATTTCCTCATCTCCAATAACAGCTACCTCTACTTTATCAATTTTACCAAAGATTTGATGACTGATTTTAATAATGGCTTTTGAAATTTGTTTAGGTTTTGAGGAAAAAAAATCTTTTGATTGTGACATTTTAACGAATCTTTAATAAATTTTTTCTAAAAATTTATCTATGCTATTTATTGGTATATTCTCCTGATTTCCAGTTTGAAAGTTTTTCCATATGATTTTTTTTTCTTTCCATTCGTCCTCACCTAAAATTAGACATCCATAACAGTTTAGTTTGTTGGCTTTACTCATTTTTTTTTTAAAATTACCACCATCAATTAAATTAAATGAAATATTTTCATTTAATTTTAATGAATTATAAGTCTTCAGTAATTGAGTTTTAAGGCTATCTGAGGTTGAAAACATCCCAATAATTTTTTGGCTAAAGTCCATATTATCCATTATCATTAAAATTCTCTCAATTCCCGCAGCCCAACCAATACCACATAAATCTTTTCCTCCAAGAGATTTTACTAACCCGTCATACCTTCCTCCAGCAAGCACAGCATTTTGGCTTTTACTCTCTGAAAAAATATATTCAAATGCTGTATGATTATAGTAATCTAGTCCTCTTACCAAAAAAGGATTGATATCAAATTTAATATCTAAGCTAGTAAGCATTTTAGTAGTTTCTAGAAAAAAATCCCTTGAATTACTGTCAAGAAAATCAATTATTTGAGGTAAACTACTAAATAAATTTCTATCATTCTCATCTTTTGAATCTAAAATTCTCAGAGGATTAGTTTCTATTTTTTTTCTACTATCAATAGATAATTTTGAATAATTATTTTTTAAGAATTTTTGAAGTTCAATAATATATCTTTTTCTACTTTTTGAATCACCGAGTGTATTAATTTGTAATTTTAGCTTGTTCCTGATGTTCAAAGTACTTAAAAAATTTTCTGCTAAAATGATTATTCTAACATCATCTAAAAAATTTCTGTCTCCAAAAACTTCAAGTCCAACCTGATGAAATTGTCTAAGCCTTCCCGACTGAGGTTTCTCTCTTCTAAACATTGGTCCATGATAAAAAAAATTTTTATTGATATCTTCTTGCATAGAATTTGTAATCAAAGCTCTTACAATCGCGGCAGTACCTTCAGGTCTTAGTACTAGGTAATCCCCACCTTGATCTTTAAAATTATACATTTCTTTTGAAATTATATCTGAAGAAACTCCAAGTGTTTTTATAAAAATATTTTCATGTTCTAAAATTGGTGTAGAAATTTTTTTAAAATTATTAAAAACACATATATCCTCAAATGTTTTAACAACATGATCATGTTCTAAAACTGTTTTACCAAAAATATCTTTGGTTCCTTTAACTGAGTTCAACTTTTGCAATGTTAGCTTTTACTTAATAATTCTTTTTGTTTTTTTTCACACAACTCAACTAAATGGTCTATCATATTTCCTTCTCTCAGAATGTGATGTTTCTCACCATCAAGATATATTTGATGACTCTTTCCTCCAGTTAAACCAATATCGGTTTCTTTTGCCTCCCCTGGACCATTTACCACACAACCAATCACCGATAGAGTCATTGGTGTGGTTATGTGTTCTAACCTTTTCTCAAGTTCGCCTACCGTGCTAATAACGTTAAAGTTTTGACGCGCACATGATGGACAAGAGATTATGTTAACACCCCTATGTCTAAGATTTAAAGACTTAAGCATATTAAACCCTACCTTAATTTCTTCTATAGGGTCAGCAGATAAAGAAACCCTAATAGTATCTCCAATACCTGCCCATAGCAAAGACCCCATTCCAATTGAAGATTTTATTGTTCCGGGTATCATACCGCCAGCTTCCGTAATACCAAGATGAATTGGATAATCACAAGCATCAGATATTCCGTAATATGCTGCAACAGCAAGAAAAACATCCGATGCTTTACAGCTTATTTTAAATTCAAAAAAATCATTATCTTCTAAAATCTTTAGATGATTTAATGCTGACTCTACCATTGCTTCTGGGCAAGGTTCTCCATATTTTTCAAGAAGTTCTTTTTCAAGACTTCCGGCATTAACCCCTATCCTTATTGAACAACCATTATCTTTTGCTGCTTTAATAACCTCCCTTACTCTTTCTGACTTACCTATGTTTCCAGGATTAATTCGTAGACATGAGGCCCCAGACTCTGCTGCCTCTATTGCTCTTTTGTAATGAAAGTGAATATCAGCTATTATTGGAATATTAACTTCTTTGACAATTTTTTTTAGAGCCAAGCTAGAATCTTCGTCAGGGCATGAAACTCTTACCAAATCTGCACCAACGTTCTCCAGTGACCTTATTTGGTTAATCGTATCTTTGACATTGGTTGTAAGTGTATTTGTCATAGATTGAACTGATATAGGGGAGTCACCTCCAACTTCTACGTTGCCAACCTTAATTTTTCTTGTTTTTTTTCTTTGAATATCTCGCCAGGGTCTTACACTCATTTGTATTTTCTTTTTTGTTAAAATTTATAATTATGATGGAATTATTATAATTTAGTCTTTAGCCTATTCATAGTTTGAAAAACTTTTTTTTAATTAAAAAAAAACAAAACGATTAAAAGTATGATTAAAAAAAACAAAAAAAAAGCAAACTTTTTAAAACCTTTGTCTATAATGGACTTTTTCCTTTCATTTTTAAAGCTGCTGGAATCAGATGAGGTAATCTGGGACATTTCACCAGAAATATCTACTTCTAAATATTTTGCGTA
>CACBBU010000005.1 GCA_902537615.1 uncultured Alphaproteobacteria bacterium
TTAAAAGAAAAAAGAAGATTTATAGAGAATGACAAGTCTTTGACAAAATTTGAAAGAAAAAATGAGCTTAAAAAGTTGGAAAGACAACTTACACTGGGTGTTCCATTTGACTCTATTATAGTGGCTTCAGATGGAGACAGGTTAACAGAAATTTTATCACATCTTGCATTTTATGACATTAATGCAAACAACACGTTTATTTATGGAACAAGTTTGTGGGAAGATACAAATAAAAAAGATAAAGTTTTTGAGAACACATATTTTGTTAGTAATTTAAAATCTAAAGAATCCTCTTTTTTAAAAAACTACAAAGATGTATTCTCCAGAGACCCCTCCTCAGTAAGTTTTCACCTTTTTGATTTAATTGATTTGGTTAACGATTCTAAATTCTATGATACTTATCCTGAGGATAAGATTTTTTTCGGAGAATATACAAACAGTCTTCTTAAATCTGGTTATGTCAAAAGAGAAACTTTTATCAAGCAAAATAGAGCCGGAAAGTCAAAAAATGTTTTTAGTTGTCAGCTAGATGAAATTTAGCCATTTTTTTGAAAGCTTTAAACCTATGATCCAATAGAATTTTTTTCATGTGAGGCAATTCACCAAAGGTCTTCTTCAAATTTGAAGGAATAAAAAAAGGGTCATAGCCGAAACCATTTTTTCCGCTTGGAGGCCATACTATTTTTCCTTCCACTTCCCCTTTAAAAATGCTTATTTCCGAACTTTCTGACTTTAATGCTAAAGCACAGTGAAATGTGGCAGCAAAGCAATTTTTTTGTTTTGCCTCAAAATATAATTTTTCCATAGCTTTAAGCCATCCACCATGTTTTTTTGCATATCTCGCTGAATAAATACCGGGGGAATGTCCTAAACTTTTTATACACAGGCCTGAATCGTCTGAAAGACCAATAGAACCATCTGGAACAGTTTTAACTTTAATTATGGCATTTTCTTCAAATGTTTTTCCTGTTTCCTCAATTTCCTCAATTCCAAGCATTGATATTGTTTGGATCTTTACACCATAATTTGAGAATAAAACTTTGAACTCAGCAATTTTTCCATTGTTGTGAGAAGCAAGGACTATTGTTTTGTTATTTAATTTGAATTTTTTCAAATTTTTCCTATTATTTTTTCTTGCAAACTAACGATTTCTTTGGCGGACTCAAGACCTAATTCAAGCATTTTATTTATTATTCTTAAATTAAAGGTTGTTTTCTCTCCTGAAATTTGAACTTCTGAAATTCCTGTTTTTTTTGCAAAGACAAAATTTGCGTCAACATCTGCCATTGAATCTTCTTTGTAGTCAAGATCAACCATGATATTACCACAAACAACACCACAAGAAATTGCTGATAGGGAGTCTTTTAAAGGATTTTTTGAAAGAACTCCTATTTTCAGAAGTTTTTTGACCGCTAATGCTAATGCTACATATGCTCCAGTTATACTTGCTGTTCTTGTTCCTCCATCAGCTTGTATAACATCACAGTCAATTACAAATTGTCCTTTTGGAAAAACTTGAAGATCTAGAACTGTTCTAAGTGAGCGGCCAATTAATCTTTGTATCTCAATTGTTCTTCCAGTCTGTTTCCCTTGCCTTGCTTCCCTTCTGTTTCTTGAGTCTGTTGACGTTGGTAGCATTCCATATTCTGCCGTTAGCCAACCAGAATCTTTATTTTTAAGCCACGGAGGAACTTCAGTTTCAAATTTAGCTGTACAAATAACCTTTGTATTACCAAGACATATTAAACAAGAACCATCAGCATTCATGCTGAAATCCTTTATAATTGAAATTGGTCTAATTTGATTATTTTTTCTATTAAAATTTCTCATTGTTAAATATAATTGAGTCAAACATTATGATAAACTAATAAACATTATGAGGAAAAAAGACAATCTAAAATTCTCTAACATTTTATCTTTTCAAAAAAAAACCTCCAAGATTCTTGAATTAAATCAAAGGTCACGAAAAATTTTTAAGCTTATTGTTGATGACTTTTTGAAAGACGGAATGCCTGTTGGTTCGCGAAAGCTTTCTATAAAAATGGGAGAGAGGCTTTCTCCAGCATCAGTAAGAAATGTAATGTTTGACTTACAAGAAGCCGGTTTATTAAAATCAAACCACTCATCAGCAGGAAGAATACCCACTGATCTTGGATTAAGGTTTTTTGTTGATGGTTTGCTTCAAGTAAAAAAGATTACTTCTTCACAAAGTAAAGAGATACAAGAGACTATTAGTAAAAATTCAGCAAATCCTGATCAAATTTGTAATGATGCAGCAACAATGCTGTCAGGTTTATTAGATTGTGCTGGTATTGTCATAGCTCCAAAATTAGACGGATCACTCAAACATATTGAATTTGTTCCAGTTAGTAAAGACAAGGCACTTGTAATTTTAATTACAGATGATGGAATAATTGAAAATAGAATTATTTCTTTACCTAAGGGATTACCCGGGTCTTTACTCACCGAAACAACAAACTATTTAAACTCAATCATCAAGGGGAGGACTTTAATTCAAAGTAAAAAGATGATTAGTGAAGAAATAAAAAATGACAAAATTAGAATAGATAAGTTGGCACAAAAGTTAATTGATGACGGAATAGCTTGTTGGGATGATGCAAGCAAAAAAACTAAGCTAATTGTCACAGGCACATCAAAATTATTGGATGATGTTCATGCTATTGACCAGCTTGAAGATACAAGAGAATTGATAGAAAAATTAGAAAATAAAAAGAATTTAATGGGAATAATTGATGAGACTAATGAGGCTCGTGGTCTTCAAATTTACATTGGTTCAGAAAACAATTTATTTGGTTTAACAGGTTGTACAACCATTATAAGTCCCTTTAAAAATAAAGACAAAGAGATAATTGGTGCAATTGGTGTTATTGGACCAATGCGACTAAACTATGCTAAGATAATCCCGGTTGTTGATTACACAGCAAATATGATAAGTAAAAAGTTTCAAATCACTTAAGAATTAGGAGGTGTCAATGAACGAACAAAGTAAAGATAAAAAGAAAGAAAGTCCAGATTTTAAGAAACCAGAAAATTTAGCTAAAGAAAAAAAATCATCAGATAAGAATGCTCAGAAAAAAGTAAAAAGTAGCCAGGACTTGTTAATTGATGAACTAAAGTCAAAACTAAATGATGTTGAGGATAAACTTTTAAGATCATTGGCTGATAATGATAATCTTAGAAAGAGGCATGAAAAGGAAATTGAAGATAATTCAAAATATGCAATCAAAAATTTCTCTTATTCATTACTAAATGTAGCTGATAATTTGCAGCGAGCATTAGAATCTATACCTGATAGTAGAGAAACTGGCTCGGATAATAATGTTTTAAAAAATCTAATCATTGGAATCCAAGCTGTAGAGAAAGAACTTATTAACTCTTTAGAAAAGCACGGAGTTACAAAATTTGAATCAATTAACCAAAAATTTAACCCTGAAATTCATCAGGCAGTTTCTAAAGTTCATAATGAAAAAGCCAACGGAACTATTGTAGAGGAAATGCAGAAAGGTTTTAAAATAGGTGAAAGACTTTTGAGACCTGCCATGGTTGTGGTATCCATGGGACCAGAAATAAAAAAATAGAGGAAAGCTAATTTTCCTCAAATCTTCTTAGTGTTATAGATACTCTTCCTTCTTTTGGAAGGTCAACATTTTTACTATTAAAAAAAATATTCTTGTCGCTTTTATAAACTTTACTTATTGAATGGTAGTATAATCTAGACTCGTTTTTTAAAACAACCACTGAGCCAGAGGGTAAACATACTTTTTTTAAATTTTTCCTTGAACTACCGTAATTAAAAATTGCTTTATTGCCAATGGAAATTAAAACAACCGGATAGGAAAAGTTGTTTTCATCTTTATCTTGATGAAGACCAAGGGTGGCTTTTTCATTTTTGTAAACATTGATTAAAGAACAATTAGGTGGAATTAATGAGGAACTATACTTATTCCAAGTTTTAAGTAAAGTGATGGGAATGGGAGGCCATTTTTTTTTGGTAAACGGGTGAAATTTTACATATTTGTAACCTTGTTTATCAGATAACCAACCCCACGCTCCGGCATTCGTTATACTAACTTTTAATTGGTTATTCCAAATTGGAGTTAAGGGGGTAAATAAAGGAGCTTTATAAATTATATCAGATATTTCGTGTACAATTTTTTTTTGGGTATAGTTGCTTAGTTCACTGATAAGAATTTTCATTTTTTTCTTGATTTAAAGGTTATATTCATAATATAAGATAGTAGCTTTAATAACATTTTTTTGATAGTGCCTTTCAGAGGGCTATTAGATAAATTCTGTCCAATTTAATATTTATAGGAAGAAAAGGAGCTTTATATGTCAATTATTGGAATAGATTTAGGTACAACTAATTCGTGTGTTGCCATTATGGATGGCAAATCCCCAAAAGTTATAGAAAACGTAGAAGGTACTAGAACAACACCTTCAATGGTGGCTTTCACCGATAACAATGAAAACCTTGTCGGCCAATCAGCTAAAAGACAAGCAGTAACAAACCCAGAAAAAACGCTGTTTGCCATTAAAAGGCTAATTGGGCGTAGAATGGATGACCCCGCTGTAAAAAAAGATATAGAGGTATTACCTTACAAAATTGTAGCTGGTGATAATGATGATGCGTGGGTTGAGATCGCCGGAAAAAAACATTCTCCTAGCCAAATTAGTGCAATGATTCTTCAAAAAATGAAAGAAACTGCAGAAAAGTTTTTAGGAAAACCGGTCAAAGAAGCCGTTATTACAGTTCCTGCATATTTTAATGATGCTCAAAGACAGGCTACTAAAGATGCTGGAAAGATAGCTGGCCTTGACGTTAAAAGAATTATAAACGAACCGACAGCAGCTGCTCTTGCCTATGGACTGGATAAGAAAAAAGCAGGCACGGTAGCAGTTTATGATTTAGGTGGAGGTACGTTTGATATCTCTATACTTGAAATTGGTGATGGTGTATTTGAAGTTAAAGCAACAAACGGAGACACAAAATTAGGCGGAGAAGATTTTGATAATGTTTTAATAGATTATTTTGCTGCTGAATTTAAAAAGGAACAATCAATAGATCTCAAAAACGATAAATTAGCGTTACAAAGACTTAAAGAGGCAGCAGAAAAAGCTAAAATTGAGTTGTCAACGTCTGCTCAAACAGAAGTAAACTTGCCTTTCATAACTGCGGATTCCTCTGGTCCCAAGCACTTAAACATAAAACTTTCTAGATCAAAGTTTGAATCATTAGTTTCTGATCTTGTGGACAGATCAATTGAACCTTGCAAGCAGGCATTAAAAGATGCAGGGCTTAGTGCCGGTGAGATAAATGATGTTATCCTTGTTGGTGGTATGACCAGAATGCCAAAGGTGATTGAAGCTGTCAAAAATTTCTTTGGAAAAGAACCCAACAGAAGCGTTAACCCAGACGAAGTTGTGGCACTCGGGGCAGCTGTTCAAGGTGGTGTTTTGTCGGGAGATGTTAAGGATGTTCTTCTGCTTGACGTTACTCCGCTTTCTCTTGGCATTGAAACATTAGGTGGGGTTTTTACTAAGTTAATTGAGAAAAATACAACTATTCCGACGAATAAGAGCCAAGTATTTTCTACAGCTGATGATAATCAATCTGCGGTCACAATTAGGGTTTTTCAGGGTGAAAGGCAAATCGCAACAGATAATAAATTGTTAGGTCAATTTGATTTGGTAGGAATTCCTCCAGCACCAAAGGGCACCCCCCAAATTGAAGTTACCTTTGATATAGATGCCAATGGGATTGTTAAAGTTTCAGCAAAAGATAAAGCAACTGGAAAAGAGCATCAGATCCAAATAAAAGCATCAGGTGGTTTGAGCGAAGAAGACATTGAAAAAATGGTTAAAGACGCTGAAGCTAATGCTGAGTCTGATAAGAAAAAACTTGAGGCTATTGAAGCTAGAAATAATGCAGATTCAATTGTTCACAGCACGGAAAAAAGCCTTAAAGATCATGGTAATAAAGTTCCAAAAGAAGACAAAGACAAAATAGAAAAATCTTTAGAAGAGCTTAAAAACCTTCTCAAGGATGAAAAGGCAGAAACTACCGCTTTAAAGGAAAAAACAGATGCCTTAATTCAGAATTCTATGAAATTAGGTGAAATTATGTATAAGGAAGCTCAAGAAAAAGCTGAGAAAGAAAAAAAGGCCTCTGAAGATAGTGGTAAAGGCAAAGCCGACACCAAGGCGAATAAAGCTAAAAAGGCTAAAAAAGATGAAAAAGTTGTAGATGCAGACTTTGAAGATGTTACAGATAAAAAAGACTCTGATGATAATAAAGAAAAATCAGCTTAATTAATTATTTCGAATGCGCCATGTCAAAGCGAGATTATTATGATGTCTTAGGTGTTTCAAAAGATGCTGATTCTAGTAGTCTTAAATCAGCCTATAGAAAATTAGCAATGCAATACCATCCGGATAAAAACCCTGGAGACGTAGAATCAGAAAAAAAATTTAAAGAAGTTTCTGAGGCCTATGAAATTCTTTCAAACTCAGAAAAAAGACAAGCCTACGACGCTTACGGTCATGACGCATTCAACCAAAGTGGTGGTGGCGGTTTTTCCGACGGTTTTAGCGGTTTTGGAAGTTTTTCAGATATCTTTGAAGATTTTTTTGGTGATATGGGTGGAAGCGGGTCTTCAAGAAAAAAACAACAACGTGGCCAAGACTTAAAATATGAGGTCGACGTAGATTTACGTGAGGCATATACTGGTGTTAAAAAAGAAATCTCATTTGATACACTCGTAAGGTGCGATTCATGTAATGGCTCTGGTTCAGAAAAAGGTTCGGGATTAAAAAGTTGTGGTGCATGTGGTGGTTCTGGAAGAACGAGAGCCTCACAAGGTTTTTTTACAGTTGAAAGAACTTGCTCGGCATGTGGTGGGGCAGGCCAAGTTATAACAGATCCCTGCGGAAATTGTAATGGAGAAGGAAGAAAAAGAAAAAATAGAAAGATAGAAGTAAACATTCCTGCGGGGGTTGAAGATGGAAGTAGAATAAGATTACAAGAAGAAGGTGCCGTTGGTCCTCATGGAGCAGCACCAGGCGACTTGTATTTATTTGTGAGCATGGTAGACCACCCTATATTTGACAGAGACGGTCTAAATATTTTTTGTAATGTACCCGTTTCTATTGTTGATGCCTCATTAGGTGGTTCAGTAGATGTTCCCACTGTTTCAGGTGGAAAGGTTAAGGTTAAGATTCCCTCAGGAGCACAAAATGGAGATCAGTTTAGATTAAGTGGCAAAGGAATGCCAACTGTGAGGTCAACTCACTTTGGTGATATGATTATTTCTTTATCTGTTGAAATACCAAAAAACCTATCAGAAAAACAAAAAAAGTTGTTAAGGGAATTTAATGAGGAATTAACTCAAAAAAATAGTCCAGAAAGCTCTGGTTTCTTTTCTAAGGTTAAAGACTTCTGGGAAGGATTGACTTAGGGATTCTAATGAAAAAAATCAAAATAGGTATCTTTGGACCTAAAGGAAGAATGGGTAAAAGCATTCTGGAACAAATTAAAAATTTCAGTGAGTTAAAACTTTCCAGCTTATGCGAGAATAAAACACATTCAATTGTAGGCAAGGAACTTGCGGGAATTTTAGTTCACTCTGATTTAAAGAAATTAGTTAATGAATCAGACGTAATTATTGATTTTACTATTCCTGAGGCAACAATAAATTTATTGGAAGAATTAAGAAAAAGTAGGAAGAAAACAGCAGTCGTTACCGGAACAACTGGATTTACAAAAAGTCAGGAAAAAAAGTTTTTAAAATTATGCAAAGGTTTAAAAATTCTTCAATCATTTAATATGAGCTTAGGAATTAATATTCTTAAAGAATTAGTAAAAAAAACAGCAAAAATCATCTCAGAAGAATCCGACATTGAAATTAGTGAAATACATCACAATATGAAAAGGGATGTACCATCTGGCACAGCATTATCACTCGCAGATTCTGTTAATGAAGGAGTTAAGGTGAAAAAAAAAAATAGCTATAGATTACAATCAACTAATTTACTTAGAAAAAAAAATGAAATAGGGTTTTCTTCGGTAAGAGGCGGAGATGTTGTAGGAGAACATTCAGTTTATTTTTTTATGGATGGTGAAAGAATTGAATTAACACATAGGGCAGTAGATAGAAAAATATTCTCAAATGGTGCTTTAAAAGCTGCAACCTGGATTTTTAACAAAAAACCTGGTATGTACTCATTAGTAGATATGTTAGGTTAATTTTATGAAAAAGTTAAAGTTATTTTGTGTTCTTGTTTGTTCTTTATTTGTCTTCTCTTGTGAAGAGAAAATATCACAGGAAGATCTTAATTCATACAAATCAATAATGGATATAAGGCTTGGTCATCTAGGTAACGCTATAATAATTCAAGGACGTTTATTAGATGCATTTAACCTCAGAAACGACAGAGCAGACGAAGATCATTTTAAAGAAGCTGAGGAGTTGGTAAAAGGAAACCTTGAGCTATTTGGAAGACCTGACGAGCTTAAGAAATTATCTATTCCAAGCTCTGGAAAGCTGAGAAAAATTCACAGTTCACTGATAGAAGCATCTGAGCTTCTAATTCAAGCTAGCAATGCGTTAGAAGATAATGCATGGTTAGGTGGTTCAGTGAGCTACGCTGAGAGAAATCTTGAAATTGCGCGAGTAAATTTTCAAACCGCAATTAAAGAAATATACGCTATTGAAGATGATAAAGAAATTAAACCAGCCATAGAACCTCAAGAATATGAAGTAGGCGAAAAACCAGAAAGATTTGATTTTAAAAAATAATTATTTTAGCTGTCTATTAACTAAAAAACCACCAATTACGATTAATAGAAAACCAGCTATTAAATTTAAAGTAAACTCCTCCTCTAGAAAAATGTATGACCAAAGGAAACCAAAGCAGGGTATTAAATAATTACTCTGACTTGCAAAAACAGCCGACTTACTCTCTATAAGCTTAAAGAAAATTGAAATAGCTAAACCGGTACATAAAACTCCTAAGAAACTTGCTGAGATAAAGCTTTTTAATGTTATATTTGAAAGAAGGACGGAAACTTGGTTATCACCCATAAAAAAAAGAAAAATGGGTAAAGGAATAGAAAAAAAAGCGGCAACTCCAATGGAGGAACAAGCTAACTCAAATGAGGCGTTTTCTTTAACAGTTTTAACCCAGTTTGCTGAGAAGGCATAAAATATTGAAGAAAATATTATAAGTAGTGGATAAAATAAATTACTATTTGGAATTGATTCATGGTTAGGTTTTAAAAAAATGATCATGCCTAAAAAACCCAAGACTAGACCGTTTATTGTTTGAATTTTAAACTTTTCTTTAAAAAAATTAAAAGAAATTAATAAAGTAAAAAGAGGCATAGTTCCTATCAATGTAGAAGCAATTAAGCTGTCTACATATAATTGACTCCAGCTTATTAAATTGAAAGGCAAAACATTTCCAAATAAAGCTATAATAATTAGGTCTTTTTTATTATTTTTAAAAAGTTTCTTAATCTTATTTAAATTACAAAAAAAAAGAAGAATTGCGGATGCGATTATTAATCTATAAGACGTTAATAAAACGGGATGAATTGAATCAACACTTAACTTTATAAATATGAAGGAGCTTCCCCAAATAGCAGATAATAAAAAAAGACCAAAATAGCTAAGATAAAATTTCAAATTAATGTTTGTTAGAGTTATGCCTTAGCAGCTGTTTTATAGGTTAGAAGAGCGTCATTTATTCTTTTCATTAATTTTTTTTTATCATTTAAATTTAAGAATGCTCCTAATAAAACAACCTTCTCTTTAGATTTAAGAACAAGTTTATACTCATTCGGTGAAGTATTTAATAGATCTACTTTTGTCCAATAAGGCTCAAGACTCCATTTTTGAGATTTTCCTGAAGGAAAAACTCTTGTTATAATTAGGTTAGATTTTAAAAGCTTTAGATTTTCAAAAATTTCTCCTTTTTTATAATTTATTTTAAAGGCTAAATATAAAAGAAGCACATCTAAACCAAGAAACCCAAAAACAGGCCAAGCACCAAGGCTCCAAAAAAAAACTCCAATAGAAAAGAAAATGATGCTCACAATTATCATAAGGTTTCTAAAGTTTTTTTTTGATAAGCTTCTGTATGGGAGAACAGTTATATCTAGAAAATTATTAGTCATATAATTATATAGAATTTTTTTTTTATATTTTAAAGCTATAATTTAAGAATGGGTAAAGAACAGAATATAAATAAAATTTTTAAAATACTAAAAAAAGAAAATCCATCACCAACAACTGAACTATACTATAAAGATGTGTTTACTTTATTAGTAGCGGTTGTTTTATCAGCACAGTCGACAGATAAGGGTGTTAACAAAGTCACAGAAAAGCTATTTAAGAAAGCAGACACACCTGAAAAGATGTACAAACTTGGTATTTTGAAAATTAAAAATTTAATCAAGAATATTGGTTTATTTAACTCCAAAGCTAAGAACGTTTTTCTATTGAGTAAAAAATTAATTGAAGAATTTAATTCTATTGTCCCTGATAATCGTGATGAATTGATTAAGTTACCTGGTGTAGGAAGAAAGACAGCAAATGTAATTTTGAATACATATTTTAATAAACCTTTTATAGCGGTCGATACTCATTTATTTAGGCTCGGAAATAGAATTGGATTAGCAAAAGGGAAAAATGTTTTAGAGGTTGAAAATAATTATTTGAAAATAATTCCTAACTGGGCTATGAAAGATGCACATCATTGGCTTATTCTTCATGGAAGATATGTTTGTAAAGCAAGAAACCCTGAATGTAATGTGTGTAAAATAAAAGAGTTTTGCGAATTTTTTAAAAAAGAGATTTATTATGGTTAAAAAAGTTTTAGGTATGGGTAATGCTGTACTAGATATTTTAGTTGAAACTTCAGATTCCTATCTACAAAAAAATAATTTGTCCAAGGGTTCAATGGTTTTAGTTGAGCAGGAAGAGTCAGATAAAATTGTTAATGACGTTACGCCAATCAAAAAAGATTCTGGTGGTTCAGTTGCGAATTCAATGGTTGGGATTTCTGTTTTAGGAGGAAGTGCATCTTTCTGTGGAAAGGTAAAAAACGACGAGCTTGGTCAAGACTTTGAAAAAAGAATGCAAATCACTGGAACTCAGTTTCTTTGCACAAAATCAGACAGTGGCTTGCCAACAGCGAGATGTCTTGTGTTAGTTACTCCTGATGGAGAAAGAACTATGCAAACTTTTTTAGGAGCAAGTACTACTTTAAGTGAAAGCGATATAGAAGAAGATTTTTTTAATGATGTGAAGTTTTTATTTGTAGAGGGATATTTATGGAGCTCTCAATCGGCACAAAATGCAATT
The DNA here is from genome assembly GCA_902537615.1 of uncultured Alphaproteobacteria bacterium. Lineage (GTDB taxonomy): Bacteria > Pseudomonadota > Alphaproteobacteria > Methylaequorales > Methylaequoraceae. Next base: position 11,388 of record CACBBU010000005.1, read on the forward strand.
AGGAAAGCAGTTGAGTTGTCAAAAAAAAAAGACATTAAAGTTGTGTTTTCATTATCTGACCCAGGATTAACTAAAATGTATGCAAATGACTTTTCAAGCTTTATAGATAAATCAGTGGATATTTTAATTGGAAATGAGAACGAATTTTACGAAATCTTTCAATCAACAGACACAAATTCTATATTGAAACAAACTTCAAAGATGGTTGATATTGGTTTTATGACGCAAGGTAAAAATGGAGCTACATTATTTCAAAATAAACAATTTGATAAAATAAAAACCCCACCAGTAAATGATGTAGTTGATACAACTGGAGCTGGAGATATGTTTGCTGCAGGAACATTATTTAAGCTTCAAAACAATTCGTCAGCGAAAGACTCCGCTATTTTTGGATGTAAGGTGGCTGCTAGAATTATCACCCAGTTTGGTGCGAGGCCAAACGATGACTTCAAATCTTCAATCTAAAAAAAGTAATTTGTAATACCGAATGCAAAAATTGGAATTTGGAATCCAAAGTTTGTCATTATAGCTTTGTCTTTACCTAAAAAACCAAAGGCTGTCCATAGAACAACTCCAAAACCATGAAAAAATATATTTAGGGGATAGATATTTATATTGGTGAGAAGTATTCCTATTAAAACAAAAAAAGTTCCCAGCCACTTCAAGTTATTCATTACGTATTCTCCTTAGTTAAAAAATTCAAAAATTAGATAAAATTAATCAATTATTGTCTTTATGGTTTCAATTACATCCCCAGTCTTGATCATGTTGATGTTATTATTTTTGTATAAATCCTGTGATGAGATGACAGTATTCTTAGAGTTACCTACTGGAGCAAATTTATGATGATTTGTGGGTCCAAACAGTGAGATTAGAGGAATTCCACTGCTAGCTATTAAGTGACCGCAGCCAGTGTCATTTGCAATACCAAACTTACAATCTTTTGAAATATTTATAGTTTTTAAGGGGTTACTAGTTTCTACAATTTTTAGTCCAGGAAAGTGTTTTTTTTTTAGTATTGAATAAAGTCTTTTTTCTTTTGGGCCTAAAATAAAAATTGGAATATGTTTTTTTTCTTTTATAAATAACCCTATTTTTAAAAAATTATTAATATCCCACATCTTCCAATTAACAGAGGCTCCTGGGCATATGACTACTTTTCTTGATGTGTTTGATTTATTCAATAAAGATTCTTTAAATTTTTCAGGAGAAAAAACATTAGCAAGATTAATTAATTGTTTTGTGAGATTTTTTTCGCCTCTATTTGAGGGAACAAAATCTGATAGCAGGTAATTTGCTGATGATGATATAAAGATTTTTGTAGGTATGGCTTTAAGTAAAAGTGAAGTAAGAAATCTTTTTTGAGTATCAATTACAATATCATAATTATCGAGTTTTTGTATTTTAAAAAAATCTAAAATAGAAGAACCAAATTCTGTTTCATCAACTGAATGAATAATTTTTTCTGCTAATGGCTTTAATCCTCTTTTGAAAATTGAATATCCTTTTCCTGACTTCCAAACTATTTCTGCTTGTGGAAATATGTTTTTAAGATGTTTTAAAAAAGGAAACTTTAATAAGGCATCACCAAGAAGGTCCAACCCGACATAGATGAGAATTTTTTTTGGCTTATAGTTTAATTTTATTTTTCTAAGGGATTCACCTTTCCAAGTATCAAAGACTGTGAGTCTAAGTAACTCAAGAGATACGTTTTTCAATATTCTATTACTTATGTACGTTAAAAATAATCTATTAAAAACTGAAACTTTATTGTGTCTTCTTTGCCACGACCAGCATCGAGAAAGAATTTTTATTTTACATTTTTTAACTAAACTTTTTTTTACAAATTTATGACTTTCCAAAAAGTTTATTGTTGCTATTGATAGATCATAAAGAAGTTGTCCGTTATTGCTTATAATTCTATTTTCAATAAATTCTGGAGCCACACATATTAATTTTTGACTCTGTCCAATCTTAAACTTTTTATTACCTTTATTTTTTAGGTGAAATCCTGCAACTCTCATTGGTAAAGAAAAGTCTTGAACAAAAACTTCATCATCACAACCACCAATAGATTTAAATACTGAGCTTTTAATCATTGAATTACTGGAGCCTCCCCATCCCCCTGGTAAGAATTTTTCAACAGGATTTTTAATAAGAAAGGCTGGTTGATTGTCCTTTTTAAATTTAAAATCGTTAATATTTTTTTGCCAACCCCAATGACCATAGAGAAGATCAAGGTCTAATTTTTCCATTTCTTTTTTCATATAAACTAGTGCGTCAGGTGCAATAATGTCGTCACCATCAACAAACTTTAAATAGGTATATTTTACAAATTTAAACGCAGAGTTTACGGCTTTACTAGGACCAGCATTTTTTTGTTTTATATATTTAATGTCTTTATTTTGTGACTTAATAAATTTCTTAATTACTAATTCTGACTTATCCGTTGATCCGTCATTGATAATAATAAGTTGAGAGTTCCCACTCATTTGTTTAGATATTGTTTCTAAGGTTTTAGAAATAAACTGTTCTTTATTATAGACAGTCACAATGATTGAGATGCCGTCTCTAAACTTCATTTTCTCATAATAAGTTACAATGTTTTTTTAACAAGATAAGGACAAAGATTTTATTCGTAGTCTATAGAGTATCCTGCTGCGCGGACTGTTCTGATAAAGTTTTTAGTTCCTTTAGTATTAATCGCTTTTCTAAGTCGTCGAATATGAGTGTCAACTGTTCTCGATTCAACATAAATACCATGACCCCAGACAGAATCTAAAAGTTGTTCTCGTGAATATACTCTTCCTGGATTTTCCATTAAATGTTTTAACAGTTTATATTCTGTTGGGCCTAGGTGAATCTTTTTTTCTCCTCTGTAAACTTTATGTTCGTTCAGGTTGATTGATATGTCTTGAAACTCAATTATTTCGGTTGTATTGGAAGATGATCTCCTTAAGAGAGAGTTAATTCTTGCAACGAGTTCAGCTGGGCTAAATGGCTTTGTTATGTAATCGTCAGCTCCTGTATCCAGGCCACGTATTTTATCCTCTTCTTCACCTTTTGCTGAAAGAATAATAATTGGAATAGATGAAGTTTCTTTTTTTCTTCTCAATATTCTGCAAACCTCTAATCCTGAAGGCGCAGGAATCATCCAATCAATTATAGCTAATGATGGTATTTCTTCTTTTACAAGTAACAAGGCTTCTTCACCATTTGTTGCTTCTTTAACTGAAAACCCGTTTTTTTGAAGATTATAAGAAATCATAGGAAGTAAAGCAGCATCATCTTCAACTACTAAAATTCTTTTTTTTTCACTCATCTTTTTACTAATTTACCCTTTAAGTTGTAAATTACTTCTTTTGAAATAACTTTTGATAAGTCTCCAATTCTCTCTAGCTCTTTGGCAATAAATAACATTTGGGTACAAAAACCTAGAATCTTTGGTTCTTCCATCATCAAGTGTAAATGTTCTCTAAAACAAGTTTCATAGACAGAGTTAATTGTAACATCCTCTGCAGGGACTATCTGAGCAATTTTTTGCGACTCTTGATCATATGAGCTTAAGGCTTTTGAAAAATTTTTTAGAACCAATTGACCTAATTGATATATTGAATCTGTTAAATAATTTTCTGGAGCTTTTTTTACATGAAGAATTCTACCTGCAATATTTGAGGCATGATCTCCTATTCTTTCTAAAATACTAGAGATTTTAAGTGAAATTATTATTTTTCTAAGATCATCTGCAAGAGGCTGCCTTTTACTAAGGGTTATTGTTGCAAGCTCTCTTATTTTTGTTTCCTGAGCATCAATTTCATCATCATTCGTAATGATTTCATTGGCTTTTGCTATATTAATTATTCTAGTGATATTTATTGCATGGAATAACTGTTTTTCACAATTCAAACCCATTTCAACTAAATTAGATTTAAGTGAATTAAGATCCTCATCATAGTTTGAAACTATATGTTCTTTCATTAATTTATCCAATCTTTCCTGTTATATAGTCCTGAGTTTTTTTTTCTTTTGGCATTGAGAAAACGTCTTCGGTTTTTCCAACTTCTATAAGACTACCCATGTGAAAAAAAGCAGTTTGGTTGGACACTCTGGCTGCTTGTTGCATTGAATGGGTCACTATTACAATTGTATAATTTTTTGATAATTCGTCAATTAGCTCTTCGATTTTAGCTGTTGCTATCGGATCAAGAGCAGAGCAAGGTTCATCCATGAGGATTACTTCAGGGCTAACAGCAATAGCTCTTGCAATGCATAATCGTTGCTGCTGTCCACCGGATAAAGATGTTCCAGGTTCATCTATTCTATCTTTTACCTCATCATAAAGACCAGCTTTCTTTAAGCTTACTTCGACTAAGTTGTTAAGTTCATCCCCACTGTTTGCTAACCCATGTATTTTTGGCCCGTAGGCTACATTTTCAAAAATTGATTTCGGGAAAGGATTGGGTTTCTGAAAAACCATACCAATTCTTGCTCTCAGCAAAACTGGATCAAGGTTTTTTTCATATATATTTTGTTCGTCTACAAAGATTTGACCCTCTACCTTACATATTTCAATGCTATCATTCATTCTATTTAGACAACGAAGAAAAGTGGACTTACCGCATCCACTAGGACCGATAAGAGATGTTACTTTTCTTTCAGGGATTTCCAAGTTTATGTTAGAAAGAGCTTTTTTTTCTCCATAAAAAACATTAAGTTTTTTACTCTTAATTTTGACAGTTTCTTTCATGATATTACTACCATTTCTTTTCAAACTTTTGTCTAACGAAAACTGCTACACTATTCATAATTACTAAAAATGTCAAAAGAACCATTATTCCAGCTGCGGTTAGTTCCACAAAACCTCTAGCTGCAGTACTTTTCCATAAGTAAATTTGAACTGGTAGAACTGTTGCTGAATCAGTAAGAGATCCTGGAATATCTACAATAAAGGCAACCATACCTATCATTAAAAGAGGAGCTGACTCCCCTAAGGCTTGTGACATACCAATAATGGTTCCTGTAAGTATTCCAGGCATAGATTGTGGTATAACGTGATGAGTTACTGCTTGGAATTTTGTTGCACCTAGTCCAATAGCCGCTTCTCTGATTGAAGGGGGAACAGCTTTTAGTGATGCTCTTGTAGAAATAATAATTGTTGGTAAGGTCATGAGAGCCAGAACCATCCCTCCTACAATTGGAGCTGATCTTGGTAAATGCATTACGTTTAAAAAAATAGCTAAGCCCAAAAGCCCAAAAATTATTGAAGGAACTGCCGCAAGATTATTGATATTAATCTCAATAAAGTCTGTAAATTTATTTTTGGGAGCTAGTTCTTCTAAGAACACACCCGAGGCGACAGCAACAGGAAAACATAATAATAATGTAACAAGTAATGTAAAAAAAGAACCTAACATTGACCCTAGAATACCTGCTTGCTCAGGTTCTGTTGAGTCCGCATTTGATAAGAAATTCGTATTTAACCCAAATTTTATATCTCCATTTTTCTTCAAGGCATTAAACCAGCTCATTTGAATGTTATTTATCAATCTATCTTCTTCTAAAAAATTTTCCATCTGAGGGTTTTTATGGATAACATCAATTGTAGATGATGCTAATAACCAAATTTTTTTTGATTCTCCAATTATTTCAATATTTTCCATAGCAAGCTTCATAAGATTTTGCTCTGCTGCTGATGAAATAAAAACAGAAAGGTCCCTGAAAGTTTTTCTATCTTTTACTTCGGGAAAATAGTTTTTTAAAGCGTCATTTATTAATAATTTATAATTTGCAAACTTAAATTCTTCGGGGTTATTGGTTTTGTTGGGATCAATGATTTCTTGGTCAAAATTAATCTCTAATTGTATAAAAGTACTTTTGAATGCACCTTTTCCTTCTACGAAAATTGAAGACAGAATCGTTATTAAAAATATAACAGCAGTACCAATTCCCAGAATTCCAAAAAATCTAAATCTTTTTTCACTTCTATGCCTTTTTTCAAGCGATTTGCTTATTAATTCAGTGTTTTTACTCATATCTTTCTCTGTATTTTTGGACAATTTTAAGTGCATACAAATTCAATAATAAAGTTACAAAAAATAAAGTTATTCCGAGAGCAAATGCAGCGAGGGTTTTTGCACTATCAAATTCTTGGTCGCCTACTAATAGCGTTACAATTTGAACAGTTACAGTGGTTACTGCCTCTAAAGGATTCGCAGTAAGATTTGCTGCAATACCTGCAGCCATTACAACAATCATTGTTTCCCCAATTGCACGTGAAATCGCTAATAAAATTGCTCCTACTATTCCTGGGAGTGCAGCAGGTAAAATAACTTTTTTAATAGTTTCTGATTTAGTAGCACCCATAGCATATGATCCATCTCTAAGTGACGTCGGAACAGATGTTATTACATCGTCTGATAATGAAGAAATAAACGGGATGATCATTATTCCCATAACCCCTCCTGCTGCCAATGCACTTTCTGAAGCCATTGACAACCCTAATGATGAAACAAAATCCTTCAAAAATGGACCAACTGTTATTGCAGCAAAAAAACCGTAAACGACTGTTGGAACTCCAGCTAATATTTCAAGAATTGGCTTGAAGGTTTTTCTTACAGTTGGTCTGGCGTATTCTGCCAGATAAATTGCTGATAGAAGGCCAACAGGGATAGCAACTGCCATTGCAACTAAGGTAATTAAAAGTGTTCCTGTGAAAATTGGTATCGCTCCGAATGAACCCTGGCTTGCTATCTGATCTTCTCTAATAGCAGTTTGAGGGCTCCAAGCTAAACCAAATAAAAAATCAAAAAAAGGGACTCTTTCAAAAAACCTAACGGCCTCAAAAATTAATGAAAAAACAATTCCTATAGTTGTAATAATTGCAATTACTGAACAAAAAATTAAAAGGTTTATATTTGCTTTTTCAACTGCTTGACGTGCCCTGAAAAAAGTAGAGACTTTTCTCAGTGAAACCAAACTTGAAATTAAACCTACAACCAGTACTAAAAGAAAAACATATGAATCAGAATTAGTTGTTAATGTCTGATAATAAGCCGCGGAATCAATAATTAAAGGATTAGTCCCTGGAAAAATTTTTTCTGGGTTTGTTGCTTTTATTGTATCCATGAGCATCGATGGGTTGCCTTTGAAGTTATCAACAAGGCTTAGTGGAATAGATTCTTTAAGGAAGATGTCAATTATGTAAGGTTTAAAAAAAAACCAACAAATAAGTATTATTGAACTGGGTAACAACAACCACAAAAGAGAATATGTTCCATAATAAGAAGGAAGGGAAGGAAGTTTTGATCCTTTTGTAATATCTTCGTTAATTTTAAGAGCTTTTGTAGTTCCATACCAATGGATGTAAAAGCTAAGAAAACAAAAGATGATTAAAAAGGACCAAAACCCCATATTTAAAGCTTACTTCTTCTGAAGAACTTTTGCATCAAATTTTGCCAAAGATTTACCATCTTTTTCAAATTTTGCTCTTTCACCTTCAGGGAGTGGTATTAGGCCTTTGGGGACTAAATAACCATCATTTCCTATTGCCTTACTTGCTGTAAATTCTCTTACATATTCTTTAACACCTGGAATTACAGATGCATGAGCATTTTTTACATAAAAGAATAAAGATCTCGAAACAGGATACTTTCCAGAGGAGATTGCTTCAAATTCAGGAAAAACGCCATCAACCTTGGCGGCTTTCACTTTATCTCTATTTTGATCTAAAAAAGAATAACCAAAAACTCCTAATGCATTTGGATCAGCAACTAATTTTTCAATGATTAAATTATCATTTTCACCAGCCTCAACGAATGGACCATCTTCCCTAACGCTTCTACACTGCTTTTTATAAAGTTTTTTGTTAGATTTTTTTAAAGCTTTTCTTCCGGGAAACTTTTTACAGCCTCTTTCGATAGCAAGCTCGTTAAAAGCATCTCGCGTTCCAGAAGTTGGAGGCGGTCCAATAACTACAATAGGCTTGGCAGGAAGAGCTGGGTTAACTTCATTCCACATTTTGTATGGGTTAGGTTTAACTGTGTTTCCTTCAGGGTCAGCTGGAACATCTTTTGCTAAAGCTAAGTAAACATCTTTTAAAGTTAGCTCTAACATTGGTGCAGATTTAGCATTTGCCATTGCAATACCATCGAAACCAACTTTAATTTCAGTAATGTCGGTAACACCATTTTTAGTACATTTTTTTACTTCTTTCATCTTAATTCTTCTAGAAGCATTAGTTATATCTGGATGTTCTGTACCTAATCCAGCACAAAAAAGCTTTAATCCGCCCCCTGAGCCAGTTGACTCAATAACTGGCGTTTTAAAACCACTTGTTTTTCCAAATCTTTCAGCAACAACTGTTGCAAAAGGATATACCGTTGAAGACCCAACGATTTTAATTTGATCACGTGAACTGACCTGGCTAGATAAACCAATAGTCAGAGCAGCTGCGACTAACATAGTTTTTTTCATTATTTTCCTCTCTTTGTTGAAAAGTTAAGATTTAAAAATAAAGAATAATGAGGAAACAAATATTACAGAATTGTTACAGTTTTATGACATAATTTTTTTAATTATTTTTGTATATGTTAGATATGTTTTCAATTCCCCTATTAAGAGATTGACTGAAAACTAAATGAGGATCTTTATTAATTTTCAAGGATACTTTATTTTTTTTTGTCATACTAATTTTACAAAGCTTAAGAACTTTGTAGTTTAGTCTTCCGGTCAAATGATGGACTATTCTAAGCAACTGCCCAAGAACTTTACAACTTTCCAATTCACGCGGTGAAACTTTGTTTGTGTAAGTTGTTACAAAATTATCTTTTATAGAGTTTGAATATCTGAAATAAAGAATTAAAGATAAAAGATACCTATCTTTTCTTTCTAAATGATTGAATGGATAATATAGAATCTCTTCTAATGCAAAAACACGTCTGTGCTCTGGATGAATGTTGGCCCCTATATTCATCAACCAACAAGCTGCTTTGACAATTCTGTCGCACAATTTTATGTTACCATCAAATGATTTTACCCAGTCGAAAATTTTTTTTACATCCCTGGTCTTTGCTAAATTTGAGATTTTCTTAACCTGCGAAAAAAAGGGATCACTTTCCTTTTCACTTATGTTTTTGTAAAGTATTCCTTCTCTTATTCCTGTATTTGTAAAATAGATATTTTTTATTTTAAATTTTTTTACAATTTTTTCTAAAATAACAAGGCTGTAAGGAATTATCTGACACCTAGACTTAGAAATTTTTTTTAGGAAATTTTCGTTAATTGTACCCTCTTTAAATATTACTTTTCTGATTGAGTGAATAAAATTTTCAGCATTAACTGAGTAGTCTTGAATTATTTTAATCTCATCATTTTCGATATGCATGTGAACTTTTGCTAATGCCCTAAAGGACCCACCTATTGCATAGAAATTTTTAAAGTTTTTAGATTCAATTTTTTTTAAATTTCTATCTATAAAATTTGAAACAATGACTCCATCTGGCTGACCTAAACCTTGAAGTACTACATGACCTAAATTTGATGACCCAAGAAATTCCGATTGGTCTCTTTTTTTTACTTTAACTAACTCTAGGCTTCCTCCACCAAAGTCTCCAACTAATCCATTAACTATATTTCTTGAAAAAAATAAACCTTTTGCAGCGAGAAGGCCTTCTTCCTTTTCACTTAAAACTTTTAATCGAATTCCAAATTTTTTTAAAATTAAGTTTACCAATATTTGCTTATTTTTTGCTGTTCTTACAGCTGCAGATCCAAAAACAATGATATTTTTTTTCTTTATGTTTTTTGAAATCTCAAAAAATCTTTTTAAAACAATTATTAACTCCTCGATCATTCCTTTTGAAAAAGATCGATTAGAACATATAATTTTTCCTAAATTCATAACTACCTTTTCGTTGAAAATTGTATTTGCTGAATAACTAACTGAGTCAAAGATAACTAATCTAACTGAAGATGATCCAATGTCTATAACAGCGAAAGGAGATTTATTTTTTTTCATTTGCTTGTAAGTGTGAACCTCTACCAGATAACGATGGATTATTTATAAAAAAATTATGTGCAGAAAAAACATTTCTTTTTTTAATTTTTTTATATACACCATTATGATCTAAAACCCAACTGTTTGTATTGTCTTTTAAATAACTAATCATTATCTGTTCTAAAACTTGCTTATGGACAGTATCATTGATAATTGGAATAAAAGTTTCGACTCGCCTATCGAGATTTCTTGTCATCATATCAGCAGATGAAATAAAAATTTTATTTTGTCTATCTGGCATTTTTTTTCCATTTGCAAAGCAATATATTCGACTGTGTTCTAAAAATCTACCTACCAAGCTTTTAACAAAAATATTTTCAGATAAATTTTTAACACCAGGACGTAAACCACATATTCCTCTAACTATAAGAAAAATTTTTACTCCTGCTTGAGAGGCTTCATAAAGTTTATCGATGATTTCATCATCAATTAATGAATTAACTTTAATCCAAATTTCTGCTGGCAATTTTTTCTTTGAGTTAATTATTTCGTTATCAATGAGCTCTATCATAAAGTTTCTAAGTAAAGTTGGCGAATATGAAACCAACTGCATTTTTTGAGGTTTTGTATAACCTGTAATAAAATTAAAAATTTTTAAGGCATCATTCACCAATTCTTCGTTACAAGAAAAATACGATAGGTCTGTATAAATTTTAGCTGTAATCGGATGATAATTTCCAGTTCCAAAATGAACATAAGAGGTTATATCATCATCTTCTTGTCTTGAAATCAAAGAAATTTTTGCATGTGTTTTCCATTTGAGAAAACCATAAACAATGTTTACCCCTGATTTTTCAAGATCCTTTGCCCACTGTATATTTTTTTCCTCATCAAACCTTGCTTTTAATTCAACTACTGCTGTTACAGACTTCCCATTATTTGATGCTGTCTTTAATGCCTCGATAATTGGTGATTCAGAACTAGTTCTGTAAAGAGTTTGTTTAATTGAAATAACCTTAGGATCTTTTGATGCCTGTTGTAAAAAGTTAACTACAACATCAAAACTTTCGAATGGATGATGTATAAGTATATCCTTTTTTTTAATGGCAGAAAAACATTTTCCTTTAAAATCTAGTATTCTTTGCGGGTATCTTGATTTAAAAGGTTTGAAGCAAAGGGATAATTTTTTTTCATCAATTAGTTCATTAAGAGAACTAACATCTAAAATTGATTTTAAGCGAAAAATACTTTCATCTTTAACCTTTAAAGATTTTCTTAGAAAGTTTAGTAATTTCTTTTCTACTCTACCTTGAACGTATAAACCAACAACCTCACCACGACGTCTTTTTTTTAATGCTGTTTCGAATGATAGAAGAAGATCCTCAGCTTCCTCTTCGAAATCTATATCACTATCTCTGATTATTCTGATAAATGTATAATGAGCTAGTTTATAATCAGGAAAAATAGATTTTAAATTTTGTAAGATTATATTTTCAGAGCTTACGAAAATATCTTCTTTTTTACTTATTTTAAAAAACCTTTTTAACTTGGGAGGCAGAATAACTAAGGAATAAGAGGTTTTTCCAGCTTTATTTTTTAATGAGCAAACTAAGCTCAAACTCAGATTTGGTAAGAAAGGAAAAGGATGCGCAGGATCAATTGCTAGGGGTGTTAGTGTTGAAAAGATTTTTTTCTCAAAGATTGTATAAATTATTTCACGTTTTTTTTTTAAATTTTTTGGGGAATCAATGATTCTTATTTTTTCTTTCTCTAACTTTTCCCTCAAATCAGTTAAGATTAATTGTTGTTTTTTTAGAAGTATTTTCATAGATTTAGCAACCTCTTGGTATTGCTGTCTTGTAGTTCGTCCATCAGAGGTTCGGATAAAAATTTTTTTTTTGAGTTGCCTAAATAAACCAGCAACTCTTACCATATGAAACTCATCTAAATTATTTCCCGAAATCGATAAAAATCTTAATCTCTCAAGAATAGGGTTTTTATTATTTTGCGCTTCTTTTAGAACTCTTTCATTAAAATTTAACCAGGATAATTCTCTGTTAATAAATCTTTGGGGACTTTTTTTAATATTATTTTTATTTTTCCTTACCATTCTTTAAAAAGCCTCTTTGTTAATACTCAATTTATTTGTAAAAAAGACATTAATCATTATCATTATTGTTGAAGTTGCTAAGCAAACAATTATGCCTCCAAATTGATATGAAATTCCAGAAAATAGTGTTCCAAAGAATCTTCCAAATGCGTTTGCCATATAATAAAAACCTACATCTAAGGCAACCCTTTCTTTTTTCGTGAATTTTAAAATTAAATATGAATGTAAAGACGAATTTACGGCAAAGATAAATCCAAAAGTAATCAACAGAATAATAGTAATTATTAATTGTATTTGTTCGGATTTGCTGACTAAGTAAATTAAAAAAGTGAATATTAACAATGTTATAAATAAAAACTTACACCATTTTTTTGATTCATTTACTAATGATTGTTCAGATTTTATTTTTAAATTTATTATAGATGGTCCCATAGCTTGAACAATACCGTAGAAGATAACCCAAATAGCCATTAGGCTACCAACTATAAAAAATGGTGTTGAATTAGTTTGCTGTTCAGAAACTGAAAAAAAACTATAAAAATAAACAGGAACACCAACTACAAACCAAACATCCCTAGAGCCAAAAAGGAAAACTCTTGCTAAAGATAAATAATTTATATTTCTTGATTTTGATCTAATATCAGAAAGCCTTACCTTTTTGTTACCGCTTGGTAGTTCAGAGGAGATAGAAATCATAACTATTGTTAATATTCCAACTAATAAAAGAATCATCAGAGTTAAAGAAGGTTCAAAACCAATAGTTGAAAGTAATAAGCCTCCAACAAGAAAACCTAACCCCTTTAAGGCATTCTTTGAGCCAGTAAGAAATGAAACTAATTTAAATAAGTTTCCCTTTTTTTTTGATGAAATAAACTTTACAACTGATTTTGACGACATTTTTGTGAGATCTTTTGCAATTCCACTAAAGCCCTGTACGATCATAACATAGATAATTGACAGCTCTAAAGCCCAACTTTTATCAAGCATTAAAAGTAGCGTTAAAGAGACTATTTGAATTGACAAACCAGAAAACAACGTACTCTTTAGACCAAATCGTGAAGCTAACCAACCTCCGAAGTAATTCGTAATAATCCCTGCTAACTCATAAACAAGAAATAGGTAAGCTAGTTCAATGGGTGTAAACCCCATAGAGTGAAAATGTAATAAAACTATCATTCTCAGAGCACCATCGGTGAGCATGAAAGACCAATATGAAAGTGTTATTAAAAAGAAAGTTTTCTGTTTTTGATAAATATTTTTCACAAAAATGACCCTACCATCTGGGATACATCTATTAGTCGCTCAGCATAACCAATTTCATTATCATACCACGCATAAATTTTTACCTGTGTTTCGTTAATAACCATTGTACAATCAGCATCAATTATTGCTGACCTTTTATCACTTAGGTAATCAGTAGAAACGAGTGGTTTTTCCTCATAACCTAATATTCCTCTAAGTTCTTGTTCAGAAGCTTTTTTAAGAAGATTATTTATTTCTTTCTTGTTTGTTTTCCGAGAAACTTCAAATACACAATCAGTTAAGGATGAATTTAAAAGAGGTACTCGTACGGCTTGACCATTTAATTTTCCTAGTAATTCAGGATAAATTAGAGTAATTGCTTTAGCGCTTCCTGTGGTTGTTGGAATTAGAGAATTCAGTGCAGATCTTGCTCTTCGAAATTCTTTATTTGCCTTATCAACTATTGTTTGGGTATTCGTTGGGTTGTGAATTGTTGTAATTGACCCGTGTTTTATACCTATATTCTCATGAATTACTTTAACAATCGGTGCAAGACAGTTAGTAGTACAGCTTGCAGCAGTAACTATATCGTATTTTTTGGAATCGTAGATATCTTGATTAACCCCGTAAACAATGTTAGCTATATTTTCATCTTCAATGGGAGCAGAAACGACAACTTTTTTAACACCCATGTTAAAGTAATTCAAAAGTTTAGATCTTGATTTATAATAACCAGTACAATCAATAATAATATCAACATCTTCCAACTCAATATTTTCAATAGTAGAGCTTGTTTGAAAGATTATTTTTTTATCATTTATAGTGATAGATTTCTCATCATTACTAAAATCAGCATCCCATTTTCCATGAACTGAGTCATATTCAAGAAGATGACGATGTAAATCAATCGTTCCCGAAGAATCATTTATCCAGGAAACTTTAGCCTCTCTCTCAATAAGTGCTTTAAGTGCAAACTTTCCAATCCTTCCAATTCCGTTGATTCCGTATGTAACCATTTGATATCGTTACTTTGAGATTGTTACAGTTTTATGACTGTTTTAACGGTGTTTTACAAACGTCCTATCAAATTAATAGTTAAGTCCACCATGTCCTAATTATACTTTTAGGTCATGATGGATTTAAACACTATTGTTGACTAGGTTCCTCTTTTTTAGTTGCACTAGTAGGAGATGTGATATCAGTTTTTATATTTATATTTTGAGCGGAAACTTTATCAAGAGAACCATTTGGCTTTGTAGCTTTTAATTTGTTTGATTTCGATGGTTTCTTGGGTTTCATCAAACTGATTTTTTTATTCAACTTTTTATTGTTATTTTTTAGTTTGCTTATCGTCTTTTTTGGTTTTTTTAGTTTGCTCACTAATTTTTTATTAGTATTTTTGAGCTTACTAATTGTCTTTTTTGGTTTTTTTAGTTTGCTCGCTAATTTTTTATTTATATTTTTGAGCTTACTAATTGTTTTTTTTGGTTTTTTTAATTTACCCTCTAATTTTTTTTTTGACTTTTTTAATATATCAAGTTTTTTAAGAGGTTTGTTTAACTTTATAACTTTAGCTTTTAAGTTTGCATTCTTTTTTTTTAAACTTTTAATAGCTTTTTTTGCATCAGATTTCTTTTTGACGCTTTCAATTGCTAAGCAACTTAGACCTACAAATTTTGGCAATTTCTTAGATCTTTTTAACTTTTTTGGATCTAGACCAGTTAATTTAGCAAATCTTTTATTTGATATTTTGTTTTTTTTTTCCCAGCGTTGAAGCTGTTTAGGTTTTGTTAATAATTTCATTAATTTCCTCTCTTTAAATAGTTAAATTATCAGTGCTTATTGTACGCACTTATTGCGTAATGTCAATATGTTATTACTCAGAAATTCTTAATTATATTATTAATTTCAATTCGATTGAATAATTTGTCATTGGAGGTTTTCTTGAAGTAATCAAGCTGACTATGGGTTAAGCAAATAGTAATCTTTTTTTCTAGAGTTATCCCATTATTTTCAAAATTACTAGAAGCTTTTAACTTTCCATTAATAATTCTCGAAGTGTACGTACAGACTACTTCTGAATTGTGTCTAAAAGAATTATCTGCTTCAATATCTTTAATAAAACCCTCAGAATCATAGAGTGGTCCAATAAAGGTTATGAAAACTAACACCCAATTCATTTATTAACTTTTTTTTTGTCCTGAGTTTTTTTTTTGTTTAATACAAATTGCCAATATACTAAATGTCCAAGCATATAAATCCTTTCAAAGTTTTATCCACACGCAATATTTGCGCACTATAATTAATAAATACGCACCAATTGCGTATTTGTCAATATTATTTTTTATATTTGTTTGTTTTTATTATTTATCTATACTTAAAAACTGGTCGAATTCATGAATAACGAGCAATTCAAAAAATGGAGAAAAAAGCACAATTTGTCTCAATCAGAGGCTGCTATTACCCTTGGTTTAAAAAGGAGGATGATTCAGTATTATGAAAAAGGAAAAAAGGGGGAGAAAGATGTGAAAATTCCAAAATATATCAAATTAGCTTGTGAAGCCATTGATCTTAAGAAAAAATTAAAAAAAATGATTTAGTTAAAAGGAGTAAAATAAATGAGTAAGAGTTTTGTAATGAAAATTGGGGAGTCTTTAGTTGCAGGAGGGCCTCCAGGAACCGCAGCGGAGCCAGAAGTAGTTATTGGTGAATTAGACGGTCCCTTTGGGACTGCTTTTGCTACTCTTATTGGAAACCAGATCAAAGGCCATACTAAGGTCCTGGCAATAATGAATACTGATGTTATGGTAAAGCCCGCAACCCTTATGGTTAGCAAAGTTACAGTTAAGGATGATAAATACACCAATATTTTAATGGGAACAGTACAGGGCGCGATTGCTAATGGTGTTTTAGATTCAGTTAAAGAAGGATATATACCCAAAGATAGGGCAAATGATTTGGGAATAATAGTTTCTGTCTGGTTAAATCCCTTAGTAGCTAAGGATGAGAGTCTAGATCATAAAATACTTTTTGATATTCATAGGAAGGCAACAACTAATGCTATTAAAAAAGCTATGACCAATGAACCTTCTATAGATTGGTTGTTAGAAAACCAGGACTCGATTATTCATAAATACTATCAAAAAGAACTAGATAAATAATAGTGTATATGCACTTATAATATGTAAGCACAAATTATTATTTAAGTGCATACGCACATTTTTTTCTTTTTATATAATAACTAGTGGCGATTTAAATAAGTGTATAAGCACTTACTTAGATTAGATGCTTTGTGATTATGACTGTGAAGGTTATTAAAACCAAAAGCAAAGAAAGAAAAACGGCAGCACTTCCAAGATCCTTGGCACGCTTAGATAAATCATGTTGAGAAAAAGAGATCCTATCAATAGCTGCTTCAACACTAGAGTTAAGAAGTTCAACTATTAATAAAATTAACAAGCTACCAATCATTAATATTTTTTCAATTGGAGATGTAGGAAAAAAAAATATGGAGGGAAAAAGAAGTACACTCAATAGAAGCTCTTGCCTGAAAGCGCTTTCCTCTTTAAAAGCAAAAACAAAACCGGACAGACTATTTATCAATGCAAAAAAAAGTCTTTTAAATCCAGTGTTCTTTTTGTGAGGATTATCATTAAAAATATAAGTTTTCGGATTTCTTTTAGATGCGATTTGTAAATTTGATTCAAATATACTAGCCACTCGTTCCCACTTAAATTTCTTTGCATGGTTAATTGGCACTGAGGGTTTAATTTGAATTGCCTTCTCGCAAGCTTTTTGTAAACTTTTATCCAAAACTCCAGCACCACTGTTACCAATTACATTTAGAGGACCTGAAACGGGAAAAGCTGCTACAGGAAGCCCACATGCCATAGCTTCAAGAATAACAAGGCCAAAGGTATCAGTTTTACTAGGAAAAACAAAAAGATCGGCTTTTCCATAAAGATTAGGAAGTTCTTTGGGCGACTTTTGTCCAAAAAACCTAACATTAGGGTATTTTTTTTCCAATTTACGTTTATCCGGACCATCACCAACTACCCATTTGTCACAATTAATATTGAGACTAAGGAATTCTTCAAGATTTTTTTCAACAGCAACGCGTCCAACATTTATCAAAATTGGCCTGGAATTTTTAATTTTTTTTTTTGGTGGCTTAAACAAGCTTGTATCAACTCCTCGAGGCCATTCTGTTGTGTTTTTAATACCCCAATCACTTAATTCCTCCATAATAGATTTAGTTGGTGTTAAAATTTTGTAAGCTTTATTGTGAAACCATCTCAAGTAGCTGTAACTTAAAGAAAGTGGTAATCTTGACCTTTCATAAATATATTCCGCAAATCGTGTATGAAAAGATGTCGTATAAGTAAAACCATTTTTTACAACAAAATTCCTAGCAGCAAGGCCAAGGGGACCCTCCGTTACAATATGAATAGCATCCGGTAAAAA
This sequence comes from uncultured Alphaproteobacteria bacterium, assembly GCA_902537615.1. Classification (GTDB taxonomy): domain Bacteria; phylum Pseudomonadota; class Alphaproteobacteria; order Methylaequorales; family Methylaequoraceae. The sequence goes on from CACBBU010000005.1 coordinate 29,198, forward strand.
GTCTTTGATCATTTTTTTTACTTTATTGTAAGGAAATAAAGCAAGACGAATCTCCGGATATGTGGGACAGGGAAAAGTATTGAAAAGGTTTGGAGTAATCATTTGAACATGGTGGCCTCTTTTTTCTAGTATTCTTTTAGTATGACTTAAGGTGTGAACAACGCCGTTGACTTGGGGCATCCACGCATCTGAAATTATGGATATTTTCATTGCTCTTTTAAATTTTCGAGTGTGTTAAAATTAATTTGTTGTGTTGTTGCTTAACTTTCTCAGACCAATCAATTATCTCTAGTGTCCCATCATAATTCTCAACCAAAGCAGTTAGGGATTCAACCCAATCACCATCATTAGCATAGATTATCCCATCAATTATTTTTAACTCTGCTTTGTGTATATGACCACACACAACCCCATCATAGCCTCTTCTTTTTGCCTCTTTAGCCATTATCTGTTCGTAAGCTGTAACAAATGATACAGCTTTTTTTACTTTATGTTTTAAATACTGAGATAGAGACCAATAGGGTAACTTAAAGAATCTTCTGAACTTGTTAAATAGCGTATTAATTTTTATTAAGGCTACATAGCCCTTATCACCTAAATAAGCAAGCCATTTGGCATGTTTTATTATGCCATCAAATTGGTCACCATGAATAGTCCAAAGTTTTTTTCCTTTAATTGTTTTATGAATAGCGTATTTCATAATTTTTATGTCACCAAAGTTTACACCAATATATTTGCGGGCAGCCTCATCATGATTTCCAGGTATAAAAATAACTTTGATACCTTTTCTAGCTTTTCTAAGAAGTTTTTGAACAACGTCGTTGTGCGATTGTGGCCAATACCATTTTTTTTTAAGTCTCCAACCATCAACAATATCACCGACCAAGTATATAGTTTCAGTTTTAATTTGTTTAAGAAAGTCTAATAACAGTTCTGACTTGCAACCAGAAGTTCCAAGGTGTAGGTCAGAAATCCAAACAGTCCTGTATCCTTTTTTTATTTTGGTGGAATATCCATCCATGTTAAATTAATAACAATATTTTGTGTCAAAATTATTACAAAAAACTATATATAGTAAAAAAGGCCCCGAAGGGCCTTTTATTTAGGGTAAGGAAAGGAAATTAGCGACTACCATTTCAGGTGTAGTCTTGCTTGTATGGTAGATATGTCAGATGGTGTACCTCTAGCATTATCATAATCATATTCACCGTAAGCATACTCAAGCATGGCTCTAACATTGGAATTAAAGTAGTGGTTAAAACCAACAGTATGAACTTGTCCAGCTCCACCGCCACCATCACGTGAACCTACGCCTGTGCCAACATTGTCAAAGTCATTAGCGTCAATCCATTCATACTGATACTTAGGAACAAAACAATGCCTTTTACATTTTAGACCACCGACGGCTCCTTTTTTTCCGCTATGCTTATACTTACCAGTAATCGCATAAGAAAGACTAGCCGAACCACCATAAATATTGTAATCATCACGAGTCCCAAGACCACTATTGCGTGGATCAAATGTATATTTACCGATTTGATATTCGGCTTGAAACAATAAAGCATCATTAAAAATCATGGACAATTGAGGACCATGAAATGTATGACTTTCTGCGCTTGTTAAATTACCAATATCAATAGGCTTATCAACAAAAGTATGAACACCGTTGGCCCTAGCACTGTTTGTATCATAGGTTTCAGAACCAGACATATTTAAGTATCCAAAATGATACCCAAATAGGGTAGATAAAGGACCACCTACTAATGGCGTGTCACTTTTATAATGATAGTGAGCAGCGATACTAGCTCCGTAATGTTCACTTTCATTATCACCATTTCCTGGTACACCACTATCACCGATGGGTTGAACCAAACCTGACTCTAGACCACTAAAAATACCCATTTTAGCGTGAAATTGTTTACCAAGAGCCCCAGAAGTATCATAAACTATACCCATTCTTTGAGCAAAATTCATCATCTCGTTATGAAGAGGTCTTTCCATGAAGATAAGGTTGTTAGAACTCGTATTCTCATAAAGACCTTGACCACTTTTTACGTTACCGAAAGAAAGTTTACCAACTCCTTTAATGCTTTTAGAGATAAAGGCATCTTTAATAACTACATTTCTAACCTTGGAGTTGTTAGTTCCTTCAGCAAAATCAGGTTGGATAACCCAAGCCCATCCATTACCAATTTTACCTTTAATATCAAATCTCAGCCTTCTGAATTCAGCACCAAAACCGTTTCCAGTTTCATGCTGAGTCATGTTACTATTACCTGATTCATAATCTATCAATTGGGTTAAATCATACATCATACGACCACCAATTTTAAATTCGTATTTTCCATCTGAACTTTTGATGCTCAGCCCTTTACCTTTTTTAAAATAAGCTTTGCTATCTCCAGAACCTTTAGACATTTCTTGTTTCATTTTTAGAACTTCATTTTGCAAAGCATCGATTTGTGCACCATAGTCTTGAGCACTTGCTGTACCAATGAAAGCTCCTGTAGCCATTACAGCTAATCCAGCATAATATTTATTCATTTCTTTCCTCATTTAATAAAATTAATAATGTTAAAGAAAAATTAGTATAATGATTCTGTAACAGTTTTATGACAAATTAAATTTGAAAAAAAATTTAAGGATTTGTGTTGTATTATTGCAACAAGTTAGGGCTATTAGTTTGAAATGTAACTAAAAATTTAGAACCTTTTCCGATTTCTGATTCAATGTGAAAATTAGCATTATGACGATTTAAAATATGCTTAACTATCGATAAGCCAAGACCTGTATTACCTGAATTTCTTGAACGAGAGGGATCGACTCTAAAAAATCTTTTTGTTAAAAGAGGAATATTTTGAGTTGTAACACCAATGCCAAAGTCCTCAACGGTTAAATTTACAACGTCTTTAATAATCTTGATACTTACCTCTATTGGTTTCTTTGATTGACTATGTGTAATGGCGTTTTCAATAATATTAAAAAAAACCTGATTAAGCTCTGATTCATCGCCGGTTATAAAAATTTCTTTTTTTGGAATTAAAAACTTACAATCAATTCGTTTAAATAATTTTCTTTCCTTACAAATTTTTTGAACGTTTTTAAGAATATCGGTTAAATTTACTTTTTCATCAGGTGGACTAAATTCAGTTCTCTCAATTCGCGATAAAGATAGTAAGTCATTCACAAGTCTTGACATTCGCTCAGCTTCGTTACCCATAGTTTTTAAAAAACTTTCTTTTATATTTTTTGTAGTGTTTTTTTCTGATAGAAGAGTTTCACAATACCCAATAATCACAGAAATAGGGGTTTTTAGCTCATGACTGGCGTTAGCTATAAAATCTTTTTGCAGGTTTTGTAAATTATGTTCTGCAGTTGTATCAAAGAGTCTAATAAAACTTAATTTATTTTTACCCACATCTCTGCTCCCAGAAATCCAAATTTTATAAATTCTTTCGGATGGATAAATCAAGTCTACTTCTTTTTCAATTGGTTTTTTCTTTTTTTGTGATTCATCAATAAGATCACTAAGTTCAGGTATTCTGAGAACAGAAAAAATATTTTTGTTTTTAATATTTTCTCCAAGAAGTTGTCCACTTGCTGAATTAAACTCTATAACTTGAAGACGCTGATCTATAATTAAGAGGGGATCGGGAAAATGTTGAAAAAAATAATTAAAGAAAAAAACCCTTAATTGTTCAATCCTGTAGTTATCCTGATATTTTTTTAAAATACTATTTAAGTTAAAAATTATGGGTTCGTATAATTTAAAAAAAAATAACCGAGAGCTTTTGATTGGTTTGCCTGAAAAATTCTGTAAATTTTTAATTACACTTCTAAGATCTTTTAAGAAAAGAAAGATAAAAAGTAGACATACTAGTAATATAAATATGAATACGATAATTATATCTTTATGAACAAACATAGAAATGTTTATATAGAAAATTAATGTTAAAGAAAAATGAAATTAAAACAACCTGATATAAATGGATTGTTAAAAAAAAGTCACAAAGTTTCAAAACCAACACCTATGATGGCCCAATACCTTGAGGTTAAAGAAAGGCATAAAGAGTATTTATTATTTTATAGAATGGGTGATTTCTATGAACTGTTTTTTGAAGATGCAGAAGTTGCAGCCTCTAACTTAGGAATAGCCCTAACCAAAAGAGGAAAAATTGGAGACAAAGATATTCCAATGTGTGGTGTTCCCTATCATTCAGCTCAAACTTATTTATCACGATTAATAAAACAGGGCTTTAAGGTGGCAATTGCCGAACAGTTAGGGGAAAGTGAGGAGGAATCAAAAAGTCAAAAAATTTTTAAAAGAGATGTGGTACGAATAATTACTCCTGGAACCATAATAGAAGATTCACTTCTAGACTCCAAAAATAATAATAATTTACTAAGTATTTTTTTGAATAAAGGCCTAATTTCTATTGCTTGGGTTGATATGACTTCTGGACTTATTAAGCTTGAACGAATTGAAGGGAAAAACTTTCTTCAGTATCTTACAGAATCAATACATAAGATTGAGCCCGGTGAAATAATTGTTTCTGAGGAAATAAAAAACTCAAAAATTTTAAATGAAAAACTGGGTATTTTTGATAAGCAAATTTCTTATATCCCTCATACTTTTTATGATCACAGAAATAATACGGACGTAATAAATAATTTTTTTGATATAAAAAAAATACAATCTCTTGCCGATCTCAATCAGACCGATATAGCTGTTATTGGCGCACTTATAAATTACCTTAAATTAACTCAAAAAAATAACATTCCAAAAATAAGAAATGTAGAAATTATCTCTAGAGAAAAATTTATGCAAATAGATATGTTTACTTTAAAAAGCCTGGAAATATTTGAGCGTTATGATGGAGTAAAAAAAGGAAGTCTCATTGATACAATTGATAAAACACAGACAGCTTGCGGTGCCCGAATGCTTCGATATTTTTTAAAAGCTCCATTAATAGATAATAAAGAAATAGAGTTTAGGCATAATTTAATAGAATCATTTCTTTATAATTTCAGTACGCTAGAAATTATCATAAAACTCTTGGCAAGTGTTCCTGATCTTGAAAGAGCGTTAGCAAGAGTTACAGCAGGGACTAATAATCCAAGAGATTTAATTTTAATAAAACAGTTTATAAATTTTACAAAAAAAATTTTTCGTGAGCTGGAAAATCTCAAAGAAAAAAATTTACATAAATTAATTCCTGATAAAAAGGTTATTGATAAAGCAACGACAATTGAAAAATTAATTGATAAAAACATTGAAGATACTCCTCCCATTAATCTTAACGATGGTGGTGTTATAAAGAGTTCAGTTGATAAAAGATTAGATGAACTCAGAAATATAAAACAAATAAAAACTGAAGAAATTATTAAACTTCAAGAAAAATATAGTCTTGAGACTAATGTTAATAATTTAAAAATTAAATTTAATAATTTTCATGGCTACTTTATTGAAGTTACAAAAAAACACACATCAAATATTGATAGCTGTGAAACTATTGATTTTATAATGATACAAAACACTGTTAATGCATCAAGATATCAAACAGAGGAACTGAGAAAAATTTCACATGAAATAGAATCATCAGTTGATGAATCAATCCAATTAGAATTGAAAATTTATGAAGAAATTTGTTTAACAATACTTAAGGCCTCAGACGACTTATCTATTTTGACTGAAAAAATGGCGTTCGTTGATGTTATAAGTAATTTTGCTCATCTTGCAGAATTAAGAAATTATATTAAGCCTAAATTATTAGCTAGCAATTCAATTAATATTCTTAATGGTAGGCATCCTGTAGTGGAGGAAGGATTAAAAAATAAAGGAGAAGAATTCACCCCTAACAATTGTGAAATGAATGAACATGAAAACATATGGTTGATGACAGGACCAAATATGGCTGGGAAAAGTACTTTTTTAAGACAAATAGCGATTATTGCTCTGTTAAATCAAATTGGATCTTATGTTCCCGCAGAAAAAGCAAGTATAGGAGTTTTTGATAAAATTTTTACAAGAATTGGAGCATCAGATAATCTTTCTGAAGGCATGTCTACATTTATGATGGAGATGATTGAAACCTCAAGAATTGTAAATGAAGCTACAAAATCCTCCTTAGTTATCTTAGATGAGCTAGGAAGAGGAACCTCATCAGAGGATGGTCTGGCCATTGCGTATTCAGTTCTTGAGTTTATAGCTTTAAAAATAAAATGCCTTACATTGTTTGCAACGCATTATAAAGATCTATGTGAAATGAGTGATAAGCACTCCGAAATACTAAACAAGACGTTAGCAATCAAAAAGTGGAATAATGAAATAATTTTTCACTACAAGGTAATTGATGGTATTTCAGAAGGATCATTTGGTATCCATGTAGCAAATCTAGCCGGAATAAATAAATCAATAATTTCACGTGCAAGCCAGGTTCTAAAATCTATTGATAAAAAGGATGTAGAATTAGGTAAAGAAGATTTTGATTTTAATGATCAAGATGAAAAAAAGGACAATGAAATATCAAAGTTTTTACAAAAGCTTGACCTGGACAATCTGTCTCCAAAAGAATCATTAGATATTTTATATGCACTAAAAAAAAATTATTTCATTGAATGATGTTAAAATTATCCAACGACAATTTAAAAAATATTGATTCTGTTAAAAAATTTTTTTTAACGAAAAAAAATAAAATTAAAGAAGAATTTTATTACAATCATAAAGGAATAAAATGTTGTAAACTTAACTCAGACCTTACTGATGTATTAATAAAAAAAATTTTTCAATTAACAAATCCTTTAAAGTTAGCTAATCACGATTTTTTAATTTGTGCAGTAGGAGGGTATGGAAGAAGACATTTAGCACCCTATTCAGATATAGATTTACTTTTTGTATATAACCAAAAAATTCCAGAAAAAGAATTAAAAAGAACAATTGAACAAATTCTCTATCCTTTGTGGGATTTAGGAATGAAAATTGGGCATGCTGTTAGAACTTTTAAAGAAGTAATATCTTTTTCTAAAAAAGAACAGATTATAAAAACTTCTATTTTAGATGCCAGATTAATATTAGGTTGTAATCAAGTTTTTAAAAATATTATTGCACAATATACTCAGGAATTTTCAAAAAAAGCGCGAATTTTCTTAAAAGAAAAAGTTGATGAGAGAAAAAAAAATATTCAAAAAATTGGTTTTGACTACTTTAAAAATGAACCAAATTTGAAGGAAAGTGAGGGCTCGCTAAGAGATATAAATTTAATACACTGGTGTCTTAAAATACTAAAAATTTCACAAAAGAAAAACGTAAATAACTTTGATGATTATTTGAATCTTAATGAAAAAAAAAAAATTTCTAAGTCGCTCAATTTTTTACTTACCTTAAGATGTTTTACACATTACATAAGCCAAAGACAAAATGATAAACTTACATTTGACTTACAAAAAACTATAGCTGACAAAATTAAAATCACAGGAAAAATTGATGAACAGAGTGCAACTGAACTTTTGATGAAAGACTATTTTAAACAAATAAAGCAAATAAAAACACTCACTCAAGTTTTGTCAGAATCAGTAAATAATCAGATAAGAAATAAAAAAGTTAAAGGTGCTTCCATAATAAAAAATTTCCAAATGAATCTTTTTAAAAATATCTTTGAAAATAATTTTTCAGTTGAAGACCAACGATTTGTTTTAAACAATTCAAAAAAAATCAATAGAGAGGAATTATTTTCTAATATTAATTTAGAATTCTTTAAAAAAATATTTTTTTCAAAGTTAAACAACAAATTTTTATTTTTAAATGATATTGGGTTATTGGAAAAAATGATTCCAGAGTTTTCAAAGATAGATACACTTCCACAATTTGATAGATTTCATTCTTTGAGTGTGGGTCAACATACATTGAAAGCATTAAGTACATTAAAAAATTTGCAAGATAATAATGACGAATCTTACAAATTTGCTAATAAAGTTTTTAAGAAAGTAAAGAATAAAAACTCACTTTTTTACGCTGTTCTTCTTCATGATATTGGTAAAGGTCTTGGAGGAGAACATAACTTAAAAGGAGCTAAAAAGGCAAAAAAAATAATTCTTAATTTGAATGAAAATAAAGATACTGCAAAAGAAACAGTTTGGTTAATAGAAAATCATATGTTGCTAAGTGAATTTGCTTTCAAAAAAGATATTGAGGACGACTCAGTTATAAAAAAAATTTGTGAAAAAATAGATACTATTGATAGATTAAATAACCTTTATCTTCTAACCGTTTCAGATATTTCGGCCGTAGACCATGGAATTTGGAATGACTGGAAAGCGAGACTTCTAAAAAATTTGTATGCTAAAATTCAAAGTGAAGTTTTAAAACCAGTCAAAAATAAAAGCTTGAATCATAAGATTGCAAAAATAAAAGAAACTGTTCTTTTATCTTCAAAAAAAATTAATAAAACTGAGATTGAAAGTTTTTCAAAGATCACCTATCCAAATTATTGGTTACTGCAAAGCCATGATTCAATAAAATTTCAAATTGAAAACTTTTTTTTGGGAAAGAAAGAAAAATTAAGATTTGATTATGTAATTAAAAAAATAAGCAGACAAAATTTTTTAGAAATTACTGTTGTAACAAACGATAGACCGTCTTTATTTTTAGATTTTATATCAATATTTTTGTTTGAAAATTTATCAGTTCATGAGGCGAGAATATTCACATTTGATGATGGAACAGTGATAGATAGATTTGTAGTTTCGTCAAATGTAAAATTTAAACTTATAAAAAACGGTTCAAAAGGCAAAATCAACTCCATAGATAAAAAGTTAATAGAATTGAAAAAAAATAAACCCTTAAAAATTTTACAAAGTAAAACAGCCCAGAAAAAAAGACTCTTAGAAAGAACAGAAGTAAAATTTGATAATAGCTCATCTGCAACTTATACCGTTTTGGAAGTAACAACTAATGACAGACCAGCACTTCTTTATGATATTTCAAGAATCTTACTAAATAAAAGATTGGTTATATCTATGGCAAAAATTTCAACTAACGGTGACTTTGTTGAGGATAGTTTTCATTTAAGAAACGAATTCGGAATGAAAATTGATAATAAAAAAATAATGTTAGAATTACAAAAAGAAATAATTAAAACTCTAAAAGAAGGGCTTAACAATGTTTCTTAAAATAATTTCAATTCTGGGTTCACTAACATTTTTAAGTAGGATTTTGGGTTATTTAAGAGATCTATTAATTGCGAAAATAATAGGTGCTGGTTTGGTGTCAGATGCATTCTTCATTTCTTTTAAATTACCTAATCTCTTTAGAAGACTTTTTGGTGAAGGTGCCATGAACTCAGCATTCATTCCTGTGATCTCAGGGACTAAGAGTAAATTTGGAAAAAATAAGTCAGATGAATTTTTTTCTTTAATTTTTTCCTCATTACTAATTTTTCTTTTAATTTTATTAATTATTGCAGAAATTTTTATGCCCCTCATTGTAAAGTTGATTGCACCTGGTTTTACAGATGATCCTAATAAATTTTTTCTTACTGTTGATCTATCACGGTTAACTTTTCCTTTTGTTTTTTTCATTTGTTTAACTTCATTAGCAGGGGCTTATTTAAATACTTTAGGACGATTCGCTGCAATGGCACTAACCCCGATTATTCTTAATTTAACAATAATCTTTTGTTTGTTAATTTTTTTAAGAACTAATGACAAAGTGATTGTGTCCAATTATTTAAGTCTATCCATTTCTGTGGCAGGTCTAATACAGTTGTTATGGATAATTTTTAGTTTAAAAAAAAACAGTATTAAACTCAAATTTTTGTCTTTTCAAAATTCTGCTTTTAAAAACAGAAAAAAAGAAATAAAAAATTTTTTAATTTTGTTAGCTCCGGCAGTCATAGGTAACGGAGCTTATCAAATTAACCTTTTAATAGATATGATATTAGCTTCAACCTTGCCTGATGGTTCTATTTCATACCTGTACTTCGCTGACAGAGTAAATCAACTTCCGCTAGGTGTTTTAGGAATTGCGATTAGTACTGCTTTACTTCCTATACTTTCTAAACATGTAAAGGAGCGCAATGTAATTGAAGCAAATGAAAGTATAACAGAATCAATAAAATTTGGGATCTATTTTTCTGTTCCTGCATTAGTAGGAATTTTTTTATTATCCAACCAAATAATTAGTTTTTTGTTCTTACGAGGTGAATTTTCATTAGAAGACTCAAAACTTACATCATCTGCATTGACAGCTCTTGGTTTTGGATTACCAGCTTTTATTTTAATAAAAATCTTAGTTGTTCCTTTTTTTGCGAATGAAGATACAAAGACTCCAATTAAAGTTTCTGTATTTTCAATGTCGCTTAACCTCATTCTTAATTTAATATTAATAAAAGAGTTTCTGCATGTTGGGTTGGCAATTGCTACTTCAGCCTCAGCTTGGGTAAATGCCCTGATTTTATTTTATATTCTTATCAAAAAACTTGGATACAAGTTAGATAAGTCAATTATAGATGATACCTTAAAAATTTTATTTTCAGTATTTGTTATGGCATGTTCATTATTTTTAATGAAATATCTTGAGACAATAGATTTTGCTGTTTTTAATTTTTCTGATAGAAATAATTTATTGTTAATAATTAAAATTCTAATTGGAGGTATAATTTACCTTTTTGTTAGTCATTTAATTGGTATCAAGTATATCGATTTAAAAAAATGGTGGAAAAAAAATTAGATAAAGGTTTGGTTTTTTCTGGAGTTCAGCCTACTGGTAACCTCCATTTGGGTAATTATTTGGGCGCGATAAAGAACTGGGTTAGTTTGCAAAAAGAAAAATCCTGCATTTTTTGTATTGTAGATTTACATGCTATCACAGTTGCGGAAAATAGATCTAAGTTAAAAGAAAATACATTAGAGGTAACGGCTGCTTATATTTCCTCTGGCATTGACCCAGAAAAAAGCAAGATTTTTGTTCAATCTAACGTCCCTGGGCACTCTGAATTAGCTTGGATCTTAAGTTGTCATACCCCAATTGGATGGTTAAATAGAATGACACAGTTTAAAGATAAGGCTGGTAAAAATAAAGAAAAAGCACCTTTGGGTTTGTATTCATACCCAGTTTTAATGGCTGCCGATATTTTGTTATATAAATCTGAATACGTACCTGTGGGTGAAGATCAAAAACAACATCTAGAACTTTCAAGAGATATTGCCCAAAGTTTTAACAGATTTCATAATAATGATTTTTTTCCAATACCAGAACCTTTAATAATGGGATTAGCTACAAGAGTAATGAGTTTAAAAGATGGAACAAAAAAAATGAGTAAGTCCGACCCCTCTGATTATTCTAGAATTAATATGACAGATAACACTGATGATATTAGAAAAAAAATTCAAAAAGCAAAAACAGACTCTCTTCCTTTTCCTGATAACAGCGAAAACTTAGAATCAAGACCAGAAATAAATAACCTTTTGAATATTTTCTGTTCGATGAGTGAAATGAGTATAGATAAACTTATAAGAGAATACTCAGGTAAGGATTTTAAAAAATTTAAAGAAGATTTGTTTGAGATCATTAATAATGAGATCTCAAGAGTTTCAGTAGAAATGCATAAATTATTATCTGATAAATCTTACTTAGAGAATTTATTAAAAAAAGGAGCTGAAGAGGCAAGAGAAATTGCGAATAATAATATGCGAGAAATAAAAAAATTAATTAATTTTTATGACCTATGACATTTTATTTACCCATCGCTGAGATAGAAATAAATTTACTAATAATACTATTTTTTGGTTTTATTGTTGGTTTTATGTCTGGACTATTTGGAGTTGGTGGAGGATTTTTAATGACACCGTTACTAATTTTCATGGGGATTCCTCCCTCAACAGCTGTTGGAACAGAATCAGTTCAAATCCTGGGGTCTTCCGTTTCAGGAGCAATTGCTCATGGAAGGAAGAAAAATATTGATTATGAAATTGGAAGCTTCCTGCTGATAGGAGGAATATTTGGCTCCACCTTTGGAATAATGATTTTTAATTTTCTTAAAGAATCTGGAAACATAGACCTGATTATTAACATCCTATATGTAATTTTCCTGCTTGTTATAGGTGTTTTGATGTTCGTTGAAAGTATTTTTTCGCTAGTCAAAAAACCTACCGTTTTAAAAAAAACACACAAAAAAAAAAGAAATTTTTTAGATTATCTTCCTCTCAAATTAAGATTTAGACAATCAGGAATATATATGTCTGTGTTATTACCTGTACTTGTAGGTTCATTTACAGGTTTTTTAGCGTCGTTGATGGGAGTTGGTGGCGGGTTTGTAATGGTTCCAGCAATGATTTACCTATTTAGAATGGGAACAGTTTCTGCGATTGGAACTTCTCTATTTCAAATTGTTTTTGTGACATTAAACGTTTCAATTCTTCAAGCTACATACAACTTATCAGTAGATTTAATACTTGCGGTTTTTTTATTGATTGGGGGTGTTATTGGTGCTCAATACGGATCAAAATATACGTCAAAATTTAAAGGGGAGCAAATAAGAGTATTTTTAGCTATAATTGTTATTATTGTTTGTGTAAAGATGGGCTTAGAATTAATTAATGAGCCTCCAATGAATTCTAGAATAATTATTCAAGATGCGTTTTAATTTTATAAAAATTATCTTTTTATTATTTTTCCTCCTTCACTCCTTTGGTGTTAAGTCAAACATTTTAATTTTTGATGTTTCACAAAAAAAAGTTTCAGTATCTAATGATTTAAAAGATACTCATTTCACAATCTATGGATTTTCTGATTCCCCAACAAATCTAGTTTTGAAGATTACAGGACCAAATCAAAAGGTTGTTCTACAAAAAAAGAAAAAGGTATTTGGAATGTGGACTTGGAATAAAACAGGTGAATTTAGTTACCCTAGTTTATTTCATTATTACACAAACATTAAAAGTAATGAGATTGATTTTCATGTTAAAAAAGATTTGGTAGATAATATCAAATTAATCGGAAAGGACGATGATAACTTAAAAAAAGAATTAATTGAAAAAAAAATCTCAATTGATTTGTTTTCAATTAAAAATGAATCCTTTGAGCTATTGAGTGATGGGACTCCTGCATTTTTCAAAATTCCAGTTAAGTTACCAAAAAACTCACCGCCTGGAAAATATTTGGTTTCAATGAATCTTATGGATCAAGGAAGTAAATTTGAAACAAAAAAAATACAAGTTTTTATAGAAAAACCTGGAATTAGTTCATTTATATTTGAGTTTGCGCATAAATTCTCATTTCTATATGGTGTTTTTTCTGCTATTATTGCAATTGGCTTAGGAATAACAGCAGGTTTTATCTTTAAAAAAAATTAGCATTATGAGTAAGGAACTAACTTTTTTAGTAATTTTAGATGATACTCCTGAAATGTATGATGCGTTAAGATATGCAGCGCAAAGGAGTGCTAGGAGCAACGGTAGGGTGGCAATTTTGTATACTTTTGACACTTTAGAATTTAGTCATTGGAAAGCCGTGGAAGATATAGCAGAAGCGGAATCAAGAGAGGAGGCAGAGTCAAAGATAAAAGAGTATGAAAATTTTATTCTTCAATTCACCGATAAGAAACCAAAAAAGTTTTTAATGAAGGGTGACAGAGTAGAATGCATTATAAATTTCTTATCGGACAATAAATTTATTTCAAATTTTGTCTTAGCTTCAAGCAATTCTGGCTCTGATACATTGATAAGCGCATTCACGGGAAAGCAAAGATCAAAACTTAAGGTACCGCTAACTATAATACCGTCAAACTTAAAAGAAGAAGAAATTGACAAATTATCCTGAATTAATTATTTGTAAGATATGTTTATACAAACTGAAGAAACTCCTAACCCATTAACACTGAAGTTTATTCCAGGACAAGTTTTACTTGAAAGGGGTACTCAAGAGTTTAAATCAAAAAAGGCAGCTAAATCTAATACTTTAGCAAATATGTTATTTGAGGATGAAAACGTAGACGGTGTTTTTATTGGTAAAGATTTCATAACCATTACTAAATCCGATCAAGTTAATTGGGAATCACTAAAACCGTCTTTACTTTCAAAAATTCATGATTTTCTATCATCAGGAAAAAAAGTGGAAGGCCAAAATGATGATAAAAAAAAAATAAAAGAAAATTACAATAAAAAAGATTTAGAAATTGTTAATCAAATAAATGATCTTCTTGAAGAAAGAATAAAACCTGCTGTTGCTCAAGATGGAGGTGATATAAGTTTTGTAAAATTTGACAACGGAGTTGTGTATTTGGAGTTGCGAGGTGCATGTGCTGGTTGTCCAAGTTCTACGATTACACTTAAATCTGGAATTGAAAATATGCTTAAGTATTACATTCCAGAAATTGTATCAGTTGAAGCAGTAAACCAAAGTTAATGCAAGAATCTAACATTACCCATAAAAATTTAGGGATCTTTTTAATTTCCCTGCTTCTTATTAACATAGCCGTGGGTTTCTATAACAGCTTTACAAAAAAAAAAGACTCTAAAGGTTTATCTGTTAACTATACAATAAAGAATACAAAAATTTTTGAAACAAATTCTTCTGATGTGACTGTTGATTATATCTCAGAATCTAGTGAGATGATTGCGATATTTAATAAATATCAATTTTCAGTAGATAATCTTTTAAATAATCAATCGGCAAACCTAGTAATTTTTTCTTCATTACCATTAGATTTTATGGACATTCAACCTGTAATAGAGAGAAAAAGATTGTTCATAAATACCCTTATTCCTATTATTTACTCTGAGAACTTGCAGATTCTAAATGATAGAAAAAAAATACTAGATTGGTGGAGAGAATCGGACGGTGAAAATTTTTCAAGAGACTTTTGGCCACAATGGCTATTTGAGTTAAGCGAAAAATATGATTCAAGTGATTCTAATCTGGGGAATCTTTTGGTACGTGTTGATATAATACCTATATCTTTGGCTTTAGCACAAGCAGCAATTGAGAGTGGTTGGGGAACGTCACGCTATTCCAGAGAGGGAAATGCAGTTTTTGGTCAATATACCTTTGACGAATCCAAAGGTTTGAAACCTAAAAACAGAAATAAAAATGATGAATTTTTCATAAAAAAATTCTCCAACTTATCAGAATCGGTCAGGTCATACTTAAAAAATATTAATACTCATATGGCTTATGCAGATTTCAGAGAAGAGAGAAAAAAACTTAGAATGAGTGGAGAAAATCTTTCTGGATATAAACTTGTTAATTTTTTAAAAGATTACTCTGAAAGACGAGAGTTCTATATAAAGGATGTCAAAGAAATTATGAGTTCAAATAATTTTCAAAAATATGACAAAGGAAATATTCTGAATTAATTTAAATAATTCATTTATTACTAATATACTATAGATTCTTGGGTAATCTTTATCATTTTTCCATACCAAAATAAGTTTCTTTTTTCGTCAAAATAAGTGCAATTAAGTCTATATCTTCTATTTTTTTTTAAATCAGTAATCTTTAGATTAATAATTTTTTTCTTTGTTATTATTTTTTTAATTTTTGCATTATTGTTAATATAGCAGTTAATCTTATTTTCAATTTTGTCTGTACTAAATAAGATTTCAAATTCCTCCAAATTTAAATCATCTTTCAAAACTTTTAAATCTGATAATATTAATGCTTTTGAGTTCACTATTTGAGCAAATCTTTTCATGCCTCCAAATTCATCATTAATAGCGAACCTAGGAAGTGCAAATTTATTCTCATTGATATGTACAGGACTTGAGTGTTGAGAAAAACCAATATGATAACCCATTTTTTTGACTAGTTCTTGAATTTGAGGATTTGACTCTCCGTATGGATAGGATACAACTCTCTGAAGTCTTCCGATCTTAGACATTATTTTTTTTTCAGCTAAATCAAATTCCTTTTTTACATCATTAATTTGTAATTCTAAAAGTTTTGGATGACTATTCGTATGATTAAGAATTTCTCCATAATTTCTGGAGAGCTCTTTTATCATTTTCCAACTCATAAAATCACTTTTTTTTTCATTTGAAACAAATTTAGTAGAGAGAAAAAGAGAAAAAGGAATTTTATTCTTTTTTAATATTGGAAAAGCATGTTCATAGAAACTTTTATATCCATCATCAATTGTAATAAAAATTGATTTCTCAGGAATATCATAATCTTCATTAAAAAAACTCAACAAATCTGAAATTGGAAGAATGTTAAAATTATTTTCTTTGAGATATTTAATTTGATCTTGAAAGTTTTTTGATGAAATACTTGTTGATGGAAATCTTTCATCTTCAAATCTATGGTACATCAACACAATAGCTGATTTTTCGCTGGCGAAACTTTCACGAATTAAAAGAAAGGTAAGAAGAAAAAAAATAATTTTCATGATTCAATATTATCAACAATTTGGTAACTTTTTGAGTTAAAAAGCTGATAATGCCACCATTCATTTTTGTAAAAGTCCCAGCCAGCGTCAGTCATTATACCGAGTAAAGTTAATCTGTTCTGATAAGCCACTTTTGAAATATCTAAACAGCCATGATAAGAGAGTTTACTAAATTCATCAAACTCCGTACCCATATCAAGTTCCTTACCATTTTTAATTAAAGTTAAGTCAATTGCAACGCCTCTTGAATGTGGAGATCCTTTGTTAGGAGGAGTAATAAAGTTTGGATCTGGTAGGGTTTCCCACAATCGTTGTTGAACATAGGTTGGACGGTATGCATCAAAGATTTTTATCTTGAGACCAATTTTTTTTGCAATATCAACAGCTATACAAAGATTTTCAAAAGCGACTTTGTGAATAAAACACGATTCAGAAAAATAAATTTTGTTACCCGTAAAATTATTTTTAGAAGCATATCTTAAGTCTATATCTACATCGAGTTGATTTTGATTTACTTTTATAAAGTTTTGATTCATTTTATAGACTGAATCATGTTAGCATTATCAATTTTTTGTTCAAGCCATAGAATATCAGTAGCTTTATCAGAGGGAAAAGAATTTCACTTTTATCATGAAAAAAAAATTAAAAATGGAAAAGTTCAAGGACTTTTTGCCATCTTAACAAAATTAAGAAGTTATAATGCATTTAGCAACCTCAATTACATACTGTTTACTAATGGTCCCGGAAGTTTTACAGGAATAAGATCAATAAAATCAATTTGCCAGGCACTTTCATTATCCAACAGAGCTAAGATTCGTTCTATATCAACATTTTTTCCTTATTTAATAAGAGAATTAGATAATAATTGTGAAATTATTGTAATATATAGATCTTCAGGATTTAATTTTTTCTATAAACAGTTTGAAATAAAAAAAAGAAAAATAATAGAAAAATCAGAACTATTTGTTGATAATGTTAAAAAAATTGAATTTTTTTTTAAAAAAAAAAAAAAGCTGAATGATAAAATTTACATTGTCACTGATGAGCAGGAGATAAAAAGATTTTTTAAAAATAATGTTAAATTCTATTCTATAAATGCAAAAGACTTAACTGAGTGCTTTTTAAACGGTTATTCTAGAAATAACCAAGATATATTTTATCATAATACATACTATGAATGAGTTTATTTTTAAAAATTTAAAAGAAAATAACTGTTCTTCTTTACATTTATTTCAAAAGGAATTTAAAGAGCTAAAAAATAACATTTGGATGATTGATGATCTTAAAAACTTAATTAGCAAAGAGGGTTTTTTTGGTAAATTATGTTTAAAAAATAATTTAATTGCAGGGTTTTGCTTGGGGAATCAAGTTTTTGATATATTTGAGATTTATTCAATTTTTATCCATCCTCAATTTAGAAGAAGAGGTATAGGAAAGAAATTTTTAGAGGAATGTAAAATTTTTTGCCAAAAAAACAAAGTAAAAAGAATTATGTTAGAGGTAAATATAAAAAATAATGTTGCAAAAAAATTCTATACTTTTAATGAATTTAAAAATTGTGGTGTAAGAAAAGATTACTACTTTGATAATTCAGGAAGAAATGATGCTCAGCTTATGGAATTGGAAATTATGAAGTGAGCGTGAGCTTGAAGATATCTTTTTTAATTTTTTTTGATGATATATGAAAATTTTTCTTTAAAGAATTTGTTAGTCTGTCAAGATTTGTTTTCCCTTTAATAATAATTATTTTTTGATCATTAGTATTAGTTTTGATGAATTCTTTGGCCTTAATAAAAGTCATTGGGCAATCAAAACCTGTTATATCTAAAACTTTTTTTTTCATAATATCTTGGTTTGTGTTATATTAACTAAAAGATTGTAATTAACTGTTGATATAGAAATATAAACATTGTAACAAATCATTAACAAAAACTATATATTTTTTTAAAGCTATGTCTTCATTATTAGATAAATGTAACAAACTTGGTCTTAAAATGACCGAGCAAAGAAAGGTGATAGTTCAGGTGTTAGCCGATTCAAAGGATCATCCCGATGTTGAATTAGTTTATAAAAGAGCATCTGAGATTGACGCTAACATCGGAATTGCCACAGTCTACAGAACAATTAGACTTTTTGAAGAAAATAATATTATTGAAAAGCATGAGTTTAAAGATGGAAGATTTAGGTACGAGGAAGTTCCTGATGAGCATCACGATCATCTTATAGATGTAAGAAATGGAAAAGTTATTGAATTTCAGAATGATGCTATTGAGGAACTTCAAAAAAGAGTAGCAAAAGAATTAGGTTATGAATTAGTTGATCATAGATTAGAATTGTATGGTGTTCCAGCTAAAAACAAAAAATAAATCTGCTGTTAATTCTACCAATAAAAATTTTGGTAAATTTAAATCAATTTTACATAAAGTAAAGTATGTTGCAAAAAACGTTATTTATGTGAAAAGATGGTCAAGTGAGATTAAGACAGAAAAACTTAAAGAAATAAACTACACGTCCGAGAAATTTAATCATAGAAGAAAACAGAATCAATTAGATTTTTCTTTTAAAAATTACCAGATCAAAATTATTAGGCATCCTGACCCTTTACTTCTTAAAGCAAAAAAATTAAGGCAAAAGATTTTTTTTGAAGATTGTAATGAACAAAAAATGGACTCTGATGAATTTGATGATTATTGTGATCACCTTGTCGTTATTGACAAATCAGTGGCAAGTGATTTTGTTGTAGGTACATATAGATTGCTCCTCAAAGGAAAAAATCAAAAATATAGAAGATTTTACAGTGAATCTGAGTTTGACATTTCAAACCTATTTAAAAAAAATACTTCAATGTTAGAGGCTGGGAGATCTTGCGTTGATAAAAATTACAGAGATGGAAAAATAATAAAACTTTTATGGAGAGGTCTTGCTTTTTACATTATACAAAAAAAAGTGGATTTGATTTTTGGTTGTGCAAGCTTTCCTTCATCAAATTATTCTGAATTTGAAACTCAACTTTCTTATTTAAATCATTTCCATAAACCTCCACCAAAATATTCAACCTTTCCTAAAGAAAAGTTAAAGGCCGATACAAATATTTTATCACAAAAAAAGATCAATGAGTATGAAGAGTTTAGGTTACTTCCCCCTTTGATAAAGGCTTATATAAGAGCAGGTGCGTGGGTTGGTAAAGGTGCTGTTGTAGACAAGAAGTTTAATACGACGGACGTATTGATAATTCTAAAATCCCAAAATATCATAAAAAAATACTCAAATTTATCATTTAAATAATGCTATACTCTCCAATTCTTTCTTGTCTAAGAATTTTACCTTTTTTTATTTGGACTATTCTTTGTGCTTTTTTTCAATCAATTTACCACTTTGTTTTAAGAAAAAATTTTTTCTTATTTTATAAAATTTTCTTCAAAGGGCTCGTAAAAATTTTTGGTATCAAAGTAAATATAAAAGGAAGACAATCTAAAAAAAAAGTTTTATTTGTATCAAATCATATTTCCTACCTTGATATATTTGTTTTAGGTTCAAGTGCTGACGGCTTATTTGTTGCTAAATCAGAAATAGATTCTTGGCCATTTATAAATACAATGTGTGCTCTTGGTAGAACAATTTTTGTTAATAGAAATGACATAATAAAGGTCAAAGGCCAAATGAACAGAATTTTATCTACCTTAAAAAGTGGATACAGTGTTATATTATTTCCTGAGGGAACTTCAAGTGACGGCTCTAGAGTACTGCCTTTTAAAACCTCACTTTTAGGAGTTATTGAAGATAAATATCGTCAGGAATTCCATATCCAACCAGTATCTATATCTTACAGTAAGCTTGATGGAATACCCTTGGAAACAAAATTCAGACCTTTTTTTGCATGGTTTGGTAACATGGATCTTCTTTCGCATGCATGGAAATTTCTAGGACTTGGTTTTAGTGAGGTAAATGTAAATTTTCACCAGCCTAAAAAATTTTCACACTTTAAAGATAGAAAACATGCTGCTAAATACTGTCACGAGATAATATCCTCGCAAATTAGTAAAGACTTTCAGAACATGGAGGTAGAAAAAAAAATCAGACTTTATGAATTTATGCTCTTGTAATAAGTTTAAATTTCTTTAATTATTTAAATTATGTATCAATCTTTCTTTGTAAAAACATACGGCTGTCAAATGAATCAATATGACTCTGAAAAAATTGATGAGTTACTTGTTCATAATGGGTTTAAAAAAGCTCAAAACTTGGAGATGTCTGATGTTGCAATATTAAACACATGTCACATTAGAGAGAAAGCAAGTGAAAAATTTTACTCTGATTTAGGAAGATTATCAGTTTATAAAAGAAATAAAGAAAAGCTTGGAGAAAAAATGCAGATTGTTGTTATGGGATGCGTTGCCCAAGCAGAGGGTGAGGAGGTAATAAAAAGAAATACACTTGTGGACTATGTTATTGGACCTCAAAATATACAATCTATTCCTGAATTATTGAGGACAAAATCAAAAGAGACAATACATACAAACTTTTTGTGTGAACAAAAATTTAGTTCCTTTCCAAAATCTTTTCTTGGGGGGGGCCTCTAGGCAAATTACAATTCAAGAGGGCTGTGATAAATTTTGCTCTTTTTGTGTAGTCCCTTATACAAGAGGGAATGAATATTCCAGGTCAGTGGAGGAGATTTTTGCCGAAGCAAAAAATTTAGTTGAAAATGGTGCTTTAGAAATAAATCTTCTTGGTCAAAACGTAAGTTCATACAAGTCATCTATTTTTGAGAAATCAGAAAAAAAGCAAGTAGATTTGGCGAAGCTCTGTAATATTTTATCATCTTTGCCTGAGTTGAAAAGGATACGATATATAACCTCACACCCTTCAGATATTAACGATGAATTAATTTTAGAACATAAAAATAATAAAAAGTTAATGCCATTTCTTCATTTGCCTGTTCAGTCTGGTTCAAACAAAATTTTAAAAAAAATGAACAGGAAGTATTCCAAAGAAAACTATATTGACTTAATCAATAAAATTAAATGTGAAGTAAAAAATATGGCCTTTTCCTCAGATTTTATTGTTGGTTATCCTGGAGAAACAAATAACGACTTTGAAGATACGTTAGACCTAATTAACAAAGTGGGTTTTGCAAGTTCGTATTCATTCAAATATTCTCCAAGGCCTGGAACACCTGCTTCATTGATTAAAAACCAGATTAATGACGAAATTTTAGATAAAAGATTAAATAAAATACAAAAAATACTAAATGATCAGCAAAAAAAATTTAATGAGACCTTTTTAGAAAAGGAAATTGATATTTTATTTACAAATTTAGGAAAAAAAAATAACCAATATGTTGGCAGAACAGCTTTTTTGCAGCCTGTACATGTAATTTCTTCAAAAGATTTAGTAGGGAAAATTCTAAAAATTAAAATAGAAAGATTGACCTCTTTCTCATTTCATGGAAAAATTTTAAGTTCATAAAAGCTTTGAAAAAAAAATTGAAAAAAAATGAACTATTTTCAAGAATTATCTCTTTTGAAGATAACCTAATTCTTCCTGATTTTTTTGGAACGAATGATGAAAATTTAAAAAAGCTTGAAAATGCTTTTGGCGTTTGTATTCTTCCAAGAGGAAACTATTTGAAGATTGAAGGTTTGCAAGAGAATGTTAATCAGACAGATATTGTTTTAAAAAAGCTTTATGAGGGAGTGAAAAAAAATAAGTCTTTAAGTTCTTCCGATATTGATACTATCATTAAAATATTTAAAAACCAAAATTATGATAAGCCAATAAAGGAATACGAAGTGATTGAGTCCTTAAATATAGTAGCAGGAAGAAAGATCATAAAACCAAGGTCAAAGAAGCAACTAGATTATTTTAATTTGGTTAAAGAAAAGCAAATGGTTTTCTGTTGCGGTCCGGCTGGTACTGGAAAAACATATTTAGCTGTGGCTTATGCTGTTTCTATGTTAAAGTCAGGAGAAATTGAAAAGATAATTTTAACTAGACCTGCAGTTGAAGCGGGGGAAAGGTTAGGCTTTCTCCCAGGAGATATAAAAGAAAAGATTGATCCTTATCTTAGACCGATTTATGATGCATTGAATGATATGCTTTCATTTTCTGAGGTAATAAAAAAAATAGAATCTGGATTTATAGAAATTGCCCCTCTTGCATTCATGAGAGGAAGGACGCTATCTAACGCCTTCATAATTTTGGATGAGTCGCAAAACACAACAGCTGTACAAATGAAAATGTTTCTCACAAGGTTAGGTGAAAACTCAAAAATGATTGTTACTGGTGATTTATCTCAAGTTGATCTTCCATCTGGTACAAAGTCTGGTTTGAGAGAATCTATAAATATATTAAAAAATGTTGAAGAGATCGGTTTTCTGGAATTTTCAGATAGTGATGTAGTGAGAAACCCTTTAGTATCAAAAATTGTAAAACAATATGAGAGGTTTGAGAAAGATAAAGGTGTTGGAAAAGAATATGTATAGTCTTTAAAAAATGATTGAGTTTAATTTTGAGTATCTAAATTCTTTCAATGAAAATGAAATTAAAAAGATTGTTGAAAAGTCAACATCATTAGTTTTGAAAGAAATGGACTTCAAAAAAAATTATTACTTATCAATTTTATTGACCAATGATGAAGGGATAAAAAAAATTAATAAAAAATATAGAAAAATAAATAAATCAACAAATGTCTTATCTTTTCCACAAAATGAACAAAGGTTAATAACAAAAAAAACGTCTAAAATTATCCTTGGAGATATAGTAATATCTCTGGAGAAGATTATGAAGGAATCTAAGTTGCAAAATAAAAAGTTTTCAGATCACTTAACACATATGGTAATACATGGTCTTTTGCACTTATTAGGTTTTAATCACGAAAAATTAAAAGATTTTAAGATAATGAAAAAAAAAGAAATAAACGTTTTATCTAAATTATCAATTTCTTCACCATACGTAATAAATGATTAGAAATTTTTTTTACAAATTTAAAGGGTTGTTAAAATTCTCAGAAAAAGAAAATATTAAAGAGGTTCTGGAGGATTTAATTGAAGAAGATGTTAACGGCTCAAATAATATTGATGCGGGTACTCGTAATATTTTTAAGAACGTTATCAATCTGAGTGATAAGTGCATTGAAGATATAATGATACCACGAGCAGATATAGATGCAGTTTCAGTTGATACGACTTACAACGAACTAGTTCTTTTTATTGATAAAACAAAACATTCAAGAATACCTGTCTTTGACAGTAATTTAGATAAAATTTTGGGAATGATACACATTAGAGATTTATTTGAGAAAATTCATAATAGCAGTACCCAAAAAAAGAAATTAAAAATTTCAAAAAAAATAATAAGAAAAATTTTGTTTTCTTCACCAACCATGAAAATTTTGGACCTTCTCTTAAAAATGAGGTCGGAACAGATTCATATGTCAATAGTAGTAGATGAATTCGGAGGTACGAACGGTTTAGTAACGATTGAAGATTTAGTTGAAGAAATAGTTGGTGAAATAAAAGATGAACACGACTCTGAAGAAGCTGAGGAAATTAAAAAGGTATCTAAAAGAAACTTTGAGCTCCCAGCTAGGGTATCATTAGAAGAGTTTGAAAAAGAAATTGGCGTGAAACTTAAAATTGAAAAAAAAGATGAGATTGATACGATTGGAGGATTTATTTTTTTCCTAATTGGCCGAATTCCTGGTAGAGGTGAAGTTATTAGCTATAATAAAGTACTAGAATTTACAATAATAGAAGCAGATACCAGACGTATAAAAAAGATTTTAGTTACTTTAAAAAAATGATTAAAACCCCATTATGGATTTTCATAACTCTTGGAATTTTTCTTGGAGTTTCCCAATCCTTCTTTTTTCTAACACCAATTGTAATAATTACATATTTTTTATTTATTAAAAAAATTCTTCTAAAAGATAATCTTAAAGATTCTTTTTTTGCAGGATGGAGCTTTGGTATCGGTTTTTATATTGGTTCAATGCACTGGATAATTTCTCCTTTTTTAATATACGAAAAACATCTTTTTTTATCTCCTGTTTCAATTCTTTTCCCTTTATTGATGGGGTTATTTTTCTCTATTCCATCTGTTTTAATAACAATTCTAAAAAACTTTGTTTTTTTTCATAAATTGTCTCTTATTTCAAAAGCCTTTATGATAGCAACTTTTTTTTTTATTTCAGAGATTATTAAATCACAAATATTTGGAGGTTTACCATTAAATCTAACAGGACATTTGTGGGCATTCAATCACGAATTTATTCAAGTTTCTAAATTTATAGGGGTCATGGGACTGAGTTTTTTTACCCTCTTATGGATAAGTAGTATATCAATTTTTTTAATTGAAAAAAAATTCTCACATAGCCTTTTAACCTTTATTTTTTTCCCTTTATTTTTATTAAGCTTTAATTTTTTTTCAAATTTTCAAAAATCTAAAGCTGTAAACAACCAAATAAGTTTTAGAGTAATTCAACCTAATATTCCTCAAATTGAAAAGTGGAATAAGTTATATTTTGAGAAGAATATTAATAAATTGTTAGAATTGACAAATAAAGAAAATCTTGAAGAAAAGGACAAGATTGTGGTTTGGCCGGAGGTAGCTCTGACCTATTTTTTAACAGAAGAATCAGATGTTATAGAATATATAAAAAAAAATATTCCTAAAAATATAACGCTTATAACAGGTGGGTTAAGAAGGGAATTTAACAATAAAAATTTCAAGATTTATAATTCTTTATATCTAATAAATAATGAGAATTTTGATTTTTACGATAAAAAAAAATTAGTACCATTCGGAGAGTTTGTTCCATTAAGAGGAATCTTAAAATCTTTTAAGCTTGCGCCAGGTACTTCAGATTTTAGTGAAGGAGATAAGGTGAATCAAATGAGAATCAAATTAGAAAATAAAGAATTTTTTTTTGAACCTTCTATTTGCTATGAAGCAATCTTTCAAACATTTTCAAAAAATAAATCATCAGTGTTTGTAAATATAACTAATGATGCTTGGTTTGGTAAAACTATTGGTCCTAGACAACACTTAGCATCACAGATTTTTAGATCAGTGGAAAAGTCTGTATTTTTTTTAAGATCAGCTAATTCTGGTATTTCAGTAATTGTCAATAATAAAGGGAAAATCTTAAAAAAAATTAGCCTCAATTCTGTGGGATACATTGAGATGAAAACTCAACTTTCGTCAGAGGAAACTTTTTTTGAACGTCATGGAAATATTACAGTTTTTTTTACAATTATTTTCTTAGGTTTATTATTTTACTTGATTGAATTTATAATTTCTTTAAAAAGATATAGATAACTTCTAAATAAATGAAAAATATCCAAGAAGATTTTGAATTTACAAGCGAGTCCGTTTCAGAGGGACATCCAGATAAAGTCTGTGATCAGATATCCGACACCATTCTTGATCTGTTTATGGAAAAAGACAGTAACTCAAGAGTAGCATGTGAAACGCTAGCAACTACCAATAGGATAGTTCTAGCCGGAGAAATAAATCTAAAAAAAAAAAAAGATGAGATTAGTGAAAGCTTAATTGATGAGGTTGTTAGAAAAAAAGTTAAGGAGATTGGATATGAACAAAATGGCTTCCATTGGAAAAATTTAAGAATAGAAAATTTGCTTCATGACCAATCAACAGATATCTCACAAGGAGTTGATAAAGATGAGTCAAATGAATTTTATGGTGCTGGTGATCAAGGTATTATGTTTGGTTATGCATGTGATGAGACAGAAAGCTTTATGCCTGCGCCGATAGATTATAGCCATAAGATATTAAAAACGCTTGCTAATTATCGACATAATAACGATTCTTTTTTTGGTCCTGACTCTAAAAGTCAAGTCAGTGTAGTTTACAAAAACAATAGACCAAAAAATATAAGCTCTATTATTGTGTCTAGCCAACATTCAGAGTCTGCTAACAATGACGAAATAAGAAAAAAAATTTTAGAGATTATTGAAGAAGCTATGCCAAATGTCGTGCTGCCTGCAGAGAAAAAAATTTTAATAAATCCAACTGGAAGATTTGTAATTGGTGGTCCTGACGGCGATGCTGGATTGACTGGAAGAAAAATTATAGTTGATACATATGGTGGTGCCGCACCACATGGTGGAGGAGCATTTTCGGGGAAGGATTATACAAAGGTTGATAGATCAGCAGCATACATGGCAAGATATTTAGCAAAAAATATTGTAGCAAGTGGAGTTTCTAGCAAATGTTTAATTCAACTCTCATATGCCATAGGTGTTTCAGAACCGATTTCAATTTTTGTTCAAATTGATGAGGAAAAAAGTATAAAAGTTCAAGAGTTAATTGATATCATAAAAAATAACTTTGATTTGTCGCCTTTTGGTATTAAGTCATTTTTAAAACTTGATAAACCAATCTTTGCAGAGACTGCTTCATATGGTCATTTTGGAAGGAAATATGATGAATCCAAAGGAACTTTCACATGGGAATCACTCTCTAGCGTAGATTTATTTAGAAAAAATTTTTAATGCTTAATTTCTACGGAAGAAGGCATCCTAGGAACATAAAGAACAATAAACTTAAAAACTTAGATGACTCTAATTTTTTTCTTGATAAAAAAAATATAAAAAAATTCAACTCTACAATAAAAAAGTTTAAGAATTTTAATTTAGAGATTGGGTTTGGTAGGGGAGAAAATATTTTTGCTCAATCTTTAAAAAATACTAATGATTTATTCCTGGGTTGTGACCCGTATCTTAGTGGTTCTTTTTACTTATCAAAAAATATAAAAGCTAGTGGGTTAAAAAATCTTTTTTTTACAACCCTAGATTTTTTAGAACTATTTAAATTTTTAAAGGGTATTACCTTTAAAAGAATAATTATCATGTTCCCTGACCCGTGGCCAAAGATAAGGCATAAAAAAAGAAGATTGATTAACTCTAATTTTGTTAATCTTTTGGATTTAATAACTTTTGAAAAAACCAAAATAGTAGTTGTAACTGACCATGAGGACTATTTAAATCAAATACTTTACGAGTTTTATAAAAGTAAATTCTTTGAACTTTCAACTGAGATTGTTAACTATGAGGTTGGAGTTTCTTTTGATATTGCTTTTACTAAATATTACAAGAAAGCAAAAAAAAGTAACAAAAAAGTATATTTTCTGCTTTTCGAAAAAAAAAAATCTTAAAAAATTTTTTTAAAATCATTTAAGTTTCTTTAAAGTATTGGTATGAATTAACCTTAAATATTTGAAATAGTCCGAATTATTTAAATAATGGAAGAAAAATTGGAAAAAAATGAAACAATAATAGGCAAAAACCTTGAGATTCTTGATGTTGCTAAAACCATTGCGAAAGAGAAGGGAATTAGCGCGGAAGAAGTATTAGAAGCTATGGAGGTTGCAATAGCAAAAGCTGGAAGAACAAAGTATGGTTATGAATTAGATATTAGAGCACAAATAGACAAAGATTCAGGCTATATAGGTTTATTCAGATACAGAGAAATAGTTGAAAGTATAGAAGGTTTAGAAACCGAAGAAAATAATAACAAAATACTGCTAACTGATTTGCCTAAAGAAAAAAAAACAATGAAGATTGGAGAGTTTTTCGTTGAAGAACTCCCTCCTTTAGATTTTGGGCGCATTGCTGTTCAAACTGCAAAACACGTGATTTTTCAAAAAGTTAAAGAGG
Organism: uncultured Alphaproteobacteria bacterium; assembly: GCA_902537615.1. Taxonomy (GTDB): domain Bacteria; phylum Pseudomonadota; class Alphaproteobacteria; order Methylaequorales; family Methylaequoraceae. Next base: position 57,261 of record CACBBU010000005.1, read on the forward strand.
CTGAGCGTGTTGTTCAATTCAATGAATTTAAAGATAAAGTTGGCGAAATAGTTAATGGGATAGTTAAAAGAGTTGAATTTGGAAATTTGATTGTTGATTTAGGTAAAGGAGAAGCTATCTTAAAAAAAGATGAGCTTCTAAATAGAGAAATTTTTAGGCGTTCTGATAGAATAAGAGCTTACATTACCGAAGTTAAATTTGATCTTAAAGGTCCCCAAATTTTTTTATCAAGAGCACATAATAATTTTCTCGTAAAGCTTTTTGAGCAAGAAGTTCCAGAAATTTATGACGGAATAATTGAAGTTAAATCCGTAGCTCGCGATCCTGGAAGTAGAGCAAAAATTGCTGTTTTTACAAAAGAAAAAAGTATTGACCCGGTCGGAGCGTGTGTTGGTATGAGGGGTAGTAGAGTTCAAGCAGTTGTTAATGAATTACAGGGTGAAAAAATTGACATAGTTTTATGGTCCGAGGACATTGCAACTTTTATTGTTAATGCACTGGGGCCTGCGGAAGTAGAAAAAGTTGTAATAGAAGAGGATTTGAAAAAAATTGATGTGATAGTTCCTGATGAACAACTCAGCCTTGCGATTGGAAGAAAAGGCCAAAACGTTCGTTTAGCCAGTTCTTTGTCAGGATGGAGCATTGATATTCTTACAACCTCTCAAGAGTCAGAAAAAAGAAGTGAGGAGTTTAAAACTTTATCTCAAGGTTTTATTGATAACTTAGACGTTGACGAAGTGATTGCACACCTTCTGGTGACTGAGGGTTTCTCTTCAATTGATGAGGTGGCAATGGTGTCAACTGATGAACTGGCGTCTATAGAGGGTTTTGACCAAGAACTAGCTAAAGAACTTATAAATAGAGCTAACAACTTTATAGAAAAAGTTAAAAAAGAAAATTTAGAAGCATTGAAATCCTCGGGAGTTGAGGACTATTTACTAAATCATAACTTACTAACTACCGATCAACTATTAAAATTAAGAGAAAATGATATTATTACAAGAGATCAACTTGCTGACTTATCAAGCGACGAATTGATTGATATATTAACTGACCTAGAGGGTGACAAGGCAGACAAGATAATTTTAGAATCAAGGGAACACTGGTTTAAAGATTAAAATGGAAGAGAATAAAGATAAAAAAACAGAAAATACAGGTAAACTTCAACTTAAGAAAACATTTAATGTTGGACAAATTAAACAAAGTTTTTCTCACGGGCGAACTCGGTCTGTTTCTGTTGAAGTAAAAAAAAAAAGAGTTCTCCGAGGCTTAGATGAAAATAATGAATTAACAAAAAAGGTGTTTAAAGAAGATAATGATTTGGAAAAAATCAGCAAAAATGAAAAATTAGATTATCAAAAAGATCAAAAAAAAAATGATCATAAGTTCAAGAGAGCAGCTACTGAAAAGCCAAATTTGGATAAGCAAAAAGAAAAACTTGATCAATCTGATAAAAAAAATTTAAAAAAATTTTCTGGTAATCAAAGTGATAGACCTAATTTTTCAAATCCTCAAAATGAAAAAGAAGAAAAGTTTAAGTCCCAAAAGTTTGCTAAAGTTCCAAAAAGTTTTGAAAATAGAAGACAAGGAAAACTTACAATTTCTCAGGCTCTGAATGAAGAGAACGAGAAAGTACGGTCTCTTGCAGCCGTAAGGCGCGCAAGAGAAAAAGCAAAACTGAGGAATCTTAATAATTTAGAAAACAAAGATGCCTTAGAAAGCAAAGAAAGAAAGAAAAAAGAAATAATAATTCCTGACTTGATAGGTGTTGGTGAGTTAGCGTCAAGAATGGCTGAGAAGTCATCAACTCTTATAAAAATGCTTATGAAGTTGGGTGTAATGAGCACAATTAACGAGACAATTGATGGTGATACAGCAGAACTTCTGGTTATTGAGCTAGGCCACACCCCAAAGAGAGTAAGTGAATCTGACGTTGAGTTGGGGCTGGGTGGAAAAGAAGATACGGACAAAGATCTTGTATCTAGACCTCCAGTAGTTACTATAATGGGTCATGTTGACCACGGTAAAACATCAATACTAGATGCAATTAGAGAGAAAAAAGTAGCATCAACAGAGGCAGGAGGAATTACTCAACACATAGGCTCTTACATAGTTGAGAGTAGAAAAAAAAAAATTACTTTCATTGATACACCTGGTCACGCGGCATTCAGTCAAATGCGAGCTAGAGGGTCAAATATAACCGATATAATAATATTAGTAGTTGCAGCTGATGATAGTGTTAATGAGCAAACAGTTGAAGCAATAAGTCATGCAAAAGCTTCAAAGTGTCCCATAATTGTTGCAATAAATAAAATTGATCTTGAAACATCAAATCCCCAAAAAGTTGAGAATGATTTGATGAAACACGAAATCATAAGTGAAAAAATGGGTGGAGAAAACGTTTTTATAAATGTATCTGCAAAAACGAAAGAGGGATTAGACGAACTTTTAGATGCCATACAACTGCAGGCAGAAATCATGGAGTTAAAAGCAAATCCAAATAGGTCAGCCGAAGGATCGGTTATTGAATCCAAAATTGAAAAAGGAAAGGGTACGGTTGTTTCTATTTTAATAGAAAAAGGAACACTAACTGTAGGAGATGTTGTTGTTGTGGGAAAGGAATGGGGAAAAGTAAGAGCTTTGTATGATGATGAAGGAAAACGATTACAAATGGCTTTACCAAGTTATCCTGTTGAAGTAGTCGGTTTGTCAGGTGCACCTGAATCTGGAGAAAAACTTGTTGTTGTTGAGAGTGAAGCAAGAGCAAGAGAAGTTACTCAATATAGATCAAGAATGAAAAGAATTGAAGAAAATTCAACTGTTAAAAGAGTATCAATTGATCAAATGCTTCAAGATAGCTCAGGAGAGCAGAAGGTTCTTATTTCAGTAATTATAAAAACAGATGTTCATGGATCTAAAGAAGCAATTGAACAAAGTTTAAAAAAAATGAATTCTGAAAAAGTTGAAATAAAAATAATACACTCTGGTGTTGGTGAAATTAACGAATCAGATGTTACCTTAGCTACGGCATCTGAAGCGAGAATTTTTGGTTTTAATGTCAAAGCAAATGTTCAGGCAAAAAGTTTGTCTAAAAGAGAGAAAATATCTATTAGATACTTCAGTATTATTTATGAAGTCATTGATGAAGCTCAAAAAATAATTGAAGGAATGTTTGAGGAAGACTTTAAAGAGGAACTAGTTGGCAAGGGAACAATAAAAAAAGTGTTTGAGATGTCTGATTCTTCCAAAGTTGCAGGATGTTCAATAGATGAAGGAAAAGTAACAGCAAAATCTTTTGTTAAAATTTTTAGAGAAGAAAAGTTAGTTAGCGAGGTTGATATTGAAAGTTTGAGAAGAGAAAAGAACCAAGTCAAGGAAGTTTTATCAGGTTTAGAGTGTGGAATAGCACTTTATAAATTTAATGAAATTCAAGAAAACGATAAATTACAATTTTACCTAAGAGTTAATAATGATAAGGCAAAATGATTTAAAACTATTTAAAGTTCCACGAAAAAACTCTAGGATTGAAAAATTAACTCAGCTAATTAAAAAAACTTTAGGTGAGATTTTCTTGAATCAAGATTTTAGAGATAGTGAAGGAAATAACCTGCTGATTTTTATTGATGAAGTAGTGCTTTCAAAAGATGGAAAAATTGCTACAGTTTTTTTGACCAACTTTTCTAAACAAAATAATTTAAGTGAAAATCAATCTCTAAGACTAATTGACGATAATTTGATAAAGGTAAAAAAAGAATTCTCAGAAAAAATTGTCTTACGATATACCCCTAAATTGAAATTTCGTTTTGATTATTTGAGAAAAAAATCTTTTGAAATTGATAAAATTATTGATGACTTATCAAGACCTTAGAATGTTGTTATGAAAGAAAACAAATTTAACGGATGGATTTTTTTAGACAAGCCAGTAGGGATTTCCTCAAATAAAGCTTTACAAAAAGTAAGAAAAATCTTTCATTACTGTAAAGCAGGTTATGTTGGTACACTAGATCCTCTTGCATCTGGGTTTCTTCCTATTGCGTTGGGAAAATCAACAAAAACAATAAAATATTTATCTGATATCAACAAAGAGTATGTTTTTGAAGTTACCTGGGGTACACGCACATCCACGGGTGATCTTGAAGGTGAAATAACGAAGATTAATAAAACATATCCTTCGCCAGAACAAATCAGAAGTACGGTTAAAAGTTTCATTGGAGATTATAATCAAGCTCCACATAAATTTTCATCAAAAAAAGTAAATGGAATGAAGGCTTATGAACTTGCCAGAAAAAAAATTAATGTTGATTTAAAAAAAGAAAAAAAGAAGATAATAGATCTTAAAATCATTAATCAGGTTTCAAATTCTAAAACGTTATTTTATGTTAAATGTAGTGCTGGCACTTACATAAGAAGTTTAGCAGAGGATATGGCTAAGACTTTAAACACATTTGGTGTAATATCGTCATTGAGACGTGTTGGATTTGGTAATTTGGATAAAAAACTTATTTCACTAGATTATTTGTTGAGTTTAGTGCATATTGAGTGTCTTTTGAGTATATTAAAACCTGTTGAAAAGGTTTTTAACGAATTTAACCAGATTCATTTGGATATGAATGAAGTTGCTCTTATATTAAATGGAAGGCCAATTGAAATGAGTAAAATTAATGATTTTTGTGGACAACTTACATTAGCCAAATTTAAAGATAAATTAGTTGCAGTGGGTTATTTAAAAAACGGTAATTTTTATCCAAAGAATTTGTTGAATAATTTTTTTGTTTGAAAGGATTTAGGACTGTGGCAAAAAAAGATGAAATTACAAATAAAAACGTTGGTGGGAGTGAATTTCAGATTACCTTGTTTACCAATAGAATTAAAAAATTAACTGAGCATCTTAAGCTTAACAAAAAAGATGAAAATACTAGAAGAGGTTTAATGAAATTAGTTGGGAAGCGAAAAAGACTTTTGAGCTATGTTAAAAGAAAAAGTAACGATAATTATGAGTCGCTTATTAAATCTCTGGGCTTAAGACGCTAAATTACTGGAGATAATAAGATGTTTAATGTATCAAGTGTCCAACTAGACTGGCAGGGACTCAACTTAAAATTAGAAACAGGTATGATTGCCAGACAATCCGATGGAGCTGTTTTAGCCACGCTAGGTGGCACAAGTGTTTTGTGCACTGTCAATGCTTCAAGAGAATCTGATCCGAGTAAAGATTTTTTTCCCTTATCTGTTCATTACATAGAAAAAGCATATGCTGCTGGAAAGATTCCTGGAGGTTTCTTTAAAAGAGAGGGGAGACCGTCAGAAATAGAGATTTTAAACTCAAGGCTTATTGATAGACCAATGAGACCTCTTTTTCATAAAGACTTTAAAAATGAAACGCAAATAATATGTACAGTACTAAATTATGATGGGGAAAACGATCCCGCAATTTGCTCTTTGATAGGTGCATCGGCGGCAACAACTATTGCTGGTTTACCCTTTCTGGGACCTATTGCAGCTGCGAGGGTTGGTTTCTCTAACGGTGAATTTATTTTAAATCCTACAAGAGAGGAACTAAATGAAAGTGAACTAGATTTAGTTGTTTCAGGAACAAAAAGTGGTGTTTTGATGGTTGAGTCAGAAGCAAAAGAATTATCTGAAGAAATAATGCTTGGAGCTGTCCAATTTGGTCACAAGGAGTCTCAGTGCGTAATAGATAAAATTATAGAACTCGCTGAAAAATCAGCTAAAGATTCATGGGAAGTAAAGTCTAAAGAAAAACTTACGTTTCACTCTGATCTTGAAACATTAACTAGAAAAACTTTTGAACCTCTATATAAAATTAAAGAAAAGAAGAAAAGAAATGATTCATTAAATGAGGCAAGAAGCCAAATAGTGAGTAAATTTTCAGAAGACGAAAGTGATTTACACGAAATTAATGATTCAATTAAAAATATTGAGAAAGAGATTGTTAGAGGGTCAATTCTGAAAACAGAGAAAAGGATTGATGGAAGAGACCTGGATACTGTGAGAGATATTGATGTTAAGGTTGATATTTTAGATAATGTACATGGAAGTGCTTTGTTTACAAGAGGAGAAACTCAGGCACTAGTTACCACCACTCTAGGTACAAGTTCTGATGAGCAGATGCTTGACACTTTAGATGGTGACCTTAAGGAAAAATTTCTTCTTCACTATAATTTTCCTCCTTTCTCAGTAAATGAAGTTGGAAGAATCGGTTCCACTGGCAGAAGGGAAGTTGGACATGGAAAGCTTGCGTGGCGTTCAATAAACCCAGTCCTAAGAGAAGTAAATGATTTTCCTTATACATTAAGAGTTGTATCAGAAATAACTGAATCTAATGGCTCATCTTCAATGGCAACAGTTTGTGGTACATCCTTGTCTTTAATGGATGCTGGTGTTCCTATCAATAAACCAGTTGCGGGCGTAGCTATGGGACTAATTAAAGAAGAAGATAACTTCGCTGTTTTAACAGACATCCTTGGAGATGAAGACCATCTCGGCGATATGGATTTTAAGGTCGCAGGCACTAGTGAAGGGATTACAGCACTTCAGATGGATATAAAAGTTGATGGTATAACCCAAGAAATAATGAATGTTGCTTTATCCAAAGCATTAGTAGCTAGAAAACATATATTAAAAGAGATGAATAAAGTTATACAGAAAGCTCGAGATGGAACTAAGCCAAGTGCTCCTAAAATTTTCAATATAAAAATTGATAAGTCCAAAATTAGAGAAGTTATCGGTTCCGGTGGAAAAGTTATCAAGGATATATGTGAAAAATCTGGTGCGAAAGTAGAAATTGACGATAATGGACTTATTTCTATATTTTCTTCAACATCTAAAGAAGGTGAGGTGGCCAGAGAGATGATAAATAATATTGTTGCTGAACCGGAAATTGGTAAAATTTATGAGGGGAAAGTTGTGAAGACAACTGACTTTGGAGCCTTTGTTAATTTTCTAGGATCTAAGGATGGGTTAGTTCACATTAGCCAACTGAAAGAAGAGAGAGTTGAAAAAACAACAGATGTTGTAAATGAAGGTGATGTAGTGAAGGTAAAAGTTATTGGTGTTGACGATAGAGGTAAGGTAAAGTTAAGTATCAAAGAAGTTTAATATGAAAAAAATAGACACTATTGTTTTGTCAGGAAAAGAAAGCTTACCTCTCATTGAGGGGGGTAAAGGTATAGCAATTAGTAGTGGAGAAAGTTCTGGTGCATGGGCTAAGGCAGGTGGAGTTGGTACTTTTTCAGGAGTTAACGCTGATTCTTATGATAAAAATGGAAATTTGATACCTCAAGTTTATAAAGAAAAAACTAGATCAGGTAGACATAGAGAGTTAATTGATTTTTCAGTTTCTGGAGCTATAGAGCAAGCAAGAATCGCAAGAGACATTGCTGGAAAAAAAGCTCCAATTCACATTAACATATTGTGGGAAATGGCAGCGGCGGAGGAAATATTGACTAGAACACTTGAAGAAGCAAGTGATATAATTGATGGAGTTACATGTGGTGCGGGAATGCCCTACAAGTTGTCGGATATAGCCGCTAGATTTGGGATATTCTACTATCCAATTGTCTCCTCTGCTAGAGCCTTTAATGCATTGTGGAAAAGGTCTTACAGAAAAACTGCGGAATTTCTCGGCGGTGTTGTTTATGAGGACCCTTGGTTGGCTGGCGGACACAATGGTCTATCAAACAGCGAAGATCCTTTGAAACCACAACCACCTTATGAAAGAGTAAGAGACCTTCGTAGTTTGATGAATGAATTTGGACTTCATGAAACACCAATTATTATGGCTGGAGGAGTTTGGAATTTATCCGAATGGGAAGATTGGATTGATAATAATGAAATAGGAAAAATTGCTTTCCAATTTGGAACGAGACCACTGTTAACAAAAGAAAGTCCGATACCAGATGCATGGAAAAAAAAGCTCATGACAATTAAAAAGGGTGAAGTAAGTCTTCATAAATTTAGTCCAACGGGATTTTACTCTTCAGCTGTTAAAAATAACTTTCTGCTTGAACTTGAAGAGAGATCAAAAAGACAAACTCCTTTTCTAAAGGAGCAGACAAACGAGTTTAATGAAAAAATTGAAATTGGACCAAGAAAAAGAACTTTTTATGTCAAAAATTGCGATAAACCTAGAATTGTAGAATGGATAAAAAAAGGTTTTTCAAAACCAATGACTACACCAAACAACACATTAATTTGGGTAACAATAAAAAAAGCTAGCCAGATTGTTAAAGACCAAATTGATTGCATGGGTTGTTTATCCCAATGCTTATTCAGTAATTGGTCTCAAGAAGAAGGAGGAACTACTGGCAAAAAAGCTGACCCAAGATCTTTTTGTATACAAAAAACTCTTCAGAAAATTAGTCATGGTCTTTCAAATCTAGAAAACGAGTTAATGTTTGCAGGTCATTCAGTTTATAGATTTGCGATGGATCCTTTTTATAAGGGTGGATTTGTCCCAAAAGTAAATCAACTTATTGACAGAATTATGAAGGGATTGTAATTTTTTTGGATTTAATTTATATTATAACTATGAAAAAGAATTTACATGTAAATAAAGCTTTAGATCTTCTAAAAAGCTCACCACTAAAAGTGACATCTCAAAGAACAAGATTGATTGAAATTCTTTTTAAAAACGGAGATCACCATTTTACGGCTGAAGATGTTCACAAAGAGGTTGATAAAAATAAATACAAGATTTCACTAGCAACAATATATAATTGTCTCAATCAATTTACTAAACACGATATTCTTAAATCTGTAAGATTATCCAGTGATAAAATTTATTTTGATACTAATACCAAAGCACATCATCATTTTTTTTGTGTAAGCACAGAAAAACTTAGTGATATAAAATCTTCAGATGTAGAAATCTCAAATCTCCCAACAATACCAAAAGATAAAAAATTGAAATCAGTTGAAGTTGTCGTAAATATTTCAGATTGATATTGATAATCATTATCTTAAATTAGAATTATTCTAATTTAATGTTGATATTTTTTTTTACTTATATTATATTATTTTTTTAATTTTAATGGGAGATTATTAATGTCACTTAAAGGAAGTAAAACTGAAGAAAATTTAAAAGCAGCATTTGCTGGAGAATCTCAAGCAAACAGGCGATATCTTTACTTTGCCCAAAAAGCTGATGTAGAGGGCCATAATGATGTTGCTGCTGTTTTTAGGTCTACAGCTGAAGGAGAGACTGGTCATGCTCACGGGCATCTTGAGTTTTTAGAAGAAGTCGGAGATCCTGCCACAGGAGAACCAATTGGTTCAACTTCAGAAAATTTGAAAGCTGCTATAGCCGGAGAAACCCATGAATACACAGATATGTATCCTGGTATGGCTAAGACAGCCCGAGATGAGGGTTTTGATGAAATAGCTGATTGGTTTGAAACTCTCGCTAAAGCCGAGAAGTCTCACGCCGGTAAGTTTCAAAGAACTCTAGATGACATGTAATAGGTATTTAGGGGAGAAATCTCCCCTAAAATTGTTTTTATGTCAACAAAAGAAGGTAGCCTAGGAGCACCAGTCAGACATCCTATTGACTGGAACAACCCAAACTTCGTCGATGAGAAGCTCTTAGACGATGAGTTAAGACGTGTATTTGATATTTGTCACGGATGCAGAAGGTGCTTCAATCTTTGTGAAAGTTTTCCAAAACTTTTTGATTTTATTGATGAGTCTAAATCAGGAGAGCTAGACACTGTTTCAAGCGATAAATTCAAAGATGTTGTAGATGCCTGCACTCTGTGCGATATGTGTTTCTTGACCAAATGTCCATACGTTCCTCCACATGAATTTAACATTGATTTTCCCCATCTGATGTTAAGATATAGAGTTACAGAAAGGAACAAAGGTAAGAACAAATTAGTTGATGATCAACTTACGAAAACAGATAGAAACGGTAAGTTTTTTTCTAAATTTTCAAACCTTGCTAATTGGTCAACTAAAACGTCTAATAAGGTCACAAGGCCAATTATGGAAATGCTGCTTAAGATTGATAAAGAAGCAGAATTACCAAAGTTTTACAAGAAAACATTAATTGATCAATTTAATAAAAATGATGATGTTGCTAAAACTAATAAGACCAAAGTAGTTATTTTTCCAACTTGCTTCGTAAATTATAATAACCCCAGTTTGGGTTTTATTGCAAAAAAAGTACTGGATAAATTAGAAATTTATAATGAATTTTTTTATGATGGATGTTGTGGTATGCCCCAACTCGAAGGAGGAGATATAGAATCAGTATCACAAAAAGCTTCATCTACTAGTTTAAAATTAAAAAAATTTATTGATGAAGGATATACAGTCTTATCAATTGTTCCCTCATGCACGTTAATGCTCAAATTTGAATGGCCACTACTTTTACCAAAAAATATTAATGTAAAAACTCTATCAGAAAAAACTAAAGATATTTGTGAGTTTATTGTTGATAATATTGATGATAAAAATAAACATCTTCTTAAACCAGTAGATAAGGAAAATAATGTGTCTCTTCACATCTCCTGTCATTCGCGTGCTCAAAATATAGGACAAAAAGCAACAGAATTACTGAAACTTATTCCAGAAATAAAGTTAGATGTTATTGAAAGATGCTCTGGCCACGGAGGATCTTGGGGGGTAAAGAAAAATAATTTTGAGATGGCGATCAAAGTTGGAAAGCCAGTAGCACGAAAAGTGATTCAATTTGAAAATGAGTATGTTGTTTCTGAGTGTCCCCTTGCAGGCACCCACATACAGCAAGGTGTAAATAAAATTGATAATTCCAGAAATGTTAAAGTATTATCCCACCCTTTGGAAATCCTCGCTAAATCAATGTCAATAGAGTAAAAGGAGAAATGATGAAAAAATTTGATATTAAGGAAGACGATGTAATTAACATTGATAAGTACATTAACGAAAGACCAAAGATAAAAAAGGAAATATCTGAAATTAAAAAATTTAGGAGAATTCCAGTAGGTCCCTATGCTACTTTTTATTTTGAATGCTACGACACTATGATTTATCAAGTTCAAGAGATGCTTTATATAGAAAGAGGCGGTGTTGAGCAAATGAGAGATGAGTTGAAAGCATATAACCCACTTGTTCCAAAAGGAGAGGAGCTTGTTGCAACTTTAATGTTTGAAATTGATAATGAATTTAAAAGAAAAGAATTTTTAAGTTCAGTTGGTGGTATTGAGAATGAAACATTCATCCAAATAGGTGAACACAAAATTATGTCAAGACCAGAGCAAGATACTGATAGAACAAGCGAAGATGGTAAGGCGTCTTCGGTTCATTTTTTACATTTTGATTTTACTGAAGATCTTATCAAAGAGTTTATTAAAGACGAAAGTATTGTATTTTTAGGTTTTAATCATAAAAATTATAAGCATTTTAGTGAGTTATCTTTTGAAGTTAAAAGTGAATTAAAAAAAGACTTTAACATCTAATTAATCAGTTGATTCCCCATAAACTTTTTTTTGGAACCCAACCTTTAATTTTTTCACTTGTTACCATACACCATTTTTTTCTACACTTATCTAATTTTAAAATAAAGTTATTTTTCACGAATGCTAATACCTTTGAGTTATAGTTTGGAAATTTTAAAATTTTCTCTGAGTCCTTAATTACAATTACATAAGAGTCGCTTGAAAGTTGAGTTTTTGAAACCCACCCTTTATTGTCATCAAAATCAATTACACGATACCAATTTTCAAATTTTTCAATAATAAGCAAAGGATACCCTTTTTTAAGAATTTTAAAAAGTATTAGATTATTAAGTCCAGGACCATTTCGCACATTAACTTCGTTGTAACGAGTGGTTAAATATTTATTTTTTTTCGAAGCAACAACTTCATTAAATGTTATAATTAACATTATAAACGAAATTATTATGAATTTTAAACACATAAAAGTTCTCATAACTAGGAAATTACCAGAAAAAATAGAAAAAAAGCTAGAAGAAAATTTTTCAGTTGTTACAAATAAAAATGATAAAAAATATTCTTATAAAGATCTTAAAAAAAAGATTGAAGATGTAGATATTTTGATTCCATGTATCTCAGATACAATAGACGCATCAATTATAAAAGCAGGGAAAAAACTTAAGCTAATTTCTAACTTTGGTAATGGTGTAGATAATTTAGATTTAATTACAGCTAGTGAAAGAAAAATAAAAGTAACAAATACGCCAGATGTTCTTACTGATGACACCGCTGATGTAGTTTTAACAATGCTTCTCATGATTTGTAGAAAAATTTTAGTTGCAAGGGAAAGAATAATTAAAGGCGAATGGAATGGATGGGGTCCAAGTGAAACACTTGGAGAGAGAGTTTTGGGAAAAAAATTAGGTATTATAGGTATGGGAAGAATTGGATTAGCCGTAGCAAAAAGATTGAAAGTTCTTGGAATGGAGATTCATTATCACAATAGAAAAAAATTAAATAAAAAGATTGAAAAAAAATATGAAGCAAAGTACTGGAAAAATTTAGATGAAATGCTTGGGCATATTGATGTACTTTCAATTCATTGTCCATATACTCCTGAAACTTTTCATTTACTATCAAAGAGAAGATTAAGGTTACTAAATAAAAACTGCATTGTCATTAATACCTCAAGAGGTGAAATAATTGACGAGGAATCTCTAGCTGAGCTTCTTTTTAAACGAAAAATTGGTGGTGCGGGGCTTGACGTATTTGAACATGAACCACAAATCACACAAAAACTTTTTGAATCAGATAATGTTATTTTACTTCCTCACATCAGTTCCGCAACAAGTCAAAGCCGGATAGCAATGGGCGAGAGGGTGCTCAAAAATATTACATTTTTTGTCAAAGGAACCTCCCTTCCTGACTTAGTAGTAAAAACAAAAGATTAAGTTATCTTCTGCAAACTTTACACTTAGGATCTCTTTGAATTTTAATTTTTTGAAAGTTTCTTTCAAAGGTATCAAATAAGATTAGTTCCTGAAAAATTTTTTGAGACGAAGAAATTATTAATTTTACCGTTAACATAGCCTGAAGTACTCCACCAAAACCAGCAACTGGTGCCAGTATTCCTTGTTCATCACAGCTTTGATCATTGGTATTCTGAGTTTTTGGAAAGATACAGTTGTAACATGGATATTTTCCTTTTTTCCACGACGAAAAAACTGATGCTTGCAAATCAAAATTTTGAAGGGCTGCACTCACCAGTATTTTTTTCTTTTTAAAACAATATTCGTTTATCAAGTATCTTGATTTAAAATTATCTGTACAATCAAGTATTACTCTGTATTTAGACAAATAACTATCTATATTATTTTTTTTAATTTTTTTTTTACAAATTTTTATTTTTGACTCTGGATTGATCTCTTGTAAATTTTTCTTGAGTATATCAACTTTGTGTTTTCCTATGTCTTTTTCATAGAATAGCGTTTGCCTATTTAAATTACTCAAATTAACTAGGTCGTTATCTATAAGCATTAAATTTCCAACTCCGGTCATGGAGAGATACTGTGCAGCTGATGAGCCTAAGCCCCCACAGCCAACTATGCAAACAGAGGAGGAAAAAATTTTTTTTTGACCTGTTATACCAATCTTTTCAATTATTATTTGACGAGAGTATTTTTCGGTTTGTTTGTCAGTAAGTTTAAACATTAAGATTCATTAAAAAGTTCAGTTGATAAGTATCGTTCAGCGAACGAAGGAATAATTATAACACTACAAAGATCTTGCATTTCCTTTCTTTCATGGATTTCTATCGCTGCGGCAATGACTGCACCAGTGGATATTCCGCCTGGAATCCCTTCGCATCTAGCTAATTCTCTTGAAAAAAAGAAAGCCGAATTATTGCTTATTGAAAGTGTCTCATCAATAATATTTACATCTAAATTTTTTGGAATAAACCCAGCACCTATACCCTGAATTGAATGCGAGCCTGGTTCTCGGCCACTAATTACAGCCGAGTCTTCTGGTTCAACAGCAATAATTTTAATATTTTTATTCTTTTCTTTTAAAAATGTCCCAACCCCAGAAATTGTTCCACCTGTTCCTACACCTGATATTAAACTATCAATTTTACCATCAACACCATCCCATATTTCTTTTGCTGTTGTATTATAGTGTATAGATGGATTAGCTTTATTTGAAAATTGATCAAGTATTATACTATTAGGTATATTTTTATTAATTTGTTTTGCTTTGTCAATTGCACCAAACATTCCTAATTCTTTGGGTGTAAGAATAATTTTAGCTCCAAAAAAATTAAGCATTTTTTTCCTTTCTAAAGACATACTTGAAGGCATTGTTAAAATTAGCTTATAGCCTCTGGTTGCACACACAAATGCCAATGCAATTCCTGTATTTCCAGATGTAGGCTCAATGATAGTCGTTTCAGAATCTACTTTTTTTTCCTTTTCAGCCCGATTAATCATTGCTAAACCGATTCTATCTTTTACGGATCCAAGAGGGTTAAAGAATTCTAGTTTAGCAACAATTTGACCATTTAATTTAAATTTTTTTTTTAGATTTGTTAGCCTAACTAGTGGTGTATTTCCAATAGTTTGGTCAATAGAGTCAAAAACTTTTTTATTTTTAAATGACAAAGTCTACTTTCTTATTATTACTATCTTTATTTTTTTGCTTGTATTGAGTATATACATCTTCAACTGAAATTTTGTCCAAATAAACCATTGATTCTTCAAGAAATTTTTGAATCATTGGTTGGATAATTATCTTGGAAATTTTTGATTTATATAGGTCATTAACCTCCTTTCCTTTTGTAACAGGTTTAATGATATCTAAAATTTTAATTTTTCTTCTTTCCTTTGCTAAACGATATCCTCCTCTAGGTCCTCTAGAAGCGACTAAAATATTATTTTTTACCAAAATTTGAAGAGTTTGTTCTAAATATCTTTTTGGAATACCTTGTCTTTTTGCTATAGCTACATTTTGAACTGGATTAACTCCCGCATTTAGAGCAATATCTAAAACAGCTTCAATTGCGTATATGATTCTTTTTTGTATTTTGAACAAACTACCCCACTCAATCTAGGCCGGTTGAACCAAATCCCCCTTTATCTCTAACTGTTTTAGAAAGATTTTCTGATTCAATTATTTCTATTTCGGGAAGTTTTTGAAAAATAATTTGCGCAATTCTCATACCTCTTTCAACATTAAAATTCTTCTTACCATGATTTATCAATATAACTCCTACCTCTCCTCTATAATCTGAGTCAATTGTTCCGGGTGAATTTAAAACTGTAACTTGATTTTTTAAAGCAATTCCTGACCTTGGTCTTACCTGAGCTTCAAATGTACTAGGCAGTTCTAAGGAGAAACCGCAAGGAATTAAGAGGCTTTCATTAGGTTTAAGTGACTTTTTATCAGCTATTGCTGCAACTAAGTCAAATCCAGCGCTTCCCAATGTAGCTTTCTGAAGTTTGTAAAGACTTTTTCCGTTTTCCAGAGTCTTAAATAGGATTTTATTCATAATTTTATAACTTATAGTTTTTAAAAAAAGAAACAATTTTTTTTACTAGTTTTCTGGCCACAAGTTTTTTTGTCATAACTTTCCATTCTTTGATATTATTTTTTTCAATAAAAAAGACTTTATTTTTTTCAGATTTGAAGCCATATTTTTCATCAATCTTATTAGCAAGCATCCAGTCACATTGCTTAACTTTAAACTTTCTTTCTGAATTTTTTAATAAATTTTCTGTTTCAGCTGAAAAACCTACAACAAGCTTCGGTCTTTTTTTGTGAGTACTTATTGATTTCAGCACATCCCTATTTTGTTTAAAATGAAAACTTGTAACTGCTGAATTTTTTTTTAACTTACTTTGCGAAATTTTTTTAGCCTTCCAATCTGAGATTGCTGCGACGGAAATATAAATATCAACTGGAAGCTTTTCCAGTGATTTCTGCAAAAATTCTTCGCTAGACTCTACAGAAATAAACTCTACATTTGATGGAGGTAAGAGTTTTGTTGGACCACTAATTAAGATAGTTTTTGCACCAAAAAATGATAATGACTCTGCAATTTCGTATCCTTGTAGTCCTGAAGAAAAGTTACCTATAAATCTTATTGGGTCAATTTTTTCAATTGATGGACCTGCAGTAACAATTGCGGTTCTTCCGCGAAGCTTTTTTTCTGCAAAGAAAAGGTTTAAATTATCTACAATTAGATCTACATCCATAAGCTTTCCTTTTCCCTCAGTTCTACACGCTAATTTTCCAGATTGAGGTGATAAGATAGTTATGCCGATTTTTTTTAATGTATAAAGGTTATTTTTCACAGCTTTATTTTGCCACATATTGGTATTCATTGCAGGTGCAACCATCTTGGGTTTATTAGATGCGAGCATAACGTTTGTAGCGAGATCATCAGCTACACCATTAGAAATTTTTGAAATAAAGTTAGCTGTGCATGGTGCTACTAAAATAATATCAGTATCAGTTGCAAGTTTAATATGATTCATATTTTTTTCCTGATCAAGGGTAAATAAGTTTGATTTAACTTTTTTTCCTAGCAAACTTTCAAATGTGATCACTTTTATGAATTCCTGTGCATTTGAAGTTAATACACATTCAACATGGCTTTCTTTTTCCTGAAGTTTTCTTATTAGATCTAAAGCCTTATAACAAGCAATTCCTCCAGTAACAATTAGAAGAATTTTTTTATTTTTAAGAAGGTTCATTGTTTTTTAGAAATATGAATTGCAGCTACACCATCAATAATATCAATAACTTTAATAGTTTTGAATCCTGCTTCTGTTAATTTTTTTGTAAGCTCTATTTGGTTCGGAAAATTAATTATGCTTTCAACTAAATATTCATATGCAATTTTATTGTTTGCGAATAACAAACCAAGATTAGGAATGACTTTATAATAAGCCTTAATAACTTCTCTAAAAATTGGGTTGTTTGCTTCACTGAACTCAAGACAGATAAAAGTTCCCTCCTTTTTTAAAACTCTATTAATTTGTTTAAGAGATTCTGGAATATCGTTAAAATTTCTTAATCCAAAACTTACAATTACATAATCAAAAATAGATTTTTTAAAAGGCAAGTTTTCAGCAGTACCATAAATATAAAACGGTGAAGCAGAATCAATTTTTTTTTTTGCTAACTCCAACATTTTTATATTAGCGTCAAGTGCTATACATTTACAATCATATTTCTCCTTTATTTTTTTTGAAATATCCCCTGAACCTGATGCAAGATCAAGAACTAAAGAATCTTTGTAAATTTTCAGAAGTGAAATAACTTCATTTTTCCAAACTCTATGTAAACCAAAACTCATCACATCATTCATAAAGTCATATTTACTGGAAACGCTTGAAAAAACTTGATCTACAAATTCTTTTTTCATATTTTTTTTAGTGTTTTTTATTTTTTTTAAGTTAATATCGGACATGCCAGAGTTACCTGAGGTAGAGACTGTGAGATGTTTTTTAGAGTCTCACGTTGTTGGAAAAAAAATTCAAAAAATTTTAACGGTCAACGAAAAATTAAGATATAAAATCCCTCCAAATTTAAATTTAAGTTTACAAAATTTGATAATAGCAAAAATTTTAAGAAGGGGTAAATATTTAATACTTTTATTTAAGGATTCTAAGTTTAGTTTATTAATACATTTAGGTATGACTGGTTATTTTCGTTTGAATGATAAACTTAACAAAAAAAAACATGACCATATAATTTTTTTTCTGGAAAAAAAAATTCTCATATTCAATGATATAAGAAAATTCGGGTTTATAAAAATTTTTTGTAATGATGAGGTTTTCTGTTCATCCCATTTAAAAAATATAGGGGTTGAGCCATTAAGTGAAGAATTTAATTTGGATTACTTCAATTTTTTCAAAAAAAGAACTGTTGATTTAAAAGGTTTGTTAATGAATCAATCTTTTGTAGCAGGTTTAGGAAATATATATTGTTCAGAGATTCTTTATGATGCAAGGGTCAATCCTCTTAGAAAAACTTACTCTTTAAAAAAGTTTGAAAGACTAAATATAATTAAATCTACCAAAAAGATTTTAAATAAATCTATATCTTGCGGGGGTACAACTATAAAAAACTTTATTGTTTCTGAGGAGAAAATTGGGTACTTTAAAAATAAGTTAAAAGTTTATTCTAGAGATAAAAAAAATTGTTTGAGATGTCTGAAAGGAGTATTTATTAAAAAAGTTAAACAAAACGGTAGATCAACTTTTTTTTGCGAAAATTGTCAAAAATAAAATGAAAATATTTTATAAAGCTTTAATTTTATCTTTTTTATTCCTTCAAGTTCAAGCAGAGGAATTCGTTTATGGACTCGGGGATGTTCCAATTTTTAAAGATATGAAAAGTATTGAAGACTCCTATATCCTTTTTGATAAGGTTGACGGCAGGTATTTATACTCGGAAATTAAAGGTGACTACGAGATTTTAGAAATACAGGCGTATTATAAAAAAGTTTTACCAAATCTTGGTTGGAAATTACTTGAAAAAAACTCCTTTGTAAGGGGAGATGAGATATTAGAAATTCAATACCTTTTAGATAATTCAAAAACTAAAGTAATCTTTAGCATTTCACCAAAAAAATAATTAAAATAACCTTGACCCACTTTCGTTAGGACAGTATAAAACCTGATTATGGCAAATATTAAATCAGCAAAAAAGAGAATTTTGCAAAATAAAAAGCGCGGTGAAATTAATAAATTCAGGCTTTCTAGAATCAAAACTGGTATTAAAAACTTTGAATCCACAATTTCAGGTGATAAAAAAGTAACTGTTAAGGAAAACTTTCTAAAATTAGAAGCAGAATTATCTAGAGCTGCTGGAAAAGGTTTTTTAAAGAAAAATACAGCATCAAGAATTGTTTCAAGACTGTCTAAAAGGCTAAAATCTAACCCAAAATAAATTATTTTTTGTTTCTGTTGATTCAGATATTGTTATTAGCTAATCTTAAGTCTTTTTGTAGGAAATTATTATGGATTTAGATTATGCAGGTGATCTCTCACCTAATGAAGCTTGGGATAAAATCAAAGATGATTCAGACTGCTATTTAGTTGATTGTCGGACTTCTGCTGAGTGGTCTCTGGTGGGCGTTCCAGATCTAGATTCCTTAGGAAAAAAGGTTATTTTTTTAGAATGGCAAACTTTTCCCTCAATGGAAAAAAACACTAGATTTCTTCAAGAAATAAGCGAAACCGATATTAAAAAAAATTCAAAAATCATTTTCCTATGTAGATCAGGGGCTCGATCAAGATCTGCAGCAGAATTCTTAACTTCTCAAGGCTATCAGAATTGTTTTAATTGTTCTGAGGGCTTTGAAGGTTCTCATGATAACTTTGGTCATAGAAGCAGTGTGAACGGCTGGAAATTTCATAATCTTCCATGGAAGCAGGGATAGTCAATAATGAAGATGAAACCTCAAGACAAAAACCTTGTGGAAATACAAGCTCAATGGGTTACAGTTCGAGGAAGAATTAGGCAAAAAATTGGAGATGCTCAGTTTAAAAGTTGGATCAAGGTTTTAGTTTTTGAGGATTACGACGATCACAAAGTTACTTTAAGCGTCTCAAGTAACTTTATCAGAACAAGGGTTATTGAGCAGTATTTAGATATTATTAAAAGTTATTGGTTAGTAGAAAATTTAAAAATAAATGATATTCAAATAATTGTTTCTAAGAAAGATTCTAGTAAAGATTCAAAGAAAAGTGTTGGATATTCCCAAAAAAATGAGGCAAAGAATTTTAATGATCAGGATGTTTTTAAATCCATAAGTTCTGATCTAGATAGTAGATTTACCTTTTCAAATTTTATTGTAGGTAAACCAAATGAGCTTGCATTTGCTGCAGCCAGAAGAGTTTCTGAAGCAAAAGATGTTCCTTTCAACCCTTTGTTTTTGTATGGTGGAGTTGGATTAGGTAAAACTCATCTAATGCATGCAATAGCTCACGAAATTAAAAAAAGAAACCCTCTAAGAAGAGTGATATATATGTCAGCTGAAAAGTTTATGTATCACTTCATTAAAGCCCTAAGATTCAAGAATACAGTGGCTTTTAAAGAACAATTCAGAAATGTTGACGTTCTAATGATTGATGACGTTCAATTTATTTCAGGCAAAGACTCTACCCAAGAAGAATTTTTTCACACTTTCAATGCGTTAATTGACCAAAATAAACAACTTATAATTTCTGCCGATAAATCACCTCAGGATCTTGAGGGAATTGAAGAGAGAATGAGATCAAGGTTGGGATGGGGACTAGTTGCAGATATTCATCCTTTAAATTATGAATTAAGACTTGGAATCCTTCAAGCTAAATCAGAAAAATTAACAGCAAAAATTTCTGAAAATATTCTAGAGTTTTTAGCTCATAAAATTACAACTAATGTAAGGGAGTTGGAAGGAGCCCTAAATAGATTATCAGCATTTTCTTCATTGATTGGGAGTGAAATTAACTTAGATATGGTTCAGGATTTATTAAAAGATCTTCTTAAATCCTCCCAAAAAAAAGTAAATATTGAAGAAATTCAAAAAAAAGTATCCCAGCATTTTAATATTAAGATGTCAGATATGAGTTCTGCCAGAAGGTCTAGAACAGTTGCTAGGCCAAGGCAAGTTGCGATGTACTTATCAAAAAATCTAACTTCAAGATCATTACCTGAGATTGGGAGAAGATTTGGAAACCGTGACCATACAACCGTTATCCACGCGGTAAGAAAAGTAGAAGAACTTATGAATAAAGATGCTTCTTTTGACGAGGATGTTCAATTATTAATAAGAATGCTAGAATCCTAACCTAAAATAAATTATGGAATTTTCAATTACAAAAAAAAGTTTGCTTGATTGTCTTAGTCATTTTCAGAGTGTAGTTGAAAGAAGAAATACTATCCCCATTCTCTCCAACCTAAAAATTAATGCTATAGAAGGTGGTCTAAGTTTGACGGCCACCGACCTTGCATTGGAGTTATCGGAAAGTTTAACAGCGAACGTTTCATCAACAGGAGGAATCACGATTCCATCACAACTTTTTTTTGAAATTATAAGGAAAGCCCCTGAGTCATCTCAAATAACTTTAAAGCAAGATGATAAAAGTGGTTCAGTAATTGTGTTTTTTGGAAAGTCAAAGTTTTCACTTCCAATATTACCTGTTGAGGACTTTCCAGTTATGGATTCGGATAATCTAGACGCTGAAATTACTTTAAAAGCTACAGAATTAAGAATGCTAATAAATAACTCTAAGTTTTGTATGGGTCTTGATGAGTCTAGACAATATTTAAATGGTATTTTTCTCCATACTAATGGAGAATTTATTTTAGCCGTTGCAACAGATGGACATAGACTTTCAAAATGTTCAGTATTAGGAACATTAGATAAAAAGTTTGATGGAATAATTATTCCGAAAAAGTCAGTTTTTGAGATTTCAAAACTGTTAGAAGATTATAATGAAAATGTTAAAATAAATTTTTCAAAAACAAGAATTAAATTAACTTTTGGTAATGTAAAATTTGTTTCAAAATTAATCAACGCATCTTTTCCTGATTATGAAAGTGTTATACCTAAAGACAATAATCAAACTATGACAGTTGACTGTAAAAGCTTTAGTGAGACAATAGATAGAGTCTCAACTATTTCTGATGATAAGTTAAGAACAGTAAAGTTCCAAATTTTGAACGGGAGTTGTACGGTTAGTTCATTTGGCAATGATAAATCTATTGGAACAGAAACGTTAAATGTTGATTTCAATGGGTCGCAGATTTCAATTAATTTTAACGCAAGATATATTTTAGATGTTTTAGGAATAATAAAAAGCGGGAAGGTGAAATTTCATTTTTCTGAAAAAACAGCACCTACAATTATTGAAAGTGATTCATTTAAAAATAACGTTTTTTTGATTATGCAAATGAGAGCATAATTTCTTTCATGTTTTCTAATGTTAGAATTGAAAAGTTAATATTAAATAACTACAGAAATCACAAATTTCTTGAACTAGATTTAAAGAAAAATATTATTCTTATATGTGGAAGAAATGGTTCTGGAAAAACTAATATTTTAGAGTCATTATCACTATTTACATCAAGCAGTGGACTCAAAAAGACAAACTTAATTGAGATTGTTAACAGCAATCTTAAAGGACCTGTTGAACTTTTTGGAGTTAATATACTATGTAAAATTAATAATAAAAAAATGAAAATTGGATTAGGTTTAAAAAAGAATGCTAGTGGCTTGAAAAAAATAATAAATTTAGAGGGCTTGAAAGCCAAAAAAAAAATTGATGAGTATTTTAGTATTTTTTGGATAACCCCTAAAATGACATTTCTCTTTCAGAATAGTAGAGAAGAAAGAAGAAATTTTATTGACCAGATGATTTGTTCAATTGACTTTTCTTTTAAAAAATTTCTTTCACTCTATGAAAAATATAAAACCGAAAGAATTAGAATATTGAAAAAGTGGAATGAAGCATCAGAAGAATGGCTTGGTTTAATAGAAAAAAAACTTGCAGGAACTGGAATTATTATTTGTGATGCTAGAAGAAAATTCATTAAACAATTAAATTTACATCTTAGCAGCCCAGAAGGTCCATTTGACTCACTAGAAATAGAGTTAAGTGGTGAGTTAGATTCACTTCTTTTAAAAAAGCCAGCAATTGAAGTAGAGGATTTTTTTTTAAAAAAACTTAAAGAGAATAGAAAAAAAGACATCTTTACTGGTAAAACAAATTTCAGTGCAAACAAAACAGATTTAATTGTTTTGAACAAAACTTATAATAGGGAAGCTAAAAATCATTCTACAGGTGAGCAAAAAGTAATTATTTTTTTAATTATTTTTTCATTTATGAAAATCTTAAAAAATCAAAAAGACTTAAAGATTCTGTTCTTACTTGATGATGTATTTTCATTTCTTGATAAAAATTTTGTTCTTACAGTCTTAGATCAGCTTAATAAATTAAAAATTCAAACTTGGTTAACCGACGTCAGTGGTGATTGGATTATGAAAAAAGAAAGTTTTAAATCAATTATTGATAAGATAAATATTGATGAATAAAGGTTTAAACTTAATATTAATAAGGTATAATAAACATATTATTAGGTATCAAATTTGGAAGCAAAAAACATTAATCAGAACAGTGTAGATTATGACGCCGAGTCTATCAAAGTCCTTAAGGGTTTAGATGCGGTTCGAAAAAGACCTGGTATGTATATTGGTGATACTGACGATGGATCAGGTCTCCATCATATGGTTTATGAAGTTGTTGATAACTCTATAGACGAGGCACTAGCAGGGTTTTGCAATTCAATTATAGTTAAATTAAATAATGATGACTCTGTTACTGTTATAGATAACGGAAGAGGAATCCCTACTAATATTCATAAAGAAGAGGGTGTCTCTGCAGCTGAGGTAATTATGACTCAGTTGCACGCAGGAGGAAAATTTGATCAAAACTCCTATAAAGTGTCTGGTGGCCTTCACGGAGTTGGTGTTTCAGTTGTTAACGCTCTATCTGAAAAACTTGATCTTAAAATTTGCAGAGAAGGAAAGGAATATTACATTAATTTCGCGGATGGAAACCCAGAGTCTCCTCTCAAAGAGATTGGAAGTACTAAAGAAAGTGGCACTGAAATTACTTTTTTACCCTCAAAAAAAACTTTTAGTTTAACAAAATTTGATTTTAATAAACTTGAATCACGTCTTAGAGAACTTGCATATCTAAACTCTGGAGTGAATATTAAGCTAATTGATGAAAGAGGTAATCAAGAGAAGGTTTCAGAGCTTTCATCTCGTGGTGGATTAAAAGCCTATGTTTCTTTTTTAGATAAGTCAAGAGAGTCAATTACCAGTGATGTTGTTTTTTTTAAAGGTTCGGTGGAAAATATTAATCTTGAGCTTGCTATGCAGTGGAATAAATCTTATTATGAGCATTGCTTAGTTTTTACTAACAACATACCCCAAAGAGACGGTGGAACCCATTTAGCCGGATTTCGTTCAGCATTAACAAGGACGGTTAATTCTGCGATAAATAATTCAGGTGTTTCAAAAAAAGATAAAATTGCTTTAACTGGTGAAGATGCAAGAGAAGGTTTAACCTGTATTTTGTCAGTACAAGTCCCGGACCCAAAATTTTCATCGCAAACAAAGGACAAGTTAGTCTCGTCAGAAGTAAGGCCAGTAGTTGAATCAATAGTATCAGAAAATCTCACTAATTGGTTTGAGGAAAATCCTAAAGAATCAAAAGCAGTGATAAACAAAATTTTTGAAGCAGCTGCAGCGAGAGAGGCAGCAAGAAAAGCAAGAGAAGTTTCTAGAAAAAACTCAGCATTTGAGGTTAGTTCACTTCCAGGCAAGCTTGCAGATTGTCAGGATAAATCAGCTGAAAATTGTGAATTATTTATTGTAGAGGGTGATTCAGCAGGAGGCTCTGCCAAGCAAGCCAGGGATAGAAAAAATCAGGCAGTTCTTCCTCTCAAAGGTAAAATCTTGAATACTGAAAAAGCTAGACCAGATAAAGCAGTAAGTTCAGCAGAAATAGCTACTTTAATTCAAGCACTTGGTACTGGTTTTAAACCAGATTTTAATCTTGAGGACCTAAGATACCATAAGATAATTATAATGACTGATGCTGATGTTGATGGATCTCATATCAGAACACTTTTACTAACATTCTTTTACAGGCATATGCCAGACCTCATCAAGGGAGGTTATGTTTACATAGCGCAACCACCACTCTATAGGATTAAAAAGGGTAAGACTGAGTTGTATCTTAAAGACGATAAAGAATTAGATAATTTTCTTGTGAATGATGTGATAGAAAAAGGAGTCTTAATTCAAAAAAATGGTGTGACTGTTAAGGGAGGTGATTTAGCGAATCTTTTTAATTTACTAATTAGTTTTGATAAATTATTGAGTCAACTAGCTATAGGTAACGATAGTCTTTATTTTCTCTTAGAGCAGGCAACGATCTCAAATTTTTTTCAAACTGATAATTTTAATAATCAAGAAAAAACAAATAAAACGATTGATTATCTTCTAAAAAGATTAAACTATGATTTCCAGATATGGTCAGCTGAAGTAAAGTTTGGTGAGTGTATAACTTTTTATAAGACGGAGAATAAAGTCCAAGAGAAATTCGAAATTTTTTTTAAAGATTTTAATGAATTAAATTATTCAAATTTAAAAAAATTTAGTGATCGATTACAAGAATATTTTTTGAATACCTCATCTTTTCAGATTGATGATAATAAGTTTGATATTTTTAGCCCTAAAGACTTGTTAATAAAAGGTCTTGAAAATTCAAAAAAAGGTTTGACATTTCAAAGATACAAAGGTCTTGGAGAAATGAACCCTGATCAATTATGGGAGACCACTTTAGATCCTGAATACAGATCAATATTGAAGGTTGATGTTAATGATGCCCAAAGAGCAGATGAAATATTTGAAGAACTGATGGGTGATGACGTTGAAAAAAGAAAGATTTTTATTCAGTCTAATGCAAGAAAAGTTTCTAACCTCGATGTCTAAAAATCATTACTTAATTCAGAAATTTTTGGAAAAAATAAGCCTGTGAAGGTTTTCAAATGGTTTTTTTTGATATTTATTTGGTTAATACTCTTTACGAGTTTAGCTGTTACTTGGTCACTCTTAAATTTACCAGAAACAGAATCAATACAAATTTCTAGGCAGCCTAGTATTACTTTTCTTGATAAAGAGGGAAGAATTATTGCTTCATATGGAGACATTTATGGTCAAACTATTCAATATAAAAACTTGCCCAAAGATTTGATAAATGCAGTAATAGTCACAGAAGATAAAAGATTTTTTTCGCACATAGGAATTGATTTAAAGGGAATAATAAGAGCTACGTATGTAAATTTAAAAGCGGGAAGAATTGTTCAGGGCGGAAGTACAATTACACAGCAATTAGCAAAAAATCTTTTTTTAACACCTGAAAGATCATTTACTCGTAAACTTCATGAATTAATTTTAAGCTTTTGGTTAGAAATGAGATTTACTAAGCAGCAATTACTTAGTATTTATCTTAATCGAGTGTATCTTGGTTCTGGTACATATGGGGTTCAAGCGGCATCAGAAAAATACTTTAACAAAAAAGTTGAAGAACTAAATCTTTATGAGTGCGCTTTAATTGCAAGTTTACTGAAGGCACCTTCAAAATATAACCCAATATCAAACGAAAAACTTTCAAGAGTTAGAACATCAAAAGTTTTAGAAAATATGGCTAAAAATAAATTAATTACTTTTAGTAGTGTTAAAGAAGCACAATTAAACAACAAAAAATATGACAAATTTACATCGGCACCAAAAAGTACAAGATATTTCGTTGACTGGTTATTGCCAAGAGTTAAAACATACCTAGGTGAAATAAAGGAAGATTTAATAGTTAGAACTACTTTAGATGTTCAACTCCAAGACATTGCTGAAAAATCTGTTAATCAAATTACCTCTAAATATGAATCAGCTGATCAATCAGCTTTAGTTGCCTTAAACATAAATGGTGAAGTTTTAGCGATGATCGGTGGAAGAGACTACGGTGACTCACAATTCAATAGAGTAACGCAAGCGCAGAGACAACCTGGTTCAGCTTTCAAATTATTTGTTTATTTAGCAGGCTTGCAGAGTGGTTATTCGCCTGATGACCTAATGCTTGATTCAGAAATTAATATAAATGGATGGTCACCTAAGAACTATAAAAAAGAATATATGGGAGAAGTTTCTATTAGTGACGCTTTTGCTAAATCAATAAATACGGTTGCAGTAAAATTATCCGAAAGTATTGGAAGAGAAAACGTAATTAAGACTGCCAGGTCATTAGGTGTAAATAGTCCTTTGTTAAATTCGCCCTCAATTGCTTTAGGAACATCGGAGGTAAATTTGTTAGAACTTACATCAGCCTATAATGTTCTTGCCAATAATGGTGATGGAATTTTTGTACACGGTATAAGGTCAATTGAAAATACCTCAGGAAAATTGTTATTTATGAGAGAAGGCTCTGGGCCTGGAAAAATACTTGATCCTCTTGTTGTATCAACAATGACAAAAATGATGGAACAAACAATTACCAATGGAACAGGCAGGAAAGCAAAAATTGATAGGCCGGCAGCTGGAAAGACTGGAACAAGTCAATCCCTCAGAGATGCGTGGTTTATTGGTTTTACCTCTGATTTAGTAGTAGGTGTCTGGTTTGGAAATGATAATGATTCTCCTATGAATGAAATTACTGGAGGTACAGCACCTGCAATTTTATGGAGTGATTTTATGCAAAAAGCACATAACGGAGTGCCAATTAAATCGCTACAATACGCAAATGAAAAAAAAAGAAGAGGGTTTAGGAATAATGATAAAATAGATAAAATTATATCAAAGAGTAAAAAATTCAAGGATCAGAAAAGTGTTTTTGAAAGAATCTTGGATAATTTCTTTTGATTATTAGAAAATAATTCCTTCTTTTAATTCTTTAGGTCTAAAAAATTTTATATAATTATCATTTTTATCAAGCAAAAAAATTAGCGAACTGTGATCAATTAAATAGTCTTTGTCAGTGGAACTAGCCTTGTTCATTTTTACGTAAATTTTAAATTTTCTAAGAACTTTTTTTATTTCTTCGTTGGAACCAGTTAGAGCAATAAATGATTGATCAAAGTTTTCCATAAAGATTTTTAGTTCTTTTATTGTGTCTCTCTCAGGATCAACAGTAATAAATATAGGTTTTACTTCATCCCACAGACTTGGATTATTTTCAAAAATTTTGGATATTTTTAATAGATCAAAAGGGCATACGTCTGGACAATAGGTATAACCAAAATATATGAGTTTTTTAAAACTAACCTTACTTGAGTCAAACGTTTCACCATTCTGGTCTGTTAATACAAAACTTCCTCCTAGGGATAGGCTTGGTGCTCTTTTTTCATATAAAAAGTTTATAAAAAGAACGACTACTAGTATGAAAAAAACTAGTACAATCATCATAAGTAAGTTCTTTTTAAATAATGGTTTATAGTTAGGCATTCTCTAAAATTATATAAACATCACTCACTGATTTGTCTAGTTTAAAACTCTTATTAAATTTTATTATTTTTGCATTAGCAAAAATCGTATATTTATAGTTTTTAGCTAATTTTTTTGATATTATTTCCTTTATAGTTTGAAGAACTGGCTCTACTGAAACTTTAATTATTAATTTTTCAAAACTTCCTATATTTAGAAGTTTGTTGCAGTCAATTTTTGTTTTTGGGTAAAAAAAACTCACCGATGAGTTCTTATTTCTATTTGTTAAAAACATTTTTTTTTTATTCATCCAAATTATTATTTCAGGGATTCCAAGAATTTTTTCTACGGGAATTTTTCTTTTTTGAAAGAATGATTCTTCATTATTTTCAAAAAATAAAAATGGATCTCCAATTATCAAATGAGAGATTGAATTGTATGTATTTAAAAGTTTATAAATAACTTTAAGTAACATTGTTTTAG